>DATCHW010000016.1:0-99101 GCA_036508135.1 Ignavibacteria bacterium
GATGTTGTTAAGCCTGTTTCATTTACTATAGTAGTTGAAAAATTTGAATTAGTCGACACTTGAACAGAATATGAAGTAACACCTTTAACATCACTCCAATCTAATGTTGGAGTTAATTGCTGGTCAGTTGACCCATTTGAAGGAGAAAGTAAATTCGGAGCAGATATAACTTGAACTGTTTGTGTTGTGAAATTCCATACTGAAGACCAAGGAATGGTTTTTTGGTTATTTGAGGCATTTACTCTCCAATAATATAGTGTGTTATTGCTTAAATCACCCGGAATCACATATTGTGATGTTGTTAAGCCTGTTTCATTTACTATAGTAGTTGAAAAATTTGAATTAGTCGAGACTTGAATAGAATATGAAGTAACACCTTTAACATCACTCCAATCTAATGTTGGAGTTAATGGCTGGTTTGTTGACCCGTTTGAAGGAGAAAGTAAATTTGTAGCAGATATAACTTGAACTATTTGTGTTGTGAAATTCGATACTAAAGACCAGGGACCGGTTTTTTGGTTATTTGAGGCATTTGCTCTCCAATAGTACAGTGTATTATCGCTTAAATCATCAGGAATTTTATATTGCGACATTGTTAAGTCTGTTTCATTTAATATAGTAGTTGAAAAATTTGAATTAGTCGACACTTGAATAGAATATGAAGTAGCACCTGTAACATCACTCCAATCTAATGTTAAAGTTACTGGCTGGTTAGTTGACCCGTTTGAAGGGGAAAGTAAATTCGGAGCAGATATAACTTTATCTGACTGAGGAAATATATTTTGAACGAATAATATGCTAAGAAGTAAAAAAATGATTTTAATTGTTTTCATGTTAATGACGTTATCATTTTTAAAATATAATGTTACTTTTGTATGAAAATTTATTTTAAAGTAATTTACTGAATATCATTACCGATTTATCCCACCATAAGTACCATATCGGTCTTCCCCTTTTAAATAGGTAAGTGTAAAAAACAATCAGGGGCTTTATTATTGTAAAACTGTAAAAATGTATAATTAATGTTTTATAAAATCAATATTTTAATTTTTCCTTATAGGCTTTCGACAAATAAAAAATAAGTAGTAAGTAAGAGAAAAAGTATTAAGTATTAGGGGTTAGAGAAATAAATTCAGAATGTAGAATGAAGAATTTTTGTGCCATTGTTGGTGTTTTAGCGCAGCGACACCAACAATGTGAAAACGAGATGCATGTGACGATGATATGTTGTTGGTGGCGTTAGCTGGCGCTAACTTAAACACCAACAACGGCTATGTTTTAAATGTGAAAATGAGATGCATGTGATGATGATATATTTTTGGTGACGTTAGCTGGCGCTAACTTAAACACCAACAACGGCTATAGTGTTGATGTGATTTCATTTCAAAAACTTTATTAATTATTTCCTTGTTTTAGCATTACAGATATGATTAAATTGCTTTTTTGATTATGAGGAAAATAAATTTTTTTTACTTTATTTTTATTTTATTTATTTCAACCATTACATCCGCGATTGCGGGTCCTCCTTATGATACGGATGACCCGGAACCTGTTGAATTCCGTAATTGGGAATTTTATTTATCTTCAAGACCTGTTCATGATGATGCAGGCTGGAATGGGACAGCACCTCATGCAGAAGTGAATTATGGAGTTGTAAATAATCTCCAGCTTCATATAATATTACCGCTTGCTTTTAATTCTCCGAATGGAGGTAAATCAAATTATGGATTGGGTGATATCGAGCTTGGTTTTAAATATAGATTCATAAAAGAAACTTCCTCGACACCTCAAATCGGAATTTTTCCAATGGTCGATATTCCTACTGGAAATCAAAATAAAGGTTTGGGGAATGGTGGAATACAAGTTTTTCTTCCGGTTTGGATTCAAAAGAGTTTTGGGAAATGGACTACTTATGGTGGAGCTGGATATAGGATAAATAATGTTGAGGGAAATAAAAATTCTGTTTATATGGGTTGGCTGCTCCAAAACCATGTTAGGGATAATCTAAGTATTGGAGTTGAATTATATCATATTACCCCAGAAACCGTTAATGGTGAGGCAGAAAATCGTTTTAATATCGGTACAGTTTATGATATTTCCGACAATCATCACCTCCTTTTTTCCGCAGGAAGAAGTCTGTCGGGTTCTACTTCATTTCAGGGATATTTAGGTTATCAACTAACATTTGGTCCTAAATAATAAAATTATCCGCTCTTGTTGTGTCTTCCGGCATTTATCGGGCAAAAGTAACATATGTGTTGTATCCGTGAAATTTTCTGTTTTAACACGATAGAAATAGCTTCTAACGTTTCTATATATTCATCAAGTCAATTTATCTTTTTGTGCCATTGTTGGTGTTTTAGCGCAGCGCCACCAACAATGTGAAAACGAGATGCATGTGACGATGATATGTTGTTGGTGGCGTTAGCTGGCGCTAACTTAAACACCAACAACGGCTTTAAAATAAGAATATTTTTTGCATTTTTAAAATATATAATATTTTTGAAGTTTAAATAATAAATTTCTCAAACTCCCGGAAAGGAATTTCCTCATGAAAAAAATTATAAAATTTAATCTTAACGGAAAACCGGTAACTCTCGATGTGGATATTGAGCGTAAATTAATCTGGGTATTACGTGTTGACCTCGGATTGACAGGGACAAAATACGGCTGTGGTGAAAGTTATTGCGGAGCCTGCACAGTTATCGTAAATGATAACGCAGAAAGGTCTTGTCAAATGACTATTCAGGATGTGCAGGATAAAGATGTTATCACAATTGAGGGTCTTTCAAAAGGTGATGAACTTCATCCTTTACAAAAAGCTTTCATTGAACACGATGCACTACAATGCGGATATTGCACACCGGGAATGATAATGAATGCATACTCACTTCTAAAGAAAAATCCAAAGCCATCAATACAAGAAATCAAAGCCGGTATGGAAGATAATCTGTGCCGTTGCGGAGCACATAAGCGTATAATTGACGCTATCCAATCAGCAGCAATGGAAACGAAAGGAGTAAATTAATATGGAAAAGAATGATAACATTTATGAAGAAATTACGGAAGAAAAAAAAGAATATAAAATAAGCAGGCGCTCTTTTATAAAAATGACCGGCGGAGGGATTTTATTATACTTCACTTTAGGAAATTTATCTTTGTTTGACTGGGAAGAAAATGTACTGGCGCAGCAAATGCCATCTGACTTTAATGCATATCTGAAAATCGGTACAGATGGAAGGGTAACCCTCTTTACCGGTAAAATTGAAATGGGACAGGGTGTGGTAACATCACTCGGTCAAATGCTTGCTGATGAACTTGATGTTGTACTCGAAAATGTTGATATGGTAATGGGAGATACAGATTTATGTCCGTGGGATATGGGGACTTTCGGTTCTATGTCTACCCCCGTATTTGGAACTGAACTCAGGAAAGCAGGCGCTCAGGCAAGAAGGGTACTACTGGAAATGGGAGCGGAAAATTTAAAAGTTCCTTTAGAAGATCTTGAAATTAACAATGGAGTCATTTTTAGCAGTAAAAATAAAAATTTAAAAATTTCATATTCTGAACTTGCAAAAGGAAATAAAATTGACAGGCAGCCAACAGGAGAAACGGAAATAAAAAAACCTTCTGAATTAAAAATAATAAATAAAAGTTATAAAAGAAGAGATGCAATTGAAAAAGTAACCGGAAAAGCTAAATACACCGCAGATATTCAATTATCCAGAATGCTTTACGCTAAAATACTTCGTCCACCGGCACATAACGTAAAACTCCTGGAAGCAGATATATCCGAAGCGTCGCAGGTGGAAGGTGTTCAGGTAATAAGAGAACCGGACTTAATTGCAGTCCTGCATAAGTATCCTGATGTTGCAGAATTTGCTCTTTCAAAGATAAGGGCAAAATATGATAATCCTGAAATAAAGGTAGATGATAAAACAATTTTTGAACATCTTCTTAAAGTTGCACCCGAAGGACAAACAGTTGTAAAAGATGGCGATATTAATATCGGAGAGCGGGATTCAAAAATATTATTTGACGAAACTTATTATAATGATTATGTCGCTCACTCACCAATAGAGCCGCATACGGCTGTTGCAAGTATTGAAAATGATAAAGTTACAGTTTGGGCATCAACCCAAACGCCGTTCAGGGCTAAGGATGATGTTGCAAAGGCACTTGATTTTCAACCGGAAAATGTTCGTATTATCACCCCGTTTGTAGGCGGTGGATTTGGCGGAAAATCCAGAAACCTGCAGGTTGTTGAAGCTGCCCGTCTTGCAAAGCTTTGTGGTAAACCTATACAGGTGGCATGGACCCGGAAAGAAGAATTTTTTTATGATTCTTTCAGACCTGCTGCAATAATTAAAATACGTTCAGGTATATCAGATGAAGGTAAAATTAATTTATGGGATTATAATGTTTATTATGCCGGCGATAGAGGGTCAAAGCAATTTTATAACATTCCAAATCATCAAACCATTGCATACGGATCAGGCTGGACAGGTGTCCCCGGCTCACATCCTTTTGCAACAGGACCATGGCGTGCACCCGGAGCTAATTCCAACACATTTGCAAGGGAATCCCAGATAGACATTATGGCATCAAAAGCAGGTATCGACCCGCTTGAATTCCGCTTACAAAACCTGACAGATAAAAGAATGATTCGGGTTCTAAAAACTGCTGCTGATGAATTCGGATGGAAACCCATGAAAGCTCCGAGCGGCAGAGGTTACGGTATTTCCTGTGCAATAGAAGTGGGGACTTATGTTGCAAGCATTGCAGAAATTGAAGCAGATAAATTAACGGGTAAGGTGAAAGCGAAGCGTGTAGTTTGTGCTCAGGATATGGGACTTGTAATTAATCCGGAAGGAGCAACTATGCAAATGGAAGGATGTATTACGATGGGACTTGGTTATGCACTTAGTGAAGGCATTCATTTTAAAGGTGAAGAGGTTCTTGATCTTAATTTTGATACATATAACATCCCGCGATTTTCCTGGTTACCTGAAATTAAAACAATACTTATAGATAATAAAGAATCAGAAGCGTTAGGCGGTGGTGAGCCTCCAATTGTAAATATGGGTGCCTTAATTGCCAATGCAATATATGATGCAATAGGAATCAGAATGTTCCAGCTTCCGATGACTCCCGAAAGAATAAAGGAGGCTATTAAAAAAGATTAGTAAACAAAATATTATTTTGGAAAACAACATTACAAATCCGGAATAATTACTTAATAAAAGCAATAGAAACCAAATCTCAGGCACATTACCATTTGGGCAATGATTTAGAAAAACAAGTAGTTGTGTCTAAGTTTTTCAACCCAACCGGTGCAGGAACGTAATGTAACAGCTATTCTAATCATAGCTGCTTCGGGTTATTTTGTATATAACGCGAGACTAATCACACTCTCTTTTCAAGTCCGGATATTTCTGAGATTGTCTTTTTTTTAGTAATATTAAGTTAATAGAGATTCTTCTTAAATTAGATTATTTTTACATATATTATTTAAAACTAAAATCTAGTATGAAAAAATTTTTTTCACTTTTATTAGTTTATGTTTTTTGCAATTCTATTGTATTAGCATATACGGGAGAGATAATAAAATCGATTAACACACCCGGAAAATTTCCAACCGGAATTTGTTATGATGGAAAGAATTTGTGGGTCGCCGACAGAGAAACTGATAAAATTTATTACATTAATCCTGATGATGGAAATATTATCAGAGAAATAGAATCTCCTGCTTATTGGCCTATGGGATTAGCCTGGGATGGACAGTATCTCTGGAATGCAGATTTCAGAGGATTAACAGACAATTCGGAAGAATATAACGGATTGATATTTAAAATTGACCCGCTGGATGGAACAATTTTAAAAACTCTACAATCTCCGACAAAAAGCCCCATCGGACTAACATGGGACGGAAAGTATTTGTGGTGTGTTGATGATAAAGCAGATAAAGTAATACAGTTCAGTCCGGTTGACGGAACTACTATAAAATCATTCCAATCACCGGCTGCAGATCCGACCGGAATATGTTTCGACGGAACATATTTATGGATTTCTGACAGGATTACAGATGAAATTTATATGGTCGACCCTAATTCAGGTATTGTGATTATTATCGCCGATGCACCTGGAAAATATGTTCACGGGCTTGCGGTAGATAATAATAAATTATGGGCAGTGGATTATGAAGACGGCAAAATATATCAATTAAAAATTCGGGATAATGAAAAAATGTACCAAAAAAATGCTCAATATCACAAAGTAATGTTTCGACACAGCGTTAAATGTTTCGGACCAGGAAAAATTAAAACGCTTGATGTAAATATAGCACTCGCAGAAAACAGGGATAACCAGACAATACTGGAAGACATTAAGTTCAACATTCCACCGACAGATATTTTGACAGATAAGTGGGGACAGAAAACAGCCTGGTTTAGTTTCAGAGATGTAAAACCGGGAGAAAGTAAGGATATTATCGTTGAAACAATTTTCCAATCTTTCGAGGTAAGATATTTTATTTATCCTGAATTTGTTGGTTCATTAGAAAGTATTCCCGCAGACATAAAAGAAAGATATTTAGAGGATGATGAAAAGTATCAGATTCACAATGAAATAATTCAAAAGGCATTAAAAGAGGCAGTAGGTGATGAAAAAAATCCTTACTGGATTATGAGGAAAATACATCAGTACGTGATAGGTCATTTACATTATCTTATGGATGGGATGTGGGATACAGCACCTACTGTGTTAACTAATACACATGGTTCCTGTTCTGAATATTCTTTTGTATTCATTTCTCTATGCAAAGCTGCAGGACTCCCAACGAGGTATGTAGGATCGACCTGGATTAAGAAAGACGAAAAAAGTACGGATGAAGTTTACCACAGATGGGTCGAAGTATATCTTCCAAATTACGGATGGATACCGACAGACCCTACACACGGAGACAGAGATTCCCCGCGAGATCAGGCATTTCCAATAGGTTATGTCAGCAACTCAGCTTTGATAACAACACAGTCAGGAGGAGGTTCAGAGTCACTGGAATGGACATATAACAGTAATATCAGCTATACAACTGAGCCCAAAACCAATTTGAACATAACTCATTTTGCAGATTGGGAACCTGTGGATAAGACAAAGTATAAATAAAATTCGTACTGGAATTTAATTAACCAAGACCCTGATCATTGCTGGGGAATCTTCCACATATTTGAAACCGAAGTTGGCAGTTTTTCGAAATCGGAGTTGGTGGATTTTCGAAGTAAGTTTGGATTAGATATTGAGAGAGATTTATACTTTGAGGAGGTGAACGCAAAAGAACTTTATGAAAGTTTATTTAATGTAAAAAAGGGCTAACTACCCTTTTTTGATATTTGTAGTTCCTAAGGTTACGAGGATTGTTCGGATTCTCACTACGTTTTCGCTACGTTATCACTCCGTTGGGATTCAGCAAAACTCGACCCCCGGTAGAGCAAGAATAGTTATTCTTTTTATTATTTAGTATTCAAGATTGTTCTAAATCCTTTATTAAATTAATCATTTTTCACAACTTAAAACACATTAGCGAGGAAAATCAATAATTCAATAAAAATGATTAAGAAGAATATATCATCAAAACAAGATTTGTTTTGATTTATTGAATTTTATTGATTTCCATAACCTAATTCTATTTAATAAACTGAAAAATTACTAATGAAAAATTTCATTACTAATAGCTCCCAGAATAATCTTAAAAAGCGACTTACCGAACTCATCAAGAACTCAGATGAATTAAAATTCCTTGTTGGTTTCTTTTACTTTTCGGGAATAAGAGAGTTATATGATAGTCTTGTTAAAAATCCTGACACAATCGTAAAAGTTCTTGTCGGATTGAATGTGGATAAATTAAACTATAATCTTATAGAATACGAAGAAAACGAAAATGAATTATCCGATGCTGAAAGAAGTTACAATTTTTTTGAATCCGTAAAGAAATCACTCAATAATGAACAATTCGACACTAAGGAATTTTATAAACAGGTCCGTTATTTTCTTAAATTAATTAAAGATGGTAAATTAATAATCCGGAAAACATATGAACCAAATCATGCCAAAATATATATATTCAAATTAAACGATTCACAAGTCGGAAGAAGAAACTTATTCATAACAGGAAGCAGTAACTTAACAAGAGCGGGATTAACAACACAGGAGGAATTCAACGTTGAACTAAGCGATTACGGTTTTGAAGATACTGAAGAATATTTTGATTCTCTTTGGGAAAAAGCTGTTAAAATCACAGAGGATGACACTACAAAGAAAAGATTGATTGAGGTAATAGAAAAAGAGACGTTAGTCAAAGATATAACTCCTTATGAAGCTTTTGTTTTGGTTCTAAAATGTTATCTCGATTCTTTTGAACAAAAAGAGATTGGCGAATCGCTCATTAACACTTTAATAAAAAATGATTATAAACCCTACAGTTATCAATTAGACGCAGTAAAACAAGGTCTTGCAATAATTGAAAAGAACAATGGTGTTATGATAGCCGATGTTGTTGGTCTCGGAAAAACCATTATCGCGTGTTCAATAGCAAAAGAATTAAGAAAACGCGGATTAGTTATTTGCCCTCCGGGGCTGATAGGTGATAAAAATAAAAATTCAGGATGGAAAAAATATTCGGAAGAATTTGGATTGCAGGATTGGGAAATTCGTTCTTCAGGTGACCTTGAAAATATCGCTGAAATAATGAAAAAACTAAAAGATATAGAGGTTGTAATTATAGACGAAGCTCACAGATTCAGAAATCAAGATACACAGGATTACGAATATTTAAAAAATTTATGCAGGGATAAAATCGTTATACTTCTAACGGCAACCCCTTTTAACAACAGACCGGGTGATATACTTTCACTTCTTAAATTATTTATAACCCCGAAAAAGTCAAGCATTACACTTGAAGATAATCTGGTTGACAAATTTAAAATATTTAAAGGACTTTTTGACCGTTTGGGATATATTAAAAAATATCATAGTTCAAAAGATGAAAGTAAAAGAGCAAAAGCTCAAAATTATTATAAAGGACTGTTTGAAGAGAATGTAATAGATTTAAAGAAAGTAAAACAACGCTCCCAATATTTAGCAAAACAAATCAGAGATGTGATAGAGCCTGTAACGATAAGAAGAAACAGGATTGACCTTCAAAATAATCCATTCTACAAAGAAGAGGTAAAAGAATTATCAATCATAAAAGACCCGCAAGAATGGTATTTTGAACTGACGAAAGAACAATCAATATTTTATGATAAAATCTTAACGCAGTATTTTGCAGACCCTGACGAAGGCGGGCTATTCAAAGGTGCGATATACAGACCATTTGATTATGAGCAGAAAATAGAAGACGAGAAAAAATTGAATGACAAGCAGAACTTTGAAAGACTGCAACAAAGAAACTTATTTGACTTTATGAGAAGGCTGCTGGTAAAAAGATTTGAAAGCTCTTTTGGGTCGTTCAAATGCAGTTTAGATAATTTTCATAACATTACAAAAATAGTCAAAGAATTTATTATTAACTCAAAAGGTAAGTTTATACTTGACAGGAAACTAATAAGGGATATTTATGAAGATAATATTGATGGTATTGAAAAAGCATTGCTTGAATATTCTGAAAAACTTACCGCAGGTGCCTATCCCAAAAACTACAAAATATATGATGTAAATAAATTCGATAAAAAAGATGAGTTTCTTTCAGATATCGAATCGGATATAAATCTATTTGATAAAATATTAAAGGAATTAATTGAGTTAAAATTAGTAGATAACGATCCCAAAACGGATTGTTTGTTAAAAAATCTTGACAAAGTATTAAATGAAAAGCCCAAGAAGGACGAGCCCAAAAGAAAAGTCATAATATTTTCCGAATATACGATACAGTGAAATATTTAGAACCGTACTTAAAAAAATATAAAGAAAGATTATTAATTATTACGGGTGATCTGTCTGCCAGTAAAATAATTTTAATAAATAAAAACTTCGACGCATCTTATAAAGATTCGGAAGATAACTGTGATATACTTTTATCTTCGGATAAGATTTCGGAAGGATTTAATCTGAACCGAGCAGGATTGGTCATAAATTATGATATCCCCCGGAATCCGGTGAGAGTAATACAAAGAGTAGGGCGTATCAACCGAATCAGTAAAAAGGTTTTTGATGACTTATTTATAGTAAATTTCTTTCCGACAGAAAAAGGTGCCGAACTTGTTAAATCGAGAGAGATAGCAAGCAATAAAATGTTTCTTATACATAACACTTTAGGAGAAGATTCTAAAATTTTTGACATATATGAAGAGCCTTCACCATCGGGATTATTTAACAAAATACAAACAAATCCCGACAAACTTGAAGAAGAAAGTTTTTATACAAAAGCTTTAAAGAAATATATCGAGATTAAAAACGAAAATCCTGACCCGGAAAGTGATTTAAGTAAATTCCCACCAAGAATTAAAGTTGCGAAGCAATATAATGAAAACGAATTGATTGTATTCCTGAGAAAAGGAAGAATGTATATAAACATTGCAAAAGTAAATGAAGACGGGAAAGAAGTTATAAACAGTTCCACCTTTGAAGAAGTATTCGAAAAAATAGAATGCTCAAAAGACGAAAAAGGAATTAAATTAAGCGACGAATTCTGGGAATTATATGAAAAGGTAAAAAATTATAAAGGAATAAGGAGTTTATCCGATGCCGAGAAAAGTCTTGAGATGAAATCTGTCATTGCGTTAAAATCAATAATCACAAGGCCGTGTGATGAGGTTCTTCATCGTTTATCTTTTTTAAGAACTTTGCTTGAAGATATAAACAGTTACGGAACTCTTTCAGATTTCACTCTGAGAAGGATATCTAACCTCGATATATTCACAGGGAAAAATCTAAAACCATCCATAACAAAAATCGAAGGATTGAGAAAAGAGCTCGGTGATAGTTATTTAGACAGGGAAAAAGAAAAACATATCAATCTTGCAAAGGAAATAATAATAGCGATAGAAAATGTAAAATAATTAATAAAGGAAATGAAATTCAAAAATTTACTTGGAGTTATAAAAACAACTCAAGATGCTTTTTTAAAAAAACACAATCAATATGTAAACGTACTTTTATCTGTCAGAAATTGGTTATTAGGTTATTTCATTTTTGAATTTGAACAAAAGGGAGAAGACAGAGCAGAATACGGCGAAGAATTGTTAATCAAGCTTTCAAAAGCATTACAAAAGGAGAAATATAAAGGGTTTTCAGAAACACAATTAATTATGTTTCGAAAATTCTACTTGAAATTTCCTGATTTTAAAACGACGATATTTAATCAACTAAAAACATTACAAATTCCCCTGACACTGTCGGATAAATCAATTTTTAAAATTCCTCCGACAGCGTCAGAGGAATTCCGTGACAAGAATGAGTCAAACATGCCGGATAGCGTTAAACACAACAATAACAATATATTAACTGGCACTGAAGTGTCGCAAAACCAATTAAATAATTTAGAAATATTATATAAATTAACTTTTTCACATTTTGTCGAATTATTAAAACTTGATTCCGGGCAAAAAATAAAATTCTATATATCTCAAACAATAAGCCTTAACTGGACCGTGAGGCAATTAAGGCGCGAAATTGAAAGTATGTTATATGAAAGAATAGGTCTTTCGAAAAATAAAAAACAAATGATTACGAACCTGCCTTCAGGTTTATCAGAAAGCCCTTTAGAACTTGTCAAAAATCCTTATGTCTTGGAATTTTTAGGAATTGAAGAAAAAGCTGAATATTCTGAAAACGATCTTGAAAAAGCTATAATTGACAATTTACAAAAATTCCTCTTAGAATTAGGATACGGATTTTGTTTTGAAGCGAGACAAAAGCGAATTTTAATTGAAAATATTCAGTATAAAATCGATCTTGTTTTTTATCATCGGATATTAAAGTGTCACGTATTAATTGACCTGAAAGTTGGCTCATTCTCGCATGCGGATGCCGGGCAGATGAATTTCTATTTAAATCATTATAAATCCTGCGAAATGCATAACGGAGATAATCCTCCTATCGGAATAATATTATGCGCTTACAAAAATGAAACCTTAGTAAAATACGCAACAGGTTCTCTTGATAAAGAAATATTTGTATCAAAATATTTGATAAACTTGCCTAAAGAAGACGAACTGAAAAAGTTAATCGAAAAGGATTTACCCTAAATTTATGAGCAGTGAAAAATTAGATGATATTATAAAAGACTTTCAAATCGGAAAGTTTACGCAATTATTCCGTGAAAAAAACAGAGACTTTAAGCCGAGAGAAGAAAACCTCGAGAGATATAATGATGATTTATTTAAAGAAGGTTTGAAACTCGGAGAAATAATATTTTCAGATACGAACAAATTAATCGTCTGCGGGTTCAAAGTGAAACGGGAACTCTCCGAAAGAAGTTGTAAAAAACTTCAGTATGATAAATCCAGAAAAATTTTAAAAGAAGAAAGATACGATTCCGGTATATTTATTTTTTATGATTCTGATGGGAACTTTCGATTCAGTTTAGTATATGCAATTTATCTTGGGAATAGAAGAGACTGGAACAATTTCAGAAGGTTCACCTATTATGTAAATAAAAAATTAACAAATAAAACATTTTTAAAACAGATAGGCAGTTGTGATTTTAGCTCAAACGATAAAATAAAAGGATCTTTTTCTATTACAGCAGTCACAGACCTATTTTACAAAGAATTTTTTGATGAGCATTTCACTAAAATGGTTGACTCGCTAATAGAAAAATTCGACCTTGAAGATGAGAAAGCACGAGATTTTGTATTACTTTTTTGTATCAGAATAATATTTATCGGTTTTATTCAAAAGCGTAAATGGATTGGTAAAGATGAACTTTTTATACTGAATTTTTTTAAAGAATACGAAATAAAATTTTACAGTACCGATAAATTTTACGAGAAGTGGTTAACACCTTTGTTTTTCGAGGCATTAAATAATCCTCCCGGACGAAAAGTAGCTTATCAAAACAATGAATTTTCAAAGGAAACTGAGGAATCGCTTCAATTGGCACCTTATCTAAATGGAGGTTTATTCAAAAAGAAAACCAGTTTTGATGATGAAAGTTATTACTTGCCCGATAAAGACATAAAAAACTTTTTTGAATTCTTATTCTCACATAGTTTCACGATTGAAGAAAATTCTTTTGAAGATGAAGACCTACAGTTAAACCCGGAATTTCTCGGAATTATTTTCGAAAGACTGGTAAATAAAGAAAACGGAGCAGTTTATACTCCCCGGACAGAAGTAGATTTTATGTGCCGTTTAAGTCTTGTAAAATGGCTTGAAAAAAACACTTCGAAGAGCATTCAGAAAAACAACTTATATGAACTGTTTTTTCGTGAAATCGGAGATGGTAAAGATACTGATGACATTCAAAAGGAGGGAAGTTTTTCAAAGAAAGAAATTGAAGAAATTATTTCACTTCTTGAAAATATTTCAATATGTGACCCTGCAGTCGGTTCCGGTGCCTTTCTTGTGGGTATGTTATTGATTTTGGATGAAATAATTTTGAATCTAAAACAAAGAATCGGAGCAAAATATGACGATTCTTTTGAAAGAAAGAAAAATATTATTGCAAATTCTCTTTATGGTGTTGAAGTTCAGGAATGGGCTGTTTGGATTTGTCAATTAAGGCTTTGGATATCATTATTTATAGATGCTCCGGAAGATATGAAGGATTCTCAAACTGCAATTTTACCAAGCCTCGATTTTAAAGTAAGACAGGGAGACTCATTAGTACAAAGAATCGGAAGTAAAATGTTCCCTGTTACCGGACATGCTCAATTAACAAAATCTATTAAAGATAAAGTTACAAAACTAAAGAATATTAAAGTTGATTATTTCTTAAATAAATCAGACTTTGGAGAATTGATTGTCAAACAAAATGAAAATAAACTTTTTATTGAAATTATAAATGAAGAAATTTACGAAATAAAAGATACCCTGAAGAAAAAGAAAGGTAAAGAAAAAGTAGAAAAAATTAATCTCTTTCATTCCGATATATCAGAACAAGAAGTAATAGAATATAATAAAGAAGAAATATCGGAACTTGAAAATTTGTTAAATGAATTAGAAACTCAAAAAAGTCTTATCACTGAAAATAAACCTTTAATTTGGAATATTGAATTTGCAGAGATATTTGTAGAAAAAAATGGTTTTGATCTAATCATCGGAAATCCACCTTATGTTCGCCATGAAGATATTGAAGATCCGACCGGAAAGATTAAAGATAAAAAAGAATATAAGAGTTTACTCGAAGAAATGGTAAGGATTGATTATCCCGACTATTTCAGACCGAAAATTAAAATTAATGCGAAATCGGATTTATATATTTACTTTTATCTCCGCTCATTAAAGTTATTAAATAAAAATGGATATCACTGCTTTATATGTTCAAATTCCTGGCTTGATGTAGGATATGGAGCATGGTTTCAAAAATTTCTACTTGATAAAGCTCCAATTGATTTTATTATAGATAATCATTCTAAACGAAGTTTTGAATCTGCTGATATCAATACAATAATCAGTTTTATAAATGCACCTCAAAAGCAAGTTACACAAAATCATTATATTAAATTTGTAGCATTTAAAAAACCCTTTGAAGAAACAATCTTTACGGAATATTTACTAGATATTGATAATACAAAATCAATTAATAATGGTGAGAATTATAGAGTATATCCGATAACTAATAATGATTTATTATCTTCGGGAACTGAGTATGATTCAGATGAACAAGAGAAACTTAATATGGGGAAATTTATAGGTGACAAATGGGGTGGAAAATATTTAAGAGCACCATTTTTTATGCAAAAATATTTTAAATCAGAAAATTTAATAAAATTCAACGATCTAATAGATATTAAATATGGACTCAAGACAGGAAAAGTAAAATTTTTCTATATTAAGGATGAAATAATAAAGGAATTTAATATTGAAAAAGAGTTCTATCATCCAATTATAACTACGTCGCAAGACTTAGATACTTTATTTGTTGAATCGAATGAGTTTTTGTTTAATTCAAATCTTTCAAAATTCAAATTAAAGGGAACAGGGGCATTAGAATATATAAAATATGGAGAGAATAACAATATGAGTATTGGATCATCGGTTGAGTCCCACAGACCCTATTGGTATTCTTTGAGTTTCGAAGTTGTTGATATATTATTTTTTAGGTTTTGGGATAAAAGATTCTGGTCACCAATAACAAAATACAAAACAACTTGTTCTGATAATTTTTGTTATGGAAATTTCAAAACAAATGAATGGTCGGGTAAATTAATTGTAAACAGTACATTTTATTTTCTTCAAATTGAATTATTCGGTAGAGATAATCAAGGACAAGGTGTTTTAACAACATATATGGAATTTGATTATCCCTTTATTAGAATGCCAATATTAAATAATGATGATGAAAGATATAAAAGCATTTTATATAATTTAGATAAGAGAAAAATAAAAACGCTTTTTGAAGAATGCGGCATTAATCCCAAATCCGAAATTCCAATAGAAGAACAAGAGCCAAATCCATTACCTGATAGAGCAGAGCTTGATAAAATAGTATTCGATGCGTTAGAATTGACTGAAGAGGAGAGAAAAGAAGTCTATCGGGCAGTTTGCCGTCTTGTATGGAACAGAATCAGCAAAGCAAAAAGTGTATGATTTTTATTAGAACAATAATAAATTTATTAAATAATTATTCAATCTTTAATCAAACCAAAATATGAATCTTTGATTTTTGTGTTTCGAGGATATAAAGTAATGGTAGATATAGATCTTGCTGTTTTGTATGGAACTGAAACAAAAAAATTAAAGCATAAAATAAAACGAAACATAAAAAAGATTTCCATCGGATTTTATGTTTGAGTTAAATGCTAAAGAAAGAAGTGAACTGGTCACAAATTGGAACTTTTTCTTATTCTGTCCGGATTTTTCCAACAGAATAAAAAACGAGTGAAATATTTACTTAATTCCTATAATTTTGAGCGAACGAAATAAATGAAATAATCTTTCACGCACCGAATTGACAACCAATTGCTCTTATCCGAGTAGCTGCTTGGTCACAGTTGGGCTGTCGTGTCGGTGGCGGTAAAGCACTATCACCAATAATAGAATACAAAACTTATTCTTTTTCTTTTACGACCAAAATTTATTTATTAAAAAGAAGGTTGGTGTAATTCAGGCTATGGAGAAGTGGAGTATAGTCAGTATAGTTAGGCGGAAATAGAGTATAGAGTTAAATCGCTATTTAGGAGCCGAAACTTCTAATTTGTAAGATGGGATCCACAGTTACAGAGGCTCCCTCTTCAGCCAAACCTCTCAAAAATCAGACGACTGAGGGGCTTTTTGTTTTATGTGAAATTATTCTTAACTCTACCAGCTTTTTGAAAACGTTGCCCTGAATATTATATCATTATTATCACCTTCTGCGAATACTTTTTCCCTGAAAAAATTCTTTATAACACTAACCGATAAGTTCCCGATATTGTAAACAGGAATGGTTGAATTGAAAGATAAAACCGTATTCGTATTTAATCCTGAAGTTCTTTGATAGCTGATCGATAATGTATTATTCCATTTATCGAACAATGTGAGGCTGCTGCTTAAATCATAAGAATATATATTTGCCGGGGCAAGTGAATCCGTCAGAACTGAGTTGATAGAAGTAATATTAACTCCTGCCGAGATACTAAATGGTGATTCAAATGAAACGGTTTCATTTAGAAGAAAATTATATATAGTATAATCGCCCAACCTCTTTTGTGATTGGTTAGTCTGTCTTGATAATGAAGCCATAGTACCAAGAGTATATTTATTTACAGGAATATTGATACCTGTGGTTAAAGAAAACGCGGAAGCGAAGTTATCGATTTTTAATGAATCAATTACTGCGTCATTTTTTTCCGAGTACGGTGTGTAATTTACTATCAGATAAGGCAGTTTATCAAGGAACATACTTAAAGCAAAATCATATCTGTTTTTATCCATTGAAGTTTTTTCACTTCTCAGTCTTTCGGTTGATAATTTCAGGTTAATCTTCTTATCGGCAAAATATTGCTCTATTCCGATAGTGAATCCTTTTACTCCATTAGTAAAAGACGGCGCTCCCAGAGAAGAATATCCAAGCCCGATATATTTATATCCGCCTTTAAGTTTTGTATTTGATTCGGGAATATTGACAACTGATTCAATATTATACATTAAATCAAAATGCGTTCCCATTTTAACGCTTAACAGATTTTTGGCAAAACCGGGAATGTCATCGCTTACTAAATCCGGCGCTCTTAGGTCGTCAGTAATAACCGAGCCTGAAAACTCTCCTTTTACCACAACCCTGTCTTTAAATAATCTCAGCTTTCCATCTGTACCTAGTATCACATTTTCCATAGGCGACATACTTGAAGTTACTTTCAGTGTATCATTCAAATCCAGCGAATTAATATTATCTTTTGCCTTCATAAATGTAATATGAAAATGAGAATTATCTTTCCCGCCAATTCCAATTTTTCCTGCAAAAAGTTGTCGCGCAAAGTTTACGGAATCAATTGCATCAAGATTTTTTATTCCTGAAACGGCTAAATATAATAAACCGGTTGTATATTCAAGGTCGAGACCTGTTACTTTTGTTCCGTTCAATATATATTTTGAATAACTCGGATATGTTTCGCCGATACCAAGCGTATTAAAACTTGAAAAAAACTTTAATAATCCGCTTACGCTATTCCCTGCCTTATCTTTTGCGTTATTTATTTCTTCCTGAGTTTTATCTTTTAATTTTTGTTCTATTTCGGTTTTCTTTTCTTCAATTTTTTGTGTTACAATTTCCTTAAGTTTTGCCGGGTCAAACAGCAAAGCAAAACTGTTGATGTTTTGCTTGAATTCCTGCTGCTGCGTATCGTAATAAAAATTAAACGTGAAAGGCAGATCGTATATGGAAACTGTCGGGTCAAACTGAACGCTTAATAAATTTCTCGGAATTTGCGAACCGGTTTTTTGTCTGTCCGTAAATTTACCCGATACATTATAGCTTCCCGAGAATTTAAAAGGAGATTTTCCTTGAATTTCACTGAAATCAATTAACGGCGGTGAGATTAAATTCAAATTCTTGGTTTCACTCAATCCACTAAAACCGCCGATGCCCGATTTTTGTTTTATAAGGTCGGGTAAATTAATGAATGTTTTCTTGTCCTCTTGAAATGTTTTTATGTTTTTTTCATTAATATCTTTGGACGATAGTGTTCTTCCGTTATACGAGAACTCCCTCACTTCACTTTCTGATAGCAGGCTTCCGTTCAGATATGTTTTCACTCTCCATGCATATCTCCTTCCGTTTTCCAATGGTAAAGCCGCAATAGGATATTGAAAAAGTCCTGTCATTATATTTTTCTTGAAGTATATATATGGATTAGCCGTCATCGCATAGTAAGCAGTCTGCCTTTCAAGTATTTCGACAATATTGATTTCGTATGTAACATTATTTCCCGGAGTGATAGGTGATGGCGGCATCCAGTTAAAAATTGGGAGCATCGTTTTTATTTCGTCCTTATCCTGGGGCGAAATTAATTCACCTTTCACTGTCTGTAATACTTCGAAATCATTACAATACTCTGAAAGTAAAGTATTGGTTCCTTTGGAATAAACATATATGCAGATATTATATCTTCCTGACGGAAGCGAGCCGGTGGTTTTGAAATTATCATCTACTTCAGTTGAATATTTTTTCAAATCAATCGGGGAAATAGAAGCTGCGTTTATTAATTTCGGTACTAAAGTAGTCTGCAGTGTGAAACTCGAAGAGGTTGCCTCGACAAGCATTGTATTGTTTTTTTTGACAATCGCTTTAAGGTAGATATCAATAGCACTGCCTGAATTTGTCAAGCTCACTTTCCAGAGGTCTGAGGCGTTGAACCGGAACGGCGGCGGCGGATGTAATATAGCCGTAACTTGGGAGTACGATATATTTGAAAAGAACAATAATGCAAACAGAGTTAAAACTATTTTATAGGTTTTCATTTTTAAAATTTTAATTATTAATATCATTTATATTGTTTCTATTTTACCAAAACAGGCCAAACTACTTGAACTGTGTCTTTACAGATTACTCTCCCATCCTTATTAAGCCATTCATAAATTACTACAATCGGTTCTGATGAGGAATTTTCAAAAGTAATACTTCCTAAATCGGTTAAGCCAATAGGAATATCGCCTGAATTGTTTGTCCACTTTATTCCTGATGAACCCGGAGGGAATTTAGATGGTGTTCGTTTCCAGCCATCCGGTACATCGGAGGCTGATATGATTTTAGTATTTGCAGTAATTGTAAAACTTACAGGTCTATTTGCAGGTAAACCGCTATAATTATTGGTGATGCTAATGTCATAGTCTTTAATATCTATAGAGATTCTCATTTTCTCGTCGCCTTTGTTGAGGGCTGTATCTCCCTCTCTTGTGCCGGGTGAGATTTTCATTTTCTCGTTGCCTTTGTTGAGGGCTGTATCTCCCTCTCTTGTGCCGGGTGAGATTTTTCTTTTCTCGTCGCCTTTATTGAGAGCTGTATCTCCCTCTCTTGTTCCGGGGGAGATTTTCCTTTTCTCGTCTCCTTTATTATTTTGCACAATATTAAATTTGAAATCCTTACATGTAATTTCCTGCGCGATTAAAAAATTTCCCCATCTGTCAAATATACTCATCGTGCTCTGTAAATCTCCGATTTTAACCAGCCATACATATTTCTTTCCGGTTTCAAATTTCGGAGCAGACGCGGGATACTGGAAAAGTGTCGGCGAAATTCCTTCCTTTTCGAAGAATGCTTTATTTCTTTTAATTGCTTCATCGGGAGATTGACTCTCTTTTAATTCCACGATTCTTAACGTATATGTCTGGTTTGAGCCCGGTGCTTTCGTATGCATCCACGTAAATACGGGATTATCAATTCTCAATTCCTCTTCATCTCTCGGAGAAATAAGCTGAGGTGCATCTCCGCCTGTTATTTTCTGGTCGAAGCAGTCTTCTCCTGCAACTGAGTTATTTGTATATCTGAGTTCACAGCATATTTTATAATCTCCCGGAGGCGCCCCCCCTGTATTCATAAAAGATTGTTTATACTTAGGGTCTTTTGCCAGATAACTCACGTCGGGTATTTTCGGTAAATCGGATACCTTGAAATTAGTTGTGCCTTTTTTAACCACGAATGTCATCGTCTGACCTGTAGCTATCAGCTCGCTGTTTTCGTTGTTTGTCATTGAGCCGTAAAGGTAAGCTGTGAAAGTTTCACCGGTGTTTATAATTGTTGCGTTCCATAAATCAGCCGCTCTCAATTGATTTAACGGAGCACGTTTCATTCTGAATGTAACCTGAGCAAATAATGAACCCGAAGTTGATACGAGAATAATTACTGCGATAAATAATTTAATATATTTTTTCATAATCTTAATTTTGTTTTTCTCTGTTTAGACTCATAGTTTCAAATATTTAATTCCCGAATCTGAAATTATCAACAATAAGGTTACCGGTATTATGCGTGACTTCAATCTTATCTATAGCAGTCGGTAAATTTATTCCGAAATAGGGATTAGCGTCTCCCGGTTGCACATAAGTATATATGCAATTACCGGAAGTAACTTTAATTGTATAATTCCCAACCATCGGATAATACAGACCCATATCAAATCCCGCTTTTTTATACATTCCGGAGGGGAATACAATTGTAATGTATTGACCTGCAGAACTAACAATATATTGATTCCAATAAGACGTGCAATTGGAGAAAGTTAATCCGTTCCTTGTCCAACCTGAAAGAGGAACAGGACTACCGGAACTTGAAATTGGACTGCCGTCATCATTAGTGGAAAAATCAATCAGTTGTGATGAAGTTAATGTATTCATGAACGATATCGCGTCATACAGACGGTGATTTGAAGACGAATCACATCCTGTAGGATTCGGCGGTTTAATTACATCGATGTATGATGTACAACTATCACAAACTTTTCCGTTACATGAAACTTTCAGATTAATTGAATATGTCCCTAATTCATTTAATTGAAAATTGTTAATTACTTGTGTATTAAATGATGTTTGTGTGCCTGTTATTGGTGATGTAATTTTCCAATCGTAAGAAGCTTTGCAATTCTCTTTACCAATACAATTGTATGTTTGACTGACAAAATCCAAAGATACTCCTTCGATAATACCGGGGTGTTTATTCCCGCAAGGCAGGAAGGTTTCAATCTCTTCAATTATATTTCCATTAAATCCGTGAATTGTAAATCCTTTTTTATCTTCACTCCATCCACCGCAATCGCAGTCAGGCTTTCCGACTGTACGGAAATTGAAACCGCATGAATCACAAATTCTATCGCCGCAGTAAGCATAAATTGTAAATCTGTATTTACTTTCCGGTGGTGCCGTAAATGTAACAGGCAATGTTGTGGTTGTACCGGAATTGATAATACTGCCTGAACCTAAATCAATTATATTCCACTTGTAATTAGTTATACATCCGGGTTTGCTGCAAAGATAAGAAGATGCATTATATGTAATGTTTGAACCAGCAGCCATCGGACCATAAATCATTTTTTCAAAACAACCTATCTTCATTTTATTTTCGATTCCGGTCGGATCTTTATAACCTATATTACTGTGTGGACTCCATCTATCACCGCAACCGCAATCATTTTGGATAACATTAATTCTAACCCAACATGAATCACATACTCTTCCGCCGCAATATGCTTTAAATGATAAAATATAAGAGCCGGGTGTATTAAACATATAATTAAATGGATTACCGGTTCCTGTAACATGAATCGGGATTACTCCTGAACCACCTGTTAAATCCCATGAATATTCAGCGATACAGTTTTCAGTATTACATATATATGCAGGGAAAGTTAAAGTTAATTGAGAGTTTAAATCAACCGGAAACTTTGCGTCGCATAATACTGGATGCTGTAATCTATCGTTAACCGATACTTGTATTTCATTGCTTTCCCATTTACCGCAATCGCAGTCCGGCTTTCCGATTGTACTGAAATTAAAACCGCATGAATCGCATACTTTATCGCCGCAGTAAGCATAAATTGTAAATCTATATTTACTTTCCGGCGGTGCAGTAAATGTAACAGGTAATGTTGTTGTCGTACCTGAGTTAACAATACTGCCTGAACCCAAATCAATTATATTCCACTTGTAATTAGCTATACAATCGGGTTTGTTGCAAACATAAGAATTTGCATTATAATTAATAACTGAACCAACAGCCATCGGACCATAAATCATTTTTTCAAAACATCCTATCTTTAATTGATTTTCTTTTCCGTCAGGATTTATGTATCCAATATTGCTGTGTGGACTCCATTTATCACCGCAATCACATGTATCATGGTATATTATTATAGAATCGCAATTCGGCAGTCTAAAGCATAACGTGTCATAGCATGTATCTGTTTTTACAGGAGTGTATAGGAACATTTCTGTGTATATGCAACAGGACCCGGTCTGACTGGTTGAGAACTGACCGCTAACCGATATTGTACTGTTTGCAGAAATACTTCCGGAGTTATTACCAAGGAATGTACCGCAGGAGTTTGACAAAACGTAATTACCGATTGTCGAAGTAAGATTGGTTAAACTAATTATATAACCGTATTTTTTAACACCCGTTGGATCCTTTATGCACCAGAGTGAATCGAGTTTAGTCTCCAAACAGCCTTGTCCGATGTTGCAATTCGGCATAGTTTTACAAATTTCAGTGCTATAGCAGCACCAGTCATAATATTGCTGACCGTCTATTAATCTGTGTTCATATAATGAAATATTAAAACAGAATTGAGAACCGGGATTTACTCCGCTGATTATCAACGTCTGTTGAGGCGAAATCATATTCGGAGCAATTGTAACATTACTGAAATTGGCAGGAGAAAATATTAACGATGAAGGCGATAAAGGATTAAACTGGAAGCCTGTAGTTGTATGGGAAGAATTATTTTTTATATGAAACGTATATTGAAATGTTCCATTTGGAAGACATATCAAAGAATCATTTATTAATTGCACACAGAGTGTTGGCGGAGGCGGTGGGATACACCGGGTTATCAGAGTATCTACGCATTTTACGGAATCTTTCCCCACCCATTCTACAAGAATATGTTGAGTTGTAGATGTATAATTTGTTAAACAGAAATTAGCAATGTTTGATAAATTTCCTGTTGGGATAAAATTATTCGGATAATTTGCCGGATTATTTATAAGATTAATTTTATTATCCGGATTAGTGTTTGTCGAATACCAATTGTCTGATATATTTGTGTTCCAGGTACTAAAAGCTACACCTGTTTCAAGTGTTGTTAAATTTATTTGTGTGAAATAATTTCCCGAATAATTATTATGTAAATTCAAACTGTAGCAACAGTTCAACGGATCTCCAGTAATATCTGCACTGACCTCATTACATACACAAGATGGAATTTTTACACAAAGAGTATCATAGCACCAGCAGCAGCCATCGGGACTTGTGAATTTGAAAATAATGCAGACTGATGAGTCAGGCGTAGCTCCGCTTATTGTAAACGCAGGCTGATTCGTTGTTTGCCCGGGAGTTACAGACGTAGATAATGTCAAAGGTGACGGAGAAACACTTATACCTGATGGTACAGTATTAACTACTTCTATTTTATTTATTGGGAAAGAAGAGTTATTAGTGAACGAATAATGTAAATTATAATTATTACCGTTGCAAAGTAAAGTATCTTTACTAAATGTAACACAAGGTATATCGCAATTTAAAGTTATTGTATCAGAACAAACTATACTATTATCATTTTTTATCCAGTTAACCACAACATGCTGCGGACTTGATAGTTTATTCATGCAAAAATTAAAGAATCCATTTTGCTGACCCGTAGGAATACTGCCTGCCAATTTTTGTATCGTAAATTCCTGCGGAGTATTAACAGGGAAAAACCAGCCCGATGGACTTCCTAATTGGCAGCTGCCTGTAACAAATGTATTCGGTGATTGAGCTAAGAATTGTATTTTTGTAATATTTGCAGTATTAGATGGATGTGTAAGATTTAAACTCCAGCAGCAGTCTCCAATTGCACTGCGTACAGGGACAACTTTAAATGAGTCACAGATACTGCCGTGATCAGGCGGCGGTACGCAGTCTCCTGTATTCTTTATACATATATTATCATACCCGATTCTTTCATTCTGATAGTTTTGTACATCAACCCTTAATCTCACTTTTGTAACATTGCTTAGGAGCGAATTCCAGTTAACCTCAGAACCCGGTGTCATTACCCAATGTCCATCTGAATTGGAAGGCAAAGTGCCGTCTGAATTAAGATACTTGAGTGGAGCACAATAAGTATGCCAGCCATCACCAACTGAAATTATATTCCAGGTAACGAAAGTAGCAGCAAAACCACTTCCTTCAATTGCTATGTAGGGCTGCATAGTAAGCGGAGGACTTGAAAAAGAATCTGTCGTATAGTAATAATCATCTCCATTATATATGTAATTAACATCAAAACATAATGAACCACAGCTATCAGTCATCAGATCTCCCCAGTTTCCGGTATAAGTACTATCAACATTGAAAAAATATGATGAACCTGATTGATCTGTTGTTTCTATATATTGTCCGGGATGACCGCCCGTCGGTTTAATTGTCTTTAGCGCATTGTTCACTTGCCAGCCCCCGGGTGTTCCATCTTCAAAATCAGTGCAAAAAGGTGCCAGGGGAGACTTTTTAACAGGAAGTGTCTTTATACCCCACCTGTCAAATATACTTATATTGCTTTGCAAGTCACCGACCTTAACCATCCATGCATATTTCTTTCCTGCTTCAAATTTCGGAGCGGACGCAGGATATTGAAAAAGTGTCTGCGAAATTCCTTCCTTTTCAAAGAATACTGTATTTCTTTTCATTGCTTCATCGGGAGATTGATCTCCTCTTATTTCTACAATTTTTATAGTATATGTTTGATTTGAACCGGGAGCTTTTATATGCATCCACGTAAATACAGGATTATCAATTCTTATTTCCTCTTCATCTCTCGGAGAAATTAGTTGAGGTGCATCTCCGCCTATAATTTTCTGGTCAAAGCAGTCTTCTCCTGCAACTGTATTATCCGTCCGGCGTAATTCGCAGCATATTTTATAATCTCCCGGAGGAGCTCCGCCCGTATTCATAAAAGATTGCTTATACTTCGGGTCTTTCGCCAGATAACTCACATCGGGAATTTTCGGTAAATCTGATACTTTGAAATTAGTCGTGCCTTTTTTTACTTCGAAAGTCATTGTCTGACCTGTAGCTATCAGCTCGCTGTTTTCGTTGTTTGTCAATGAACCGTAAAGGTAAGCCGTGAAAGTTTCTCCGGTATTTATAATAGTTGCGTTCCATAAATCCGCTGATCTAAGCTGATTTAACGGAGCACGCTTCATTCTGAATGTAACCTGAGCAAATAATGAACCCGAAGTTGATACGAGAATTATTACTGCGATAAGATATATAATAACTTTTTTCATGTAAGTATTTTTTTATTATTTTAATATTTCACAAACGAACGATAGTGTTTTAACCGGTTCTTTTTCATCATTTGATGTTACCGTTATTGTTTTACTGTTTATGCCTTCCCGTCCTTGTGTATTAAAAGTAACTTTTATTTCACCAGATTCACCGGGTGCAAATTCTTTTTTATCTCTCAGGGTTGCTCCCGTGCATCCGCAAGACGGGTGAACGGATTCTATAATTAAGTTAGCTGTTCCTGTATTTTTGAATTGAAAAAGATGCTCAAGCGTTTCTCCCTGCTGTACTTTTCCGAAATCAAATTGCATTTCATTAAATGTTAAAATCGCTTCCTTTTCAGTAGGTGTCACTTTTGCGCTGATTTTTATTGCTGCAAAACAGATAAAAGTAAGCAGCAGCATACTATAAATAATTTTTTTCATTTTAATTTTTTATTTTTATTTTGTAAAGTATATTTTTATTAGAATTGGATTTACTCAACTATCTTCCCGTTTTTTATCCGAATTGAACTTTTATTTTTCAGATTTTCCAGAGACTTTCTTAACACTTCAAGTTTTTCCTTCGGAATATTAAGGTCGTTTTCAAGGTCGGCGATTGCTTTTCGACTGTATCGTATTCTTTTGTTTCTGAGCTGTCAGAATCTTTTTGTATTATTATTAGCGGAGCTGAATTATGGTTTTGTTTTTTTATAATTCCCTTTAATCTATTCCAAATATTCATTGTGTGCAAATTTATTTAACACAAATTAGGACAATATAAACGTCACGGCAAGTATGAATCAATAAACGGTATGAATTATTAAGTTAACGGTAGTGATTTCTAAACTAACGGTAAAGGAGAATATGAAAATAATGATGATTATAGTATTATTTCTTTGGATAGAGTGCTGGCTGACACCGGTCAAAGACGCAATTCAATAAAATAAACCCCTTGTGATATTCTTCAAGGGGTTTTCAAAGTTAAGATTATGAATAATAATAATTTTTATTTCACCAACACAAGTTTTTTAGTTATTACAGATTTAATATCACCGTCGGTCATAAGTCTATAGAAATACGCGCCGCTTGAAATTCCCGAAGCATCAAATTGCACGGTATAATATCCTGCTGTTTTGAATTCTTTCACGAGAGTCCTGATTTCACGTCCGGACATATCAAAGATGGTTATTTTCACATTAGCATCTTTTGGTATATCAAAATCAATCTTTGTGACAGGATTAAACGGATTCGGATAATTCTGGCTCAAATTAAATTTAGCAGGAATTCCGATTTCTACGGTTCCGCTCAGATTATGAAATTCAAAGTTCCCGTTATTATCTATTTGTTTGAGTCTGTAAGAATACTTTCCTGTTTGAAGGTTTCTATCTTCAAACGAATAGATTGACGGAGTATTGACCGTTCCTCTTCCCGGCAGAAAACCAACTTTCGCAAAATTACCCGTAAGAGTTTTTCTTTCGATATCAAAGCCGGAGTTATTTTGTTCCGATGCAGTCACCCAATTTAGTTTGATATTTTGACCGCTTACAATTGATGTAAAAGAAGCAAGTTCAACGGGAAGCGGCGAATCAATTATTTCCACGGAGAAAGCACCTCCGCCATTACCGCCTGTATATTGGGCTGTTAGCACTACCGGCAATGCCAGCATTAGCAGCGCTAAGTATATTGTTATCTTTTTCATATTTTTATTTTGATTTTTAATTTTAAAATTGTTTTCATTGATAACCCCGGCTAAGGTGCTAAACGAACTCCACGACCGCCACAATTACTGCTGTTACTATTGTCGGCGTTTTCCGCAATGGTGCGGTCGGAAACCTGCAAGAGCGTAGTATTACTTTGGTTCCAAGCGCCGCCACGCCAACCTGTGCCTGCTGCTTGCGTAACACCGGTTATTCCCAAATAAATCGTATTTGCCGTTGTGGTTGTGCCATTTCCATTTATCCCCGGCCAGTAATTTACGTTTGCATCACCATTCTTATTCAATGTGCCATCTCCGTTTAATCCGGTAAAACTACGTCCCGCAACATCACCTACAGTTACAGAACGATCCCATAGATTGCCGGTCATCTCCATTATACCATAATACGTGGCGCCTGATGTTACGCGGGTAGATGTACCTGTTGCAAATACCCCAACCCGCACAGGTCCATTAATACTACCGGCGGAAGGAATAGTTGCAACATATGCAGCATTGCCACAGATTGCTATGCCGTTAACAACATTTGCTTGATCAGAATATAAGCGGTGTGTAGGCATAACAGACACCGTAAAATGTGTTGCATCTGTAATTCCTGTAACAACTGTACCCAGAGCAAAGGCGGCAGCGGTTTCGGCGCCGGCAATACCAGTGACGCTTACGGGCATTCCGATTCCGAGCCCCGTTGTGCTGATAACTGTAATTATGTTTCCTCCGGTAGAAGTAGCACCCGCATCAGAAATATAATTCGAACTATTAAGGTAATTAGTAGCTATAACTTCGTTGAATGCGCCGCTGTTGCTTAATGTATATGGGCTGCCAGCAATACCAGTTGTGCCCCAGGCATATTCGTTGGCTACTGCTGATACAGGTCCCCGGCAGGATTTTTCAAATTCCAGCTCAGTCATCGGGCGCAAGCCGCTCCAATCGAAATACGCCGCCATATCTGACCAGCTTATATCGTTACATGCTACAGACGAGTCGGCGGTAACATAACTACCTACCGCGCTGCCTGAAATACCATACCGAAAGCCACTGCTGGTGAATTTCCGTAACGTCGCCTGAGTTTGTGTCAGACTATTCAAAAAATCCACATACTCTTGTTGGCTTATTTCGTATTTCATGCAATAAAATGCAGAGTAACCGGTGGGGAATCCCGCTGAGAGAGTAGCGGTCGTTGTTCCTGTTAAATCCAAGCTGCCTCTGGCGGATAAATTAGATGCACTCGAACTTGAACTATTACCCTGAATTGTTGGTGCCGTAGATGTGATTTGAAACGGTATAGTAACCCCTGATATGCTATTAGCTGCTGTAAAGCTGAAATTTTCTGTTCCTCCGCTACCCACATAAAAATTCCCTTGCGGAACATACACCATCTCAACTGCATAAACCCGTATATCCAAAGAAGCACCGTCGGCTACTCCGTTTACTCCATATTCCCAGCGGAGTTGTGTGTTAGTAAATGTGTTTGTGCCGGTACCATCGGCATCCCTATAAATAAATGCACCGGTTCCATCGGTTGCCGGAGTTATGGTTCTGCCTGAGATTGGGGAAAGCCCAGTTGTGTTAATCTTAGCGTGTTCCCAGATTGCAGAGCCGGTAATAACATTCGCTGCACCGGATAAAGGAGTAGTTGGAGTTGCAGACACTGTAAAAGTTGTTGTATTTATAATTGCTGTAACAACTGTACCCGCAGCAAATGTACCTGTACCTCCCGATTTGCTTACTGGCATTCCAACTCTAAGCCCCGAAGTACTAGTAACAGTAATTGTAGTACCTGAAGAAGTAGCGCCCGCAGCTGAAGTATAATTTCCTCTAACCTTGTACTTCACAAACACCCATGCGGCATCATAGTTATTGGGAGCAGAAGAGGTACGCCAGGAGTTTTCCCAGGTGAGGTCGAACTGAACTAGCGTGAAATGACTGCCAGTGTTTTCACCTGTTAAACTAACACTTCCAGGAGTGACACTAATGTTATTTGAAAAAGCACTGTATGTCAACAGCATAAACATAAAGACAAATAAGATTTGCCTTTGCAGAGATTTAAAAGACATTACAAAGTCCCGTTGAAAAGAACAGGGATTTTGGGCTGAGTGCTCCGTAAAGGGTAAGAAGAAAGAAAGAACATTTAATAAGCTCTTCCGAATCTTTAACAGAACATTTTTGAAATTTTTCATTTGATTTATTTTTATTTGACGAAATATATTTTATTAGAATTTGATTTAATCAACTATCTCCCCATTCTTTATCCGTATTGAACTTTTATTCTTAAGACTGTTCAGAGACTTTCTTAACTGTTCAAGTTTATCCTTAGGAATGTTAAGGTCGCCCTCAAGGTCTGCGATTGCTATTTCGATTGAGCTGTATTCTTTATTCTCAATGCTGTTAGAATCTTTTTGTATTATTATTAGCGGAGCTGAATTATGGTTTTGTTTTTTTATAATTCCCTTTAATCTATTCCAAATATTCATTGTGTAAATTTATTTGACACAAATTAGGACAATATAAACGCCGCGGCAAGTATGAATCAGTAAACGGTATGAATTATTAAGTTAACGGTAGTGATTTCCAAATTAACGGTACCGGAACAAATGAAGATATTGGTAAGTAATGAACAATGAAGAGAAAAAACAAGCTATATTTAGATAATCAGTTCTCAAATTGATTGCAAACCGGCAAGAAAACTTTTAGAATATGAACTTTTAAAAGAAATAACACCGAGGGCATGAAGGAGAAATATTTTCAATATTCATCCGATGACAAAGAGCAGTCAGCGGATGATAAAATTATTCTTTTCTTCTCTTTTTCTTCGGGAGCTTCGTGAAATTGTTTTTAATAATTATTTTTAGTTCTGGCTTTATCCGTTTAGATATTATAAAATATCAAATTAGCTCTTCGGAGATATTTTTGTATAGGGTATTTGGAAGTGTAATTATAACTTCAGTGCCGGTTGAATTTATAGTTCGTAAACTCAGGTCTTCTATAATTACAGGCTGAGGCAGTTCCAGTTCCTGACTTAATAATTGAAGACGTTCTTCGATTATTTTTATTCCTTTAGAAATATGACCTTCTTTCTTGTTTTCACCGGATTTTTTCAACCCGATTCCATTATCTGTTATTTTAATTACAAGGCATCTGTGCAAATTTGATTCAATATTTACATCCTCAAACCTGAAAGATATTTTCACAAACCCTTTTTTGCCTGAATTCATTATACCGTACCATACGGCATTTTCAACGAATGGCTGAAGTATCATATTCGGAATCATAACTGAATCGATATCAACATCATCCCCGGCATTAATTTCATAGGAGAATTTATCCTGAAACCTTAACTTTTCTATTTCTAAATACAATGTCAGTCTGTTAATCTCTTCATCTAAAAGTATAAAACTATTACTCGCTATATCTAAGTTCTTTCTTATTAGCTTAGCCAGTATAAAAATATAATTATTCGCCTCTTCATTTCTGCCCTTGTTAACAAGATACTGAACCGAGTTCAGGGAATTGAATATGAAATGCGGATTCATCATTGCGGATAATGCCTGATGTTCTAGTTCGAACATCTTCTTTGAGTTTTCTATCTTTTCCGCGCTTTTTTTCCTGTTAAGATTTATACTGTATTTAGCTATAAATAAAATAATACCAGCGAAACACAGAAATATCAACAACCGGAACAATATCGTTTCTATAAATTTCGGTTTAATAATAAATGAAATATTTGAAGGCTCGCTCCATTCACTGTCTCTCATTTTAGCCCTGAAAGAGACGTCGTATTTACCTTCTTTCAAAGATTTAAAATCAAGAAAATCATTCTCTGTGTTTATCCATTCATTATTTAATTTATACTGATACTTCAAATTTGAAGGAGATGAATAACTAAAAACACTGTACAGAATATGAATATCATTGTTCCCGGGTTCAAATTCCAAATCATCAAATTTTGTATAAATTGAGTCGCCTGCTTTGACGTTATCAATTTTGATGTTAAGAGACTGATGTTTATAACCGTCAAACATATCTATATCAAAAGAGCTGAAACCGCTGCTCGTGCCTATCCACATAACATTTTTTTCGTTTTCATAATATAAAGTTAATACTTCATTAGATGGAAGACCTTGTGCCATATTTATTAATTTTACAGAATTATTCTCCAGTATGTAGAGGCCATTCATATTCCCTATCCAGATTCTGTCATATTTATCGACAGCAATCGAGGTTGATAAAGAGAGATCATAACCCGAAATGTTCTTAAAACTTGACACGCTGGAATCTTTAAGATTATAGCATGCTATTCCTTTTTCTCCTGCAAACCAGATTTTATTCCGGTTATCCTGAATGATTGATTTTACGGCTGAGTTTAAAATTTCGTTTTCGGGGAATAATTTTTTCTCCCTGTTTTTAATTCTGCATAATCCAAGCGTTGTTCCTATCCATAAATTGTTTTCATAATCCTCAAAAATTTTGTTTACTCTGTTGTTTTTGCTTTCGTCTCCGATTACACTAAAATAAGGTCCTTCATTCATAGCGTTTGTAATTTTTTTATTCGTAAAGATCTGATTCTGCCAACCGCCCACTAAATAATTAGTATCCTTTGTCATGCAAAAGGAAGTTCCCTGGAATAAAACGAACTCTGAATTTTTGTAGAATCTTTTAATTACATCGTAATTGTGTAACGACGAACACACATATATTTTATCATTGACTAATTTCATTTCCCGAACGAAATCCGTGAAATTGATTTTTGCTCCGATTTCCAGCACGTTGTATTTTCCGTTTTCTAATATATTTATTCCGTTCAGTGTTCCCAGAATCATCCTTCCATTTTTATCTTGTTCTATTGCCTGAACGGTATTGTTGCTCAGTCCGTCTTCCTCACTGTAATTATTGATATAAAAATTATGCAAACAAAATACTCCTTTTCCAAATGTACTTACCCATATATTGCCTTCCATATCTTCACAGAAATCATTTACAACTGTTTTCTGCAATTTTAAATTACTGCCAATATCAAAAATCTTATCCGAACCCGCCGGAATAACATAAAAACCCCTGCTTAATATAGAGAACCAGATATTACCCCGGCTGTCGGTCATGATGGTAGTAATTTTATCATCTTCAAAACCGGTCTTGATAACTTTTACAACATTATAGTTTTTTATTTGGTAAATTTTACCGGTGGAACCTGCAAATATATTTCCGTCCTTGCTTTCAAATATGCAGAAAATTTCTGAATCCCTGAAACCTCCTATATTTATTTTTTTAAAATCTTTATTCTCAACTTTATAAAAACCGTTCGATGTGGAAGCTAAGAATGTTCCGTCTGAAACTTTGTTTAATTTATTAAAAACGATTGGATTATTATTGGAGTCCGCGCCTAATACATAATTTAAAACACCTTCAATTTTTCCGTTAGTAAACAAACACAATCCGCCGGATCCATATCCATACAATTTATTTTGTTCAAGAAATATATAATTAATACGAACTATTTTATCATCTGATTTTGTATAATTCGTTATATTGCCGTCTTTTAAGATATTAATGCCTTTTTCATAATTTGCGATATATATTTCTCCTTCGCTTCCTTCCAGAATTGCCGTTATCGTATTCGAATTCAGTCCCTCTTTTATACCATAGTTTTTAAATCTATGTCCGTCAAATCTGCTGATTCCGTTGGCTGTAGCACACCAGATATATCCTTTGCTGTCCTGGAATATGTCATATACTGTAGAAGATGCGAGACCGTCGCTTGAAGTATAATGGTAGTAAGGCGGAGTTTGAGAGAAAAGAAAACTATTCAGAGGAATAAATACAAAGATTAATAGTTTAAGTGCTAATTTCATCATTCATAAAGTATTGAGAATCTTCTTTGCTGTATTGATAAAATCTGCAATTCTTCTTCTCGAAATTTCTACTACACTGCCGTCCTTTAAAGTGATATGACCGCCGTCTATTTTTGAATATTCCTTCACGTAACGCAGGTTAATAATATGTGATTTATGAATTCTGTAAAAATCATACTTTGAAACGGTACCTTCAAATTCTTTTAATGTTTTTGATATTAATAATGTCTTTCCTTCTTTTAAATAAACTTTAGTATAACATCCGTCCGCCTCAAATCTGATAATATCATCAATATCAAATACTTCAAAACCATTTGTTAAAGGAAGTGCGATTTTTGAGGATTTATTAGACAGTGGGAATTTGTCATTTTCTTTTTTAAATGCCAGCAATTTTTTTACTGTCTGTTGAAGTTCTTTTATATTGACCGGCTTCAAAAGATAATCTTCTACTCTTTCTTTAACCGCCCTGATTCCAAAATCAGAATGAGCGCTTACAAGTACAACCATAAAATTACGTTTACTGAAACACTCCAAAAAATCAAATCCGTCTAAAATAGGCATATTAATATCCAGAAATACAACATCCGGTTTATGTTTCAGAACAAGTTCTTTTGCTTCGATAGCCGATTCCGCGGTATCAATAACTGTCAGTTCATTACAATAAGATTCAATAATTGTTTTCAGATTTTCTCTGCCGTGTAACTCATCATCAACTATTATCGAAGTTAATTTTTCCATGTGCTATATTATTATTAAAATACACTCTAAAATTTTTACAAAAGAATGAAAGAACTAACTCTACATCTGCTATGCAATTGAAATTATTAATTTGTTGTAGAATTTAATATGTTCTTAAGAGTTTCCGAAATAAGCAATTTGTTTTGGGGGAAACGTAGTTCTCTCCGTATATTTTAATTTAATTGAAAAATGGCGTAAATGCAAATGTATTGCTTCAAGGTAAAAAATCTAAATAATCTATAGAAAGAAAACACCTCAATATCATAAGAAACATCCGGAATGAACCCGGAAACATCAGCACGGATAAAGAAAGACATGAATGAGTTCTTCTTTATTTAACAGAATAAAAAAGTGGCTGTTAGATGAAGTATTATATTTTCTTCAAAAGCAGTGTTAATATTCTCGGTAAACTTGTTCTGTTGTTGTCGTCAAAAAATTCGTTGATATCCATAATTTCAAGACCATGCATTTTTGCAGACTGTATGAAGTCCGAAATATTATGATTGAAACAGGTTAAAATTTGTTCTCCTGCTTCGGTCTCAAACCGGGCTTTACTGCCTGAATATTGTTTAAAAGGATGCAGTTCGCCAATATAAACATGTCCGCCTGAAACCATTACCTTTGAAACTTCACTGAATATATTCTCAAGGTTCTCAATATGTTCAAGTACAAGACTGAAACTTACAAGTTCATACTTCCCATTAATGAAAGTCCAATTTTTAGTAATATCGGCTTGTTGGAACCGAACTTTTTCAGAAGTTACTCTTTCTTTTGCTTTTGCAAGCATATCGGAAGAAAGGTCAACCGCAGTAATTTGTTTCGCTTTTGTTATAAACCACTCAGTGTTTTTTCCTGTACCGCAACCAATCTCCAGACAAGTGTCAAAACGAATGTCTGCTAAAGTTGTCTTCAAAGCCTGAGCCTCAAGGTCTCGTGTTTTGTTATTATCAGTATCGTACTGTTTCGACCAAATGTCGTAAGCTTGTCTTATATCCATATTTAATGTTTCAGAGTACTTACACTTAACGGTTCGTGTAAACGAACTTATTTAAATAATTTATATTTTGATTGAATTTAAAAATAATTCAATTAATCCTTAACACAACGAACGGACAATCCATTTACCTTATAGTCGAAGTTTCGGTACACATCTAAACCGCGATTATTCAGCATACGATACCACGCCTCGTCGTAATCTACCTCCAGCGAAGACCAGAAGCAAGCGTACATACCAATATATACGAAGTTCCCATAGAGGCGAAAGCCTGCGGGAAGAACTGAAAATCCGATTTCGTTTGTTGCTCCTTTATTTGGACTTTCCCATAACTCGGTAGTTTTCAATTTGCCACCGGCAATATCCTTTCCACCCAGATAATCTGTTAATATTGTCCAATCATCGTCAGTAGATACGTGCCAGCCTTCAGGTGCAAGTCCGCGAGTATCAGTTACGGCATACCAATTATATAATTTGCCGTATGTTGTTCCATTTTCAGTTTTATTTTCGTAATAGCACCAGGTACCTGTTGTTAAGTTATTCCACTTATCTATGTCTTTTACTTGCGGAATAACATCGCCGTTACGATAGTGTTCAACATTCAGATTTTCTGCCATCCATACTTGAGTATCGATTGTTACTGTTTTGTATGTATTACCATCAATGTCGGTAACTTGTGAAAAGGATTTGTTTACACCAAAGGTAAATATCAGGGTAACCATTAAGATTGCTTGTAGAACTATGTTATTTTTCATATTATATTTCATAATATTTTATAAAAAAAGTATTTTATTATTTTCACGTTATAACAAGTAAAAGATGAATCCTTATCAACTGCCGCATAATTTCCTTTCAGATTACTTTTTATTAGTTCCCGTTTAATCCAAACCGGTCTTGGAAATAATTTCACTTTTATTGAGACTCTCGATTGTTGAATAAATTAAGAAATAATATTTAACGTGTTAATTTTAAATATAAAACTATATTATCTTACCTCATAACTTACATCTGGTTTCCATTCGTCACCAAATTTTGTATATCTAACTGTTACATCTAAATTAACATCTTTTTCTTCTGTTTGCCCGGTAATATATTTTATAACATTTTTTGCTTTTACTTTGCACTGTACGACAGTTATTCCAGATACTTGTTCTCTGCCAACAATATTAATATCTTTTATAACCATATAATTTATTCCATCTTTTCTTTTATTGAAATAATTATTTATATCATCTTTAACAACATCGTCTTTGGGTCCTTTTGAACATCCAACAAGAACAATAATCGTTATTAAAAACAGAATAAATGAATTTACTTTTAAAATTAATTTCATAATGTATGGTTTTAATTATTAAAAAAATAATTTTGTAATTTTAAAACTAATGCAACAATGTATATTAAAACAAAGAGAAATTTTATTCAATTTTCTCGATATTCCGGATAATTCTTCTTGAGCCAATATTGGAAAGTGAAATATTCAACGATATTAATATTTATTTCTCCTTCTCTGCAAATATATTCCAGTCTTCACAGGCAATGCCTTCGGCTTTAATGGTTTTGTTTTCTCCTTCGGGTTTGTATGTGCATTTTACGAATCTGAAGTTATTAACACCGTTAACATCGGGGTTTAAATTAACGATTAAATCTAAAGTAAATTTTCCATCTTTAACATCAACGTTTTTGTAAACAGATGTGTCTTGCTCCCAATTATCTTCAACTCCCATTGTTGCACCATATATGAGAACTATGTTCAAAACGTTACCCTGCGTTGTTATTTCAAAGGTTAATCCTGACTCATAAGTTTCTGAAGTAGCGTTATATCTCCCTTCGTATTTGGAAATATCCTGCTGTATATTTGTATTAAAGTTAGAGGAACTAACATACTTGCCGGCTCCAGCTACAAAATATTCCTGAGAATAGGTTCTTCCGGATAATATAAATGCGGAGAGGACTAAAAAAAGTAAATGAGCTTTTTTCATAATTATTGTTTTTTTAATTCAGTTAATTTAGAGCTATAAACGCAATAATCCCAATGTAGAGTGGTAGATTATTTGATTAATGAAAATTAGTTAGTTTTTGAAATAAAACAAACGTAAAATAAGAAGATATAGGGTTTGTAATTATAAGAACCAAGATATTTGATTTTTAATCCGTTCAATCCAACCGATTGAAAAATGAGCAGTTTTCCACTCATATTGCATTAAACAATTCCTCGGTATGATCCTGAATAATCTATTCAATCGTGACACGGAACAGAGCAGCGAATAAATGTATGATCCCTTTTATTAAAACATAATCGTACTCAAGGGGCAGGTTGGTCTAAACTTTAAAACCGTTAAGAAAATCTAGTCACTTGAATAAAAGACTTTCAAGACTGCCCGATAGTCTATATATCAGCACCTTAAATTCCACAAATGGCTGTCAATTCAACGTAAAATCAACTACCTTCAATGTAGTCGAAATATCTATATGATATTATCTGCAGTAAGTATAATATTCCTATTTATTCGTCTTTATTAATTCATAAATATAATCGAGAAATAATGCGTTTAAAAATTTCTAAAATATTAAAGATTAGCATAATCTTCCTCCTGTTTTCAGTTTTTTCCAATGCTCAGGTTAAAATAACTTCCTATAACCTTTTAAACTATCCCGGAACAGATACTACAACGCGTAATCCTTATTTCCGCACTGTAATAAATTCCATAAATCCCGATATCCTCGTTGTTCAGGAAATTACTTCACAAGATGCTATAAATGGTTTTTTAAACGGTATTATGAACAGTAATGGAAATTTTTATAGTGCCGGTACATTTATCAACGGTCCTGATACAGATAACGGAATATTTTTTAAAACCTCTTTGTTTTCTTTTATCAGCAATACTCCTATTAAAACAGCTTTAAGGGATATAAATGAATTTAAGCTCGTTTGTCTTTCCAATCTCGATACTTTAAGAATTTATTCTGCTCATTTAAAAGCAAGTACGGGTACTTCAAATGAATTGTCAAGAGCCGCCGAAGTTGACAGCCTTAGAAAAGTCACCAATACTTTGCCGTTTAATTCATATTTTATAGTTTGTGGTGATTTTAATCTTTATCGTTCAGGTGAGCCCGCTTATCAAAAATTGCTTGAAATAACAACCGGTAATTATGGCAATTTTAACGACCCTTTAAATATGATAGGAACATGGAATAATTCTGCATATGCATCTTATCATACTCAATCATCAAGAGTTCGTTCTTTTGGTGGTGGTGCTTCGGGTGGTCTCGATGATAGATTTGATTTTATTTTATACTCAAGCGCAATTAAAAATCCGGGTAGATTAACTTATGTTTTAAATTCTTTGACCGCTTATGGCAACGATGGTAATCATTATAATGATTCAATTAATAAATCTCCCAATACAGTTGTTTCGCAGTTTATTGCTAATGCAATTCATTATGCTTCTGATCATCTTCCGATTTACGCATTGTTCTCTTTTTCAACAATCAGTTCTATCAATTTAATGAATTCAAATATTCCTTCGGAATTTAAGTTGTCTCAGAATTACCCGAACCCATATAACCCAACAACAAAAATTATTTTTGATTTGCCGAAGGATGCTAAAGTCACACTTGTTATTTACGACATTCTTGGCAGGCAAATGGCTAAACTTGCAAGCGGAGAGTACAAGAAAGCGGGAACATACATGGTTGAATTCAACGGTCAGAATTACGTAAGCGGAGTTTACTTTTACAAAATAGTCGCGGAAGGTGAAACAAAGTATACCGCAGTGAAAAAGATGATGCTTGTGAAATGAAGGGATCCCATAATTAATTTTGCATTAAAGATAAATTCATTTAATTAATATTGTAAGTTTTTTGAGCCTGTAAATATTTTTGTGTTTTTGGTATCCGCATTTAAAAATCGAACCTGCATCTTTCTTCAAAGATAATTAAAAATTGACTTAGAATAAGTCCCCAGTTTCTTATACTGTGATTCCATTTTTTTTCGACAAAAAAAGAAACGAGTCTAAATCAGTTCATTTTGTGCCATTGTTGGTGTTTGAGCGCAGCGACACCAACAATGTGAGATTGAAATGCATTTGGCGATGATAAAATTTAATTAAATGTAAAACTATTGGTTATAAAAAAACATCATTTTAAATAATTTGATGCGATATTTGTATAATTTCCATAAAAAGAGAACCGGGGATAAAGTATTTTTATGATTCATTTTCTAATCTGAATTTGCCAAATCTATCATTATTAAGTTACCGTTTTCAAATGTATAAATTCCTTCATATATAAGAATATATTCACTTTTGTCATCGATAATGCAATTTACATCCGTCGCATAATATTCCAAAGTGTTATCTGTTTCAACTGATGGTTCACCCAGAATTGATCGAACCTCATTTTTTTGCATCCCAAGTTTAACTCCCTTTTTTGAAGTAATATCATCAGTAGATAAATTACACATACTTTTTTTAGTTATGCTCACTGCACTTTCTTTTGCAATTACTATCTGCTCAGCTCCTCCGTCCATATATCCGAAAATCAGGAACACTTTTTTATCAGGGTCGAAATATGCGTATCCTCTTCCGTGTCCGTAATTGCAATTTGATTCTATTTCCCCGTATTTATTAAATATATCTGTGAACGGAGTCCAGATGTTAATATTTTTCGTTCCGTAATCAATATAAGAACAGGTGTCTCTATTAATATTAGATACAACTTGATTTACATCATAGTTAAATCCTGTCAAATTAAGCCAAATGAGAATAATTAAAAGTGTTAAAGATATTTTCATAAAATTTTTTAAATTTTCTGTTTTGCAGCTCCTTAAATTTGAATTTAATATTTATACAAAAAAGATCGTAATAATCCCGAGCTATTTTTGGGGATCATTAATTTAATGAAATTTAGTTACTTGAGGAAATAAAACAAATGATATTATAAAAGGTGGTATAATAGTTTTAGGGCAGTAATGCTCTCGTTTTTTTCTGTGGGGAAGGGGTTTTTATTTTGTTCGTTTTAAAGGAAGGGAATAAAAAAGAAGGTCCCACATTAACTACAGCCATATTTTAAAAAAGCTGTGCTTTTATATTATAAACGGTATAAACATTTTACTTCGTTTCATATATTCACTGTATTTTTCACCAAAGAATTTAATACATTCTTTCTCATCAAATATTGCCGTAAGATAAAGAAATGCAGTTGATAGTACTGTTATAAATAACAATAAATCTGTTGTATTCTTTAAAAATATACCCCAGGTTAAAAAAAGTAATGAAGAATAAAGCGGATGTCTTATATATTTAAAAATCCCCTTATCTATCAACTCGGAAGTTTTTTCAAATTGATAAAGTGTCTTTTCATATCTATTCTTTACTTGTTTTCCTGTTTTTTTCATAAGAATCACACCAGTGATAACAAGATAAACTGAAAATATCAGAAAAACCCATGAAAATATCTGTTTAACACTAAAAGGATTATCAAACCAAAATTTACAGTTATTAATTAAAAGCCAAATAATGCACTCCTCACTAAAGAATCTATAAAAGCCATGACTTTTAATATTAAATAAAGTCCGCCATGAGATAATAATAAGGGGTAAGCTTAAAATTCCAAAAACTATTAATTTTTCCATATATTAACTAAAACAGGTTTTTCCTATTTACATTTTTATTTTACTTTTTTCAGCTCGCCGGAGTCGGAGTTTTCTTGCAACAAAGTTAGTAAAAATTCCTGAAGTTTTTTTTCTTATAAATACCGGTCGTACATGCTGGAAATAGTATTTCTTCCAGAGTAACTGCTTTTTTGTACTTATCATCCATTGAGCCAGATCTGATTTCTTGAATTTGAGGAAAGTTAAACGTTTCAACATTTAATTATAATTCAAAAAAATAAAGAAATGTAAGTTAAGTTGAGTGACACTGAATTATACTTTTTCTGGGGAAGGCCGGAATCTTCGACCTGACGTTCACAGAAACATTGTCTATAGCCCAATTTGTGGCAGATACAAAACTGTTATAGAAGTACGTCCGCCCCGCTATTGCAAATGTTCTGTTATGCTTTTGTGCTACTGTTGATACAAAAAAGTGTCATGTCAAGATAGCTACAAAAATTTTGTGAAATCGGTTATACATTTGTACCTACTTCTTACTTATTATCAATTCTTTCTTCCAGTTGCTCAATCGTTTTTTTTGCATTTGCCAATCTGATTGCTTTATTTTTCTCAACCAATTTTGCCGTAGACCATTTTTCAACCTTGTTATGAAGCGGTATTAGAAATGCGGCAACACAAACTAAACCCAATAACATAAGCACAGGAGTATGATTCGTTACTCTTTCTAAAAAAGGATCCAGGAATAAATTAAAGAACTCAAATACAATCAGCAAAGCCATTACACCAAGAAATTCAATCAGCTTTGTACTGGTGATAAAACTGCGGCTGAGCAATAAAAACAGAATGATGAAAATGATGATACCAAGGGTAATTAATGCATATTCAATATCAAGTTTTCGTTCTGCTTCATCTTTTTTTTCTATTTCAGCTATTTCACTTTCTCTTTTTGTTTCATTAAAAAGCAGATTTTGAATCTGCATTGTTCTATCCCTGCTAAATAAACTATCTCTGGCTGCCAGAGAAATTTGAAGATACCGTAAAGCTTCTTTATCGTTTTTTCCTTCATATAGTTTAGACAGCAGTTTTCCTGACTCTATAACATTTTCCAGAACACTGGCTTTTTGTGCACAAAGCATCGACAGTCCTGCATAAAAAATACTTGAATCCTTCGGTTCGGCGTCTTCATAGAGTTTGGCGATATTAAGAAAAGTAAAAGACAATCCCAATGAATCATTATATGAAATTCCGTTTCTTATTGCTTCTCTGTAATAAGCCAATGCCAATTCTATATTACCCATTTTAAATTGCACCTCGCCTAACCCGTTAAGTGTAAGATTAAGTTGATATTTATCTTTGACTAAATTATAATTTTCATAGCTGCGCTGATAATACATTAATGCAGAATCCTGTTTGTTAAGCACCGCATATAAATCACCGAAACATCCATTCAACTCGGCTAACCAATAGTTATCATCCGGATGCATGGATTCAGATTTTCGATAATAGTTAATTGCATTTTTATAATCACCCTGTGATTTATAAATTAAGCCAATGCTATAATAAGAACGTGCCATGCTATTTTTATCGTTCATTCGTTCGAATATTTTTAATGCATCTAAATAATAATCAAGTGCTATGGGGTAATTGCTGATGCTCCAATACTGATTAGCTAGCTGGTGCAAGCAATCCGCTTCACCTTTTTCATATTTTATTTTACGTGCCAGTTCAAGGCCTTCCTGTGCTGTTTTTAAACCATGTTCAAAGGACTGGTCATAAAAACTTAATTTGACAAGCACCATCACTTTTACAGTATCTTCTTTAGTAGCAGCCAACAATTTATTTAAACTGTCCACCTGCGGCGCCTGTGCCGATATTCTTACTACTGATGAGAAGAATATTAAAAACAGAAATATTTTTTTCATACTTAATTTTTAATTATAATTTCTTTCAAGTCTTAAGATTTGGTATTTCATTGCTGGTCAGTTTCAAATTAGCAATATCGCCACAGCATGAAGCATAACATCTGTTATACTCTGCTAATATAACATTAATAGCATATAACTGCAATGTTGCTGTTGGATTTGCAGGGTTTTTGTTTTTATTGAGTAGCGTATTTTTACAAAAATTTATCGATGGGTGCATGTGATTTCCCAATTACAGCACCTATAAAAATTAAAACAACTACCGGTAATTTATATTAAAAACGGTCAACTTAAGATATTAAATAAAAATAAATATAAAATTATAGGGTAAAGTAGTATGCTAGCTTATAGGCTATTTTTTCTCAATCCGTTCGGATTTTTTCGACAAAATAAAAAATAAACCAAACACGGTTCATTTTTTCAGTAATTCTTCAGCGTGCATCCGAATTGTTTTTTCTATTGTTCTTTTAAAAGGTGCAGCCAGAAAGGGGATATCCCCTTTTATCAATACTTCTGACTCACTTATGGCTAAACTTCCGCTGACCTTGAAGCTTTTAATCTTAAATTTAAATTATCCGGTGCTGCCCGACCAGGATTCTTCTAAATCACTGATTCGGTCTGAATGTTGGGCTTTTAAATCCGGGCGGTTATTGAAGCGTTTGTAATAAGTTACTAAAGCTAAAAGAATTATTCTAAACCCTTAGTCCCAAATTTATTATCGTTAGTGAAATCCTTAATATCACGGCGTACCCTTAAGTATTTTTCCGGTGTGGAAACGGGATAACCTAAACGACAGGAAAAAGCAATCTTTAAATTTTCAGGAATATGAAGAATGTTTTTTACTTCTTCCTCTACTGTGTCTGCACTAAGGGAACTCAGGATATGAAAGTTGATGCCAAGAGAATTTGCCATGAGCCACATATTTTCCATTACACATCCTAAACTCAAAATGCCCAGGAAATCGCCTTCGGAAGCCGGGGCTCGTTTAGCCGGATCATACACAACAATCAGCATTAATGGACATAACGGGAAAGGTCTTTGTATTGATGAATCCGCTTCCTCATCATATTTATCCAGCCTGAAATCAGGGACTCTCCAGGATGGAGGGAACATCGCAGCCAATATTCCTGTTTTTTTTCTAAGCAGCTCCTCCTCTGAAAAAGATAACTGCTGATAGTTTTCCCGGATAAAGGTTTCTGATATCGGGCGTTTTATTTTTGCAATGGACTGCAGGATTTTTTCATCATCCACAACAATGATTTCAAAATTCTGCATATTATGCGCTGAAGGAGCCCAGCGTCCTGCTTCCAGTATTTTTAATAAATCCTGTTTCTCTATAGGATGTTTAGTGTCAAATGGCATCCTGGAAGATTGCCTTGCCTGCATGAGTTTTAATAATTCATTCATATTACCTCCTGATTTAAAAAAATATTTATTATTTATTTATTGACCTATTTTCAACACTGACCTGAAATGCACTTTTGCGGTCATCATTTTTTCATAAGCCAATGCCGCTTGTTCCAAAGGAAATACTTCAACCATTGGAATAATCTTAGTCATGACACTGAAATTAAGAGCATCTTTTATATTTCCTGTTACAAATCCGCGTATAGAACGTTCACCTCCCAATAAAAGCATTGGAGGTATCTGCATCATATCTCCGGCACCTGTAACAATAATTGCCTGCCCGTTACGACCAAGTCCCGGAATTAAATCAGAGATTGCTTTCCCGCTTGGTGCTGTACAAAGAATTACCCGCGCACCGCCTAATTTCATTAATTGCTTTACTGCTTCGCCTGTATCAGTATCGATATATACATGAGCACCCAGTTTATAAGCGAGTTCTTCCTTATCCTTGCCGCGGGATAATACTACTGTTTTAAATCCTAATTTAACGGCATATTGCACAGCAAGATGTCCCAATCCTCCGAGTCCGTGAATTGCTACGACATCTCCGCCCTGAGCACCACTATGTATTAATGCTCCAAAAGTTGTTCTGCCGGCACACAATATAGGTGCTGCATCTATTGAGCTCAGCTCATCAGGAATATTTACCACTGCTTCCGGTCGTGCTATCATATATTCAGCATAACCGCCATCCAGGTGAATGCCCGTAGTTAAGGACTTCTCGCAGGCACCGAAATCACCTTTACGGCATGCACTGCACTGATTACAATGACCACCGTGCCAGCCAACACCGACTCTTTGTCCTGCTTTCCAGTTAGTAACCATCGGTCCTATTTTATCTACTATCCCCACCACTTCATGCCCCGGAACGATTGGATATTTAATTCCGGGAAAATGTCCTTCTTTGGCTATAGCATCTCCATGGCATATCCCGCATGCTTCTACTTTTATTAAAACTTCGTTATTCCCGGGTTCGGGAATTTCTTTCTGAATTATCTCAAAGTCTGCACCCGGTGAACTTACCTGAACTGCTTTCATTAACTGCATAAAATTATTTTAATAGAAATTTTGATTTAGAATGAATATATATAATATTTATTAAATTAAACAATTCTATAACTTGTCTTTTTCATTATTAAAACTTTTGAGGGGAAGCTCTCGCCTATGGGTTGGGGGGTTTATTTTGTTCGTTTAAAAGGAACGTTATAAAAAAATGAGCAGTCTCCCCACTCATTTCTTCAAAAGTATCTCCGCCTTTTCCGGCAAAGGGATATCCCCTTTAATCAGTACATAGTTGTTTTCTACTAACAGGCTCCCGCTGACTTTGAAGCCTTTAATCTTGAATTTGAATTGTCCGGCAATTAAATATACACTTGTTAGCAGATGTTTAAATAAGCTATTCCGGTCTAGGATTTGAGCCGTTAAATAATCTCCATTTCCATTCGTTTCCTTTTTTAACCAGGATACCTGTAAATCGATATGGAGGTTTTCTTATTTTTCCTGCTTTAGTTTCTACTACCATTTTCCCATCAACAAATACCCAGGCAGTATTACCACTGTAATCAATATCAATCCTGTCCATTTCCCAGGAAAAACTGGCATAATCAAAAAGTTGGGTTAGCCATTCTTTGATTTGATTTTTACCTTTAAATACTTCTCCGCTGTCCGAACCTACTAAGAGTATATTCTCAGAGTCATCAAATAGTGATATCGCTTGATCTACATTCGAATTCTTAGCAGCAGCATTCCACAGTTCCAATGCTTTAGTAATTTCGCCTTTGACATTATCGGTTAGAATTTGGGCAGTTAAAGAATTAGATACTACTAATAATAAGATGAATATTATTGTCCGAAGGAAAATGTTCTTTTTCATAATCATTTTTATTGTTTAATTATTTATTATCGCTAACGTTTTTTGGCTTGGCGAAGTGGGGAATTAAAAATACAAATGTTCAATTTAGTATAAAAGTACAATAGAATTCTAATGTCCAAATATAGTGCAAAAGCCCCCATTTTGCCAAACCAATGTTAGCAGTAGGCGTTTTTGAGTTATTCATTTTTAATCTCGTTCCTCCGCCAACAATTTTATCATAATCTAATCCTTAGGCTCCCGCAATTCAATTTTATTTCCTTCAAGGTCTAAAATATGAACAAACTTTCCATAATCATATGTTTCAATTTTGTCCACGATAGTTACGTTTTTCTTTTTTAATTCTTCAACCAATACTTCTAAATTATCTACTCTATAGTTTATCATAAAGTCTTTTGTTGAAGGGTCAAAATATTTTGTATTATCCGGAAAAGGATTCCACACGGTAAGTCCCTTTTTTGTGCTGTCATCATTTTCTCGCCATTCAAAGTTTGTTCCATATGGACTTGTGACAAACCCAAGGTGAGTTTTATACCATTCGTTAATTGCTTTTGGATCTTTGCATTTGAAAAAAATGCCGCCGATGCCTGTTACTTTTTTCATATTAATTGTGCTTTTATTTTGTTGAGATGTTATTATTGTTTTAAATGCGAAACCAAAGCAAAATGATGTCGCAATTATCAGGATTATTAAAGTCGCTTTTTTCATTGCTTATATAAAGTTATATTTTTTTTCGTTATCGAATACTTGTTACTCTGTTATTGTTGGTTGTCGTCACGCTTACCGCTAAAGTATATATTTATAATAAAAAGAAACCTGTACATCTATAATTATTCAGATTTAATTCTATAAACAAATTTATTTTTTGAAAAATTCAAATGGAAAGAAATATTCCTTTATCAAAAAACGAATATCCTCCCTAACTGCTGGAGGATATTCGCAATGTGATTAAATTTAAAATTAAAATTTAAAACCCTGATGGTTTTGAATATACGGTTTTGTCATAATTAACAACTACAGAAGTCTCAAAGGATGTTTGAAAATAGACTATTCCTATTATTCCCAATAAAATCAGAACTTTCCTATTTCTTTCATAATAGAACTTTAAAATATTTGAAAATTATTATTACTCCTTCTAAACTAGTGCTTAGGAAGGAGGATAAATCATTCATTATCTGTTTTATTTGTGTTTGACCATTGGATAAAACGTGTAAATGAGACTCCAATCGACATCCCCAATGCAAGGATAAACCAGAAGCCGGCATCACTTGGTTTACATTCTATTCTGGAATTAAAAACTATAAACAAACAGGTCGTTATTATAACCGGGAATAAAACAGCCAATAGACCTTTTCTCTTTTTCATGTTATTTAATTTATTTATTCAATTAATTAAAGTATTCTATTTTCTATCGCTTTCCCAATATATTAATTGCAAATGAAAACTAATATTCCCTTTATAATGCAAATATCCTCCCTTGATGGAGGATATTCGCTAGCGTATTATGAAAATCTTCCCCGCTCATTGTTCCCAATCAAGTGTTTTAAGACCGAACAGTCATGTTTGGAAAGGAGAGTGATATTATTTTATCAACAACATTTTCTTCGTATCTGTAAACCCATCAGTGATTAGTTTGTAGAAATAAACTCCGCTTGAATAATGCGAACCGTCGAACGATGCTTCGTACGTACCGGGCTTCAGCGATTCGCTCACGAGTGTTTGCACCTCGCGACCCATTACGTCATAAACTTTCAACACCACATTGTCATTCCCGCGAAAGCGGGAATCCAGAGCAACATCAAACTTTATCTTCGTCACCGGATTAAATGGGTTAGGATAGTTCTGTGACAGCGAAAATAAAGAAGGAATTGTTGTAGTTATTTGATTTACCGACGTAATATCCGAAATCAATCTCCTGCTAATTCCATGATCATAATTTCCTGCATAAATATATCCGTCTGCTGTTATTAAAGCTGATATATTGATTCCTGTAAGTCCCTCATTTTTTACCACCCATGTATCACCATTGTTCGATGACATGTATATTCCATTACCTGTTGTTCCTGCAAATAAATAATTTCCTTCTGTTAAAATGCACCAGGCACCTTTATCTGCTAATACCGCTGACCAGTTTGCACCTTCATTGCTTGAACGTAACACTCCCGGTACATTGTTGCAGGCAGCAAATAAATAATTAGAATTAGCAGTAATATCCATAACTGAATTTATATTCATAACTGAATCCCAACTGACTCCTTCATTAGTCGTAAAATACAGACCTGTCAGGAAATAATGATTATCCCTGAACATTCCTGTGAATATTTTTGAGCCTCTTTGATAAAAACAATTAGGAACACAACCTGTACGGTTATATACACCATTCCAGCTAACTCCGTTATTAGTAGATTTATATATTCCTGAATATGCGGCACCTGCGTATAAATTAGAATTAAAATTCTTTAGTGCATAAATCGTTATTCTGTTCAGAGATGATTTTGTCCAGTTTATTCCGTTATCGGATGAAATATAAACACCCCCTGTATCTGAAATATAATCATATATACCTGCATAGAGAGTTGTTCCAATAGATGTCATTGATCGCGCACTCAGCCGTGGATTAAGTTTTGATTGTATCCAGTTTAATCCTCCGTCACCCGAATAATATATCCCATTGCTTACTCCTGCGAACAATCTTGTATTAAGTTTATAAAAACAATATACATTAATGTCAGGCGGTAAATAGTGTGTCCAGCTTAATCCGTTATCAGATGATAAGTGAACACCTCCGTATTCTAATCCTAATATTAAAACATTATTCACTTTTGAAAGCGATATCACTTTTCCATTTGGAACTGTGTTTAATAAATTCCAGGTTGTACCATTGTCTGTTGATTTATAAAACTCATAAATTGAAGTACTTGCAATCGTACTCAAATAAATATCCGCGCCTATAACTGTTATATTATAAATTGGACGTCCCTGGAATGCTGAATTAACCCAGCTAATACCATTGTCGGAAGATTTATACAATCCGTTTAATGTTGTACCAGCAAATATTATTCCGTTAATTGTATTCATTGATGAGACAGAAACACTGTCAAGTCCTCTTACGCTCCAGTTAACTCCGTTGTTTGAGGAATATATCACTTTTCCCGGCGAATATTCTCCCGTTCCTATTCCCGCAAAAATATAATTATCCTTTACTGTAAGTGAAGTAACAAAGTTAGATCCTGCACCATAAACAGTTGACCAGTTATAACCATTATTTGTGGATTTCAGTATAGCTGTTCCATTAGATGCAAATATATCAGAACCGAATGATATCATACTCGTGAAACTGTAGTATGAATTAGAGGTTTGAGTCCAGTTTATTCCTTCGTTGGTTGAAACAAATATACCTCCAGACCCTGCTGTTATAAGGTAGGAATTTTTTTGAAGTATTACTGATAAATTAACGGTTAAAGAAGACTGCACCCATTTAATACCGTTATTCGTCGAATAATAAAAACCTGTCTGATTTGCAGAATATACTTTCCCGTTTGCAGAATAAGTGTAATAGGAAACACTCGGTAATCCTGAACTTACGGATGCCCACTGCCCATTAGCATTCATTGCTACGAGCATTACTAAGATGAAAAATAACTTTTTCATAATCTTTTATGTTTTAAATATTTTCCTGACTATTTATAACTGGTCAGGAGGTGAAAAAATATTTTAAACGGGAGTCCGCCGCGGTGGATTATCTCTCACCTAAATTTAAGAATTTTATTCGCTAATTGTCACGTATTTTATCTAAAACGCAAATATCCTCCCTTTGTGGAGGATATTCGCATTGTTTTATAAAATCTTTCCCGCTCATCGTTCACAAAAGAAACCGTGAACGAGAGCAATAGAAGTAATAACTATTTTAAATCATAACGGTCTGAGTTCATCACTTTCACCCAGGCTGCTACAAAGTCTTTTACAAATTTTTCTTTGCTGTCGTCCTGTGCGTATACTTCCGCATAAGCACGCAATATTGAGTTTGAACCGAATACCAAATCCACACGCGTCGCCGTCCATTTGGTCGTCCCTGTTTTCCTGTCAACAACGTTGTATAAATTTTCACCCGCAGGCTTCCAGGAATATTTCATGTCCGTAAGGTTCACAAAGAAATCATTGCTCAGCACACCTTCCCTGTCCGTAAACACACCGTGCTTGGTTCCGCCGTGATTCGTTCCCAGCACACGCATGCCTCCAATCAGTACAGTCATTTCCGGAGCCGTCAGCCCCATCAGTTGTGTTCTGTCAAGAAGCAGTTCTTCCGGTTTCACTGCATAATCTTCTTTCAGCCAGTTTCTGTAGCCGTCGTGAATGGGCTCTAACGATTCGAACGATTCTGCATCGGTCATCTCATCAGTTGTATCACCGCGTCCTGCATTGAAAGGTACTTTGATTTTTACTCCTGCATCATTAGCAGCCTTTTCCACTGCCGCACTTCCGCCCAGCACAATCAAATCTGCAATGCTTACTTTTTTCTGCAAACCTGATTGTATCTCCGAAAGCTTTTTCAATACTTTCTGTAATCTTTCCGGTTCGTTGCCTGCCCAGTCTTTTTGCGGGGTTAAACGAATCCGCGCTCCGTTTGCGCCGCCTCTATAGTCAGAGCTTCTGAAAGTTCTTGCACTGTCCCAGGCTGTGTTTATTAATTCCGCCTGAGTCAACCCGCTGTTTAATAATTTCGATTTTAAATCTTCTATTTCAGAATCACTCAAAGTGTAATCCACTGTTGGTACAGGGTCCTGCCAGATTAAATCTTCTTTTGGAACATCCGCACCAAGGTAACGGCTTCTCGGACCTAAATCGCGATGAGTTAATTTAAACCACGCTCTTGCAAAAACTTTTGTAAAGTATTCCTGGTCTTTAGAAAATCGTTCTAAAATTTTTCTGTATTCAGGGTCCATTTTCATTGCCATATCTGCATCCGTCATCATCGGGTTCTGGCGCTTGCCGGGGTTGTGAGCATCAAGAGGTCTGTCTTCTTCTTTTATATTAACGGGTTCCCACTGCCATGCTCCTGCCGGACTCTTTTTCGATTCCCATTCGTGATTCAGCAGCATTTCGAAATATCCGTTATCCCATTTAGTCGGATTCGTTGTCCAGGCTCCTTCCAGACCGCTCGATACGGTATCTCCCGCATTTCCTTTACCTTTGGAATTCATCCATCCAAAGCCTTGTTCCTGAATCTCTGCACCTTCGGGTTTTTCGCCTAAAAAACTAACATCACCATTCCCGTGTGTTTTACCTACTGTGTGTCCGCCAGCAGTCAATGCCACAGTTTCCTCATCGTTCATCGCCATACGTTTAAAAGTAACTCTTACGTCGTGTGCAGTTTTCAGCGGGTCAGGATTTCCGTCCACACCCTCAGGGTTTACATAAATCAATCCCATCATTACTGCTGCCAGGGGATTTTCTAAATCTCTTTCTCCGGAGTAGCGGCTGCCTTGGCTGCCTGTAGGGGCAAGCCATTCCTTCTCGTTTCCCCAGTTAACATCCTTCTCAGGATGCCAGATGTCTTCGCGTCCGCCTCCAAAGCCGAAAGTTTTCAGCCCCATAGATTCGTAAGCCATATTTCCTGCTAAAATCATTAAGTCAGCCCACGAAATCTTATTCCCATATTTTTGCTTAATCGGCCACAAAAGCCTTCGTGCTTTATCCAGGTTCACATTGTCCGGCCAGCTATTCAGAGGAGCAAAGCGCTGGTTACCTGTGTTGCTTCCGCCACGCCCGTCTGCAGTCCGGTAAGTTCCTGCCGAATGCCACGCCATACGAATCATCAGACCGCCATAGTGACCCCAGTCTGCAGGCCACCAATCCTGGCTGTCAGTCATAAAAGATTTTAAATCATTTTTAAGTGCTTCTAAATCAAGTTTTTTAAATTCCTCCTTGTAGCTGAAGTCTTTTCCAAGAGGATTTGTTTTAGTATCTTGCTGGTGCAGGATATCCAGGTTGAGCGCTTTAGGCCACCAATCCATAACGGAATTTCCTGCTTCTGTGATAGCTCCGTGCATAACGGGGCATTTTCCTTTATTTGAATTGTCCATAGTATTAGTTTATAAAGTAATAAACTATTTATTTCCTGATAAGGTTTCATAACACTGGCAGGTGATAAGGAACTCTGAGAGGAAAAATTATCTTATTATAGTGTTGTGTTCATCTGTTACTATTCTTTTTTCCCATTCCCTTCTAGTTTGTTCCATTGTTTTTCTAATAAGTTCATCCGTTAATCCTAATCTGTCTGCATATATTTTTGTGTAATTAGTGAGCTTTTCATCTAACACTTTTGCCCGTTCACAGAATTCAATAAAATCTTTTATCATCCTTTTCTGTCCACTATCGGAATAAAATAATTCATTATTAAATCGAAAATAATCATGAGTAATGTAGTTTCTTAATTTTAAAACATTATTTAATTCAATGCTATCTTCATCCGATAAATTATAAAGAACACTTACTTCTTTTATTAATTTCCCAAAAGTTCGTTTACCTAAGTCATAAGTATCCCATAGTTCATTAATTTCTTTTGGAGATCTCAAGTTATCTTTTGATTGTCGGAAAACTGCAATCATATTAATAGATTGTTGCTCTAAAACTTGTGCACAAAATACTGCCTGTCCAAAATGAGCATAGATTTCTTTAGCTTTATTGTTACTATCTAAAGTCTCGAATAATTCAATTTCTGTCTTATAGTCCATGTTTGATTCTTAAATTCTCCTTCCCAAGGTCTACCTTGAGAGGACATTGCTACAATTAGTAATTCTAATTTGTATTTGATTTTTATTCTTCTCACCTTCCCAAGGAAAGATTGAGAAGACGAGAAGAAATCATTCTTGAGCACTTTGGGATTTTCTCTGGTTACTATGCTCCAGCGTAGTAACCATTTAATTTCCCGTTACAACGCCGGAGCATTGTAACGAGAAATATCTATCATCCGTAACCGGAAAAAAACTTTTCCCCTCCTTCAAGCGAATAACAGGAGGGGGAATACGATGACGCGACGAACGTTTTCAAAAAACTTTTACACCTTTACACAAAATAAATTGTAATATTGATATTATCAGAAGAATAATGTAAAAAAACATGAGAAATAATGAAAGTTTTATCATTTGTTTCGATACTGAAGGTTTCTTTAGTATAGATTTTCTAATCATTAAATCAAATTTATTTGGCTCTTTAATAGAATCATCAATTTGAAGAAATGATTCAACATCCTTATTAATTGTATCATAATTTACAGAGAAGAAATTCATTCCACTACCTGAAGTAGAGTGTTTTTCAAATTCTGCAGTTTTCTTTTCCCATCTTGTTTGCCAAAACTTGCTACCCAAATTAACTTTATACCATAATCTTGATACAATAATTCCAAACACTGATATAATTATTGAGAATATTATATTATTCTTCAAATTTAATAAAACACCAGTAGCAATAGCAGTACATAAAATTAAGAAATAATTACTCCTTTGCCAGAACATTTTTATTTCAAAATTACGAGTTTCAATTGCTAAATTATAAAATTCTTTATTATTTATTGATTCATTTGTATAATCCATATTTAATATTTTAAATATAAAAAAAATATTTTCTCCTCTTTCCCAAAGTCCTCTTTGGGAATGAAAAGAAAGTTCTACTTTTAATTGCAAAAATAATTTAGATAAACACTTTTCCTACAATTTACCAATTTTATTTTAAAAAAAGACTTCAAAACCTTTCGGGTTTGAAGTCTTTTTGTTTATCGTTGGGGGAGGTTAATCCGAACGAAATTAATTTCTTATTTAAAGAAAAAAAAGAAATTCTCTCATCCACAACAAACGCCTGTATCCAGGCTCGTGCGGTTTATCTTTGTAAACATGCTTCAGAAATTGTGCTCACCTCCTTCACCGCATCAGGAAACTCGCTCACCTTTTCCCGCTTCATCATCATCGGGTATGTAAACAGCATAACACTTCTGCTCTACTTCCGGAAGTATCAATATTATCCCTTAAACTTATCCTCCACCTCCTTCACCGCATCAAGAAACTCGCTCATCTTCTCCATCGCCACACCTTTCCCGACATTCGAAACGCTCTTCACTTCCTGCTGACGTATTTTCCACAACGGATGGCTTTCTGTAGCGCGCTCTTCCTTATCCGCCACCCAGTAAAACAAATCACTCGGCAGGCACTTCAGAGCCACGCACAATTTCTCTATATGCCCGGGAGTTAGCCCAGCCATTTTCTCCGTCCCGAGTCTCGAAGCCACATTCCGCGAAAACCCTTTTCTCCTCAAAAAAGCATAAGGTTGAGTAATTCCTCTCAGCTTCATCAGATTTTTAATGTTATATTTCAGCATAAATCTCCTTTTCTGCAAATATAATAATTCATTTCCACTTAATTAACACATTTTTCGAAACATTATTTTACGCCGCCCCTTCTCAATTTTATACTTCCAAACTCAATTAAAATCCTTTTCCTCTCAATTCAAACACTTATCGTGTCAATTTATACTCTTGCCAGGTCGATTTCCACCCTTGGACACTCAATTTATATGTCTAACTACTCAATTGATATGCATTGCCACTCAATTAATATGCATTGCCACTTAATAAATATGTATAAACACTCTATTAATATGCATACCTACCCAATTGATATGCATAGACACTTAGTTTGTATGTCTAAACACTTAATAAATATGCATAAACACTCTATTAATATGCATACCTACTCAATTGATATGTATAGACACTTAATTTGTATGCTTAACCACTCAATTTGTATTACCGGTGATTAGATTTCTTCATCTTCCAATCCAATTTCCACCCCCGCCAATTCAATTTCCACCCCCGCCTTTTCCCTAATAGTTGATTCAATCTGACCTCTAAAGGGCAGAGCCAGAAAGGGGATATCCCCTTTTATCAATACTTCTGACTCACTTGCGGCCAAACTTCCGCTGACTTTAAAGCAGGATACAGAATACTCCTTGGGGAATTTCATCTAAACTACGAGCTTGTGGGTTACTTTTAATTTCATTCAAAAGCATATCCGCAAATTTCTTTGGAATTTATAACATTCAATTTTGTTCTTTCTTATGTTTTTAAAAAAATTAAATAATCCCACACGGTTTATTTTTGTTATTTTCACCAGACATAAGCGTCTCCTACTCTTCTAACTTCTGATGGTGCTCTGTTGTGAATTAACATTGCAGTACTTAATGCAACTAAATAGTTATAATACTTTTCAATTTGAGCTTCATTGAAATGATGAATACAATATCCGGTTAAATGAATCTTCAATCTTTCTTTATCAAACTCTTTTGCAATTCTACTAATTGCAATTGATTTTAAGAAGATAGCTCTTGCTGTGCCACAATCAATTTTGTTATTTAAAATACACAATAATTCTTTAGTTCCTGCATTAACGTCTTTTTCACCTTTTGGGAACATAGAATCAAACATTTTATCTAATCGTTCCTTTAATGGAATTTTTTTATGTCTAAGAAAACTTAAGAAGCCCATAATTTGTACTTTATCATTTGCCTACTCTAAATCGGTTTTCGGCTTTCCCCGTTATTTTATTCCTCTCAACAGTTTGCTTATACGAACATTTTCAAAACACATACAATTTAAAAAATAATTAATAAGGTAAATTGTCATATTAATCTTTCCAAAATGCATTCGACATTAATTCTTGCTCTTCTTTTGAAATGTTATGTTTTTTTGCATAAGTATTCCAATTACTTACAACTTTTTTAATTATGTTAATAATTTCTTTTGCATTTTTAGAGTTAACCCTAAAAAATTCTGCGACTTCTAATGCTAATTGTAAATCAAGAGAATTATCATTATCAGAAATATTTAAATTTAAACCGGTTCCCATTGGATTTGGATTAACATCATAGGCAGGTGACAAAGTCCAACCAGCTTGAGTTAGAAAAAAACCGTGATTTCTTAGATGGTCATCTGTGTTTTTGACACAAATATTAAAGACAATTCTTCTCCATATCTCTTCAAGGTCAGTATTAGTATTACTTCCGTTTCTAATTAAGAATTCTGCTAATTCCAAATAACTAACACCATCTGCATGGTCTGTATATCCTAACATAGTCATTGCGGAAGCAAAATGTATTCTTTTTCCATTTTCTTCTCTATCAAATCTTTTTGTAAGATACGTATGATGATTTACCGTAAACTTTTTAACCATTCCTTTTGCTACGTTTATTCCTGATTTGACTGCTAACTCATTTGTGATCATTTCCCATAAGCCTTTGTCAATATCATCTTTTGTACTTGGAAATTTAGCAATCCATAAATGTTTTTTTTCATCTATTACACTTGCTTTCGGTCTAGCACCCCCTAATGAAGAACCGGGAGCAATTAATAAATTCAACCATTTCATATAATCTGGATCTTCACTTATATTTTCCTTTTCCAATTGTAAACTGGCAAACTCTAAATCTCTAATTTCAGCCCAAGGAGGAGTAGCCATTTTTTTGTTATCGTTTAAGAATGGTCCTTCATTATTTTCTTTAAATCTTAAAGCTCCCATTCTATGTCCGTCAAATACACCTAATAGATAATCAGTTTCTAACAGAGTTTTTTCGCTTCTCTTTTCTCGTTTTGCTAAAGCTGCTTCACGTCTTTTCATCAATACCCTTCCCCATCTATCAGGAGACGAATCTAAAAAAACTCCAAAATTCTCTTTTTCATCTCTCAAATATTGAGAGCCTCTATATAGCTGTAAATCCGGATCGAGTGTTTGAGCTATCCCTGATTTTAACCATTTCTCGTCATATTCAAAAGAAAAAATTTCTTTACCTCTTGAAAGAACAACATTTAATATTCCCATCAGTTCTGGTCTTTCAAATTCTCTCCAATCAGCATATACGTATAATTGTTTTTTACTTTCCTTATGTGCCATTTATTTTGTTTTGATTTTAGGGGCTCTTTTCTTTTCTAATATTTTTGCGTCTTGAAGTTTTCGTCCAAGAATATCGTCTTTCGCAATATTTAATAGATCTTTTTCCAAACCCAATACAAAAATAACCTGTGCATATGCTCCCATTGAAACTCGAGGTGACCCTTTTTCAATTTGCCATAATGTAACTCTATTAACATCTGCTCTTTCTGCAACTTGAGTAGTGCTTAGTTTTCTTCGTAGTCTGGCAAGTTTTATATTTATTCCCAAATCAGCCAAAATTTCTATGACTGAAGGGGATATTCCTGAATTTATTTCTTTCATAATGTTAATTTATATAAACAATAATAGTTGATTTGTTTATTATAATCAACATTATAATTAATGCAATAAATATAAAAAAAATATATATTACTCCTTCTTTTATTAGTAAACAACCATTTTAAAATTATAATGTATAGTTTCAGAACTTAGTAGACCAATAAGGATGATTTAAAAAGAGATGAAATTCATTAAAATTAAACCAAGAAAAAAAGAGAAAAAATGAGCAGTCCCCCACTCATTTCTTCAAAAGTATCTCCGCCTTTTCCCGAATTGTTGATTCAATGGTGCCGTTAAAAGGTGTAGCCAGCAAAGGGATATCCCCTTTTATCAATACGTAGTTGTTTTCTACTAATAGGCTCCAGCTGACTTTGAAACCTGATACAGCGAAATCGGCTTGCATGAATTTATCATAATAATTTTCGAAGCATCGTGCGTCATTTATTTGTATTATATTGGTATATTGAAATCAAATAAATCAAGAGAATTTATTTTCTAAAGTTTATGAGTTCATTTGAAAATTTTAACCATTTTCAAATTCCCATGTTGGCCAGCATACTTGCAATTTTATTAACTTTATCAACTAACTTCGGATGTGATACTTCAAACTCTTTAACCGATGCATATAAACCGTCAATAGACAATTTGAAAAGATTTGAATTTTTATGCTTTCGGGTCGCTTCGTGAGTGGAACGTTCCATAAAACCAACTATGCTTTCGGCATGCTCTGCTTTCGATTTAGCTAATTCTGAAATTTCTTTCTTAAGTTTCACAATTAAACTAAGAAGCTCAGATTTTTTTTCTTTGCTGAGAATATCATATGTGCGAATTTTCTCTTCGATATTTTCAAGTGTATTCTTTTTCATTTAATTTCTAATTTAAATTATTTACAAAATGAATGTAATAATCCTTTGAGTGCGATCAGTGGATTATTTGTTTGGTGAAAATTACTAAGTTTGGAAATTAAAACAAATGAATTATTCAAAGTTCAAAGTGTTGATTATATGTGAAATAGAATAAAAGTACAAATTTCTATTCTGTTCGGATTTATCAAAAAAATGAGCAATTTTGTAATGCTCATTTCTTCTGCAACAATTCCTCCGCCTTTTCCCTAATAGTTGATTCAATCTGACCTCTAAAGGGCAGAGCCAGAAAGGGAATATCCCCTTTTATCAATACTTCTGACTCACTTACGACCAAACTTCCGCTGACCTTGAAGCCTTTAATCTTGAATTTAAATTGTCCGGTGCTGCCCGACCAGGATTCTTCTAAATCACTGATTCGGTCTGAATGTTGGGCTTTTAAATCCGGAAGGAATTGTTGGATTCGGGTTAAAGCTTCTGTTTGAGTTAGTTCGTGTGGTACTTTTATTTCTAGTTTTGGCATGATTTTATTTTATGATAGTTAGAGATAGTATTCTCTAATTTCAAAAACAATGTTAAAATGATTATTAAATAACATACGCATTAAGTCATAAATAATTTAATCATGCGAGTAGCAGAACTATTGCAGTTACTTCATAATTAACGTAACCGTAGTACAATTCTAATAAAGGTAACTTATTATGATAAAGGCATCAATACAAGACCGTAGTTCTATTGATAGTAATGCATCATAATATTGCAGGAAGGAAGGATCTTCATGAATGATTCAACCAAAGAAACGAAAAAGTTATGTACAGTCTGTAAACAAACTATAAGACATAATTTGCTATTCAGAGATCTCAGAGGAAGCAATACCAGTAAGTAATAACAGTTAGTTTTAACCGTTAAGGAAGAAAGTAGATATTATTCAGGAAAGCCGTATAAGGAAAAACCGAGCGTACAATTTGATGAGGAGTCAAGAGAAACAGACTGCTACTACAGAAGTATAGCAACCTTGTCCCACTCTATAATATTATCGATAATCGGTATCAAGAAACGTATTAAAAAGAAAGCAGGTCTAAGCCTGCCTTCTTTATTAAAAAAATTCAGAGAAATAATTTACTATTAGTAAATTTGTCGTTATTTAATCAACGTCATTCTCTTTGTCTCGGTGTAATTTTCGGTTTCAAATCTATAAAAATATATTCCACTAGAATAATTACTTGCATTCCAAATAACTTCATAAACTCCCGGATTCATTTCTTCATTTATTAAGTACTCAAGCAACCTTCCGTTTATATCATAAATATTCAATTTGACATAACTTGATTTGGGAATCTCAAATTTTATGTTAGTCGATGGATTAAATGGATTGGGAAAGTTTTGATGTAGCATGAAATCTGAAGGAATTTTATTGTTACCGTTCGTTGTGAATGTCAAACCACCATCTGTAGTATTATAAATCTGTCCTACGTCTCCGACAGCCCATCCAAGATTGAGATTGACAAAATATGCCGCACGAACCCAGCCGGTCAACGTACTAACTTGTACAATCCAATTACTACCACCATTCGTTGTTTTCATCACTATTCCGCCATCACCTGTGATGTAACCGGTTGTGTTGTCAATAAAATATGTGCAATATAAAGAACCTGTATATGGACTTGTCTGCGAAACCCAGCTGTTACCACCATCCGTTGTTTTCTTAATTAAGCCATTTGATCCAACACCATATCCCGTCGATTCACTCGGAAAATGTATGGAAAAAAACATAGTTGTTGTTCCGGTAACAACGGAATCCCAGTTTGTTCCTGCATTTGTTGTTTTCAGAATTTTTCCTCCTTGACCGCCTATCCAGCCCGTACTCGGATTGATAAAAAATATGCTGTAAAGAAGTGTAGACCCGGCACCTGTTTGCGCTGTCCAGTTGTTTCCCGCATCCGTTGTTTTCATTATTTTCCCGCTGAGACCCACAAAATATCCTATTGAATCACTCGTGAAATATATCGAATAATTGTTTGTTGAACCAAGGGTTTGTGTTGTCCAGTTTTCCCCCGCATTGGTCGTCTTTGAAAAATGACCGGTTGCTCCTGCAATGTATCCGGTTGTCGGAGAAGTAAAGCATACACCATATAAATATTTTGTAGTAAAACTTATTTGAGTTGACCAGTTAACTCCTCCATTGGTTGTTTTAAGTATTGTCCCGCTTTGTCCGACTACCCAGCCGGTATTTTCATTTATAAATTTTACGGACCAGAGAATATTTGATGTTCCGCTTAATTGTTGAGTCCATTGAGCATTTAAACCGGTTATAAATAAAAAAAGAGTAATAACGGATAATACGATTAGCTTTTTCATAATGTTATTTTTTTAAAAATGTTAAAAAACATAAAAGAAACGATTCAATTGTCTAAAATATAAATTGTTTATATTTTTGAGTTGTTGGAAATGTTTTACCTTTTCCTGTACAACATTACCGCTTTCCTTTTGTAAAATCAATTCTAAAAACAAATATTATTTCAAAAATCAACAGAGAAAATTTCTGATGAACGGCATTGTCCGGTGCTTCCGGACCAGGATTCTTCTAAATCACTGATTCGGTCTGAATGTTGGACTTTTAAATCCGGAAGGAATTGTTGGATTCGGGTTAAAGCTTCTGTTTGAATTAGTTTGTGTGGTATTTTTATTTCGAGTTTTGGTTTATTGGTGATTTTGATTGCAATGGTTTTTCTGCATATGTTAGAGAATTGAAATATTCTGAGAACCGGAATGAATCTAGCAAATATTTATTAACAAAAATATTTAATAAAACACTCCAATCATTTTGTTGATTGGAGTGTAGTCAAAAATATCTGAAAATATATTATGTTGTTATTACTGTTTGTTATTTTCCTTCTTATTATTTGAATTCGATTGTGTTGTATTGTCTTTTAGAACCGGATTAACTTTAGGTGCCGGATTAACTTTAGGTGCCGGATCAACCTTAGGAGCCGGATTAACTTTAGGTGCCGGATTAACTTTAGGTGCCGGATTAACTTTAGGTGCCGGGTTAACCTTAGGAACAGTGTTAATATTCGAATTTGTATTTCCGGACTTTATTATATTCTCGCTTTTATTACTTGTATTATTTGTGTTTCCGGTTTTAATACCCGTGTTATTTGTGTTCTCTGTTTTTATAACCGTTTTTTTATCATTATTAGTATTGTTCAAATTTTCTTTTGTTTTTGTGTTTATAGTGGTATTAATTTTTGTATTTTTATCATTTGCAGAATTTTTATCAACACCTTTATTAATAATTTCAGTTTTTGGTGCGGGTTCTTTAGTTATCTTTTTTTCTACTGTTTTAGTTACAACAGCATTTTTCTTTTTTGTATTTATATTAATTTTCGGGTCAGTTTTAGTTACTGATTTTTTATCTACGACTTTTTCGATTGATTTCACATCGGGACCGGAATTAAAAAGTTTTTTACCTTCCTGTTTCAATCCTATAGTCTGATTTGAGTTAGTTAATATTCCTTTATTGTTTTTATATGGCATAACTGTTGAGACACTAACTTCTTTTGTGAAATCTTTTGTTTTGACAAAAACCCAATGGTTCTCGTTAAAATGATGGTTGCCCCATGATGTAAAATTCCATTCTCTATGACGTATGCGTGGAGATATCGGATACCACCCTTCATAATTTCTATGATGAGACCAGAAAACCCAGGCGGGAGCCCATCTTCGTCCCGGTGACCATACCCAGCCATAAACAGGAGAATACCACCATCTTCCGTAATGATAAGTTGCCCAACCCCATCTGTAATTAGACTCCCAGCTCCAGCCCCTAAATGTCCAGGTCCAGCTTCCATTTGTATAAGGATTCCATCCTTCACCCGTATAATGCGAGTTTGGTATCCAGATTGTATTAGTGTAAATATCCTCGTCCATAGCATCATTTTCACCGGAGGTAATATTTTCAGGGTCAACTTCATTTTCATTTATTGATACAAATTCACCGTCAGAAGAAAGTGAATTCTGCAATGTCATAAGGCTGATTGTATCTTCGGTATTAGCTGTTTCATCAGAATAACTTGAATCTTCGGAGGGAATCGAAGCATCTGTTAAATACGAATCTTCGGAAGAATATGAATTAACAGGGATATATGAATTAGATGTAAAATCTGAGTTAACATCAGGATTGTTTGCATTATAGATATTATCGTTCTGATTTGAATTTTCCGAAAGATTTTTTTTGCCGGTTACCAAGGAGCGGGTATTACTAACCGAATTTGTACTATTATTGATTGCCGCAAATAAAACCGCAGCAAACAAGCTAATTAATATTACTATTGTTTTCATTTTAGTACTCCTTTCGTGTTTTCTTTTTTATTTTCTTTAACACAATTTAATTATTTTTTGTTCCCCCCCTCGGGGGTAAATTTTTCACTATCTTTCTTTAATAGTTAGACACGGAATATTTTAAAAACCTTCGGTTAATTTTTGGAATCATAAATGAAACGGTGCCGGCTGAGTTAAATTTAGACACACCTTGTTTTCCATTCAATATGTTACTTTTTATTGCTAATTTTACACACATTGGTGTTAGTTAATCAAATTAATTCGATATGAAAATCTGTTTTTTAAAATTATTTTTTATAATTCTTATTATGTCTTTTTTTATGACCGGAAATAACGGGAATGCGCAGGAAGAAATCAATTTTGATAAATTCAAAGGTGTGAAAACAGAAAACTTTGATTTATCTGTTTCTCCCGGGCAGAATTTTTATCAGTATGTAAATGGTACCTGGCTCAGGAATAATCCAATTCCTGCTGAGTTTGGCAGATGGGGAAGTTTTATCATCCTCGCAGATGAAACGAATAAAGTTTTGAAATATATACTCGAAGATGCTGCAAATAAAAGCGACGCTATAAAAGGCAGTTCTGTACAGAAGATTGGCGATATATATTATACTGCGATGGATTCAGCTACAATTGAAGCTCTCGGTTATAAACCGATAATTCCTTTTATGGAAAAAATTAATTCCATCGGAAGCACGGACGAATTTATCAAGGTGCTTGCTTACCTGCATACTTACCGGCTGGGACCGCTGTTCGGCTTTTCTACGGGTCAGGATAAAAAGAGCAGCAATGATGTGATTCCTCAGTTTTATCAGGGTGGACTCGGACTTCCGGACAGGGATTATTATACGAAAGATGATCCGAAATCAGTTGAAATTAGAGGTAAATATGTTGAACATATCGTCAATCTGTTCAAACTGGTCGGGGATGATGAGCAAACTGCGAAAACAAAGGCAGATGTGGTAATGAAAATAGAAACACGTCTTGCAAATGCTTCAATGACAAAACTTCAGCAAAGAGATCCTGAAGCCACATATAATAAATTTACCCCCGATGAATTGAAAAAGCATACTCCGGATTTTAACTGGGATATTTATTTTAATATAGCCGGATTAAATGACGCAGGAAAATTTAAAAAAGGAATAAATGTCGGGCAAAAAGATTTCTTTACAGAAGTGAATAAAATGATGAGCGATGTAAACCTTAATGACTGGAAAATTTATTTAAACTGGCATTTGATAAACCGCACCGCAGATTTACTAAGTTCGGATTTCGTAAATGAAGATTTCGATTTCAACAGCCGCATAATGGGCGGAGTGAAAGAGCAGCAGCCGAGATGGAAAAGAATGCTTGGTATGGTGAACCGCTCTGCGGGCGAACTGCTCGGGAAAGTTTATGTTGAGAAGATGTTCAGCCCGAAGGCAAAAGAAAAAGCTTTAAAAATGGTGAATAATATTACCGCCGTACTTAAAGAACGAATTCAGAATCTTTCCTGGATGGATAACGCTACAAAAGATGCTGCGATAAATAAACTCAGCAAGTTCACGGTAAAAATCGGATATCCCGATAAATGGCGTGACTATTCCGGTCTTGAAATCAGCCGTGAATCTTTCTTCAACAATATGATAAAAGCATCTAACTTTTCATTTAATTTCAATCTGAATAAAATCGGAAAACCCGTTGACAGGGATGAATGGGGAATGACACCCCAGACAATTAATGCATATTACAATCCTTCAAAAAATGAAATAGTGTTTCCTGCCGCGATACTTCAACCTCCGTTCTTTGATGCAGACGCAGATGACGCCTTGAATTACGGCGGTATTGGTGCGGTTATCGGTCACGAAATCACGCACGGCTTCGACGACCAGGGAAGAAAATATGACGGAGATGGGAATTTAAAAGACTGGTGGACAGAGCAGGACGGCAATAAATATAAGGAACTTGCAGATATGATAGCTGAACAGTACGATAATTTCACCGTCCTTGACAGCGTTCACGTAAACGGGAAATTCACTCTCGGGGAAAATATTGCAGATCTCGGCGGACTTACACTTGCTTATTACGGACTGCAGAAAGCTTTAAAAGATAAAGATATGAATTTAATAGACGAATACTCACCTGTGCAAAGATTCTTCATTTCCTGGGCACAAATCTGGAGAATAAATATTACCCCTGAACTGTCATTGAATTTTATTAATAATGATCCCCATTCACCAGGTGTACACAGGGTAAACGGACCTCTCTCGAATATGAATGAATTCATTAATGCATTCAATATTAAAGAGGGCGATGATATGATAAGACCAAAAGATAAAAGAGTAGTTATCTGGTAAAGAATATTTTATGCGTTCCTAATATACGTTCCCAATCAGAGATTGGGAACAAGTTTTTTCTTGTTTCGAAAGCCCACTTTCGAGACATACCCGTTCGATATAAACGATACGAAGGTAGGCTTTCGTATCGAGGGGTAAATCTTTTCACACTTCCGTTTTCAATTTTTGATTTTTTAAATTTTATTTTTTAATCTTGTCTTAACTTAATTTTACAAGTAAAAAGTCTTCGCTCCCTACAGTTTCATTTTTTGCTTTCTGTTTTTTATTTTTGATTTTTTAAATTTTATTTTTATAATCTTGTCTTAACTTACTTTTTGCGGTCCATTGGCACTTCGATAAAGAGCACTTTGGAATTTTCTTCTGCCGAAATAATTATTTCGGAGGTTTCCCAGATACCTATTGCATCTCTCCTTGACAATGTTTCATCCTCAACCGCAATTTTACCTTCAATCAAAAATATATAAACGCCGTTTCCTTCTTCTTGGATTTTATAAGTTGCACTATTTGATTTATCGAGGTCGCAAAGTGAGAAATAAGCATCCTGGTTAATCCATAATTTATCTTTCCCCTTCTCGGGAGAAACAAATGTGTGTATTTTGTTTTTTCTTTTTCCCGGGTCGAGAGTTATCTGGTCATATCTTGGCGTTATATTTTGCTCTTTTGGAAACACCCACGTTTGTAACAGGTTAATAAGTTTTTTATCCGAGTGATTAAATTCGGAATGGTACACACCTGAACCGGCAGACATTATCTGAATATCGTTCACCCTGATTACTCCGCTGGTACCGGTGCTGTCTTTATGTTCCAGTTCACCTTCAAGCGGGATAGTAACAATTTCCATATTATCGTGAGGATGTTCCCCGAATCCTTCACCCGGTTCAACAATATCATCATTCAGCACTCTTAACAATCCGAAGTTCATTTTTTCGCGGTTAAAATATGCCGCGAAACTGAATGAATGGCGTGCTTTTAACCACCCGTGATCCGCATATCCCCTGTCTTCTGCTTTGTGAATTATCTTTTTCATTTTAATAGGATTTAATTTTAGAAAATTAAACCTCAACCCCTGATAAAATTATTTTTCCCAGATTTTTATCAATTCTAAAAATTCTTTTTGTATGGTCTGCGTTTTATCTTCCGCGTACCACAGCATAGACCTCTTTGTTCTTTCCGCTTTTGGCACATCCGGATTTGCAACAAGCTCTTTAATCAGTTTCTGCACCGGAGCAGGTCTCGGTCCCCATTTGCCGAGCTCTTCCAGTGTTTCTGCATTAAAGCATACAAGTATCGGAATAGCTTTGCCGCCATTGGTCAGATAAGCATTCATAATATCCGGATATTCATCCCTCAGAATTATCTTGAGTTCTATGCTATTACTGTTTTCAGCTATCTTTGCTATGACAGGTACATTCATAGATACATCTCCGCACCAGGCTTCGGCAATAATCATCCAGATAAGTTTTCTTCCGGGATTTTTCAATTTTTTTAATAATTCATTGTTTATCACCGTTGTCTTATCCAGCCGGTTCATTCTTTGAATATTCAGCTTTGTATAGCCAAGCATTTCCGGTGAATGGTTTGCGCCCGTTGTTTTTCCTTCTGCCAAAAGTTTATCAATCATTTTTCTGAATGATTGATAAGTATAAGCATTATCTAATATTTCTCTCGTTAAAGGATGTGACATAGTTTATAATTTGGTTGTTGAAATATTCTGCAGGAGGTTTGAACTCCGGCAAAATTTTAAAATAATCTATTTGGCAGTAATATTAAATTGAATATTAAAGTTGTCATTTATCATTTTATCACCAAGATTATCGAAGAATTTTCCCGAACCATATTTAACTTCCCATAGTGTTCTGTCAATATCAAAATCTGCAGAAGCCGTAACCACACCGTTTTCAACATTTATAAATGCAGGGTAAGTTATTCCGTTAGTTTTACCTTTCATTGTTAGGTTTCCCTTTACCGAAAAGTTATAATTCGGTTTTGCCGGGTCGTTTAACGGAGTGACATTGGTGATTTCGAATTTCGATGTCGGGAATTTATCAGCATCAAAGAAATCAGCCGATTTAAGGTGATTAGTAAGTTTTGCGTTATTTTCATCTAATAAATCGAGATCGGTTATTGTTTTCATGTCGATTTCAAAACTTCCGCCTGCCACTTTATCTTTATCAAGATTTATTTCACCGTTAAGGATTTTTATTGTTCCATAATGCTGACCCGTAACTTTCTTTCCAAGCCAATTTACAATACTTGCATTAATGTCTATTTTGACGGTTTTATCTCCCTTGTTGCCGGAGGCATTCTCTTTCATGGTTACCATTACTTCTTTGCCGGATTTTCCGCAGCCCGATAGCATTGCGAAGGAGACAAATACTATTAAAAGCATTCCCGTTAATGATTTGATTGTTTTCATTTTCTATTTTCTTTTTGTTTTGGTTTCAAAAAAAAACTATCCTCTTAATTTATCAAGTAAATTATTTAAACTTTTCATTTCTGAATTTGTAAGTGAATTAAACTTATTTTCCAGTTCTTTTTCTTTTGCTTCTATTTTCTCAAGCAATTCCAGCCCTTCTTTTCTGATCACAACATCCACTGATCTTCTGTCTTCAGGGCAGGTTTTTCTTGTGATAAATTTCTTGTGGACAAGTCTATCGGCGATTCGCGATGCATTTGAGGTTTTATCAAGCATTCTCTCTATTAATAGGTTCACAGTTGCAGGATTGGGGTATTGTCCCTTTAATATCCGCAGAATATTATATTGCTGAATGGTCAGCCCGAAGGGCTTGAGTATTTGTAACTGCTGGAACCCTATCCAGCTTCCCGTAAAAAGCAGATTTACCACCATCTTCTGGTGTTCGCTTTTAAATCTTTCTTGCATTATTTCCTTTTCGAGTTTCATATTATATGTTTTAACATTCAATGTTATAACATATAATATTACGTTAAAAGTTCCCGGTTAACATTTATTGTTTATTTCCCGTCTAAAGCCTTATTATATAGGTGTTCTAATGGTATTAACAAAAGGAATATTTACACAGTATCTTTAAGCTGTAAACGCAATGTATCGTATCGTGGAAAGAAATTATAAAGATATCCGGCTTTAGTCTCAGACAAAATAAACCGGAGATATTATATTTTAATATTGGTAGGTAATAGCAGTTGTGTTCTAAAAAAATTTGGTCCTCTCAAAAGCCCTCTTTTTTTTAACTCTTTCTTTTTAAATCTGCCCTTGAAAGTCCCTCCAGTAGCTTTGGGTTTACCAGGGGGACTTAGACAAGGGAGAAATTACTCTTTCCTCCTGAAATCTTTTGTTCCGGTTCAGGCTTTAATGATTACGTATTAAACCAAGAATCCGATAATCAACACAGTAAGCAACGAAGCCATTATTACAAAAGAACTAATGTCAAATTTCGACTTTACATTGTCTAATTTTAAATCTTTTAAGTCAAACATTTTTTTACCCTTATTTTAATTTTAAATGGACTTTACTTTAGTTATTGCAAAGTTTGTGCCAAAATAAATCCTCAAATTTAGGTGCGAAATGTTGTTTATCAATAGGTAAAAAATAGTTTTGATACTATGATTTTGTGATGGTGTATTTCTTTTTTTAAGACAATTTTGAAAATTCATTTGGGTAAATGACCACCTCTTTGTTCCAAAACTATGTTTTGGAACACACTTGCCTTCCAAACTTTGTTTGTTTTTTTGACAAGGGGTCAAGTCAAAGATCCGGATTTATCGGGAACTTCTTGTTTCAATAAAATCTTTTATTCATCTAAATTGAATGTATTTATTATTTCTTATCTTTTATATAAATTAATGAAATATCAGAATACGAATAAAATGAAACTCTGTTTATTATTATTTCTTGTAACTGTAATTTCCGGGACCTGCTTTGCTCAAAAAATTTTCATCACTGAATGGAAAAGCGAAGCAAATAAAAAGGTATATATTACAAACTGGAAAAATGAAGCCGATATGCTTGTATATATAACCGAGTGGAAATCCGAAGCAAAACCAAACAGCGGTTTATGGTTTTTTACAAACTGGAAAAACGAAGCTGACTGGAAGATATATTACACAAACTGGAAAAGCGAGGCAGACCTTATTATTTATTATACTAACTGGAAATCTGAAGCCGGATGGAAAGAAAAATAATACATTAAGAAAAATTATATTATCGAATTATTATGCAGAAAATTTTTCACACCCAAAATCAACGCAATGCGCTGAAAATTACTTTTTTTTATTTCCTGTTCGGTTTGATTTTCTTTATAATTAATGACATCTATATTACAAACTTCGGAGATGTCAATTATCATTTATTGGAATTAGGGCAAAACTTTTCTTACCTGATTTTATCCGGAATTTTATTTTACTTCCTGGTATATCTTTCTTCAAGAAAAGCCGTTTCAAAAGAGCCGGACTTTTATTCTTTAAGGTCTGCTCTTTATAATAGTTCCTTTATTGTTTTAATTACAGACGGGAAAGGAAGGATTAAAGAAGTAAATTCGAAGTTTGTAAGCCTTACCGGTTTTAAACTGGATGATGTAATCGGAAAAGACATTTCAGAATTCAGTGCTGCACCTCAGGAACAGTTCCTCAAACTTTTCGAAAACCTGAAAAGCAAGAATGAAAATTTTTCCGAAATCCGGTTTAAGAAACAAGACGGAACCGACTATTGCGAAATTGCAACCATTCTCTCCCTTCAGGATAAAAAGACCAATGATATAGATTACGTCAAAATTTCAGCCGATATATCGTACTTAAAGGAGAAAGAAAGATTACTCAATATAGAAAAAACGAAAGCCGAAACTCTTAACGATTCAAAAACCCATTTTATTTCCAGCCTGAGCCAGGAGATACGAACTCCTATGAGCGGAATTATCGGTATGACGGAACTTATGACCTTCACCGAACTTAGCAAGCAGCAAAAAGATTATCTTGATATTATAAACTTTTCATCCGGAACATTACTCGCAATAATTAATGACATTCTCGATTTTTCAAGGATTGAAACCGGTAAACTGAAACTTGAGAAAATAAACTTTGATCTTAGAGAACTTGTAAATAAAACAGTTCAGGTGCTTGAAATTGATGCCAGAAAAAAGAAACTCTCGATGAGGTTAAATTTCGACGGAAATATTAATGCGAAAATTTCCGGTGACCCGCTCCGCTTAAACCAGGTACTATTGAATATTCTTAAGAACTCCATAAGGCAGTCCGAAAGAGGAACAATAGAAATAAGTGTCACGGAAAAGTCGAGAGAGAGCGGAAAAGCAAGATTTGCATTTAGAATTACAGACTCCGGGGTTCCGATTTCTTCCAAGATAATTCAGGATATGAAATTCAAAATTAACGAGCCGGCGATTACGTCAGACTTTGAATACAAAGGAATCGGGCTCGGCTTTACGATTGTTAAACATATTCTTATACTGATGAAGGGAGATATTACATTTACCGAAGATCAGAAGCAGGGAAATACTATTTTAATGGAAATTCCATTTGAGTTTCCTGCGGTAACAGCTGTACCGGTTGTGCAAGTCCCTGAAATAAGAAAAGAAATACCTATTACCGATATCGATGTAAATAAATCAGTTAATATCCTCGTAGCAGAAGATAATTTCGTGAACCAGCGGTTGGTGAAGGAACTGCTTGCAAGAAAAAATTATAATGTAGATATAGTAGATAATGGATTGAAAATTTTTGATCTGCTCGAAGAAAAGAAATTTGATATCATTCTTATGGATATTCAAATGCCGGTTATGGACGGTCTGGAAGCGACTTCAATAATCCGCGAAATTGAAAAAGGCACAGGTAAACATACCCCCATTATAGGCATAACCGCTTATTCCGTTATTGCAGACAGGGAAAAGTGCATAAAAGCCGGAATGGATGATTATTTACAGAAACCCTTTATTAAAGAAGAGTTCTATCAGATGATTAATAAATATACAAGCTCTTGATTTACTTTTTGAGATGATGCGTTCTACCGCTCCGTATAAAATATTTTCCGGCTCGTCAGGGAGAGCCTGTGCGAAAACTGTCATCCCGAGGAACGAAGTGACCAGCCTGTCCCGACCTGTTCCGACTCGTCGGAAGAACTCGGGAAAGGATCTCGTTTCAAACCTTTCTCCCGTAATAATTTAAAATGTCAAAAAAAGAGGTTAAAGATAATAAAAGACTAATCTGCTATCATTGCGGAGATATATGCAGGGATGATGCAGTTACAAAAGAAGAAAAATTCTTCTGCTGTACAAGCTGTAAACTCGTTTATGAAATCCTTGAGGGGAATAATCTCTGCAAGTATTATGACCTCGAAAAAACTCCCGGTATCTCTCCCTCTTCCGAAATCTTTTCAAATAAATTTAACTTTCTGGATGACGAACAGATGCGAATCCGGATTCTCGATTTCACCGATTCAAAAGTGAGCACAGTTACTTTCTATATCCCTCAAATTCACTGCAGTTCCTGCATATGGCTTCTGGAAAATCTCTATAAACTGAACGAAGGCGTTTTATTTTCCGAAGTGAATTTTCTTGAAAAGAAATTGTATATTAAATTTTCAGAAGAAAAAATTTCCCTGAAGAAAGTTGTTGAATTGCTTGATTCCATTGGATATGAGCCGCTTCTGAGCCTCGACTCGGCAGAAAAAAAATTCAGAAAACCGGCACACCGCCTGCTTTATTATAAAATTGGTATTGCGGGTTTTGCATTCGGGAATATAATGCTCCTTAGTTTTCCTGAATATCTTGGTTTTGATAGGAACTTCGATACCTTCTTCGGAAAGTTCATCGGTTTTCTTAATGTTCTTCTTGCACTTCCTGTTTTTTTCTATTCAAGTTCTGATTATTTCAAATCCGCATTTAAAAGTTTAAAGAAAAAAGTATTTAATATTGATGTTCCGCTTTCGCTCGGTATTCTTGTACTGTTTCTAAGGAGTCTTTGGGAAGTTGTTACGCAAAGCGGCGCAGGGTATTTTGATTCTTTCAGCGGGCTTGTCTTTTTCCTGCTTATAGGGAAACTTTTTCAGAGCAAAACTTACGATTCCCTCGATTTCGAAAGGAATTACCGCTCATATTTTCCTCTCTCCGTTACCGTGATTAAAAACAGGATTGAAACCACTATCCCCGTTTCAAAAATCAAAAAAGGAGATAGAATAATTATAAGAAATAAGGAATTAATTCCTGCGGATTCCATTCTCTTCAGGGGAAATGCAAGTATCGATTACAGTTTTGTAACCGGCGAGGCAATGCCTGTTGATAAAGTTCTCGGCGAAATTGTATTTGCCGGCGGGAGGCAGATCGGTAACGCAATCGAACTCGAAGTACTGAAGGAGGTTTCGCAAAGCTATCTCACTCAACTATGGAATAATAATGCATTCAGAAAAGAAAAAGATAATAAAATTAATGAGGTTGCAAATTCAATTTCTAAGTATTTTACATTTGCGGTTATCGCAATTGCCCTTATTTCCGGCGTATTGTGGCTGAGGAAAGATTTTAATTCGGCTGTCAGCGTTTTCATTGCAGTATTAATAGTTGCCTGTCCCTGCGCCCTGGCACTTTCTATACCTTTCACACTTGGAAATACACTCAGGATCTTTGGTAAGCTTGGTTTCTATTTGAAAAATACAAGCATTATTGAAAAGTTGACAAAAATTACTACCGTTGTATTCGATAAAACAGGCACAATTACTAAAACGGGGGATACAAGCATTCAATTTATCGGACGTACATTGACTGAATACGACAGGATACTCGTAAAAGCAGCCGTATTGCATTCAACCCATATCCTGAGCAGGAAAATTTATGATTCTCTTGATTCAAAAGATATTTTCGATGTAGAGAACTATAAAGAATATACGAGTAAAGGAATTTACGGAGTAGTTGACGGGAATGAAATTATGCTTGGCTCGCTTGAGTTTGTCGAAGGCGGTACTGAATTCGAAGCGGCGGAAATAAAGTCAAAAAAGAACCAGACGGATGTTTACTTGTCATTCAACGGAAATATCAGCGGATACTTCAGGATCACAAGCTCTTACCGTGAAGGACTTGAAGAGCTTCTCGGCAGCCTCAGTGATAATTATGATATACACCTTCTATCGGGTGATAATAACAGGGAAAAGCCAAACTTGTTAAAAGTATTCGCAACAGACAAGAATATGCGGTTCCGCCAGTCACCGGAAGATAAACTCAATTATATCAAATCACTGCAGATGAAAACGAAAGGGGTGTTAATGATTGGAGACGGCCTTAACGATGCGGGTGCTCTCAGCCAAAGCGATGTAGGAATTACAATATCTGATAATATTTATAATTTCTCTCCCGCCTGCGATGCGATACTCGACGCTTCGATGTTCGGGAGAATATCCGGCTTAACGGATTTTTCAAAGTTCAGCATCAAAGTAATTATTGCGAGTTTTATTTTTTCGCTTTTGTATAATATAATCGGACTCGCCTTTGCAGTAAACGGATTAATAACTCCCATAATTGCGGCAATCCTTATGCCCGTTAGCTCGGTTTCCGTGGTCTTATTCGCCGTCATATCAACCAACCTTTACGCCCGCAGAAAAGGATTTATAAAGAAAGATAAACCTGCCGCAAAAAACAGTTATAATTAATTGTTACAACTCCATTTAATCCGTCCCGGAAAATCACCGGGTATTCGGTACTGACTCTTTCTTAAGTGTGAATTTTAAATGTTTTTACTCGCCGCTGTTGGTGTTTAAGCGAAGCGTCACCAACAGCACATAAATGAGGTAAAAAGATGCCGAATATCTTGTCATAATATTAAATTTCACATATGAAATATAATTTGAGAATGCTATATTTGTAGATAATTTCTAAATTTAAAGGAGATAAATTAATGGCAGACAAAAAGGCAGATCTTGCCGGACCTGGAATTAGTACTTATCCGGAAGTTGATAAAATTCTTCCAAATGATTATAAATCAATCCTCAACCGAAAAGATACTCAAAAAGCTATTTATGCAATAAAAGATTACATTGAAAAAAATCTTGCAAAGGAATTAAACCTGATGATGGTTCAGGTTCCGCTTATTGTAACAAAAGAAAGCGGACTTAACGATAATCTTGATCGTGATGGTTCGCGCACACCGGTAGATTTCCCATGCGGGCTCGGAATTTCACCGCGTCTAAATGCACAGGTTGTACAGGCGGCTACAAAATGGAAACGCCCTGCACTTAAGCAATATGAATGCAATGTCGGGGAAGGTATCAATACCGATATGCGGGCAGTTCGTAAAGATTACTTCCTTGACCATGACCATAGTTCTTATGTTGACCAATGGGATTGGGAAAGAGTTATTACGGCAAAGGATCGTAACCTTGCTTTCTTAAAAGATGTAGTAAGAAAAATATATAAAGTTATTAAAGGTGCAGAAACACTATCACAGGAAATGTTTCCTCAGTTGAAAGACCCGAAATTTCCGAATCTTCCTGATGAACTCGAATTCTTCCACGCAGAAGAAATTCTTGAAATGTATCCTGAACTCCCGCGTAAACAACGCGAAACAGCCATCCTACAGGAGCATCCCGCAGTATTCATAATCGGAATCGGCTGGGTATTAAAAGACGGATATCCTCACGAAATGCGCGCAGCAGATTACGATGACTGGGTAACAGATACTTCAAAAGAAACCGGAAAAGATACTCACGGATTGAATGGAGATATTCTTGTATGGAATCACCTGACAAAACGCCGTCACGAGTTAACCTCGATGGGAATCCGCGTTACTAAAGAAACCCTTGTTCAGCAGCTTGAAATTGCTAACCTGATGGAAAACCTGAAACTGCCTTATCACCAGAAAATTATGAAAGATGAAATTCCTCTAAGTATCGGTGGTGGTATAGGTCAGGGAAGAGTACAGATGTTATTGCTCCATAAGGCACACTTTGGTGAAGTAACCGTAACCGTATGGCCCGAAGAATTAAAGAGAATCTGTGCAAAGAAAAATATATTTGTATTGGAATAATATTATTCAAACAAGTAGATTTTAAAAAACCCTGAAAATATCAGGATTTAAAGTCAGCGGAATTGTTAAATAAAAAACGAGTAGTTTACTGCTCGTTTTTTTATTTCGGGTGAAGAATAGAACACAGGATAAGATTTTCTTTTTTGCGACTTTTTTTGCCACCGGTTAAAATACTTCAGCTGTGTATCCCGTGTGAGATGAGTGAATCGGGACAATTTAACCCTCTTTGTGTTGTTTTGATTTTTTTAATTTTACAGTTACTCATTGCTCATTATTTCCCGATTCACAAGTTCATCGGGATTTCACTCTGTTCAACATTATTAATTGCTCATCTTTTTACCTTAATTTTTTAGTTTTAATTTTTGATATTATTGAGAGATTTTTACATCAAAAAAATCTATATTAATATTATATGACCGCAGTAATAGTATTAATATCCGCAAGCATAATCGTAGCAACCGTTTTTCTTCTTGCATTTCTCTGGGCAGTGAAAAGCGGGCAGTACGACGACCGATACACACCCTCGGTGCGGATGCTTTTTGATAATGAAACAGAAAATAAAAAAGACGAAGAAAAAAACAATAAATAATATTTTAAATACGAAAGGGCACAAAAATGCATAAGTTTGATCCAAGCAGAAAGATAACGGATTATCTGGTATTCGGAGAGTTCGGAGATGTTAATCCTTCTATAACGGATTCTTCCACGTTCACTTTTTTAAATACCGAAAAAATGGAAGAGATTTTCGAGCATGAGATCGAAGGCTGCTTTTTATATTCCAGGCACTGGAATCCTATTAATAAATACCTGTCGGGAATTCTTGCACTTATGGAAGATACCGAATCTGCACAAGTAGCTGCATCGGGTATGGGCGCAATTAATTGCACCGTAATGCAGATTTGCAATATGGGAGATGAAATTATTTCCAGCCACACAATATACGGCGGTACTTATGCTCTCTTTAAAAATTTCCTCCCAAAGTTTGGAATAAAAGTGAACTTCGTTGATATCACTAACCTTGAGAATGTAAAAAAAGCGATTACGGATAAGACAAAAATGATTTACTGCGAAACCATAAGCAATCCGCTTCTGGAAGTTGCCAATATTCCGGAGCTGAGTAAAATCGCAAAAGCAAACAATCTGCAGCTTGTAGTCGATAACACTTTCAGCCCTATGGTTGTTTCGCCTCACCGGCTCGGGGCGGATATTGTGATTCACAGTATGACAAAGTATATTAACGGTACAAGCGATTGTGTGGCAGGCTGTATTTGTGCATCCCACGATTTTATCGCCGCACTGAATGATATAAATGCAGGTGCAAGTATGCTTCTCGGTCCGGTACTCGACAGCTACCGTGCGGCAAGCATCCTAAAAAATCTTCACAGCCTTCATATCAGAATGCAAAAGCATAGTGCTAATGCGATGTACCTTGCGGAGCAATTTGAAAAACTTGGGCTCAACGTTCACTATCCGGGATTAAAAAAACATCCGCAGCACGAACTTCTGAAATCGCTTATGAACGAAGGATTCGGATTCAGCGGTATGATTGCAATTGATCTCGGAGATTACGAAAAAGCAAACCGCCTTATGGAACTTATGCAGGAAGAAAAAGTAGGGTATCTTGCAGTCAGTCTCGGATATTTCAAAACCCTCTTCAGCTCCCCGGGACATAGTACTTCATCTGAAATTCCTGAAGAAGAGCAAAAACAAATGGGTCTGGGACAGGGGATGGTAAGATTTTCGGTCGGGTTAGATCACGATATCTCGGTCAGTTTTGAAAGAATTAAAAAATGCCTGAAAAAAGTGGGGGCAATATAATGGCAGGTTGTTGATTCTGGCTCTCTGAATTTCTTTGTTGAATAATAATATAATTTCTTATGAAAAAATAAGATTGTATATTATTATTCATTAAAAATTTTTCATTATATGGAATCACTAAGTAATGAAGCGTTTCTACTCACTATTGCCTTGTCCCTCGTGGCAAGCGTTTTGATAGGCGGAATTATTCTCCTTGTTCTTGCACGTGTAATCGGAAAAATTTATGAGGCAAACTACATTAATTCAGCATTTATCTGCCTGCTATCCGGTCTTGTTTATATAGCAATATATGCTATGATATGGTTGTTTTTTGACGAGATAATAGGAACAAAGCAATTTTTCAGGACTTTGTATGATATGGGAAATATGGGAGCTTTTTTATTTCTCAATGTTATCAGCGGGGTTACGCTTACCGTTTCTTATGTTACCATTGCAAAGTTTGTCTGGAAATCAACGTGGCAGCAGACTTTTCTCACAACTATTGTCTGGGTTATTGTTGTACTTTTTCTTCTGGCTTTTCCGTCGTTCCTGCTTATAAGAAAATCTAACAAAGTGCTCAGGGATATGATGTACTCTGATTTTGACAAAAAGCCTGTTAAAACTTTATATATAGAGCAAGAACAATTTTTCTCATAAATCGAAATTAGTTTCTATTTATAACTCAAAATAATTTTTATGGTTGGTGAAATAATTTCCCATTACAAATTGCTGTCACAAATCGGCGAAGGAGGAATGGGGCTTGTCTATCTCGGTGAACAGACAAACCTTAATAGGAAAGTTGCAATAAAGGAACTTCACACGAACCTTACCTCCAATCCTCAGTTCAAGGAAAGATTCATAAACGAAGCAAAAATTCTTGCAAAGCTCAGCCATCCGAATATTGTCACGGTCTATGATTTACTCTTTGAAGGCGGAAGGTTTTTTATTGTTATGGAATATGTGACAGGTGAAAATGTTTCTTCTGTTATAATCCGCAGCCGGTCTGCATTTGAAATGAAAAGATGTATTCATATTTTCAAACATATTCTTTCTGCTTTTAGTTATGCACATGCGGAAGGAATAATCCACAGGGATATAAAGCCATCTAATATTATTCTCGGTCCAAATGATGTTCCGAAAATACTTGATTTCGGAATTGCAAAAATTACAAGCATAGACCTGGGTATTACAAAAACCGGAACAAAGATGGGCTCTGTCTTCTATATGAGCCCCGAGCAGGTGATGGGTGAACAGCTTGATAAAAGAACGGATGTATATTCTCTTGGCGTTACCCTGTTTGAGATGCTTACCGGTACTCTTCCTTTCAGCGCGGATACGGATAGTGAGTATAAAATTCAAACAAAGATTGTGAGTGAACCTCTCCCTTCTGTCAGACATTATAATCCTCATCTTCCCGAACAGCTTGACTGGATAATAGCAAAGGCGACGGCAAAGCGGGCAATCGACAGATACACCGGTTGTGAACAATTTTATTATGCCCTTGACAGTATTCTTGGCGGTACGGGTCAGCAAGCAAATTACCAGGCGTATTCTTCTAATCAGCAGAAAACCCAATATACCGGTGCGGCACCGGAAAGCGTTCAAAATTCCCGGCCTGGTAATCAATATTCTCAGCCGCAGGCTGCAAAGACTGTCGCTGTGCCTCAACCTTCGCATTCCGGTCAGCAATATTCACAACCCAATGCAAAAACAGTTGCAGCTCCTCAGCCTTCTCAAACTTATCATCCACAAGCAAGTTATCCACAAGCAAAGAAAAAAAAGAGTATTCTTCCTTTTATACTCATCCCTGTAATTTTAATTTTCTTTGTTATAATTGCAGTCATAGTATATTTTGCTATTAATTCCGATGATACTTCCGGCTCTATGAAAGTTTCAGATAATTCAAAAACAGAATCTAAATCAGAGCTTTCGCAAAAAGAAGAGGAGTTGAAAAAACGCGAGCAGAAGATTGAAGAAGATCGGAAAAAAATGGAAAACAATAATTCCAACACTTCAGGTCAGAACAGTAATTCACAAAATAACTCAGTCCCGGGGGTCTATCCCGAAGGATCAACAAGATCTCTTACGGAAAGTGATGTACGGAGTCTCTCCAGGTATGAGCTTTCAATAATGAGGAATGAAATTTTTGCTCGCCATGGCTACATATTTAAATCTAATCCCGAAATGATTAAATATTTTAATAATCAAAGCTGGTACACTCCTCAGTATTACGATGTTACCAATATGCTTTCGGAAATAGAAAAATTCAACGTGAATTTTATTAAAAACCACGAAAGATAACAATTAAATATATTTAAATAGTATTTATGAATAAAATTTTAATCTTAATTTTACTTAGTGTATTTTTCTTCTCCTGCGGCAAAAACGGTAAGCCGATATTCACAGAAAACCCGAATGCAGATAAAAAGAAAAATGATACTACTCAAAACAATTCCGTAAAAAAAGATACAACCAAAAAAAACGATGCCAATAATCCCGCCGTCGAATTTGACAAACTTAATACAAAAGTCAGGGACGGATTAATATCACAAAAAGATGCACAGGAAAAGATAAAAGAATTGATTCCGAAAATTACCGAATACTATAAATCAGAGGGTGGAAAAGAATACACTAAGGACAGCTGGGTATTTCCTCTTGAGGGATACGGACCCGATGCAATCGGCGGCAAGGGCGGAAACGGTTATGTAATGGGCGGATATAATTATTTCGACGGGAATAAGCACACAGGACACCCGGCACAGGATATTTTTATAAAAGATGCAAACCAGGATTGTATCGATGATGCAAAAGGCAAACCCGTTAACGTTCTTTCAATCTCTGGCGGAGTAGTGATAGGAGCTACGAATTCCTGGCAGCCGGAAAGTGATTTAAGAGGAGGAATTAATATCTGGATTTATGATCCCGCGAACAATAAAATATTTTATTATGCTCATAATAAGGAAATTTTTGTGAAACCTGGGGATACCGTAAAACCGGGAGACCTGATTGCAACCGTAGGGAGAACAGGCAAGAACGCTTTTCCGAAACGCTCTCCCTCGCACCTTCATCTGAGCTATTATTTGGTAAAAGACGGATATCCGGTACCTAAAAATCCGTATGAAATTCTTCTGAAAGCTAAAAGAATGTAACCGCCAAAATTATTGGGATACTTAAAATTCATTCAAATGAAAAACTTGATATATCTGTTTTTAATACTTGTTTTTTTTGTTTGTTCTTGCGGAAAGAACGATAAAAAAATTACGGATATTTTAGGTAAAAAAGATTCTTCAGTTACAAAATCAGATTCTATAAAACAAAAAGACACAACGGGGAAAATCAAATACACCTTAAAAGATTTTTACTCCGAAAATCCCCTGCTTGCTAAAAAGACAGATGAGATTTTCAATTCACTTTCGGACGAAGAGCGTGCAGGACAAATGATAATCACTATGGCCGGAGGACTCGGAAAACCAGATGCATCAGTGAAAGAGCTTATTAAAAAGAAAAGAATCGGCGGAGCACTGATTTTAGAGGGCTCCAAAGGCGAACTTGCAAACCTAATAAAGACACTTTCTGATTATGCAAAAGAATCAAAATCGCTTCCGCTTATATTTTCTGCTGACGGTGAACCCACATTGATAAACTCCAAATTGAAAGGTTCTCCGAAAGTACCTTCTGCATCAGGAATAAAGTCACCACAAGATTCAAAAAATATTGCATCAAAGATTTCTGAATTTTTAAAGAGCCAGGGATTCAATCAAAACTATGCACCTGTGTGCGACTACTCTCAGAACAGGGAAATTATCGGTAACCGCTCTTACGGAAACAATAAAGATTCGGTGATAATGCTTTCTGCTGCTTTCATCCGCAGTTCGCAGGATTCGGGAATAGTAGCAACAATAAAACATTTTCCCGGACACGGAACCGTCAAAGGAGATTCCCATGAGAAACTCGTTTATACCAATGGTAACCCGAGAGAGATTGAAGTTTTCAGGGAGTTAATAAAATCCTCCGGTGTTATTTCCGTTATGGTGGGGCATATTGCTATCGGCGGCAAATCCGAATATAAAACAGATACCGCGGCATCGCTCTCGCGGAAAATTGTAACTGGATTATTAAAAGGCGAATTAGGTTTTAAAGGTATCGTAATTACAGATGGTCTGAATATGGGAGCAGTATCTAAACTTGATGAACCTGCATTCAGGGCATCGCTAGCAGGATGCGATCTGCTGCTCGCACCTTTGGATGAAAATAAACTATTCAACAGGATTGTCGAAGAAATGGGGAAAAACAAAGATTATAAACTTCAGGTTTACGAATCTGTAAGAAAAATTATCCGTTTAAAAATTTGTTTGGGATTAATTTAATAACTTTAAAATAAAATTATTATGAATTGTCCGAATTGCAATCACACGAACGTACCGCAGGCACAGTTCTGCGCCCAGTGCGGAACGAGGCTTCCTCAGCCCGGAATAGTGCCGCAGCCGGTGCAAAAAACAAAATATGCCGGGATTGATGTTTCAGCTAAAGATTATTTATTGATAGGCAGGGCTCCGGATTGCGATATAGTAATCAACGATGACAGCGTTTCATCAAAACATGCTAAAATATTCAAAGACAGGGATAACGTAATAATCGAAGATTTGGGTTCAATGAACGGAGTTATAATAAACGGAAAGAGAATCACAACCGGTGCCATACTTTATCTTTCCGACAATGTGAAACTCGGCAGCGCATTCTTAAATCTCAATTACCCGGAAATATCCCGGTTGTTTTCTTCCCAGTCGTTTGCAACTCCTGCACCATATTCACATCCTGAATCCGTGGAAAGGAATTTCGGGTTTAATAAAAATTTCGTCGGTAAAATTGTCTTCGCTGTTATGATTGCGATGCTGTTTCTCCCATGGCTTAAAGTTGACCTCGGAGAAGGATTGACTTCTTTTTTTACGGATAAAGAAAGCTTTTCTTTTACCGCAATTAACTTTGCTTTAAATACCAATCCTTTTTCCAAAGAGGCGGTTAACTATAACGATATGCCTTTCCCCGCACATACATTGTGCCTTACATTAATAGTGATACTTATACTTGGTTTTGTGATGAATTTTATCAACCTGAAAATTTCAAATCAGTTCAATGTTGTTAATATTGTCTCTATCGTTATATTATCTATTACGATTGCATATATGTATCTCTTTAAATATAACAACGATAAAGCATTTATAGAGCAGGCTCGATTCGGTATAGGAATTTATATATTCATGATCTTTTGCATAATTTCTGCATTTGAAGGACTCATAGAATATTTTATTAAAAAAATGTTTCAAAGATAAATCGCATTACTTTTGCATTTTTACTGAACAATAAATATAATAAACTTATATAACCTCTAAACAATTAAATCAAAAAAGTTATGAAAGATCTAAAAGGAACTAAAACAGAAAAAAACCTGCTCGATGCATTCGCGGGAGAATCTCAGGCAAGAAACAAATACACATTCTTTGCTTCCGTTGCGAGAAAAGAAGGATATGAACAGATTGCCGCATTATTCGAAGAAACTGCCGCTAACGAAAAATCACACGCAAAACTTCAATTCAAACTGTTGAATCAACTGGGTTCTACGATGGAAAATCTTGAACACGCAGCAGGCGGTGAAAATTACGAATGGACTGAGATGTATCCGAATTTTGCCAAAGAAGCCGAAGAAGAAGGATTCAGCAATGTTGCAAAATTATTTTTAAGAATAGCAGATATAGAAAAGAAACACGAAGAAAGATATAAAAAATTACTTGCAAACCTGAAAGAAGATAAAGTATTTAAGAGAGGCGAACAAACAATGTGGATCTGCAGAGAATGCGGACATATCCATATCGGCAGCGAGCCGCCGAAAGCATGCCCCGCATGCATGCACCCGCAAGCATTCTTCGAAATCTATCACGAAAATTTTTAATTTGAATCGGACAGAAGTTTCTCATCCGATGACTGTTCTTGTCATCGGATGAGTTTCTTTTAATGACAATAAATGAATTTTCTACCAAACAATTTATATCATTTTTACAATCGGGGTAATAATAGACAGCAAATATTTTTTTCGCGAAGTAATTATTTGTTTTTTCTCGAAAAAATTAAAATTTTTATATTACCTTATGCGGATATATTATGCTGGTGTTTGATGCCAAATCATTTCCACTTTCTTATTTACACAAAACAAGATTTAGAAAATTACATTCTTAATACAAACATTGGTATATTACTACGTTCATATACAAGAGCAATTAATGAAAGTATGGAAAGAACCGGTTCTTTATTTCAACAAAAATTTAAATCGAAATTAATTTCAAATGTAGGTAAACATTATAAGGAAGGATTTTATGACTTAAATTGTTTTTATTATATTCACCAAAATCCTCTAATATCCGGCTTGGTAAAAAAAATGGAAGACTGGGAATTTTCTTCTTTTAGAGATTATATTTGGATACGAAAAGATTCTTTGGTTAATAAAGAATTAGCTTACAAAATTTTAAACTTGCCGGGAAAAGATGACTTCTATAAAGTTTCTTATGAATCTATCGATCCCAATAAAATCAAATCACTATTGTAAATAGCATTATGTATAACTCACCTGATGACCAGAAGTCATCTGGTGAGAAATATCGGTTCCTCTCATCCGATGACTGTTCTTGTCATCGGATGAGTTTCTTTTCTTTATCTTTTCTTTCCGAATTTCTCAAATAACTTATCAAGTTTGACTGAACTGTCTTCTTTTCTCTTCTTTTCGGTTTTACCTTTTGGTGCGGATGTTCCTGTTTTCAAAGATAAATTAATTCGCTTTCTTGCTACATCAACATCCAGAACCGTGACATTAACCCTCTGATGAACCTTCAATACATCAGCAGGATGCTTTATGAACCTATCGGATACCTGGCTTACGTGAACAAGTCCGTCCTGATGAACCCCGATATCAACGAATACTCCGAAATTAGTTATGTTTGTTACTATTCCGGGAAGTTTCATTCCGGGCTTCAGGTCTTCAATTTTTTCTACCTCTTTTGCGAACTCAAATATCTCAAATTTCTGTCTCGGGTCTCTTCCGGGTTTTGAGAGTTCTGCCCGGATATCTTCAAGCGTTGGCAATCCGACTTTATCGGTGATATATTTATTAATATCGATCTTTTCCCTGTTTTGCGGAATTTTTATAAGTTCTTCAATCGAGCATCCGACATCCTTCGCCATTTGCTCAACTATATGATAGCTTTCCGGATGGACGGCACTTTCATCAAGCGGGTTCTCCGCTCCGTGAATCCTCAAAAATCCTGCTGCCTGCTCAAATGCCTTATCTCCGAATCGCGGGATCTTTTTAAGTTCGTGACGCGACTTGAATGCGCCCTTTTCATTTCTGAATTCTATTACACTTTTTGCAAGCCGTGGTCCCAATCCTGATACGTACTTAAGTAATTCCTTGCTTGCCGTATTTAATTCTACTCCGACATTATTTACGCAGCTCGATACAACATCATCAAGTTTTTGCCTGAGTTGTGTCTGGTTTACATCATGCTGATACTGCCCGACACCGATAGATTTCGGGTCTATCTTCACAAGTTCCGAAAGCGGGTCCATTAGTCTCCTGCCGATCGATACCGAGCCCCTCACGGTTACATCATGATCGGGAAATTCTTCCCTCGCAACTTCCGACGCAGAATAAATCGAAGCTCCGCTTTCATTAACCATAATAAGAGGGATATTACATATCGCTATCAATTCGGCTCGTTCAGTTTCGTCGGTGATTATATCTCTGTCGAGTGCTAATTTAATTTTTGAAAAATAATTTCTTACAAATGTTTCGGTTTCCCTTCCTGCTGTTCCGTTTCCGATTGCGATTACTTCTATATTATGTTTACGGCAAAGCACGGCAATTTTTTCTCCTGCCTGTATTTTTTCAGATTCGGATTTATGGGGATAAATGGTATCATTTTCCAGCAGCATTCCCTGCCTGTTTAGGCACACAACTTTGCATCCTGTTCTGAAACCCGGATCCAAAGCAAGTACCGTTTTTTCTCCGAGCGGAGGAGCCAGAAGCAGCTGCCTCAGATTTTCAGAAAAAACTCTTATTGCCTCTGCGTCTGCACGTTCTTTGAGCATTGCTCGGAATTCATTTTCGATTGAAGAGGAAAGTAATCTTTTGTATCCGTCGTGAGCAGCCATTTTCACTTGTTCGGCAGAAGAATTATTTGCCTTTATAAAGAGTCTCTCAAGCAGTCCGAATGCATCCTCCTCCGGCGGTTGGATCTCAAGCCTTAAAAACAATTCATTCTCGCCGCGAAACATTGCATGAAGCCTGTGGGAAGCTGCATTTTGTGCGGGCTCTTTCCATTCATAATAATCCTTGTATTTTATACCGTCTTCCTCCTTACCCTTGATTAATGCAGAAGTAAGAACTGCGGATTTCACATAGAGTTCTCTCATTCTTTCCCTCGCCGTCTTGTCTTCATTTATCATTTCCGCAATTATATCCCGTGCACCTGCAAGAGCTTCTTCAGGTGTATTAACTCCTTTTTCTATATCAATAAACTTAGCCGATTCTTCTTCAAAATTAATATCACCCTGCTCAAATATTAATAGAGCCAGAGGTTCGAGACCTTTTTCTTTCGCAATTATCGCTCTTGTGCGTTTCTTCGGTTTATAGGGCAGGTATATATCTTCAAGTTCTGTCATCGTCTCAGCTGCAACAATTTTTTCTTTCAAATCATCCGTCAGCAGCTCACGCTCTTCAAGGGATTTTAATATAGCTTCCCGTCTTTTATCGAGTTCCGATAATTGCTCGATCCTGTCCCTGATGGCAGTGATTTCCACTTCATCAAGGCTTCCCGTTACCTCTTTTCTATAACGTGCAATAAAAGGTATTGTGGCATCATCTTCAAGAAGAATAGCAGTCGCTTCCACCTGTTTTTCTTTAAGATTCAGTTCTTTTGCAATTTTTATTATGTGTCTGTCATTCATACTTGTACTTATATTTTTCCTTTTACAATTCGGTTAATATTTGTTTCCAGTTTTTCCAGGTAAGCCTTCTCTTTCCCTCTATTTCACGGTTATACGGTTTGTCATAAAATATGTGCTCCCAAAGTGCTTTGTCTTCATTCTTGATTTTGGGCTTATCGTCAATAAGTATATCGCCCCTTACCATGGCTTTCTCCTTGGTGAGAATAATTTTCTTTGTCCATCCAAACCCCATATGTTCATCCACCCAGATATATTTTTCCAATACGCAGTTCTCATAAAAATCAAGAGGAGCTGTGCAGATAAATACCTGATGACCCATTTCAGCCATTTCATTCACGGCTTTGATGCCACCTGGAATTTCCGGAAGTGAACGTATAAAACCTTTCTCTGCATTGATTCCCGAAATGAGGGGTCCGCATTCCTTCGGAAGTTCATCTTTTATATAAAAACATTTTCTTTCATCCGGCGGAACAATTTGTCTTTCGGGGTGTTTCACGTTCCATCTCTGGTAAAACTCGCCGTCAAAATCGGCAAGCACGTCGTCCATATCAACTAATATTATCATAATGTATAATTTATAATTTACTAAAAAATTAATATTTACCTGTTTTAATCCTCAAAGGAAATTAATTACAATATGGAAAACATTCAACATTCAAACTTTGAACATCCTTCAGGTTCCAAAAGAAGTAACATCCGCAATTAGAAAAATATTGTAGAATGATGTCGGTTTAATTTCTTAATGTTGTTATTTTTTTCTTGGTGTTCTCTTCTTGATTACTTTTTTTCCCTTTGGCAATCCCTGAACCACCAAATCATAAGAATGATCAATCATCTTCAATATTTCCTTTGTTGGGATACTGCCGTCTAATACTACAGTGTTCCAATGTTTTTTATTCATATGGTACCCGGGTCGCACAGACTCAAATCTTTCTCTGAAATCCAATGCAAGTTCGGGGTCTCATTTTAAGTTTAGTTCTACCGGATTATCATCAAGACTTAAAAGAATAAATATTTTTCCTTTTACTTTGAAAACAAGAGTTACAAAATCAAAAGGAAACTCTTCAGTTACGTTCTTCTTCTTTAAAGCATATTCTCTTATGAATTCAATGTCCGGCATAGTGTGTTAAATTTAAAACAACAGGAACATAAATAAAAGATGAAAAAACGGTGTTGTTTTTACATAAGTTATTTTAGCTTTTTTCTTTTATATTGCTAGTTGAACTTTTATAAATTACTTTTGTTTTCAATTGTAAGAATTATTTATTGAAAAAGTACAGCAAAATATTAATATCCTTATTTGTTTTTACGGTACTGATATCCAACATCAGCTACTCGCTTACATTAAGTATTTGCGGGATGACGGGCGGCTCTTCCTGCAGCTGCGATATGTCCCGGGATAAAGATAAAGGCAAAGATAAGGATAATACGGAAACAATAAAAAAAGTTTCGTGCTGCAAAGAAGAAATCAAAGATATCTCCAACGCTTCTGATTTTGAATCTGCAGGCAATATTAAAATTTTACTTTCTTCAGGTATAATTAATCTTTCTCCGCAACTCGTTTCGAATATTTTCTTTAAAATCTCAGATACTCCGCTAAGGTTTATCTTTTATAACAAATCCACAGACCTCCCGGTCAGGTATTCCTCTCTTCTGATTTAGACACCTAAGTGTTTTTATCGGTCTTTTTTTAATCGGTTATACTGATTAAACTTACATTAATTAATTTAATTTTATGAAATACTTAGCAGCAATATTTATATTGTTTGTGTTTACTATCAATGTTTCAGCACAGACGGGTGGTGATACGGTTCAAATAAGCCTGAATCAGCTCATAGAGTCAGGCATAAAAACAAATTCAAAATTAGAACCGGTAGAACTTGCAAGGAAAATCGAGCTGATAAAATCAGAACAGAATAACAAGCAGCCTATGCCTATGTTCGAGTTTATGCTGGATTATATTCCTCTCGATTTTATGACCAAACCTGAATACGGAGCCTTTTATTCACAGCGTCTGATGCTCCCGGGGAAACTTGAACAGAATGAACTATCCGGGCAGGTAAAATCCCGAAGGCAGGAAATAGAAAAAGACCGTATCCGGATTGATATAACAAGACAGATTAAGTTGAATTACTATGCCTTATATTACTATGAAAAACTTCTGCTTTTCAATGACGAATATCAGAAAATTATGAAGAACATTATCAAATCCCTTGAGGCAAGTTATGCATCGGGTATGGGAAATCAGAGCGGGATACTAAAAATGAATAATGAATTGCAGATGATGGTCCTTGAGCAAATCGAATTTGAGCAGACAAAGAAAACATATATTAATAATTTATCCCTTTATTCTAACATATCACTTCCGGAAAATTTCAAAACGGAAAATATCAATCCGTCTTTGCTTTATTCCGCAGACCTCGATTCTTCCAAATTAGCCGGGATTATAATTGCTAACAATCCCGAATTCAGATTAATAGATAATATGCTGGAAGAGACAAGGATACAAAGAAATATCGCCGGACTTGAGAAGGTTCCCGATATCACATTAACAGGCGGAGTAAAGTATATGGCAAAAGAGCCGATGAGCTACCTGTCTTTTACTATAGGAATTGATTTACCGTTTATGCCCTGGAATGCAAGGAAGATAAATTCAATGATAGAAGAAACAAACGTGATGGAGCTTCAGTCGTTATCGATGCGGAAGTCTGCGCTTCAGTATATGAAAAGTGAACTGCAGAACATGCTTATTATGATAAAAACCGTTAACCAGAAGATTCAATACATAAGGGATATTTTTATTCCGCAGGTAAGGCAAACATTCAATTCTTCGCTTGCTTCCTATTCTTCGGGTGCGGGTGAATTTATGAACCTGCTTGATTCATTCAGAAAAATGAGAGAGGCAGATATGATGCTTATAAAAGAAGAAACTGACCTGTTGAAACAGACCGGTGAGCTTGAATTCCTGCTCGGAAAACAAATTACAGTAAACAATCAATAATATCTTATGAATAAAAAAATATTAATAATAATTGCCGTTATATTCCTCTTGCTTGCAAATGCTTTTGCGATTTATTATTTCGTCATAAGGGGACACAATACCGGGCAGATAACAAAAAAAGCAGAACTTTACGTTTGCCCTATGCATCCGCAGATACAGCAGGACCATCCGGGAGTATGCCCGATTTGCAATATGGAACTTGTTCTGAAAGGAAGCTCACAAACAATGGACGACACGGTTAATTCAAAAAAAGATAAAGAACTCGGTGAAATAACGCTCTCGCCGACCGAGCAGGTTCTTGCCAACGTGAAAACTGAAACTGTAGGATATGAAAATTTCGGTTTTGGTATCGAAGCAAACGGAGTTGTTAAACAAAGAGATGATGCACTGAGGCAGATATCTTCTCCGGTTAAGGGGAAAATCACAAGACTATATATCAACTACGAGGGACAGAAAGTCGGCAAAGGACAAAAAGCCTTTGAGATATATTCTCCCGAATTAATTTCCACGCAAAGGGAATTTCTTTTAGCTTATGATAATTATAAGAACAACGAAAATTCTACTTACGAAGGAATAAAAGAAAATATCGGTTCAATTTTAGCAGCAGCAAGGCAAAGATTAAAACTCTGGTTTATGAGCGATGCACAAATTGATGAACTTGCGGAATCCCACAAGATTAGGAATTCAATTACGTACTTCGCTGATTATTCGGGAGTCGTTACAAAAAAATATTTTAACGAAGGTTCCTGGGTGATGGAGGGCGCTATAATTGCAGATGTTGTGAATTTATCATCTGTATGGATTACTGCAAATATTTATGAAAACGAACTGGGTCAAATAAAAATCGGGCAATCTGTTGAAATAAAATTAACAGGATACGGAGATAAAATTGTGAATGGTAAAATAGATTACATTAATCCATTCGTAAATCCTGATACAAGAACAATAGAGGTAAGAATTACTGCTTCAAACTCTAATTTATTGCTAAAACCCGAAATGTATGTAAAAGTAAATATAGCAACTTCAAATATATCTTCCGCTATTGTTGTTCCCAAAAATGCTGTTCTCAGAACGGGTAAAATGGATATGGTGTACGTGAAGAAATCCGGAAATGCATTCATACTCAGGGAAGTAAAAATCGGAGGAGAGCGGAATGGTAAATATCTTATAACTTCCGGTATTGATTCCGGTGATGAAATAGTCGTCAGTGCCGGATTCCTTATCGACAGCGAAAGCCAGATTAGGATGGGTTCAGGGAATACTATGCCGGGAATGGATATGCCTGAAAAAAAGAATGATGTGGAGATAAAAGACAACGATGCAATGAAAGATATGAAAGATATGAAAAAATAATGAACAATGAATAATGAACTATAAAGTAGATAATAATTTTTTTAAATCGCAAACAACCCGGTTGTCTGTAAATAAAAGATTTACCCCGTCGTTTACGACGGGGATGGCTACACCGCCCAATATTCGGGCTTTAGCCCAAATTAGTTCAAAGATACATTGTGTTATAACGCAGCCCAGGAATTCTGGGACTTTAGAAAAACTTGGATTTTTGAATATTATATTTAGGCTAAAGTCCTGTTTTAGATCAGATCACAACCCTGTCGTAAACGACAGGGAAACTAAAGAATATTCAGAAGCCCACAACTTCAGTCGAGGGAGAGAGAAAACAAACTTAACCCACGGTTTTAACCGTGGGAGTATGATGTCAGTATATAATAACCGTTTTAACGGTTTACAAAATTTTAAAAATATTTTAATAATTAAATAACTCTGAAAATGAAATCAATAAATCTAAAAAGAACATTCGCATCATTAGCCGTTATTTTCGTAACGACTGCATTTCTGATGACCGGATGTTCAAAGCAAGAAACAAAAACCAGCAACGTGGATACAACTAAAAAGAACATGACACAAGAGCAACCGAAGCAGGAAACAACTACTGCTGACAATCAAACAGAGAAAAATAACACGGCGGCAAAAGAAGAGAAGACAGAAACAACTAAAGACAATGCAAGCGTTCAGCATGCAATGATTAATATTCCCACTGCACAATGTGATATTTGTCAGGGTAAGATAGAAACAGCCCTGAAAATGGTTGCGGGTGTAAAGAATTACGAAGTAGATATTGACGGAAAAGTAGTTCATGTGAATTTCGATAAATCAGTCACAAACCTCGGCAAGATTGAAAATGCAATTACAGCAGTCGGTTATGATGCAAACAGTAAAAAAGCAGACCCCGATGCATATTCAAAACTAGACGACTGCTGCAAGCTCCCGCAGGATAGGAAAAAGAAACAACAATGAAGAATTAAAAATAAAAAAATAAAATTCTGTAGTCGCAGGTCTTTAGCCTGCGTAAATTAAAAAATAAATATCAAAACTTTTAATAAAAATCAGTAGTCGCAGAGCCTGTCCTGATCAGTCGGGATCTTTAACCTGCGTAAATAAAAAATTAAAATATAAATTTAAATCAATTTAATTAACTTAAAATAAAAACAAAAATGTTCAACAAAATGAAATCAATGCAATCAAGAACAAAACTGCTATTGTCAATAGCGGTTGTTTTAATAGTTACCTCTTTCGCATCATTAGCATTAACATATTCGGGAAATAATGCGAAGATTGAAACTATTAAATTAAATTCAATAGTCTGTGATCAATGTGTGGATAGACTAAATAAAGTTATCGGCTCTATAGACGGAGTCTCGAATGTCGATATTAGTCTGACGGAAAAACAGGCAGTCGTAACTTTTGATGATTCCAAAACAAGTCTTGATAAAATCGAAAATGCAATTACTTCAACGGGATATAATGCAAATGATAAGTTAGCCGATAAAGATGCATTTGAGAAACTTCCCGCTTGCTGTAAAATAAAAGAACATTCGGGCTGTAAAGGAATGGATAATATGAACATGGATAACATGAAAATGGATAATATGAACATGAACGATTCCAAAGATAAAAATATGAAAATGGAAGGTTCAATGGACAATGGATGCTGCAATAAGAGCGGAAGTATGAATAACAGTGGATGCACAAGGAATAAACAAGGAAAACAGTAATTATTAATTCTCGTTACCACGCTCCAGCGTGGTAACGATGAAAAAATTCTCGCTGCCCACGGTTTTAACCATGGGAAAAATGAAAATTAAGTAACAATATTATGATAGAAAAAATCATAGATTTTTCGGTTAAAAACAGATTCGTAATTCTGTTATTATACATAGGCATCTTTGCATATGGTGTGTATTCAATGATTCATACACCGGTCGATGCAATTCCTGACCTGTCTGAAAATCAGGTTATAGTCTGGACGGAGTGGATGGGCAGAAGTCCGCAGATAATAGAAGACCAGATCACATATCCGCTCACGACAAATCTTCAGGGAATGCCTAAGGTGAAAGCTGTCCGAAGCCAGTCAATGTTTGGTATGAGCTTTATCTATGTAATCTTTGAAGATGATGCAGATATTTACTGGGCGCGAAGCCGTGTTCTTGAAAAACTTTCACAGGTACAGGGAACACTACCGGAAGGCGTCAAACCGATATTAGGTCCTGACGGTACAGGTGTCGGACACGTTTACTGGTATCATCTCGCCAGCGATAAGTATGACCTCGGAGAGCTAAGGGCAATTCAGGATTATTATCTCAAGCTCGGACTTCAGTCTGTTGAAGGTGTTGCAGAGGTTGCGTCTATCGGAGGGTTCATAAAGCAGTACCAGGTTGATGTTGACCCTAACCGGCTGAATGCATACGGCATTGGTATATCCGATGTCGTTAACGCTGTTCAGAGAAGCAATAAAGATGTGGGCGGAAGTAATATCGAATCATCGGATATTGAATACTTTATAAGAGGAAAAGGATACATTACGAATGTCAGCGATATTGAAGAGATTGCCCTAACATCCGGCAAGGGCGGAATTCCGGTAAGGATAAAAGACATAGGGACCGTGCAGGTAGGAGCCGATACCAGGAGGGGACTTATGGATATGAACGGCGAAGGAGAAGTTGTCGGCGGAATAATAGTTATGCGGTATGGTGAAAATGCAATGACAGTAATTGACAGGGTCAAAGAAAAAATTAAAGAACTCGAAAAAGGTCTTCCGTCAGGAATTACAATTCAAACTTCCTATGACAGGAGCGGATTGATTACAAGTGCCATCGAAACTTTGAAACGTGCTATAATCGAAGAGTGCCTGATTGTATCATTGATTGTTCTTGTGTTTCTTTTCCATTTCAGAAGTGCATTAAGAATATTGATTGAAATTCCCGCTGCAATTCTTATTTCATTTATACTGATGCGTCAGTTTAATATCACATCTAATATTATGAGCCTCGGAGGTCTCATAATTTCAATCGGAATTCTTGTCGATGCATCTATTGTTATGGTCGAAAATGCTTACCGTAATATTGCGAAAGCACAGGAATTAGGATTAACAATTGATTATAAGGAAATCGCTGCTAAATCCGCAAAGCAGGTCGGACGGGCAATTTTCTTTTCCGAAGCAATAATTGTTATCTCATTCCTGCCTGTATTTTTACTTGAAGGGCAGGAAGGAAAATTATTTCATCCGCTTGCATTTACAAAAACGTTTGCCATTGCAGGCTCGGCGTTTATTACAATAACTCTCGTCCCGATGTTAATGACACTTTTTATGAAAGGAAAATTGTATGGCGAAAATAAAAATCCTGTTACGCGAATTTTCAACCGGCTCTATGACCCGATTCTCAGGCTTGCTTTGAAATACAGAAAGACTACTCTCGCAATAAACATTGTTGCACTTCTTGCAACTATACCGCTAATAATGAATACAGGAAGCGAGTTTATGCCTCCGCTTGACGAAGGGAGCCTTCTGTTTATGCCAACAATGCTTCCGAATGTTTCCATAAACGAAGCGAAAAGAATTCTGCAGGTTCAGGATGCAATCATTAAGAGTATTCCTGAGGTTGACCACGTGCTCGGAAAAGTAGGTCGTGCGGAAACCCCGACAGATCCTGCTCCGATAAGTATGATTGAAACTATCATTATGCTTAAAGATAAATCCGAATGGCGAAAGGGAATTAAAAAAGCCGATATCGTCAGCGAACTGAATTCTAAATTGCAAATTCCCGGTGTGAGCAACGGCTGGACACAGCCTATTATAAACCGGATTAATATGCTTTCAACAGGAGTAAGAACAGATTTAGCGGTGAAAGTGTTCGGAGAGAATCTCGATACACTGGAACAGCTTGCCATAAGAGCAGAGAATATTTTGAAGAAAGTTCCCGGGGCGGCTGATGTATTCGCTGAAAGAACACAGGGCGGCTCTTATATTGATATAGATATAAAACGTGATGCAATTTCAAGATACGGGCTGAATGTCGGTGATGTTCAGGATGTGATTGAAACGGCAATCGGCGGTCAGAACATTTCACGAACGGTAGAAGGCAGAAGACGATTCCCGATAAGGGTTCGTTATCAAAAAGACTACCGTATGGATATAGAAGCACTGAATAAAATTTATGTAACGGTATCAAACGGCTCGATAAGTTCTATGAGTTCGGGAAGCGGAATGAGTGCAAATAAACCAACACCTTCTGTTAACAGCAGTAAAATGCAAATTCCTCTCGGAGAGATTGTAGATATAAAAATCACTTCGGGTCCGCCTATGATAGGTTCTGAAAACGCATTACTTCGTTCTATCGTATTTCTTAACGTGCGCGGAAGGGATATGGGTGGATTTGTTAATGATGCAAAAGATGTTCTCGATAAAGAATTCGCACCTACACTCCCGAAAGGATATTTTTATTCTTGGAGCGGACAGTGGGAAAATCAAATCCGTGCTAAACAAAGATTGGAATTAATTATGCCGATTGTTTTCCTGATAATTTTTGTTATGCTTTATTTTGTTTATAAAAATTTCCTGGAAGCACTGCTTGTAATGCTTTCTGTTCCTTTTGCATTGATTGGAGGAGTCTATTATATGTCAATACTCGGCTTGAATTTTTCCGTTGCGATATGGGTGGGATTCATTGCACTTTATGGTGTTGCCGTGGAGACGGGTGTTATTATGGTGATATATCTCCACGAATCACTCGATAAAAAACTGATTGAAAAAAATGGAGTACTCTCAAAGCAGGATTTAATTGATGCAACGGAAGAGGGAGCAATATTGAGGCTAAGACCAAAATTAATGACTGTTGCCGTAGCAATGCTCGGATTAATTCCGGTAATGTGGTCAACCGGAACGGGGGCGGATTTAGCAAAACCCCTTGCGGTACCTTTAATCGGCGGCATTTTAACATCCGCAGTTCATGTATTATTTGTAACACCGGTAATATTCGTAATGATAAAAGAGCAGTATAGAAAGCGGGGCAAACTCAAAAAATCCGAAATGGCACAGTTTATGGTTCACTAATAAAAATTAAAATTCAAAAATCAAAAGGTAAAAATTAATTCAAAATTCAAAAGTATTTTATATTTAACTCTGCGGCACTTTGTGTTCACCTTTGAGTAACTCTGTGTCTGAAAAAGTAAAACGTGAGAGGTAAAACGTTAAACGTAGAAAAGTTGAAAAGTCCCCCTTAGAAAAGGGGGATAAAGGGGGTTGTTGAAAAAGATCAAAAGTAAAAAAATAACTTAAAAATTATTACCGATATTGAGCTAAGTTTTGTCATTCCTGCGAAAGCAGGAATCCAGTAATTTTTTAAAAATATGGGTGAGGAAAATTTTCAATAATTTAAGTATAAAAAGTGCTATTTTGAAAACGGTTTATAATAATATTTTTTCCCTACGAATGTTTCGTTGATAATATATTTTTCAAAAGGGAACGTGTCTGTTGTTCTACCAAATCCTATAAAAAAATTAATCCTACTTAATAAAAACTGAAAATTACTTTCGGGATAATTAAATAATATCAGACCCGAAGATTCATGTTTTGAATCTAATATCATATTTTTATCCTTATCAAAATATGATATAACTCCATCATGTAAGGATAATATTAAATTAGGCAATACGAATGAATCTGAAATATTTATTATTTTATCTAACCTCTCAATTATGCTTTCTGAGGACAATCCAAATTTTTCACATAAGATAAAGCCATATATTTGATCTAATGGATTTTTCGATTGATTAAATCCAGATTCTGGGGTTTGATACATTATCGTTTTCGAACCATATTGTCTCGTGCTAGGCGAATTAAAAAATCTTTTCGACATTTTAACTGATTTTATTTTTTCTAATGAATCTAGTAATTCAGTATAGTTCATTGTACTCTTTATCTCACCAACGGCGACTACACTTTCGCAAGGGAAATAAGATGCTTCAGAGGTATCATTAATACTAAAAATTGGACAAAAATCCTTTTCGTATATAATTATATCTGTTTGTTTACTTGTATTTCCTTCTGAGTCAATTACACAACCAGAAGATATATCAATAAGTGGAGGGAATATCTTTTGGAGTTTGCTTTTAACAGCATTTTCTTTTGCTGTACCTACTAAAAGAGGGGTAGTAGCTTTGCCTGCAATTGCGAAATCTTTTACCAAATCATTTGCTAATTCCGAAATGTATTCGACGGAATTAAATTTGTTTTCCATTTTACAATTAAAATATTTTCAAATAGATACGATTTTAAAATAATTGTTCCATTATTTTAATTTACTACTTAAATTTTTATTATTAAAGCTATCTTTACAGATAAAAAGCAAAAATGCCTCTTTTCTGCATATCCCGTCTTTTATCAAACATTTCTCAACTTTTTTGCTGATTTTTTAGTTCTATCTAACTAGAACTTTTAAAATAGCTTTGGACAGAATTTTTGAAATAAAGGACCGGGATACAATAATAATAGGAGGGGGACAGGCAGGAATTGCAGCCGGATACAACCCGAAAAAGCTCACGTTTTTATTATATTTAAACTTTGCGTAAATTTTGAAATTTTTTACCCATAGGTCTAAAGCTGTGCACAAATTTTCCACTTTAAGAACAGAGGTATTATTATTTGTGTTTGTACTTATACTCATTATCTATTTTTTTTCTTTGAATAATATCCGCCCTTTTTAGCGCTTCCTTTATATTCGATTAGATTATTGCTTTTCAATTTATTTAACCATTTTTCCAATGTCCTTTCGGGCGTATTTAATATTTTAGATAATTCAGGAGTTCTTAAACCGGAATTCCCTTCTATTAAAATTAATAGTGATTTTACACCCCCATTTACACCCCCAACTTGGGGGAGTAAATTTTCTTTGCGTTTAAAAGTAGTTATAAAAATATCCGCTAATCCTACTTGTATCCAAGCTTCGTATAGATATATACACTTGTCTTTCAAACCCTCGTTTGTTTTTTGACAAGGGGTCATGTCAAAGATCCAGATTTATCGGGAACCCCTTGTCTTAATTTACACAAATTTGAAATTTTTTCCCGATTTTTCCGCCCCTTTTACCTTTAATTTCTTCAATATTTTGAGTAGTTTTTTATGTTATTTAAAATATTTTCTTACCTAAATATAAATGATTTAATATATGGAAAATACAACAGCAGCGAAGAAACCCCGGAAGGTGAAAGGCAAGATAGAGATCGACATACAGAAATGCAAAGGATGCGAACTCTGCACGGTAGCCTGCAAAGAAGACTCGATCGGCATATCCAAAGAAATCAATAACTTCGGTTACCGTTATGCCGTTTTTGTCAACCCCGACACTTGCACCGGATGCGAAAATTGTGCTTTAGTCTGTCCCGACGGAGTAATAAAAGTTTACAGAACATCAGGAAAAAAGAAAGAGCAAATCGCAACAATATCAAATGTAAAATCCAATATCACAGTAAATATAGAAGAAAATCCTTCAGCGAAGGATTTAAGAAATATGGACTACATATAATAAGTTTTAAATTTAAAATTGAAGATTTAAAATTGAAATAGAAGATTTAAAATTCAGCAAGACAGAAAGAAGATAAAAAACATTTAAAAAACAGAGAATAAAAATATACAGGAAAAATATATGGAAGCAGACATCAGACTAATGAAAGGCAACGAAGCCATGGCAGAAGCCTCGATACAGGCAGAATGCGATGCATACTTTGGCTATCCCATAACGCCGCAATCAGAAGTACTGGAATACTTATCAAGAGAAATGCCGGGCAGAACCGGCATTCCGTTACAGGCAGAAAGTGAAGTAGCCGCAATAAACATGGTATATGGTGCAGCCGGCGCAGGCGCAAGAGTATGGACATCATCCTCATCACCGGGAATAAGCTTAATGCAGGAAGGCATATCATATATAGCATCGGCACAACTACCCTGCCTCATTGTAAATGTAAACAGAGGCGGACCCGGCTTAGGCACGATACAACCCTCACAGGGTGATTATTTTCAAGCCACCAAGGGCGGAGGCCACGGAGACTATCATTTGATAGTATTAGCCCCTGCATCCGTACAGGAAATGGCAGACTTCGTATTCCTTGGATTTGAACTCGCTGATAAATACAGAAATCCTGTAATGATGCTATCGGACGGAGCAATAGGTCAGATGATGGAAAAAGTAGTATTCACAAAAGGCAGAAAAGTAAAAAAAGTAGAAAAACCCTGGGCAACCACGGGCAAGACAAAAGACAGAAGCAGAAACATAATAACATCATTATTCATACAACCGGAAAAGATGGAACAGGTAAATTTGAAACTGAATGCAAAATACGAAGAGATATGCAAAAATGAAGTAAGATTTGAAGAAATAGAGACAAAAGATGCGGAATACCTCATAGTAGCCTACGGACTCTCGGCAAGGATAAGCCATAAAGTAGTATTATTAGCAAGACAAAGAGGAATAAAAGTAGGACTATTAAGACCAATAACATTGTATCCATATCCCTATAACAGGATAAACGAACTGGCAGACCAGTTAAAAGGAATACTAACAGTAGAACTAAACGCAGGTCAGATGATAGAAGATGTAAGACTTGCAGTAAACGGGAAGATACCTGTAGAACACTACGGCAGAATGGGCGGAATAATCCCATCCCCGGAAGAAGTAGAAGAAAATTTGGCGAAATGCATAAAGAAATGGTAAACATCAATTAATAATTAGTAATTAAATAAATTACAGATTATTCAAATTGAAAACATCATTTCTAATTACTAAACTAATAACTGTTGAATGACGATGAAAGATAGAAGACAGGAAAATAAAAAAGGAAAACAAAGAAAACAAAAACAGCAAATTATTAATTACTAATTATTAATTATAAATTGAACAAATATGAGCGATAAAGAATTAGATAACATACTCGGCGGAGATGTAAAGTCGGAAGATGAAATAATCACCCCGGAATGTGCAGTAGGAGTAGAAGAAGACGACTGGATGAAAGTATATGAAAGACCGGCCACATTAACCGAGACGAGATTCCATTACTGTCCCGGATGCGGCCACAGCACGGTACACAAGTTAATAGGCGAGGTAATAGAGGAAATGGGCATACAGGACAAGACGATAGGTGTAGCTCCTGTAGGCTGTGCAGTATTTGCCTATGATTACCTTGATATAGATATGCAGGAAGCAGCCCACGGAAGGGCATCAGCCGCGGCAACGGGAGTAAAGAGAGTCCACCCCGATAAATATGTATTTTCATACCAGGGAGACGGAGACTTAGCTGCAATAGGCACGGCAGAAACGATACATACTATAAACAGGGGAGAAAACATACTCATTATCTTCATAAACAATGCTGTTTACGGAATGACAAGCGGACAAATGGCACCGACAACGCTGCCAAATATGAAAACAACAACATCACCTTATGGCAGGGATGTGACAAAGGTGGGA
>DATCHW010000017.1:0-1002 GCA_036508135.1 Ignavibacteria bacterium
ATTATCGATACAACTACAAAAAACCTTGCTCAATCATTAACAACAACCGATGTCAAATGCTTTGAAAAAGGATGCAGTGGAATGATTAAAACTGCATTAAGACCTGATACTGAAGAAATACATTGGTTTTGCCCAGATTGTGAAAACGAAGGTTTGATTAGTGACTGGAAGAATACGAAGTGGGATAACAGTGGAGGTGATAAATAATATATGCAATTTTTGCAGCCAGGAAATAGCAATTTTAATAATCTGCAATTCAGGTGGATCGGCATTTGCATGGATAGTTGAGAAACGGTTGTTAAATTTATCTTAATTGCAGGTGAATACTGCGAAAAGTTTCAGAATATGAATACATTTGCCCTCATTATTAAAATATTTTAGTATGATTTGGAAAAAATTGAAGAAACTTATTATCCCATTGATTATTGCAAAATTAGTAATTCTTAGTTTTATTATTTTCAGGGGTGATTTCATCAGTATTTCAAGAGATATAAACTATAGCAGTAATTATCAGGAAGGATTTGACAACGATAGTATTGTTCAAAAAAAACAAAAATTTATTAGAATTGTCCGAAATAAAGAAGAGCGTGGTATTTCAATAAAATTGCGAGCCAAGAAAAATGCTAAACCTCTAAGAGAAAAGGAAGGGGAGATATCCATCCCGATAGTTGATTAAAAGCCTTCGAAAGATTTGGAATTTGTATCGGACCCAATCCCTAACTGTAAAATCCGTCCTTCTTTGACCACTTCAAAATCCGATCTGATAATACTGAACATACATAAATAAACAACAAGCATTTAACTCCGGAATTGGGTGAACAATTTAAAACGACTGGCTATGGTCAGGGGCACTGGATTTTCAATCCCTGTACTCAAACATAATAAGAACGTGGCCTTAAATCCGACATAATGTGTCATAATATTTTTTCTTTCGAAAAAAAATATGACTTTTGATACAGTTTTAATAACACATTAATAATTGAATTATGAACCTTTACGTCG
>DATCHW010000018.1:0-2592 GCA_036508135.1 Ignavibacteria bacterium
ATCTGAATTAGTTTCCATTAATTGTTGGCTATTGATTGCGTTTTTTATTCTACCATTGGTTATTAATCACACTTATCTGTGATGTCAAAATCAATATCAATCAACTGATTTTGGGTAGGCTGAATAGTTACCTTTTTTTAATGGAATTGCTCCTAAAGAAGTTGCTCAAAATTTGGGAACCTGCCTTACTAATGGTTAACATTAGTAAAATTCATTATAACTAAATTCAAGTACGGGTAATGCTATTCCTCTTTTTGGAGGGATATGCAAAAACACCCTATTTAAGTTATGATACTACTTTTGTAAGCTACCAAAGAGATGTTCAAAATCATTAAAACCGAAGTATCCTACTGTAAAACCTATAATAGTTCCACCCCAGAAATCCTCAATCGACACAATAGGTTGAACACTGGATTTTCTTGCGAAAGCAATAACAACTGCAAAGCTCGCAAGTATAGATACTATTAGGGCTTGAGATAAAGAGCCAATATTGGAAAAAGAGTTTATATTTTTGAGTAATGTGCTGATAATAGCGCCACAGACAGCACCAATTACCATTGCACTCATTGTAGATCTTATTTCTTGCTCATAGGCGATAGTATCAACATGGTCAATTTTACCTTCTGTATACCTCACCTGTATTTGAAATCTATGTTTTAGAGGTGTGAAGAAAAGCCAATGGTTTGTTCGTAGGATGAACTGCTTAACAACTGAGTCTCCAGGCTGAAGTACGATGGGATCACAAAACTTTAAGTAATCATCTAAATATATTGGTTTGTTTTTCTGAGATTCTTCCATTTTTTTTTCTGGATTTAACGATGAAAGTTCTGAGATAAAGTTATCATGTTCTTCCATTTTACGTTTTTTTTGTTCCTCTTGCCTAATTTTAAAAGATTCGATAAACTTTTTCTTAAATTCGTCAACGTTGGTACCAACAGCAATAGCAATACCATAATATTTCTTTTTTGTTAGTTGATCCCATAATTTATGCAGGAAATCAATGACTCTTCCCTCTCTAGGTGTCCTATATTTATCAGCTATCTCTAAAATCTCTTTTCTAGCTCTAACCCAATAAATGTCATTTAATTCAACCGGTATATGAGTTTGCACTTGATTAATAGTTACTGAAACATCAAAGGGATTCTGTATGATGACGAAAATAGAAAAGTCCGAACCAGCAATAACTTGAGGACTCGATGAGTTGACGCTAAATCGAAGAGAGCCACGACTAAACGAGATGTTTTCTGACATATGATCAGTAGTTGATATTTTGGAGTTATTTATTTCAGGCATATTTTCCCCGGTCTTATACATGCCTCTCATAAGAATTCAAGAAACAAAGTTTAAAGACGACATGATAAAGTGCCCTATGACTCAAAATAATTATTAATTTAGATTGTTAATTATGATATATTTCCCTTTCGACAGTGTTCCAAGTTTTCTGTAAATTCACTTTGAATACTATTCATAGGTTCTGATGCAAAACGTGTACATTTTTTAAAAATCTAATTTTCAGATATTTCGATATACGAACGTTTATTCATAGAAGGTTCGTATTTTAAGCAAAAAACCACTCGTTTTACTATCAATTTTCATGAAATTCTTTATAAAATACGAACTTTTTAACATTTTGTTCGTATGCTATCCTTCTTGTGTATTGCAAAATGGGTATTTTTGCCCAACGCCCAATAAAGTAAAATAAGCAATGAGTTTTATAAAATTAACATAGTAAAAACATCGGGCAAACAGCTTAGTTTTATTTCTTAAGTTTTTTAGTTCCTTATCGTGCTCGAAACATTTAAATAAATTAAAGCTTACGTCTTTTTTTGACAAATTTGAACATTTAGGAATTCTCTTGCACGCTTTTGCTGCAACCTACTTTGCTTAGTTCTAAACGAGATAAATTCTCGCTCCGTTGCCATAAAATGCTGTCTAGCGCCAACATTGTAAGCTTTTTATTAGACAAATTTCATTTCACTAACTGATAAAGAAATCAATAATTACATGGTAAAATAAGGGGAAATTTATAAAAATCGTTCCTTAATTTACTATTTCGGGCGTTGGGCAAAGATACCCAATATGGAAGTGAGTGCACAGGAGAGCCCTATTCACTCCTGTGCAAAGTTGTACGATGCTTTAAAAGACACTATTTGAGACTGTTCGAAAGTATAAATGTTTTTCTGTTTGAAAGTGTAAATGTTTTTCATTGAAAGTATTACAAGCGATTAAAGGATGACCTATTAGCCTGTAAAGTCTACTTCATGAGAGCAATTGAAGATCATGGGAGTAAAAAGCTCTGGTGGAGATTTTGGTAAATATTTTCTCAAATTACGCTCAATGCATAGGTTAGAATAAAATCTATGCATTTCATGGGTTTTTAGCTCATATTTCCTTTAAAATCAAGACAAACGCAGCGAAAATAAATAGGTTTTACCTTCAAACCTGTGCATAATTAGGTTCTGTCCCAGGCGCAAATGAAAAATCACGCAAAACAAAGTTACTGAATATCAGATATTTTTTTCCTTTCACGACATGCAGCAACTCTACATTTATTAGAACAATATACAGCATTCCTACCTTTAGCTTCAAACT
>DATCHW010000019.1:0-13470 GCA_036508135.1 Ignavibacteria bacterium
AAGACTGTATTATGCAATATCATAAAAAAATACAATACTTAATAACGACATATATTATTAGACGCTCTTAATGTGTTTTCAATTATAATAATATAATTTCACTGTTCTATGTATAATAAATACCTGCAATAAAATTGCTGATTCATCGGGAACCTCGGGAAGTTGTACTCATGAAGCAAATGATTCAGGGGTCTTTTATATTAGCTTTTCCTTCGACTTTCCCGGTTAATTTCTCTCGTAATATATCGTTGGCATATTTGGTCATCGGCTTCTTTTATTGTTTCGTCTTAGTGTAAATTATTGGGATTAATTCTTCAGATATTTTTGGTAAATAAATCTTGATATCCTCCTTTCTGGGGTTAATGTTAGCTAACTATAGTTATTATACCGGGAAAAGGGCTTTAAATATTAAAAAAAATATGTTTATATTGATTGCTATCCAAAATAAAATAAGAACTATAATATAGATGTAAAATATTTTCATTTCGGACAGATTTAGAGAAAAAGAACTTTAATTTTTACCTATTGTTGTCCAAAAATTTTTGAAGACAAACAATTAATATTTTATTGTATAAAAAATTCGAAAGACATAAATATAAACAGGGGGAAATATTCGGCAAAAGAATAAGATAGATCTTTCAACTGCAATAGCTTTTGTAATAGCCAATATGATAGGAACCGGGATTTTTACCAGTTTGGGGTTTCAATTGCTGGATATTAAGAATCCGCTCTCAATAATGCTTTTATGGATTACTGGTAGTGTTCTTGCGCTTTTTGGGGCTTTTTCGTACAGCGAAATAGCAATAAATTTTCCGAGGTCCGGTGGTGAATATAATTTTACAAAAGAATTGTATCACCCCTGTGTTGGATTCTCGGCAGGCTGGGTTTCTTTGTTCGCAGGTTTTGCAGCCCCTGTTTCGCTGGCTTCAATGGCATTAGGCAGTTATCTTAACTTTTTAATTCCTGCTTTAAACAAAACAATGGTTGCTGTTATTGCTATTTTAGCAATAACTGTTTTCCATCTTTTCAATAACAGAGTAAGTTCAATATTTCAGAGGTTTTTTACTTATATTAAAGTAATTGTTATTATTCTTTTTGTGATTTCGGGATTCTTAATACCCAACTCGCAGAATCTTGATTTCACTTTTAATTCGTCTGTGGTTAAAGATTTGTTTAATCCCGGATTTGCAGTTTCCCTTCTTTATGTATCATTTGCATATTCAGGATGGAATGCTACAACATATATCACAAATGAAGTTGAGAATCCCTCAAAAAATATTCCTCGTTCGCTTTTCATCGGTACGCTTGTTGTATCTATACTTTATTTGTCTCTGAATTTTGTTTTTCTTCATACAACGCCTATTGAGAATTTAACAGGCAAACTGGAGATAGGCGTCATCTCTGCTGATTATATTTTCGGAAAAAGCGGAGGTCAGATAATGGGAGGAATTATAAGCCTGCTTCTCGTTTCTACTGTAAGTTCAATGATTTTTTCTGGTCCCAGGGTTTTATCCGCCATGGGAAAGGATTTCAGGTTTTTGAATTTTCTTGTCGAAAAGGATAATAAACCTCCTAAATTGTCAATTTTGATTCAATCACTGTTATCAATATTGCTTGTCGTTACGTCTACTTTCGAACAGGTAATCACGTTTGTCGGATTTATTCTTATTATTTATACTATGCTTACTGTATTCGGAGTTTTTATCCTTAGATACAAAAATATATCATCTGATAACTACAGAACATTCGGTTATCCATTTACTCCCGTGATATTCCTGGCAATAAATTCATGGTTCCTTTATTTTGTTGTAGTATCAAGACCTTTTGAGGCGCTAATCGGCTCGCTGTTCCTTTTATCCAGCGTAGTGTTTTACTTTATTATAAATAAAAAACAAACTAATTAAATAAATATGAGAAAATTTTTAATTCTCTGCATGGTTCTTGCTTCTATTAGCATGTCATGCGGTAAAGATGAAATCCGTAACGTCAAAAAAGAAGCAAAAGATTCAACAAACACTGTTGTGAATGAAAAAAATTCAGGTAAAAAAGACTCTGCATTAGTTATAGAACAGACACCTGAAATTGATACATCAGGTAATAATTATTATAATAATATCAGCAGGTTCATTGCAGGAGAAGACATAAAATTCAGCTCTGTTTTCGATGACCATATTAAAACAGCTGTGTATAAGAATTATAAGAACGCAATGTCAAATTCCTGGAATACTGTTTATAAAAACAGGCTCTCAAGTATGAAAGAATGGTATGCCGATAAAATTGAACCTGACGTTGAAGATTCCCTTAATCTGTTCTATCCTTTCTCGGGTCCCGATGTTCTGCACTCATTTACATTTTATCCTTATGCACATAATTACTTCTTTATAGCTCTTGAAAATACCGGATCTCTGCCTCCGATTGAGAAAATGAAAATATCAAATGTAAGTGCATATTTATACGACCTTAACCAGTCAATTAAAGATGTTATGTCTATCAGTTATTTCCTTACGAAGAAAATGATGGTTGCCCTTAAACGGGATAAGGTTGACGGCGCACTGCCTGTTCTGTGTCTTTTTATAGCTAAAACAGGAAATACAGTACTTTCGTACGAATCGCTTTATATGAATGGCGAAGGCAAATTCTCCAACGACAAGGACTCTAATTTCTTGACTCCCTGCCTTAAAATTGTATTTAAGAATAACAATTCAAATTATATTCAGAATATTTATTATTTCAAACAGGATCTTTCCGATGGTAAAAACCTTAATAATTCAGGAGTCCTGGAATTTGTAAAATCCGGAGGAAAATTCAATACTTATGTAAAGGCTGCATCTTATTTAATGCATCACGGCAATTTCTCATCTGTCCGCAATTTAATTCTAGAAAATTCAAATACCGTACTTGAAGATGACACAGGAATTCCGTATAAATATTTTGACAGTAAAATTTGGGACAAAAAATTTTACGGCGAATATGTTGCGCCAATAACGTTATTTCAGATTCGCAATCAGCCAGATTTAAAAGCTGCTTTTAAGAATAATAAAAAAGGGGATTTGCCATTCAATATGGGCTATCATATTGGAAATGCAAAACTGCAGAACATTTTATTCTTTTCAAGAATCAGGGACTGATATCGTTTAATGAGCTCATCATAAGGTATCTGTAAAGGTTTTTTTCAAGTACGGCTCCATGGTTGACTGTTGTTTCAAGAAAAATGCTTCCTTTTACCTCATATTGAGCAAATTGAAAATCTTCTTCGGCTGATGAAATATATTGCAGTCCGGCTTTATCTAATTTCCGCATAAGATTTCCGGAGTTTTTAAGGGGACTGCTGTTTTGTGTAGAAACGTTTATTATTCTGCCGTTTGTGTCTTTTATCCAGTTGAAAATAACATTTACCTCGTCATAAAGCCCGTCCAGCAGGTATATTTCTGCTATATTTTCTTCCATTCCACAATTTTTTAAAACGGAAACTAAGGGTCTGTAACCGCCGCTGTGTCCGCAAAGAATTATTTTACCCGCAGAATATGATTTTATGTACGAATGTTCGTATAATGAATTTGTCAGTTCAGCTACGTATTTATTAAATACACCTGTGTTTTTAAAATTGCCTTCAAAAGAATCCGGTGCAAATTTTGCCATTGCCGGAAAAACAAGAACTGCATTCTTTTTGCTGTTGATAAATTGCATTATTAAATCGGTTGTGGAAGCGGTGTAATAATTACTGTTCATCCACCCGTAAAAAAAGAATACGAAGTTGACTATTTCTGTGCTCTCAAGTTTTTTCGGTATGAATACTATTACGGAACTGTCTGAATAATTTTCTTCGTATGTGTATTCTTTGTCACCTTTGATAATTCCGTTTAATCTTTCCGCAGAAGGATATGCCGAGTTTCTGAGGGTTGTAATGTAAACATTTCCGTAAGGAAAGTACTTCTCCGGAAAACCTTGGGCATTAAGCCCTGTGTCAGCTGCCAGAAAAATGATTAATGAGAATGTAATCAATGTCGTTTTCATTTTTAGAGAATTAAGATTTAATTATCATTAATATAATGTTAATATAATAAATAAAATTACTACGTCTCAAATACATTTTGCAGTCTGAAAAATCTTAAAAACTAAATGTTAAAAGATTTGTAACCTGTAAAAATTTAAACTATACTTCTTTTAATTTCAATATTAATCAATCCTCCCATAGGGAGGAAAAAACCTTAAATACAGCGAAAAACGCGGTTTTTGTTTTCGATAACTTTCCGGGTTTAATGTTAGCTAACGTAGATATTATACCCGAAAAAAAGATTTTTTAAGACAGTCAGACTTAAATTTAAGGATTCATTTTTTTCTGTATCATCAAAAGATTTTTATCACTACATTTGAAATTTTTTTTTATAGCCGTTGTTGGTGTTTAAGTTAGCGACAGCTAACGCCACCAACAACACATCATCATCACATGCATCTCTTTTTCACATTGTTGGTGTCGCTGCGCTAAAACACCAACAATGGCACAAAGATATTCTAGTTTGGATTTTCTGTATAATAGCGATACTATAAATTTATAAGGAAACATTTTGGACTCAATAAAACTCATATGCATAAACCAATTTACATAAGGGATTGAAAAATTCGAGAATCCTATATAGTTTGTAATAATTGATTTTATTCCCCTTTAGTGTAACGGTTAGCACATAACTCTCTGAAAGTTACAGTTGTGGTTCGAATCCACAAAGGGGAACAGGATGAAATTTCACAAAGAGGTCAACCCTTAATCCCGATGCTTTTTATCGGGATTGAAGAATCAATTGCCCTTCCTGAAATATCATATACAATTATTTTTCCAATTATTATCCGTCGAATTTTTTTATCAGAATCTGACAAGATTTAAATTTTCTTAAAGAATTTTTTCAAAAATCTTCAATACTTATTCCCATACTACTCCATTCGGATTAGTTCCTTTTTCATCCGTCAACACTATTATTTAATTATAGCCGTTGTTGGTGTTTAAGTTAGCGCCAGCTAACGCCACCAACATCATATCATCAACACATGCATCTCTTTTTCACATTGTTGGTGTCGCTGCGCTAAAACACCAACAATGGCACAATTTTTAAAGAATCTTACACGATTTTAATTTTCTCAAAACATTTTCAAAAATCTCCAATACTTATTCCCTGACTCATCCATTCGGATTAGTTCCTTTTTCATCCCTCTGCACTATTATTTAATTAATTACATTTTCTTATCTTTCCTCTAATAAGAGCGTTAATATAATATCGTTGTGCGAAATGCTGATGAAAGATATTTTGCAAATTATTTTACACAAATAATAAAATTATAACAGAATTATGGTAGAATCTAAGGAGAAAATAAATATGCAGTCTTTGGCATCTATACTCAACTCCCTGACTGCATCGGGATATGAAACACAATTTAAAGTAACCGGGCAAGGCTTACTTTCATTGACAACACAAAAATCATTTCACCCGGGTGAAGTTAAAGTGGTACACTTTTACCGTTTTGAAGGGGAATCAGACCCTTCGGATAGTTCAATTGTTTATGCCATCGAAGCCAACGATGGCGAGAAAGGAACCTTAGTGGATGGATATGGTACTTCCGGCGATTCACAGGTCGCTGACTTTATGCAGCAAGTAGAAAAAATTCACAAATAAATTTTAAATAATATTTGCAGAAAAATGATTATTATAGATTTAGAAAAATCCAATAAACGGCATAAAGCATTGCAATCGTTAAGCCACGACCATCTTCTCTCGTTGATGTTATGCTGGAAAATAAGCACAGGTTTATCAAGAGAAATCGAAACAGAAAGAATTAAAAGCTATGCTTACTGGTTTTTCCAAAACCACTTGCGCCAACATTTTGAGGTGGAAGAAAAGTACATCTTTTCTATCCTTAGTTATGAAAATGAATTGATAAAAAAAACTGTTAACGAACATAATAGATTAATACAACTGTTTGAATCGGAAGATAACGTTAAAAGTAATCTCAGTTTAATAGAAATAGAATTAAAAGAACACATCCGTTTTGAAGAGCGGACATTATTTAACGCAATTCAAAATGCATCAACAACAAAAGTATTTAAAATGATTGAAATGTTGCAGGATGAAAACACATTTTGCGTTAATTGGGAAGATACTTTCTTGAAAACAAATCATACAATCCCGAATAATTAAAACTATATGAAACGACATAAAATAATTAATCTTGCAATTACCAGTCTTTTATTTAAACTAATAATAAGAATCTTTTAAGTATAGAATTATGAAAATAGTATTTATAGGAACATACCCTCCGCAAAAATGCGGAATTGGAACTTTCACTCAAAACCTGATTAAATCCTTCGCTGTTAACTTTGGATATGATAATTCACTTCCCAATCTTAATGTAATTGCTGTAAGCGATAACGGATATAATTACCAATATCCTCCTGAAGTATCTTTTATTGTCAATCAAAATAATCAAAGGGATTATATCAGCGCAGCGAAATTCATTAATTACAATATGGCAGACGTTTGTATTCTGGAACACGAATTCGGTATCTTCGGTGGGGAAAGCGGAGTCTATATTCTTTCGCTTGTAAGCAGAATTGAAATACCTCTGATTGTTACTTTTCATACCGTTATCCGTGAGCCTTCACATATACAAAAAGTGATAGTACAGGAGCTCAGCAGAAAAGCTTACAAGGTTATTGTAATGAGTAAAAAAGCTGTTAAGTTTCTTCTTGAAATTTATAATATTCCCGAAGAAAAAATTGAAATTATTGAACACGGTGTACCTGCCGGAAAGGTTTTTCACAGGGATACTTCCCGTGAAAAATTTAACTTCAATAATAAGACAGCACTTTTCACATTCGGACTTTTGAGCCGGAATAAAGGAATCGAAACGGTTATTAAAGCTTTGCCGAAAGTTGTCGAAAAACATAAAAATATTCTTTATGTAGTTTTAGGTAATACACATCCTAAAGTATTAAGCCAGGACGGGGAAGAATATCGCGAATATCTTTTACAGCTTGTTAAAGAATACGGACTTGAAGATTATGTTTATTTTTATGAAAATTTTGTACCTGAAGAACTATTGATGGAGTATTTATATGCGACGGATATTTATATTACACCTTATTTGAACGAAGCACAAATAACAAGCGGAACATTATCTTATGCCGTTGGTGCAGGTACTGCCGTTATTTCAACTCCTTACTGGCATGCCCAGGAGTTACTTGCCGATGGAAGAGGTGTTTTATTCGATTTTTATAATTATGAACAACTTGGAAATATTCTTCTCGATTTACTTGACAATCCTCATAAAACGAAGGTACTACGCGAAGCAGCCATTGAATACGGGCATAAACTTAAGTGGCCAAAGATTGGGAAAAAATATATAAATGTCGCAATGTCAGCAATGGAAAGTTTCACTTACGTTCAAAAGGAAAAGCATACGATGCTTGACCCCTATCTTTTACCTGATTTTACATTGGCTCATATTAAGCAGCTTACGGATGATACGGGAATTGTGCAAAAAGCTAAGTACGGAATTCCGAATTTGAATGCAGCAGGATGAAAACACATTTTGCGTTAATTGGGAAGATACTTTTTGGAAAACAAATCAGACAATCTGAATAAAAAAACCATATGGAACAACACAATGTAAAAATCAGGTCAATTGAATATGTCACTTATGATGTGCTGAAATTTCAAACAGAAAAACCCCGGCAGTTTTACTTCACACCGGGTCAGGCTGCTGAAATTTCCATAAATAAAGAGAATTGGCAAAACGAAAAAAGACCTTTCACTTTCACTTGTCTCCCGGAAGATGATCACCTTGAGTTTACTATTAAAACCTATCCTTCTCGCAAAGGTGTTACTAATGAATTGCTGCACCTGAAGACAAATGATGAATTGATTTTGCATGATGTTTTTGGTGCAATCGCTTACAAAGGTGAAGGCGTATTTATAGCAGGAGGCGCAGGTGTCACGCCGTTTATTTCCATCTTCAGGTATCTTCAGTCAAAGAATGAAATAGGTAATAACAAGCTCATCTTTGCCAATAAAACAAAATCTGATGTAATACTCGAACTGGAATTTAAAGAATTATTAGGAAATAATTTCATTAATATTTTATCAGATGAAAAAGTGGAAGGGTATGCATACGGACGAGTCACAGAAGATTTTATTAAAGCAAACAGTGGCGGATTAAACAAAATATTTTATGTATGCGGACCTCCGCCAATGATGGATACTGTAGAAAAGCAGTTAGCGGATTTGCATGTTGATGAAAACTCAATTGTTAAAGAAGCATTTTAAATGTAAAATACAGTGGCTGTAAGTCACGGGTGACTTGCGGATTTGAGTAATTAAAATAATATAAAATATAAAACTATGGAAAAACTAAAAGATAATATAAAATCTGGAATAGCCAGAGCAGAATATATAGAAGTAGAACCTAATGTTCGTCTTCATATAACCGATGCCGGCGAAGGCAGGGCAATTGTGCTGCTGCATGGCTGGCCACTGAGCGATGAAATGTATGAATATCAGTATAATGATTTATTAAATAATAATTTTCGTGTAATTGGTATAACGTTCAGAGGTTTTGGCAAATCAGATAAACCATACGGAGAGTATAATTACGATGTACATGCAGCGGATATAAAAAAAGTTTTAGATAAATTAAATATAAAAGATGCCGTCCTGGGTGGTTTTTCAATGGGTGGACCAATCGCAATCCGCTATGTGTCAATTTATCAAGGTGCCCATATATCCAAGCTCGCATTATTTGGTGCAGCAGCCCCTATTTGGACGCAACGCAAAGATTTTCCATATAATCTTCCACAAAGTGCGGTTGATGACTTAATTAAATTGAACTATCAGGATCGCCCAAAGCTTTTATCTGATTTCGCGAAGATATTTTCTTCTACTGAAACCTCATTAAATGAAGGGATCGGCAGTTGGTTGAATGGAATTTGTTTAAGTGCTTCATCTTATGCAACTGCAGAATGTTTAGTTGCATTGCGTGATACAGACCTGAGAAGTGATCTGAAGAAAATATCAATTCCGACAGTTATTATGCATGGCAAGAAAGATAAAATATGTTCTTTTGATCTGGCTGAACAGATGAAAGCCGGAATCTCAAATTCACACATCGTTGCTTTTGAGAATAGCGGCCATAGCATGTTTCTGGAAGAAACCGAAAAGTTTAACTCAGAACTTATAAAATTTGCGAAAGAAAAATAAAAAGCTCCTTTGACATAACAGAAAAATTATTTATTAATGGAACATTTTAAATTTACTCTTAATTAATAACAAATAAGAATAAGAGAAATGAAAACTATTCTTGTTTTTGTATCAACCTTAGATGGAAAAGTAACAAAATGGGGTGACCCTCATGTCAAGTCCTGGTCGTCTAAAAAGGATCAGGAGTATTTTAATAAAACATGGAAAGATAATCGTCTTATTATTATGGGAAGCAATACTTTTAATTTTGAACCGGTTAAAGCGGACCCAAATCATCTTCTTGTTATTATGACAAAAGAACCTTTTAAATACAAAAGTTATGAAATTTTGGGACAGCTTGAATTTAGAAGTGAATCTCCCGTTGACCTGGCAAAACACTTTGAAATGGAAGGACATGAAAATATGTTAATAGTAGGCGGACCACATATAGCCACTTCATTTTTGAAAAAACAATTAGTGGATGAATTATGGCTGACAATCGAACCAAAAATATTTGGAGCAGGAGGTAATTTTGTAATAGAAGAGAAACTTGATATCAATTTGCAATTAATAAGCTGTGAAAGTGTAAATAAGCAGGGAACATTGTTCACAAAATACGCAGTAATAAAGGATAAGAATATGAAACTTAAGAAACAATCAAAATGAAAAACAACACAATTAGAAAATCGAAAGCACTTGCTGCTATTGTTTTAATTACTTTCTTGACCATTTCACCTCTATGCTACAGTCAATCGGTTTTAGAAGCAAGGAAAGAAAAAACAGATAGAATAATACAGAAATATGAAACAATAAATGTAATAGCTAAGAGCAAACAAATTAATGAATCCGGGAATTACCGTCCCGATAATTTTTATGCTTCTCCAAGGGATACCATTCCAAAGGATACCACAAAGGGTACAAAGGATGAGAAGATAATGAAATCTAATTCGGATCCGGTTAATAAGGATGATCAGATTAAATCCTATGATTCTACCAGATATAATATGTTTGGTGATTTGTTGAACGATGACCCTGTTTATAATAAAAAATATCCTTTATGGATACCTGCCGTTGAAGTTCTGGGTATGCATGTTGTAACAGGATTAACCAACAGATATGTTTTTAACGCGAGTTTTGGAACGGTTGGTTTTAATTCCTGGAAACATAATATTGTTACCGGCTGGGAATGGGATTTAGACAGATTTGGCATGAACTTCCTTGCTCATCCTTATTCAGGCGGATTAAATTTCGCATCCGCCCGGTCTAACGGTTATAAGTTCTGGGAATCTGTTCCTTTTTCAATAGGAGGCAGTTTATTGTGGGAGTATATTGGTGAAAATACACTACCATCGTATAATGATATTATTAATACATCCATCACGGGTCCATTCTACGGAGAAGTCCTTTACAGATTAAGTTCAAATTTATTAGATGACCGGACAAGCGGGACGGAGAGATTTTTCAGAGAATTTGGTGCTGCGATCCTCAGTCCGACGAGATTTTTTAACCGGCTTATTCAGGGAAAGCTCACAAGAGTAACGGGTGAAGAAGTATATCAGAAAGAACCGCTTAATGTTGAGATATCAGCGGGTTTACGAAAGCAAAATGATGGAAGCAGCTTCTGGACAGGACCTCAAAATGCAATGTTTAATGTTCAACTTGATTATGGATATGCATTGGAAAAAAGAGAATGGAAGCCCTTTGATTACTTTACGGTTCGGGCAGGTGTTAATTTGGGAGTAGGAAGAAAAATTATTGAAAATATAACGGGATACGGAATTTTATACGGCAAAAATTTTCAATTCACTGACATGGAAACGCTGATGGGAGTATTCCAGCATTATGACTACTTTGATAATAAAATTTTCGAACTCGGAACCATAGGTATCGGCGCAGGAATAATGTCGAAATATCCGTTACCATTATCCAAGGAGTCCTATATTTTTACAAATTTCCATCTCGGTATAGTACCTTTAGCCGGAAACAGTACGAAGGTAGGCTCTGATTCTTCACAATTAAGGGATTATAATTATGGCGGAGGAATGGTATCAAAAATTGAATGCGGCATTAATCTCGATTGGGGAAGCATCCAGTTCATTGGTTATTATTTCTGGATTCATACTTATGTTGGAGTTGCGGGAAATAATTATATTGGAATGATCAAACCCAGAATTACTATCAGGATTTTAAAAAATCTAAACATTGGATTTGAACAATCAGTGTTCTACTTGGATAGATATACACGTGATCTTGGTAGCTTTCATTCCGTTAGAACCGAACAGAGAATTTATCTCATGATTAATGTAGGAAATTTCAAGCTCTAAAATTTTAATATTATTCATCTGATTGCTTTGAGTCATCGGATGAATTGATTCAAGGAACAAATATTATGGTAAATATAAAAGAAAATATTTTTTTATAACCAACAAAAATAAACAAAATGAAAAACAAGACAAACGAAACGAAATGGTCAATAGACCAGGCTCATAGTGAAATTGCCTTTAAAGTAAAGCATTTAATGATTTCACATGTAAAAGGTACATTCAAAACATTTGATGCAAGCATCTATACATCTGCTAAAGACTTTTCAACTGCAGAAATTGATTTATGGATAGACGCTTCCTCAATAACTACAGGTGATGAAAAACGTGATGAGCATTTAAAAAGTGCTGATTTTTTTGATGTTCAAAACAATAAACAAATAACATTCACCTCAAATACTATTGGGGAACCAGATAAGGATGATAATCATGAATTATGGGGAGAATTAACAATGAGGGGTGTTTCCAAAAACATAAAATTAAATGTACAATTCGGGGGGACGATAAAGGACCCTTGGGGAAATGAAAGAGCAGGATTTACAGTTACAGGAAAAATCAACAGAAGTGATTGGGGACTTATTTGGAACACTTTACTGGAGACAGGAGGCTTAATGGTGAGTGAGGAAGTAATAATTTCATGTGAAGTTGAACTCATCAATGCAGGTCAAAAAGAGTTAACAATAGAAGTGGAACCTGCAAACGAGAAAAAAGGTGTCGTGTAATTATAATAGTACCGATAGTATATAGCTATTTATGGAGTGTAAGAAAAAAAGTTATACTTCCGGGTATTAAACATCATATATGGTTACAAATTTTTAAAATTAACGTTATATCAAAATTTATTAATAATATGGAAAAAAAAGACGCGAAAACAAACCTGCCTGCTAAACAGGAGGACAAAAAAGAGAAAACAAATCTTCCGGGATACCCATCATATCCTGACAGCGAAGACATTTACAGTAAAGATAAAGAAGAGGAGAATATAGATCCGGAGGATATTTCCAAAAAAAAGGAATCAAGTGAGAATAGTAAAGCCGGAAAAAGAAACGAAAAAGATTTTGTTGAAGATAAATCCGGAAGCGACTTAGATGTTCCTGGATCAGAATTGGATGATGCGCAGGAAAAAGTTGGAAATGAGGATGAAGAGAATAATTATTACAGTATTGGCGGAGATGACCACGACGATCTGGATGAAGATAAAGGAGACTGAAAGCCCTTCAAGTTGAATATTTAAAATATTCGGGCAACAGCAAATCTGAAGACCGGGCAACGGCGGAACCGAAGAAAAATAAATCATTAAAAGGAGAAATAGAATGCCGGAATTTGGATCGCCCTTTTCAGGGTTAGCAAAAGACAGGAAGCTCACCGATGAAGAACTCATCAGAGCAATACGTTTTATGGTATCTGCAGAGTACGAAGCAACTCAGTTGTATATGCAACTTGCGGAGTCAACCGACAACAAACTTGCCATAGACGTACTTAAGGACATAGCGGATGAGGAGCGTGTTCACGCAGGTGAATTTTTAAGATTGCTCTACAAACTCGCTCCCGACGAAGAAAAGTTTTATGATAAGGGTATAAAAGAAGTGGAAAAAATAATCAAAACAAATAATAAACTTATAAACCAAAATTCATAAGACTATAGTGATGAGAGTACCGAAACATATTGGAATAATTCCTGATGGAAACAGAAGATGGGCGGAAGCCAATAAAATGACAAAAGAAAAAGGTTATGAATATGGTATAAATCCGGGCTTAATACTTTTTAAATTATGCAAAGAGGCCGGCATTAAGGAATTAACGTTTTACGGGTTTACTACTGATAACACGAAAAGACCGACAAAACAAAGAATAGCCTTCACTAAAGCCTGTATCAATGCAGTAAATATATTATCTAAAGAAGATGCAGAATTATTGGTCATCGGGGA
>DATCHW010000020.1:0-137876 GCA_036508135.1 Ignavibacteria bacterium
ATTTTTCGGTTACTAATTCTTTCAAATCAAAAGATGGTTGAAAAACCTGATGTAATTTATTTCTTTTCTTGTCAGTAATGTTTACAGCATTTTCTAATTTATTCAATAAATCAAATTGTTCTAGTTCTTTTAGTCTTTTTACTATTTCGTATGCCATAAACCTTTTTCCAGTTCCAATAATTGAATTTATGTTGATCGTTATCTCCGGAAAGTATACAATAAAATGCATATGGTTTGGCATAATAACAAATCTAACAACATATATTTTTTTCGATTTCAATATTCTAAACCATTTATAAATATGGTCGTATAAGTTTGTTATTTCGAATAGAGGAATCCATTCAAAACAAGTGATTGTGCAAAAATAAAATGTGTCCTTGTTATATTTTTCTTTTTTTGTACTCATTTACATATATTGCAGAGTCCCCAAAAGCGGGGAGACTCTGCAAAAAAAGGAAAGGGAAGGGAAGACAATAAAATAATTAATAATTATTAATTATTAATTCTAAAGATGCTTTTCATAACAGCCCCGACTACATTCGGGTTTTCTTTGAATCTTCTCATTGAATATTGATACCATCTTTCACCAAAAGGAACGTATACGCGTATTCTGTAACCATCATTTAATATTTTATCGCGAAGATTTTCAGTTACTCCAAGCAGCATTTGGAATTCAAATTCTTCTTTCTTTAATCCGAGTTCTTTTATAATTTTCTTCGAACCCTCTACTAAATAATCATCATGCGTTGCTATACCTGTGTATGATTTTTTCTCGAGTGCAAGTTTTATAATCTTCAGAAAATTATCTCTTACTTCCTGTTTCTTTTTAAAAGCTATCTCTTCCTGCTCTATATAAATTCCCTTACAAATTCTGAAATTTGCCCCGATTGCATTTAACCTCAATATATCCTGCTCGCTTCTGCGCATATATGCCTGCAGAACTATTCCAACATTATCATATTTCTTCCACAGTGTCTCGAAAATTTTTATTGTGGATTCCGTTACCGATGAATCTTCCATATCTATTCTTACAAAATTATTCTTTGTATTTGCATATTCAACAATCTCGGTAATCAGGCTCAGACAAAAATCATAATCAAGATTCAAACCTATCATCGTAAGTTTTACAGATAGATTTGAATTTAAATTGTGTTTTTCTATAACATCCAGTACTTCGAGAGACTCTTGTTTTGATTTAATGGCTTCATCTCTGTTCTTAATAGCTTCTCCGAGTACGTCCATCGTTGCCATAATACCTTTACTGTTCAGTTCTTTCACTTTCTTCACTGCATCTTCGATTTTATCGCCTGCAATGTATTTATTGGCAAATATCCTTACAATTTTTTTTGGAAATACCGGTAATATTGATACTATTGCCTTATTTATTATATTCATATTAAATTTTCATTTTTATAATTCTGCAATTTTTCTTCTGCCCTTAAATCCTTCAGATAAACTGTGCCAATGATTGATATCAGATTCACCGTATAAATAGCAAAGAAAAACTTCTTCTCCGTTGGCTCTTATATGAGGAAAGTCAATTAACCCATCTTCAATTCCTTTTATTACGACTCCTTCGCCGGATATTTTTTTCACACAATTTACAAGTTCATCTAATTCTTTAGGATGCTTGCCTGTCCCGTTTATACCCGTTCCGCCGAAATACTGATGCCTGTAAATGTCAAAACCTTTTTCATCAAGAACAATCTTCAAATCTATCATTTTTCTGATTACCGGTTTTAATCCGTCGAGTTTGTCTCTTGCTTCGGTTAATGTAAAGTGTTTCAAATGTTCCATTGCGTATAATATGTTCAGTTTCGATTTTGTCTTTCAAAAATAACCATATTTAATTTCAACAACAATTTATTCTTTTAATCTGTTTGAGAAATAAAAAAAACCCCGGGAAAAAATAATTCTCACGGGGTTTAAAAATATCAAAATACGGGTTAATTTTTTACCAGATATTCATTTATATATTTGACAAACGAATCCTTCGGCAATGCTCCTGTCATCATTTGCGGCTGTCCTTCGGATGGAATGAATAATAAAGAAGGAATACTCTGAATTCCAAATGCTCCCGCTAATTCCTGCTCTTGATCAGTATTTACCTTATAAATTATTATCTTGCCGTCGTATTCTGATGCTAAATCCTCAAGTATCGGTGCCACCATCTTGCAGGGCTTGCACCAATCCGCATAGAAATCAACAATACATGGTTTGCTGCCGGTATATTTCCAGTCCTTGTTGGTTTCGTAATTAAAAACCTTCTCTTTAAATTCTGACGATGTAAGATGGATAGGTTTTCCTCCGTGTTTTTCTTTGCTGCTCTTGTTTGTATTTATCGTATTCTGATTTACAGGAGTGGTGGTTTCTGTTTTTGAAGTATTATTTACGTTAGGAACATCTTTCTTCCCGCAGCTTGCAATGAATACCGCTGCAACGATGAGAATAATGTACAACATTGATCTGTTTGTTCTGAACATTTTAGTTACTATTAATTTTAAAAAACTTTTTTGCGCATTATTTATTTAATACAAAAGATAGTCTCGATAATAATCCTTAGCTATCATTACTTGCTAATAGCAACCTATTCCATTCATATGTAAAAGTCAATGAAAAAAGCAAAAAAAATTGTAAATTGTTCGGGTAAGTAAAAAATACCCCAATTTTTTTAAAAAGCGGGGGATAGAGTATAATCTTTTTTATATCAGGAAATGAAAAAAATCAAAATTCATTTAACAACCACATTTACCATCTTATTCTTGACCACAATGATTTTTACAATCTGCATCCCTGATATATATTTTTTAATTATTTCACTTTCAAGAGCCGCATGTTCTAATGTTTTTTCGTCGGCATCCCGTTCCATTTCAACTTTTGCTCTCACTTTTCCGTTAACGGAAAACGCAACAACTACGTTGTCCTCTTTAGCTAATTCGTCATCGTAGTGAGGCCATTGTTGTAAAATCGTTGATGGATTGTTACCGAGTTTAGCCCATAGTTCTTCTGAAATATGCGGTGCAAATGGTGAAAGAATTAATATAAAATTTTCGAGTATCTGCTTGCTGATTTTTTCAAACTTATAAAGTTCGTTTGTGAATATCATCATTTGAGCAATTGAAGTGTTGAACTTCATATCACCGTCTTCTATATCTTGAGTGATTTTCTTGATGGTCCTATGCAGTAGTTTAAGAGACTCTGAATCGGGTGATTCATTTGTAATGTTTGATTTTATTTCTCCGTTCCTGTCATCAATTATCAACCTCCAAACCCTGTTCAAAAATCTGTTCATACCGGCTAAACCCTCTGTGCTCCACGGCTTAGTTGCTTCAAGGGGTCCCATAAACATTTCGAAAAGTCTCATCGAGTCAGCACCGTATTCTTCAATCACATCATCGGGGTTGATTACATTTCCTCTTGACTTACTCATCTTCACCCCGTCTTCTCCTAATATCATTCCCTGATTGAATAATTTAGTGAATGGTTCGTTCGAATATAAATATCCTAAATCGTGAAGAACTTTATGCCAGAACCTTGCATATAACAAATGCAGCACGGCATGTTCCGAACCACCAATATATAAATCAACTGGCATCCAGTATTGTTCTTTTTCTTTGTCACAGAATATTTTATCGTTATGGGGATCAATATATCTAAGATAATACCAGCAGGAGCCTGCCCATTGCGGCATTGTATTGGTTTCTCTTCTAACAGGTAATCCTGTTTCCTTATCGGTTGTATTTACCCAATCCTCGAAGGCGGCAAGAGGGGATTCACCCGTACCGGAAGGTTTATATGATGCTGCTTTTGGCAATGTGAGGGGTAATTCACTTTCGTCTAATCCTTTTATATCTCCATTTTCAAAATGTACGATAGGGAATGGCTCTCCCCAGTATCTTTGTCTGGAAAACAACCAGTCTCTTAATTTATAATTAATGCTTCTTCTTCCCAGTCCTTTTTCTTCCAGCCATTTTATCATTTTTTTCGATGCTTCGGAAGTTTTTAGTCCGGTGAGGAATCCTGAATTAACCGAATACCCCTCTTCTGTATAGCATAATTTCCCTTTTCTTACATGATCGTAATAATCTTTGATTTCTTTAGAAGAACCATAAGCTAAAGTCTCTAATCCCTTTCCTGAAATAATTATTTCTCCTTCTTCAGTTTTTACTTTCTGAAATGCCTGATTTTTAAGATTTTCCGGCACTACAACAGGAAGAATATTAAGTTTGAATTTCAGAGCAAATTCCATATCTCTTGAATCGTGTCCGGGAACGCTCATTATTGCACCGGTTCCGTAACTTGTAAGGACATAATCGGAGATTAATACCGGTATCTCAATATTATTTGCCGGATTTATTGCGTATGCACCGGTGAATTCTCCTGTCTTTTCTTTCGTTAACTCCATTCTTTCAAGTTCAGATTTCCTGGCAGCCATCTGTATATATTCCTGTATTTTTTCTTTCTGTTCGGGAGTTGTGATCTCGTCAATCAGTTTGTGCTCAGGAGCAAGCACCATATATGTGGCACCGAATAGAGTATCCGGTCGGGTAGTAAATACTTCAATAAATTTATCCGGATTGTTTGCGATCCTGAATTTAACAATTGCTCCTTCACTCCTGCCTATCCAGTTCGTCTGTAATTTTTTAATATTTAAAGGCCAGTCAACAGAATCAAGATCATTTAATAATCTTTCGGAATATTTTGTGATTCGCAATTTCCATTGCTTCATAGGACGCCTAACCACCGTATATCCTTTTTCAATCTGTTCGGGGACTTCTTCGTTCGCAAGTACAGTACCAAGCTCAGGGCAGAAATTTACGGGTGATTCGGATATAAATGCTAATCTTTTTGAATCAATGTATTTCCTTCTTTCACTTTCAGATAATCCGTCAGGAATAGCTAGTTTATCTATGGGTTTCGCTTTTTTTTCTTTTTCATCAAAATAAGAGTTGAAAATTTTAAGAAACATCCACTGTGTCCATTTATAGTATTTTTCATCCGTTGTGTTTATTTCCCTGTCCCAGTCGTAAGCCAATCCAAGAGATTTAAGCTGCTCCCGGAATCTTATGATACATTCATCTACGCCTACCCTCGGATGGATTTCTTTTTTGATGGCAAACTGTTCCGCCGGCAAACCAAATGCATCCCATCCCATTGGATGAAGTACATTGAACCCTTTCATTCTTTTGAATCGTGAAATAATATCGGTTGCAGTATATCCTTCCGGATGTCCTACATGCAGTCCGTCACCGCTCGGGTATGGGAGCATATCAAGCACGTAATACTTTGGTTTCGATTTATCAATTTCATCTAATTCCGGAGTTCTGAAAGTTTTGTTTTTTTCCCAGTACTCCTGCCATTTTTTCTCAATATCTTTGTGTATGTATTTCATACGGAATGTAATCTCTAGAATTTTAAATTATTATTTTAACTTTTATTTGTTCTAAATAATTGCTGAAGTTCTCTTAGTTCTTTATCATCAGCTTTTGGTCCAAGAAGGGTTGTCAGGTATCCCTGATATTTTTCATAATAGTGCTCACCCTCAGGTATCATTGCTTTAAAATCCGGACCAAGCCCATGAAGCGGGTAAAGTTTGATGTGAGCGTGATTTACTCCCATTCCTTCTGCTATAAGGGCAGTTCTCTGTACACCCAATTTTTCGTCAAGAATTTTTCCTATCTTTTTGGCTGTAAGGAAAAATTTTTCATATACATCATCAGGCATATCAAAAGCATAAGAATCAAAATGCTCCTTGGGTATTACAAGTGTCATTCCTTTTGTATTAGGATAGATATCGAGGATTGCTATAAACTCATCATCCTCGTAAATATTATATGAAGGTATTTTGCCGCCGGCAATTTTACAAAAAATACAATCTAATTTTTTCATTTTAATCAAAATAACCTAAAATAATTTATTTTTCAGTAGAAAAGACGGTAAAGGTCTGAAGAATGGAATTCAATAAAGATTTTATTATGAATAAAAAAAAGGCGTCACTATGGGAACTCGTGACGCCTCTGGTGTATTAGGAGGTTATGAGGTTAAACTTTTACTTTTTATTTTCCTGAATATTAAAACATTTAAAATTTTATAAAGGTTCTTTCACTTTATTTTTAAAGAGCAACTCTTACCACCTGAAACTGAAATTTACATTTTAAAAGTTCCCGGATAATTACAAATATTAATTAAATATTTTATTTTGTAGATTCTTTTATATATTCTTTAATCTCATCTTCTAAACCCGGATTCAGTTCAAGTGCTTTGTTCCAGTCCTTTAATGCTTTCACATAATCCCCGGTTTTACTGTAAACCAAGCCCCTGTTAACATAGTAATCTGCTTCACCATCATACAATTCAATTGCTTTATCAAGGTCGGTTAATGCCTGTGTGTTATTACCTAATACAAAATAGCAGGTACCTCTATTATAATACGGAGCCGCATATGACGGTTCATATAATATTGCATTGTCATAATCCAGAATTGCTTCCTGATACATTTGCTTGAACTGATATGCTTTTCCCCTGTTCCAGTATAACCTTCCATATGTTGAAATTAAACTTATACCTTTGTTGCATTCCGATATCGCAATATCATATTGTTTTTGTTCGATATAAATAACCGCCTTATTGTTGTAGATTGTGTGCATATATTTCGAATCCGTATATAATGCAGCTTTGTCATAATATTCAAGCGCTTTTTCGAAGTCGTTCAACTTATAGTATGCATAACCTTTTGCAAAAAGTGCATCCTGATATGTCGGGTTTATCCTGAGGACAATATCGTAATTATCCATCGCCGTGCTGTAATTCTCCAGTTTAGCATAACACCTGCCTACGTAATAAAATGCATCAGTATTATCGCGTTTCAGTTCTGTCGCTCTGGTGAAATCAGTAATTGCTTTGTTAAATTGCTCGAGTGCAAAATAAGATAATCCTCTGTTATAGTAGGATGCTTCGTCGTTCGAATTTTTACCAATATAAATTGTGTAGAATCGAACGGCTTTTTCATAATTCCCGTCTTCATATGCCTGATAAGCAGTATCAAAATCATTCTGGGCATAAACATATCTGCTTACAATTAAAAATAAAACAAATAAAAAAGAAAATTTTAAAATGTTCTTCATGATACAGTTTTATTTAAATTAAAAAAATGTTTTTATTGAATTTTAGAAAATTATTAAATATATATCCCTGTTCTCAAATTCCCGAACATATTTATCTTGTGCAATCCAGCCGGATTTTACCGGCTTGTAAACAGCTTCATAATCGCTCAGGTTAAAATATGGTTTCGATATTGGAATTATTCTTTTCATCAAGGATTTCAAGTTGATATATTAAAATCAAGAAATTTTAAATAAATTTCAAACCAAAAGACAGAATACAAGAGCATATTTAATTTAAGCAAGCGAGTCCGGAGAAGCTCCCGGGTTCTTCCGACGAGCCGGAACAGGTCAGGCTGGGACATTATGTGGATGGCAAGCTCCCTTGTGTTAAAAATCAGGGCGGGTCTAAAAATATCAAAGCCCGGAAACTTAAATTGCCGGGCTCTGAAGTAGATTTCCACCGTTAGAATACTCCCATAAACTACCGTTAGAATCTAATGAAATTTAAAACAAAGAACAAATCCTTCATAAAATATTATCAGGTTTATTTGATTAAAGTCATTTTTTTTGTTTCACTAAACATCCGGTCTCCGTTTTCTCCTGATATTCTGTAAAAATATGTTCCGCTGGAAAGATTGACTGCATTAAAAGCGACCGAATAATATCCCGCTGATTTCTTTTCATTCAATAGAGTCTGTATTTCCTTTCCTGAAATATCAAACAAAGTTATATTCACTTTTGAATCTAATGGTACTTCAAAATCAATCTTTGTAGTCGGGTTAAATGGATTCGGATAATTCTGGGAAACAGCAAAATTCTTTGGTGCTCCAACGTTCACCGTTTCTGAAAGATTATGATACTGATGGTTTCCGTTATAATCTATTTGCTTTATTCTGTAATTGTAACTTCCTGAATTCAGATTTTTATCATCAAATTTGTATTCCTGTTCTGTGTTTGAGTTTCCCATACCGTTTATAAATCCGGCACTAATCCAGTTTTCATTTTTATACTTTCTCTCAATTTCAAATCCTTTGTTATTCTGTTCTGTTGCCGTTTTCCATGTCAATCTCACTTTATTCGTATTTACTGATGATGTAAAAGAAATCAATTTAACCGGTAGAGGTGCTTCGTTAATTAAAATAGGGTCAGATAAAGCTATATTAGTTATTTCAAACGAGTTTGGTAAATTGTTCGGATTTGAGAATAATCCCGCCTGATTGGTAACGTTTTTTATCATTAATGTTGCGTTTGATGTCTGGTTTACTATTATAAAATTAATCCTCACAAATGTTACGTACTGGTTCTCTATATTATATCCGTTGATTCCTGGGGAGTTGTTTACTTCGTCTCCTGTAACAGTAATCCTGATTGCACGGTGATTATCCAGTTCGGATGCGTTGCTCTGAGCATTTTGCGAGTAGCCGTTTACCATGCTTATCTGCTGCAACCATTCACAGCTGCCATTAAATCTTAATGAAGTTGAATCATATAATATATCGGCATTCAGGGATGCAAGAGTTCTTGAAGCAGATAAATTTGTACCTTTCACCTGGTAGTCAATTATAAAACTTCCGCCGTTAACTCCGGAATTTGTTACGATTATAAGTTTCTGATCAATTGTTTGTGACATCATTGCAAAGGGAAAAAGTATGAGGAATAATAATGTAAAAATTTTTGTCTTCATTTTTCTCAAATCTTAGGGATTTTTGTGATGATCGAGTTTCGTTTGTTTGGAGCAAGTAAATTGAAATCTAAAGCCGTAACATATCCGTCTAAATTGAAATCTGAAATTTTATATCCGGAAATTCCATTATTGCTGTCTTCTTCATAAATATTAAAGTCGTTTGCATTAATTTTCCCGTCAAAATTTGCATCACCGGAATACATCCCGTACAGCCCGCTCTTTAGAAGTTTCGCATCGTTTCCGTAATACTTGTCAAGCCCTGTTGTGAAGTCATATAATACACCCTCTGTTGTTATTGTAACTGGATTAGCACTCATTACTGCAATGTGATTTCTTTGCCTGATTACTATGTAATAACTGCCGGTCAATATTTTTGGATCTAATCTGACTAATGAATCTCCGCTTAAGTTCAATAATTTTCCGTCATTCCTAAGTAAGCATATTACTGTATCTAAAGATTTTTTTGTTTGGTCAAGGATTTCAACGCATATCCAGTCAACAATATTTGCACTATTGTTCCAAAAAGACAGCATAACCGAATCGCCTGGTTGTGCTATAAATGTAAATTTTGTATTCTTATTGCTATATTCTGTATTCGGAGATGCCGGCAGGATTGTATGCTGCTTTAATGCGGACTTCATAGAGTCTGTTCCTTTTGCATAAGCACCGCTTAAAAATATCTTTATATTTAATGCAAGCATTGGTAATTCCTGATAGTCATGATAATAATATGAAACGTGCAGATTAGAGTATGTTCTGAATGTTGGGCTGAACTGAGATCCTGCATAAACCGGTCGAGCAGTTCCTGAAAATCCTGAATCCAGATATTGAATGTATTCACCGTTTATATTTGTATAACACCCTGCTCCGGGAAATCCTTCCATTTTTACATTCTGAATCGGCTCTCCGTTTTGTTTATAAGCGATACCTGCTACCGTAAATCCCGCATTGATTTGTACCGACTGGTTTAAATTTATTTTACTGAATGCGTAATATCCATTCTTCATATCCCATCCGGACTTAGTTGCATTTACATATCCGGACCAGCCTTCAAAAACTGTTGCGCTGAAATATCCAGAAGTATCTGTTACGGGCTGACCGTCTAATCCTGTCAATTTTACTCCCCAAACTCCTTTTAGTCCGGTCGGTGATTTTGCGTAACCGGAAACTGTAAAAGTATTTTTTGCTATCAAGTAATTTGTTACCGTTCCATTATTTACGTTGCTGTAAACTGACATGGAAGGGCTGAGTGTAAATCCGGGTTTTGATGCTGTAACTGTACCGCTCCATCCCGCAGATACTTCTGTTTCATAATAGCCTTTGTAATCTGTTACTACTGAAGTTGGAAATCCGATTAATTTTACTCCGCTAATTCCGTTTTTTGATTGAGTGGAAGTAATTGTTCCGTTTATTCTGAAATTATTTGTATTATTTATTATTATCTTTGCCGCGTCATATTTACTGACGGTGTTGTTTGAAGTATTGTTGTCTCCTGAAATTATTACTCCTACCCAGTAAGTTCCGGCTTCTTTCCCGATTGCAGGAAGGTTCACTTTTTGACTGAGGATTACAGAAGATTTTGCAGTAAAACTTTTTGTGTAATTATATGTCGCTATTAAACTATCGCTCGTAGTTATTATTGAATCCTGAGATATATAAATGCCTGCTGTGATGTTAGCATTACTGACGGATGCACTTGAATAATTTAAAACTGTAAAGTTTATACTATCCGGTTGATTCCCTTTCTTTAATATTTTCGGAAATACTTCGGTGTAAAGAGGAATCATATCAAATTCAGATGGTGTATTTCTTTGTATAATTTTATTTATCCCGTCAAATTTCTGCGGTGTGATTCTGTTAAACTTTATTCCTGATGTAAGTAATATACCGTATGTAACATTGCTTGTGCCAACTTTTGTATATGCCGGACTTCCGCTCATCCCCGATATTCCCTGACGGAAAGAATAAATGTAGTCAGTTAATGCAAAATCAAAAATTCCTTTCCAGTTATAGAGTAAACTTGCATCATACAGTCCTGAATTGGGGTAACTAGGATTTAAAAAAGTATTATTTGTGATAAAAAAATTGTTGTCGTTATTATATCCATAACCTGCCCACCCTACCAGCGCTCCGATAGGTCTGTCAAGTTTGATGATTGAAATGTCAGTAGATGAACCCACTGAAAAATCGGAAAGTTTATAAAGAAGTTCCGGTTTACAATATCCGAACGGAGAATCGTTTAACGCATATGCAGGTATGATAGACGTGTTGTTCACGAAATAAGGGGAAAAGTCCACAACATGACCTGCGGTTAAAATGTGATAAGGATCAATTAAGACTCCGGTCACACACCACCACCAATTTGGACTACGATTCTCCACGGATAAGAACTTGGATCGTTTACTATATTAAGGGGAAAAAATGAACTACCGGTATCAGAACCGGTATTGCTAACTAAAACACCTTGATTGCCACTTGTATTTGCCGAAGATCCTGTACTAATTACAGAAAACAGTATAGAAGTTGTTGATCCGTTCAAATAATTGTACTCAAGATACGTTTGAGAGTCTAATTTTGAGACAAAACAAAAATTGAAGACAATAAAGAACCAAACAATAGTTTTTTCAATATTTATCTTCAATTTTTTGTTTTCTTTTCTCATAATCTTTTAAGTATTAACTCTCTTTTCCATTATATATTGCAAAATCTGTGCCAATTTTTTGCTAAGAAAATATTGTCAAATTCGGGTATGAGGCATAAAATCGTCTCAATATGAGATTTTATGCTTCAAAATGAGAAAAATATATGATTACTATAGAATAACAATCTGATTTCAACTGTATTTTTTTATTTCTTTCCATATCATTTTACGAATCGAGATTCGTAAAGAGGAGCGGAATGATGTCCCCCCTACGGGGCAGGGCTGTTAAGTTCTGTATAAAATTTTTATTAAAACATTCACATTGCTGGCAAAAAATATCGAAGCATGTTTAATAGATTCATAACCATTACCTCTAAAAATATTAATTGCTATATTTCGCATTACTGACATATTCCTTGAAGCAAATCCTTTTTTATGTTTTGTACTATCTTCTTTTTGTATCACGTCTTTTACCCAATGTAATTTGTTCTCAATGAACCAATGTCCTCTTATTCCTGTGGCAAATTCTGAAGAATCATTCGACTCCACACTACTTATATAATAGCTGTGTGTCTCATGAGAAATCTTCGAACTTTTAAAATCCCTCTCAATGTGAATAATTCTTTTTATTCCTTCCCAATCTTCAGGTATTTTTGATGTTGGTAAATAGACCTCTGTCTTACGTCTTTCTTCTCTTCCACGATTAATTTCTTTTTCTTGTATTATTGATACCGCTTTGGTTGTTTCTGCAATATGCTTTATTGCGTTGAGTAGTCTTGATGTGTTACCTTTAACTTTTACTAAAAAATTATTTCCACTGTCCAATATTAGTTTTAAAGTTTTTTTTACAATGCAATGCATCTAAAGTTATTATAACGTCTTTGAGATCTAAAATTTCTATAAGCTGTTGTACTACTGAAACCTCGCTTACTTTTTTGTGCTCATAAGCAGATGATTTTATTACTTGACCTCTTTTCTGGGTAAATACACTTACTAAACTAACAAAATTTTGATAAGATGTGTGACATTCTTCGACTGTAGATTTTATTGATTTACCATCTATGCTAACCCAATCATTTTTTTCTATCTTTACATATGTTGATGCCCATTGATAAAATGCCTGATTCAGTGCATCAAAATCTACATGCATTATTATTTCTCTTATCGTTACATGAGATGGCATACGATAATGTTTTATTTTTAATCTTCTCCTTAATTCTTTTTGATTCGCTGTTGCGAATGTATAGATTTCTCTATATCCATATCGCCCACTCATTATACCCATAATTATAATAAGTAACATTGATGTTAAATTGAATCTTTGACCTTGTTTTCGACGAAAATCTTTAATCTGATTTAAACATTCAATTAAATTCATGGCGTTTTTATGTAATTTATCGGTTTTTATTGATATTATCAGTAGAACTTAACAGCCCTGCCCCGTAGGGGTGGAATATTCAGAAACAATTATTAATTGTCAGGGTTTGTGTCCGGTTGAAACTATTGAAAGACTCTATGTGTTCTAAATAGAAATCCTCCAAAAAGACGGAGGGCAGGCTGTAAAATTTAAAACATAATAGAATAAAATTAAATTTTAATCATATTTTAATAAATAAACAAAAAACTTAAAAAAACTGAAAGGGGATTGAAAATGACAAAATTATGGGAATGCTGGGATTGCGGGCATATTTTCGAACAGGAAAATAGACCTCATCTCTGTCCAAAATGTCTTAATGTTCATATGATGAACAAAGACGCATTCTTCATTGAATTACCCTTGACCCGGAAACCAAAAAAGGATTTTGCCGAAAATCAGGAAATCAAAATGTATCAATCTTATAAAGTTGACCGGAGTTCAAACACTAAACGCCAATAATTTTGATAACGTTTATTAAAATACATAAAAAACTCATCAGGTGAATTACCAACATTACCGCTTGATATTCACCAGATGAGTTTACTTTTTCTTTTGCCTGTTTGCTTTTAAAGTAAACATTAAACTTTACGAATTCCCGAGGGCTTCTCGATGTTCGGGACAAGCAAGGAGATTCGTAAAGAGGGGGTAAAAAAGCAATGCTTGTGAAATAAATTAATAATTATTTAAATCATTTCCTTCCTTCAATAGGGCTGATATACATTAATGCCGGGTTTTACCTCATTTAGCCCGGCATTATTTAAATATCCAAATCTCAATTTTCACTGCTGTTTAAAATAAAAAAAGAACTATTAAAAATCGTTAAATATCATATTCAATTATAAATTTCTATGCACTTTTTCAATTTGTAGAAAACAATCCCCCAACAAAGATTTATTTCCCTGACTTAAGTCCAAGATAAGTTAATCTCCGGCATTGTATCGGTATGAAACAAATTTTTGTGAGTTTATTTCGAATTTGTTGAGCCCTGTACTGAGCGTTCCTATCCAAATATTCCCGGACTCATCTGTACAAACTGAATTAATTGTTTTCTTTAATATTAAATATAACAAATGAAATCATAATTCATCCCCTGAAAAGTTTCCTTAAAAATCTAAATTTATAAATTACAATTTTAAAAACAGTTGTAGAAAAAATCATTTTTTACTTCATTCATTCCAAATACAAACCGCTTATTCCGCCTAACAGCCTGATTTTGAATCCTTGTATGAATCTATTGGCATCTTTCTTATTTTAACAAAGAAACAAGTTAAGTTTTTAAATTTGTAAGAACAGTAATTCCTAAATAAAACTGAATTGTTAACTTTATTACAAATTTCGTAGAGTAAAAATAATTTAGTAAACAAAATAATATTATTACTATGAAAGCATTAAATATTTTCTTCTTATCTTTATTATTATTTACACAATATGCATCGGCGGGTTTACCCGGACAAAATTTTATTCCTCAAAATCCTTATGATTTGAATCCTCCGGTAATAATATATACTCCGCTTTTTAATACAAATAGTACAGCAGGCAGAACACTTACCGCTTTGATTACAGATATAGATGGAGTGCCGGTTTCAGGTATAGGTTTACCTGTATTATACTGGAAAATAAATTCCGGCAGCTGGCAGTCCGCAATAGGTTCCTTTGTTAGTGGAAATGATTATCAATTTACGTTTGGAAGCGGTGTAGTAGTTGCTGATGTTGTATACTATTATATAGTTGCCCAGGATATGGCTTCAACACCAAATGTAGGAGCATTTCCTTCCGGGGGGGCAGGGGGGTTTTCTCCAGATCCACCCGCAGCAGCGACTCCACCGGCATTTCCAAGCAATTATACGGTCACTTATTTTCCTCTAAGCGGAGATTATACTGTGGGTACCGCAGCATTCAACAAGATTACCGGCAAACACATTTATTTTGAAAAAACAGTTAAGAAAGTAATAAAAAATGTGGATGTACAAGAACCTGATAAATTAAATGGGGGTTTGATTAAATTGAAACAAAAACTTATGGAAGTGGAAGAAGTTGAATGGATACCTATGGAAAATAGAAAAAAATATTATGGTAAACTTTACGTATTAAAATCAGAGCATCCGGAATATAATTTTCCAATGAATGTTAATGGCGTCTATGCCACTCTTTCATTAGCAGTTGATGAATTAAATTTTCGGGGAATTAGCGGGGCTACAAGATTCTTATTAGTTGATGCTTCTTATACTACAGGAGAAACATATCCGATTGTTATTAATATAGCAAACGATAATTTGCCGACTTCTTCAAATACAGTTACCATAAAACCTACCGGAGTTAATACTACTATAACGTCAGATGCCGGGGTAGGTCCGGTATTGAGAATTCTAAGCGATTATATTACGATTGACGGTTCATACACAATTAACGGAACGACAAGAGATTTAACCATAACTAATAATTCTCCATCCGGTTCGCAGGCAATACAATTTATTTCCCGGGGAACAACACCCGTAACAGGTTCCGTTGTGAAAAATTGCATTCTGATAAACAAAGACAATACAACTTCAGCATTAATAGTTACAAATTTCAGCGTCTTGGGAGGTTATTTCAGTAATATTACAATTCAAAATAATAGTTTTCAGAATGCCTGGTACGGTATATACTGTCGAGGAGTGACAGGAAATGCAAGCGGCTTAAACATTATTGGTAATGATTTGAACTCTTCTACAAACCCGATACGTCAATATGGAATATATGTCGATGGATTTGACGGTGTTGACGTAAGCGGAAATGATATAGCAAATTTTGATGGTACTACAGATGAAATTGATGATGGAATCTGGATTGGCGCCGGAACAAAGAATTCGGTAATCGAAAAAAACAAAATTTATAATTTGGGTTATACCGGAGTTAACGGCTATGGTGCTCAGGCAATTAAAGTACAAACAGGAGTAACTTCCGCAAATATTTCCGTGATTAATAATGCAATATACAACATTTATGGTTCAGGGTTTGATTATACTACTAATTTAGATAATAATCCAATGGGTATATATCTTCTTTCCATGCAATCGGGGATAAACGTATATAATAATTCAATTTATCTATATGGTAATACTTTGATTCAAAATTTGGCAATGTCCATCGGTATATGTATTGGAACGGGAACAGCAGCAGATATCAGAAATAATAATATAGTCAACAATTTAGGTTTGGGAGGTTTATATAGTTATGGCGCCTGTGCAATCTATGCCCAAACTGATAACACTCAATTCACAGATATTAATTTTAATAATTATTATGTAAATCCTTCGGGAACAGGCGTAAAAGCAATCGGAAAATTATCTACTACTACAACAGCAACTGTAATTACAGATTGGTCTGCTGCAACAGGTAAAGATCAGTTTTCCGTCAGCGCTGACCCCGGATTTACATCATCAACTAATCTGCAACCTGATGTCAACAACGTCAATTGCTGGAATATTAATGCCGGTGGTTTGCCTCTGAGCATTGTTACGGCTGATATCAATAATAATTCACGCAGTACATCTGTCATAAACGGTGCCGGTGATATTGGTGCTTATGAGTTTACTCCCGTTGTGTCCGCAGGAAATTTAACTGTTTCCGGAAGTATTATCGATAGTGGAACAACGAATATAATATTTGCCGGCATTACACTCGCTTCTATTACCTGGCATGCAAATGGTGGAACCCTGCCTACATCCGTCACCGCTGTATTTCAGCCGGGTGTAAATCCCTCGAATGTAATTTCGGGGAGTCAATTTGCAAATGAGAATTTTGCAATATCTGTACTCGGTGGCAGCGGATATCTTTATAATATCTTCTATAAATATAATTTAGCAAGACAAGGGACAATAGTTTCGGAAAGTTTATACAGAATTGCCGAATATTCCGGTTCTGCCTGGACTCAATATCCTTCCATCCCGAATACAAATACTAAAACGATAACCGATACAAATTTAAATACTTTTGCAACTTATACTTTCAGTGACGGAAGTGCTCCGCTGCCTGTTCAGATTTCTTCTTTTACTTCTAATGTGATTTCAAGAGATGTGAAACTCAACTGGACAACGGCTTCGGAATTGAATAACGCAGGATTTGAGATTCTTCGCTCCGCTCAAAATGACAATTGGGTGAAAGTTGGATATGTAAACGGCAACGGTACAAAAACAACACCGACAAACTATTCATTCGAAGATAAAAATCTGAATACAGGTAAATACAAATACCGCCTGAAACAAATAGATTATAACGGCAACTTTGAATATCATAACCTTTCAAATATTGTCGAAATAGGTGTACCGAATAAATATGATATATCACAGAATTACCCGAATCCGTTCAATCCAACTGCGAAGATAGATTTTGAATTACCGTTTGATAGCAGGGTATCAATTAAACTCTATGATATGAATGGACGTGAAATGTTAACACTCGCTAATGAACAAAGATCTGCCGGTTATTACATGGTTCAGATGAACGGTAATAATCTCTCGTCCGGAACATATTTTTACAGGATCATAGCCGAAGGAAACGGACAGAAATTTGTAATGACAAAGAAAGCAATGCTGATAAAATAGGTAAATAGGTCCCGATTCACAGGTTCATCGGGATCTACGCTGCGCTTCGATAAGAAGGTAAGAAGTGAAGAAGGTGAGTAGGTAAGAAGGTGAGTAGTGAAGAACAAAGATAAAGAAAGGAACCCCGTAGAGGTGAAATGTTTATAGCAAAAGAAGGTAAGAAGTGAAGTAGGTGAGTAGGTAAGATGGTAAGTAGGTAAAAAGTGAAGAAGGTGAGTAGGTAAAAAGTGAAGAAGTGAGACGTAAAAAGCAATTATGTTCTTAACCCCGTAGGGGTGAAATAATTATAGAAACAGGATATTTCCCCATAACCCCCTCTCCTTCAAGGAGAGGGGCAGGGGTGAGGTGTTAAAGAGAAGAACGTAAAACGCAAAAGAAATAATGTAGTTGTTAGTTGTTGGTTGTTAGTTGCGTAGCGTAGATCACAATAAACCTGCAAATTGGGATTCATTATTAAAATTTTCTTTTCTTTAATAGGGCTGATATACATTAATGCCGGGTTTTTATCTCATTTAACCCGGTATTATTTTAAATATCCAAATCTCAATTTCCATTAATCTCTTTAATTTTGTTGCTTCAAATAATAATTTCTAATAACAAAATCCATATTGCTTTTGAAATAATATTTTTTATGGAATTTCCCTTGCAATTAAAATTTTGTGTAAACAATATTTGCTTTAAACTCTCATTTTATTTGTTTTCCTTTATCCTTTAAATAATTTGTAATCATATATATATTACTATTATGAACAGGAAAATATTTAAAATTTATGGCTCGAATCTGACAATTGGAAAATCCGGTAGTGGAGACATTAAGCAAAAGAAAACTTAACAACAAATGCTAAAAAAAGGATTACTTTCTCTCAAAAAAATAAAACCTAAAGAAGTCCTTCAGACAATATGGCATTATCTGAAGACACTATTCGTAATGTTTGAAAAAGATTATCTCTTTTTTCTGTCATCCGGAATAGCTTTTCATATCGTTCTTTGCTTTATACCTTTTGTTCTGATACTGTTTACAATCGTTGGTATATATCTCGGATATCCTGAAACATACAATAGTCTTAATATATACCTGAACCAGGTGCTTCCTCTTCCACCGGATTTGAAAGTAAAAATTATCGGGACTCTTTTAGACCAGGCAAGAATAATTTCGAATAATACATTTATTACAGGCGCTATCGGTATAATAGGTGTGATGTGGACGATGAGCGGACTTTTTGGTGCTCTGCGAGACTCTTTAATGAAAATATACAGATTAGAAATAGGTTATAATTTCTTTTTCGGAAAAATAAGGGATTTCATACTTATTTTTGTTACACTAGCGTTATTTATTATTTCAACCGGTTTTACTTCCTTAGCTCATGTTATACAAAATTACGCTTTAGATTTATTCGGATTTGGATATGATTTTCCCATTGCTGATAAATTTCTTGCTCTCTTAATTCCGTTCCTGATTTCATTTGTTATGTTTTATATTCTTTTTAAATTTGTTCCTCATCGCAAGTTCCCAAGAAAATCAGCGTTAGTTTCTGCAATTTTTGCAACTATATTCTTTGAAATATCCAAGTTCTTCTTTACTCTATATGTATTTAATTTTTCAAATTACACTAAAATATACGGTGCTTATGCAGTTATTGTAATTAATCTATTATGGGTTTATATTATATCAGTGATTTACGTAATCGCTGCAGCAATCGGAAAAATTTATCTGGACAGGCATAATCTTAGAGTCCAGCCAATAAAATATAAAAAATATGGAGCAAAGAAAGCTATATAGAACAATAGATAATTTCATCAAAGAAGCACCAAATTTTACTAAGGTGGAAGAACTTCTTATTTATGTTATGAAGCAAATTATAAACTATGAGGATATCAATATAACAGGAGCAAGGTTATGGAAACTAAACATAAAAAAAGACGGATATAAAATCATAGAACAAATTGGTGAAGTTGACCTTATTGCTAAAGATTATGAAATCAATGTAGACGATTATCCGGTTTTTAAGGACTTTGGTAAAAGGCGAACAATAATGTCTGTCGAAACGGACAGGTATCTTCTTGATAAAGGAATAAAGCACTATTCTGCAACAGGAGTAGGCTCAAGATATAAATATAAAGATAAAAAAACAAATGATGTTGTTTACCTGTATCAATTTTTACTTGCATTTAATGGCAGGAAGCAGGATGAAGAGTTCCTGAATACGCTGAATATTATTAGCGTAACACTTAGTTCCCTGATGAGAGCAAAAAAGATTGAAAAGCGTGAACAGGAAAGTATTGTAGAACTTGAAAAAGCAAGCGAGATACAAAAATCAATACTCCCGGATCATGCACTTGAATTCGGCAATTATGAAATATTCGGAATCTCTGTTCCCGAAAAAATAGTCGGAGGTGATTTCTTTGATTACTTGAAAGCATCCGATGATTATAAACTTGTGGTTGTGATTGGTGATGCCGCATCAAAAGGCGTTTCTGCTGCAGCTCAGGCTCTTTATGTTTCCGGTGCGCTCAAAATGGGAGTCGGGTATGATGCTAATATGACATCACTTATCAAAAAAATTAATCAACTCGTGTATGATGTTTTCCCTTTTGACAGATTTGTAACACTGTTCTATTGCGAGATATATAGAGACAGAAAAGGATTATGTATGTATGTTAATGCAGGGCACAATCGCCCGTTAATACTTCGTGCAAAAACAGGTGTCACAGAATCGCTGGAAACTACCGGCTCTGTTCTTGGACCATCACCCGGCTCCACATATTTCACTGAAAGTTTTAATCTTGATATTAACGATGTTGCATTATTGTATACTGATGGGATTGTAGAAGCCGCCAACAAAAATTTTGAGTTTTACGGAGAAGAAAGATTAAAAAATATATTTATTAATAACGGGGAACTTACCCCCAAAAATCAGTGCGAAAGAATTATTGAAGATGTCCAGAAGTTTTCCGCTAACGGAAAATACTCTGATGATAAAACAATTGTTGTAATTAAGAGAGTGAAATGAAAAAATTATTATTTTCTGCAATAATATTATTTTTATCAATAACTGCTTTATATTCTCAAACCTCAGAAGAAAAAATTCAGTCGGGTTTGAATTATATATACCATCTTAAATACGATTCAGCTAATTATATCTTTACGGGTTTTATTAATTCCGAACCCGCGAACCCGGCAGGATATTTCGGACAGGTGCTTATCGAATGGTGGAAAATCAATGTAGACCATAATGACGAGTCAAATGACGAAAATTTTTTTAATAAAGTCGAAAAAGTGACTGAGATATGTGATAACATTCTTGATAAAAACGAAAGTGATGTGAATGCTCTTCTCTTCAAAGGGGGTGCATTGGGATATAGAGGGCTTCTGAAGGCTATGAGGGATAGTCATTTGAAAGCGGCTGAAGACGGGAAAGAAGCGATAAATTTATTTATGAAAATACTCGAACTCTTCCCTGATAATAAAGATGCACTCTTCGGGGTAGGGACATATAATTATTTCGCAGAGAAGATCCCTGAAGAACACCCCATTCTGAAACCCCTCACAATATTATTTCCTAAAGGAAATAAAGCAAAAGGACTTCTGCAATTAAAAGAGGCAGCAGAAAATTCAAAGTACTCAAAAATAGAAGCAAGGAATGTCCTTACCCGTATAGATTTGAATTATGAACAGAATTATTATGAAGCAGAAACTATATCCACTTCGCTATTTACGGAGTATCCTGAAAATCCGGTATTTGAGAAATATGTTGCACGGAGCCTCACCCTTACCTACAAATGGGAACAAGCTCTCGAAATCTGGAAAAATTTTGTAAACAAATTCAATCAGAATATTACCGGATATTCATCGCTTAATTCTAAAAGGGAAGGGAATTATTACATTTCTCTTTGCTATCAGCGGCTCGGGAGAATTCTTGAAGCCGAGCAGTATCTGCTGTATGGTGAAGAATTGACCAAATCACTCGATAAAGAGGATACACAACTCGGAGTTTATACATATCTTATGCTTGGCTGGATGTATGATAAAAAAGGTGACAGAGGAAAAGCAGATTATTATTATGATAAGGTAATTTCTATGAAAGATTTTGGTGATTCACGAAAAACAGCAGAAGGATATAAAGCAAGTAGATACAATTGACAGTTCTTTTGGAAAGGCGGGCAAAAAATTATCATTTTTGTGCATAATTTTAATGTTGATATATAATATTAATAGTATTAAATTTACCTTTTATAAATTTTATTAATCACCGAAAGAGGTAATTTTTTTGATTAAAGTTGTTGTGCAGGACGGCGAATCTATAGATAAGGCTCTTAAAAGGTTCAAAAAGAAATATGAAAAATCCGGAGTTTTGAAAGAATTCAGGAGAAGACAATTCTTCGTAAAACCATCAGTCGAGCGTAAAATGGATAAAGATCGTGCAGTTCGCAAGACCAAACGAATAATAGACGAAGAAAACGTTTAATCAAATAATTTTTTTACGAATGCCCACCGGAGATAATCATTGCTCTTGTGGGTTTTTAATTTTGTATAAATTGTTTCTGTTAATTTCCGTTTTGTAAATTTTTAAATTCCATCGGATGAAACGGTTCATAAGCGAATCCAGAATAAAAGCCAGGGTAAAATATCTTGCCGATAAAATCAATATGGACTATCAAGGCAAAACCCCGATATTCATAGGTATTCTTAATGGCTCGTTTATCTTCCTTTCCGATCTCATCAGGGAAATAAAAGTTGACTGCGAAATTGATTTTATGAAACTCTCCAGTTATGGTGATACAAAAATTTCGTCAGGACAGATCAAAATTCTAAAAGAACTTAATTGCGAAATAAAAGACAGGGATATTTTGTTAGTGGAAGATATTATTGATTCGGGCTTATCAATTTCATTTATGAAATCTCTCGTAGAAAAAGAAAATCCCGGATCATTAAAAATAGCTTCGCTGCTTTTTAAAAAAAATGTTTCAAACCTGAATTTTGAAATAGATTATGTAGGTTTCGAAATTGAAAACGAATTTGTTGTTGGATATGGACTCGATTTTGCTCAAAAATACAGGAATTTAAAAGGGATTTTCGTGTTATAATTATTGGGACGAAATTCCGTTATATATGAATTAAATTAAAGAAAATAAACGATTTTGTTAAAATGAACCAGAATCAAAATAAAGACCCTAAACAGAAGAAAAAAGATGATTTTAACTGGAACCGTGTAACGAAGATTGTGCTCGGGTGGAGCGTAATCTTGATCGGTTTCTTTCTTTTGATGATATATTCAAAAAGCTCAGATACAAAATATACTGAACTCGGAGTCAGCCAATATCGTAAGTTACTGAGTGAAAAGAAAATAAAAAGCGCTACGATTATTAAAAAAGCGGATAACAATTATGAATTTTTGGGTATCCTGAATAATCCTGAAGAAATTGATAAAGAAGGGAAAAAAATACCCATCACAAATTTCAGTGTTTACCTTCCTTATTCAAATACAGATGAAGCACTAATAAAATCATGGGATGATAATATTCCGAATTATAAAGTTGAACCTGATTCAGGCGGCTGGCTTTCGATTCTTCTTAATGCGTTGCCCTGGATATTGATTTTTGTATTTTGGATTGTGATACTAAGAAGAATGCAAGGTAACGCCGGCGGAGGTAAAGGAATATTTTCATTCGGGAAATCAAAAGCTAAATTATTAAGCGAATCTGCAATAAAAGTTACATTTGATGATGTTGCCGGTGCGGATGAAGCAAAAATCGAATTGCAGGAAATTATTGAATTCCTGAAAACTCCTGCAAGATTTCAGAAACTCGGCGGGAAAATTCCGAGAGGTGTGCTGTTATTAGGTCCTCCCGGAACAGGAAAGACATTACTTGCAAGAGCAGTTTCCGGTGAAGCCGGTGTACCATTCTTTTCTATCAGTGGTGCCGATTTTGTGGAAATGTTTGTCGGTGTTGGGGCATCAAGAGTAAGGGATTTATTCGAACAGGGTAAAAAAAATGCTCCCTGCATAATTTTTATTGATGAAATAGACGCAGTAGGAAGGCATCGCGGAGCCGGTTTAGGCGGCGGGCACGATGAAAGAGAACAAACCCTTAATCAGTTGTTAATTGAGATGGACGGATTTGAACAGAATAGCGGTGTGATTATTATTGCAGCCACTAACCGACCGGATATTCTAGATCCGGCTCTTCTAAGACCCGGCAGATTCGATAGACAGGTTGTTGTGGATAGACCCGATGTGAAAGGAAGGGAAGGTATTCTTAAAGTTCATACCAGAAAAATTCCACTTTCCCCCGATATAAGAATTGATGTAATCGCAAAAGGTACTCCAGGATTTTCCGGTGCTGATCTTGCTAATCTTGTGAATGAAGCCGCATTACTTGCAGCACGGAGAAATTCTGATGTTGTAATGATGTCTGATATGGAAAATGCAAAAGATAAAGTCCTTATGGGTACTGAAAGAAAAAGTATGATCATTTCCGATAAAGAAAAAAGAACAACTTCATATCACGAGTGCGGTCACGTTATTGTATCAAAGTTTTTATCGGAAGCGGATCCCGTTCATAAGGTGACAATTATTCCAAGGGGAAGAGCACTCGGAGTTACCACATATCTGCCGATGGATGAAAAGCATAATTACTCTAAAGAGTATCTTGAAGCAATGATTACTTATGCAATGGGCGGAAGGGCTGCGGAGAAAATTGTGTTCAATGAATTTACTACCGGTGCAAGCAACGATATCGAGAGATCCACCTCCATAGCAAGAAAAATGGTTTGTGAATTCGGTATGAGTGAAAATCTCGGACCCATCACATACGGTAATAAACAGGAAGAAGTATTCCTCGGAAAAGAACTATACGAACACAAAAATTACAGTGAACAAACTCAAATACAGATTGATAACGAAATCAAAAAAATTGTTCAGGCAGGGATGATAAAGGCAGAAAAGATTTTGAATGATAATATCGAACATCTTCATCGCTTATCGGAAGTATTGCTCGAAAGAGAGATACTCGATTCCAATGAAATCGATAAAGTATTGAGAGGTGAAGAATTGCCGCCAGTTGATAAAAATAATAATAATGGTTCAGGGCAGGTAGAAAAACCTGCTGATGATGTACCCGCTTCCAAGGATATTACAACTGCAAATTAAAAATTTTTAAAATTTTAATTATTATAAAAAGCGGGAATATATTCCGCTTTTTTTTATTTTGGAAACTTCAGATTATAAAATAAAATTTAAATATGAGTTAAGCCGGAAAGGAATTCACATCTCTTTTTCTTCGATAGGATTTATTTATATCTTTTTCGGATGGTATGTTGCATTTCCTCTGATGTGTCTTGCAGTTATTACAATGGTTTCTCTTGATATCGGAAGAGCGTATTCGGAAAAAATCCAGCATTTCTACCACGGGATATTTTTAAAAATATTACGAAGCCACGAAATAGATAATCGTAAATCTTTATTTACCGGCGGAACTTATTTAGTAATATCTACTTTCTTTATAGTTCTGATTTTCCCGATGCCGATTGCCGTTGCCTCTATTTTTATTATTACGTATTCCGATTCTCTCGCTGCTATTGCGGGTAAAATGTTCGGCAGAATTAAAATTTATGATAAGACTCTCGAAGGAAGTATTGCTTTCTTTTTATCAGGATTGCTTATAATTTATCTAACTCCGAAAGTATCCGCTGATGCTTTTGAATTCCAGATAGCTGTATTTAGTTTGATAATATGTACTATTGTTGACGTATTACCGCTTAAAATTGATGATAATTTATCTTTACCGGTCATATTTTCTGTTTTATATTTTGTGCTTTTGAAAATTTTTAACTTATATTAATAATATGTCTTTAAATTGCGGAATTGTAGGACTGCCTAACGTCGGGAAATCTACTTTGTTTAATTCCCTTACATCATCTCAGAATGCAGAAGTTGCTAATTATCCGTTCTGCACTATTGAACCTAATTTTGGAACGGTTATTATTCCGGACCCCAGGATGGATAAATTAGTGAATATGTATATTCCTAAAAAAACTGTACCGAGTACTATCGAATTTGTTGATATTGCAGGATTAGTGAAGAACGCATCAAAAGGGGAAGGGCTCGGCAATCAATTTCTTTCTCATATCAGGGAAGTTGATGCTATTATTCATATAGTAAGGTGCTTTGAAAATGAAAATATTGTTCACGTCGATGGTCGCATCGACCCGGCCGGCGATATTGAGACTGTGGAAACGGAACTGATTCTTAAAGACCTGGATGCTCTTGAAAAAAGAATAGACAAGGTAAGCAAAACCCTGAAAACAGGAGATAAAAAAACTAAGTTTGAACTTGATGTGCTAAATGCATTAAAAGAGCATTTCGCTCAAACCAGGCTTGCAAGATATTTTATTCAAAAAATCTCATATGAAGAAAAAGCAATAATAAGTGACCTTCATCTCCTGACCGATAAACCCGTTCTTTATGTGGCGAATGTTGATGATAACAGCATTAACGGGAATAAATATTCCGATGCTGTTAAACAAGTAGCTGAAAAAGAAGGAGCTGAATTTATGGTTATGTCTGTAGAAATGGAGTCCGAAATTGCACAAATTAATAAACCGGAAGAAAGGCAGATGTTCCTCGACGAATTAGGTTTAAAAGAACCGGGATTGCATTTACTTATACGCGAAGCTTACAGACTACTAAATCTCATCACTTTTTTTACTGTGAGCGAAAAAGAAGTACATTCCTGGACTATACATAAAGGATTAAAATCTCCACAGGCAGCAGGTGTGATCCACACGGATTTTGAAAAAGGATTTATTCGTGCAGAAGTGATGAAATATAAGGACCTTGTAGAATTTGGCTCGGAACATTCAGTTAAAGAAAAAGGATTACTACACGTAGAAGGCAAGGATTATATTCTCGAAGACGGAGATATTTTGTATTTCAGGTTCAATGTTTAATTAACCTTCATAGTTTCACTTTAACTGATTTCTTTAACTGCTATTCGACCCCGAATGCTTTTAAACCGTTAACCGTTATGAATGCGAAAACGTATGCAAGTGAAGAATATATTAGAACCTGAAGCGAGGGTATCCGCCAGGAACCTGTTTCTTTCTTCGAAATGGCAATTGTAGATATGCATTGTAATGCAAAAATGAAAAACACTATTAATCCTGCAATAGTAGAAGTAGTAAATAGATTTTTTTCTGTTTTTTCAATTTTGGCTTTTCTCATAGCCCCAATAATAGATGTTTGTAAGTCTTCTTTTTCATCTGTTACTTTGAATATTAATGCAAGCGAACTCACAAATACTTCCCGTGCGGCAAATGTCGCGATTAAGGATACTCCGATTCTCCAGTCCATTCCGAGCGGTTTCATTACGGGCTCAATTACAGTACCTATTTTTGCAGCATAAGAATTTTCAAGTCGTATTGAATTTTCCAGTTTAGCAAGTTCCTGTGTACTTAAATTTTTATTTTCCATATTCGGTCTGGTATCAGGAAAATATGTCAAAAACCAGATTGCAAGTGAAAATACAATAATCACCGGACCTGCTTTTTTTAAATACTGGTTTAAATTATTGAATGTATTGTTCAATATAACTTTTAGTTGCGGCATCCTATACGCAGGGAGTTCCATTATAAAAGAAGAATCATCTTCAACTTTTAATATCTTAGATTGAAACCTGTTAATTATTCCTGCTACTACAAGGGATATTGTTATACTGAAAATATATATAGCTGTTAAAACAAGTCCGCTGTAAAAAGGTTTTTTAAAAAAGAGAAAACCTATCAGAAGTGTATATACGGGAAGTCTTGCACTGCAACTGATAAGCGGAATAATGAATATTGTCAGGAATCTTTCTTTTTTATTTTGAATTGTCCTTGTAGCCATAATTGCGGGAATGGCACAGGCAAATCCTGATAGCATAGGTACAAAAGATCTTCCATTAAGACCAATTTTTGAGAGAGGTTTATCAATCAGCATTGCACCTCTTGCAAGATATCCGGTATCCTCAAGAAAACCAAGTATAAGAAATAGAATCAATATTTGAGGTATAAAAATAAACACAGCTCCCGTTCCTGAAATGATACCCTTCGAGAATAAATCCCTGAGCCAGCCCCGGGATAAATTATTATTTGCAAACTCTGATAAGTGCGAAAATAAATTATCAACTATTTCCATCAACGGTGCTGCCAGCCAGAAAATCGCAGTAAAGGTGAATGCCATAATCAGAATAAAAATTATAATTCCCCAGTACTTATGCAGAACAAATTTATCAATTTTTAATGTGCGGTCATCCGGCTTCAATCTTATCCTTGAATTTGAACTTCCTTTTATAAAAAGTTGTGCATTTGCTTTCTTGACCGACTCAGGCAGATTGGAATTCTCGCTGTCAGACTTGTATAATACTTTATTGGAAATTAATTCGATTTCATTGTAGATTCTTATCAGTCCCTCCTTGCTGAATGTTCTGTTATCTAATTTTGCAGTATTTTTCTTTTTTAAACCTGACAGCTGTAATTTTATTGCCGAAATAAGTTCGTCTGTTCCGTTCCCGTATCTTCCGTCTATTCTGATAACATCGCTATTAAGCGAATTTGATAATTTATCTATGCATATATCAAATCCTTTTTCTTTCAAAACATCAAGCATCGTAACTGCTACAATTACTTTTGCTCCGGTTTCTATTATCTGCTTTGCTAAAAGTAAATGCCTCGACAACTGGGATGCATCAATTGTTACAATCACAATGTCAGGAAATCCGTAATCAGGATGGTTCAGTAAATAATCAACTGCAAGTTTCTCTTCAGGTGAATTCGGCACTATACTTACAATGCCCGGAGAATCAATTAGAATATAATTTAACCCGAATTTCTTTAAAAATCTTGATTCTTTGCACTCTACTGTTGAACCGGGGTAATTAACTGATTTTGACTTTTCACCGCTCAGGAAATTGAATAGTGTTGTTTTACCTGAATTTGGGGGACCTACTATAGATACTATAGGAATTTTATCAATCTGAGATTTTAATGCATCTTGCATCACTTTTCCTTAACGCTATTAGTGTTCCTCTTAGAGAAAAAGATATCGGGTCATTAAAAATTGATTTGTTTATTGTTTCGATTTGCTGTCCGGGAGTGAATCCGAACTCGATAATCCGTAATGATGAAGGATGCGAGAGATCTATTTCGCTTATAGTTGCCGTTTGTCCTAATTCTAAATCTGCTGCCGTCATATACTCTTTATTTAGACTTAATCTAAATAAGATAATATTCTTTATCAATACAAATATTACTGCATCTGAACTGCTTATTTTAAATTGAATAAAATTCTGTATGAAATAAAGGCTCTGGGATAACCTTCTCTGATAAGGAAAGTTAAAAAAATTTTATTTTGATTTTTGGTTCTTCAATTTTAGATTTTTATGTATGCACTTTTCTTTATCATTGCATACAGCAAAAACCTGAAGTGTGTGGTCAACCAATTTTAAATTATGCTCTTTGCAGATAGTCTCCTGAAGTTTTTCAATGCGTGGATCTTCAAATTCTACTATTCTGTTGCATCTAACGCAGATTATATGATAGTGATGATTTCTTCCGTATTTTGTTTCATATCTTGCCCTGTCACCTTTGAAGTTATGCTTGGTCAGTATTGAGCATTCGCTCATTAATTCAAGTGTCTTATACACTGTAGCTCTCGAAGCTCTTATATAATCTTTTTTCATTTTCATATAGAGTTCATCGGCGTCAAAATGGTCACGCATACTCAATGCAGAATCGAGTATTAACAGACGCTCGTTTGTAATTCTATGACCATTGTCCTTAAGATATTTTATGAAAATATTTTTAATTTCTTCTTTCTTCACTCAAATAATCCGTTATATATTGGTAATATAATTAAAAAAAGAATAAAAATGCCGTCATCAAAATTTATCTTTTGCAATGACGGCATTTAAAAGAATATTATAATTTGGAAATTACATTATCAAGTATAATCATACCTTCGTCAATTTCATCTTTGTTGATTATCACGGGAGGTCTGAATCTTAAAGTCTTTTCACCGCATCCAAGTACCATCATTCCGTTATCGAAGCATTTTTTAACAATATCATTTCTTGTTTCAGGAGTATCACAGTCGAATGCACAGAATAGTCCTAGTCCTCTCCCGTTAGATAATTTGTGAGGATACTTTTCAGTTAATTCATTAATTTTCTTTTGTAAATATTCACCCTGTATTCTGCAATTTTCAACAAGATTCTCTTCCTTTATTATTTCAAGTATCTTTTTGAATCTGAACATATCCACCATATTACCTCCCCAGGTCGAATTTATCCTGGTTGATTTTCTGAATACGTTATCTTCTATTTCATCCACTCTGTCTGTAGAAAGTATTCCGCAGACCTGAGTTTTCTTGCCAAAGGAAATCAGATCCGGTTGAACATAATATTCGTGTGCCCACCATTTTCCGGTAAGAGCAATTCCGGTCTGGACCTCATCAAATATTAACATCATTTCGTTTTCATCGCACAGCTCTCTCAACTTCACAAAAAATTCTTTTCTGAAATGATTATCTCCGCCTTCACCCTGAATCGGTTCAATTATCAAAGCCGCAATATCGTCTTTATTATCTTGCAGTGCCTGTTTTATTTGCCGGACAGCAATATCTTCCGCTTCCATCACGTTTTTCAGGTTTTCTTCATTGAGTGGAAATTTTATTTTCGGATTCAAAATCCTTGGCCAATCGAATTTTGGAAAATGGTTGATTTTATTGGGGTCTGTGTTTGTTAACGAGAGGCAGTAGCCGCTTCTGCCGTGAAAAGCTTCACGAAAATGTATTATCTTCTGTCCCTTATCTTCTTTGTATCCCTTCTGAAAATTCTTTTTCACTTTCCAGTCGAAAGCAGTTTTTAGTGAATTCTCAACTGCTAATGTTCCGCTTTCTATAAAAAATGCATGTTTGAAATCAGAGGGTACTGCTGTCCTGAAAAATGTATCTACAAATTCTGCCTGCACCTGTGCATAAACATCCGATAACGATGGTTTGCATAATGCTACTTTTCCTATTTTTTTGATAAATTCCTCATTATTTAACTTCGGATGATTCATCCCCAAAGGATTAGATGCTACGAAGGTGAAGAAATCAAGTAATCTCTTTTTATTCTTTGAATCGTATAAATAAGCTCCTTTTGATTCCTCAAGGTCTAATGTAAAATCAAACCCGTCAACCAGCATATATTTTTTAAGTGTGTTTTGAACCTCTTTAGGATGAATTTTGTAACCGTTCGTTTTTAATTCATTTAAGCCGGTTTTCAATTCACTTTGTTGCGATGTTATTTTTCCCATAATTTCTAAATTGAAGTTAATAAAAATTGTTTAAAATTTGTTATACAATTTCTCCTATAATAAAATGATTTTCTTTTTTTCTTCTTAAGAAACTTATAAAATTATCTATTTCATTTTTTGATATAACAAAAATAAGACCTATCCCCAGATTAAAAGTTCTTCTCATATCTGCTTCAGGTACTTTTCCAGCCTTCTGTATAAAATTGAATATTGCAGGTCTCTCCCAGGCATCCCAGAATATTTCCATCTTTAATTCATCCAGAATAACTCTTTTAGTATTTCCTTCGATTCCTCCGCCTGTTATATGCGAAATTGATTTAATTCTGAAGTTCTTGATAACTCCCTGAATAATGTTAAGATAAGACTTATGAACTTTAAGCAGTTCTTCATCAAGTCTGCAGCCAAGTTCTTCATAATATTTCGTTATCTTCTCTTTGGTATTAAAAACTTTTCTTACCAATGAATATCCATTTGTATGTAATCCATTTGAAGCAACCCCGATAAGTAAATCACCCTTCTTCACTTTTTTGTAATTGATTATCTTGTGCCTGTCAACTATTCCGACTATTGCTCCTGCAAGATCAAAGTCATCTTTGCCATATAATCCCGGCATCTCTGCAGTCTCTCCGCCAATAATCGCACATCCGTTATTGATGCATCCTCTTACGAGCCCTTTAACTATATCAACAGCCGCTTTATTGTCCAATTTACCTGTTGCATAATAATCCAGAAAGAATATTGGCATTGCTCCGCAAACTGCAATATCATTAACACAATGATTCACAAGGTCTTCACCGATAGTATCATATTTTTTAACGAGTGCCGCAATTTTTAATTTAGTGCCTACACCGTCTATACTCGATACTAATACGGGCTTTTTAAATTTTTTTATTTGCGGTTCAAAGAATCCCCCAAAATTTCCTATTCCGCCTAATATACCTTTTACATAAGTTTTTTTCACAAATGGTTTGATTGCATTAACGAAATTTTCTGCATTATTGATATTAACACCGGAGGATCTATAAGTAACTTTCATCATTGAAAGTACTCATATTTAAAAATCTTATCAATCCAATAAGAAAAGAAAATAAGATGAGATGAAAAAAATAAGAGGTATAAACTCTATATTATCATATATTTATTTTCAAAAATCAATGTTTAAACGTTTTAAACTCATATCCATTTCCGTTTCCTGAACCAAAAAAGCATAATTGTGACCAGTGTTACCATCGAACCAATTGTTATAAAAAATCCGTTCTCCGAGTGCAGCATAGGCATCACATCAAAGTTCATACCATAGACACCTGTTATCAGGTTAAGAGGAAGAATTATAGTAGCAATGATTGTTAGAACTTTCATTATGTTGTTCAACTTATTATTAACGATTGAGAGATAAGAGTCGAGCATTCCTGAAATAAGTTCTCTCATTGTATCGGCAGTATCGGAAATTCTTACTAAGTGGTCATATACGTTTCTATAGTATATCATTTCCATTGCATCGATGATTTCAAAATCACCTCGTGAAAGCCGGAATAGTATCTCCTTCTGATAAGAAGTGATTTTTCTGATTTTCAAAGCCTTTTTCTTGAAGTCGAGAATACCCCTCAAAATTTCATTATCCGGATTCTTCTGAAAGATATCTTCTTCTATTTTATCTATTTCGTCTTCATAGTGATCAATTACCGGATAATATCTGTCAACAAGTTCGTCAAGAATTATATGCAGTGCATAGTCCGGTCCTTTTCTCAGAAGATATTCCTTATTTGCGGGAGAAAGGCTTTCCAGAATCGAATTATTATCTTTTTCATTATGCAGCGTTACAATATAATTCTTTCCAATAAAACAACTTAATGAAAATATATCAAACTCAGGAATAGTTTTGCTGATACCGTTAAATACGATGAAAATATAATCACCGAAATTATCAATTTTGGGATGGTGCACCATTTCATCATCGAGGTATTTAACGCTATCCTCTATAGCAAGAGGATGAAAATTAAAAACGCCTTTCAGTATATCAGTACTGGTTTTCTCGTGTTCATTCCAGATATCTATCCATAGATTATCCGGGGAATTTGCGTCCCAAACTTTCATCTGTTCAGGAATGATTTCCTGTATTCCGTCTTTACTGTTGTATTTCAGTATGCTTATCATAAATTTTATTAATTACAATTACGTATTCTCCTTTAAAATTTCCTTCACCTGAAATATTATTTATCTGCTCAAGTATCAGTTTTGCATTTCCTCTGAATTGCATTTCATTTTCCATCGTCAGATTAAAACCGATAAAAATTTCACGTTCGGGCATTATCAATTCTATATCTATCAGAACTGTCTTAAGCCTGTAAGGTGTATCAAGTATCACAAATGTTCTATCTAATCTGTTTAAATCTTTTAATTCCTTTTTTCTGATATCCGATTTAGGCGAAAGGAAACCCATATAATAAAACCTACTTATATCAAATCCGGATATCACGATTGCTGCAAGCACGGAATTTGCTCCCGGAATGAAATTTAATTTAATATTTAATTCCTTGCATTTGCTTATTAATTTCAGCCCCGGGTCTGCAAATACAGGTGTTCCGCAGTCAGAGACCAGTGAAATTTCTTTTCCTGTAAGAAGCTCGGATATATATTCATCTATCATATCGGATTCGTTATGTTCGTTCAGTTGTCTCAGTTCTTTTTTAATTTCAAAGAAGCGTAAAAGCTTTGATGTCTCTTTATATTCCTCGCATATTATGAATTCTGATAACTGAAGTGTTTTTAATGCTCTTATGGTCAGGTCTGCGTAGTTACCGATAGGAGTAGAAACAATATGAAGCGTCCCGATTTTATATTCCTGTACTTCCATATCCTCCGCTTCCTCTTCCTGTGCTGCTCAGATATTCTTCCAATTCTATATCTACTTTTTCATAAGTGGATATAATTAATTGTGCTATTCTTTCGCCAAATTTTACAGAAAAATCTTTTTTTCCATGGTTAATTAAAAGTACTTTCACTTCACCTCTGTAATCACAGTCTATTGTTCCGGGTGAATTTAAAACGGTAATCCCGTATTTCCAAGCGAGTCCGCTTCTGGGTCTCACCTGTCCCTCGCATCCTTTTGGGATCTCAATTATTAGATTGGTCGGGATCAGTTGTGTTTCTCCGGGTTTTATTATAACATCTTCTAACGATGCAGAAGATAAATCCATTCCGGATGAACCCTCTGTTGAATATACAAGTTTGCATCCGGGAATATCCGGATTAATTTTTTTATAAAGTAATTTCAATTAATCTCCTTATTTATAACTGTGTGTTGTACCTGCAGCAATAAAAAAAACTATTATTACGACATAAAAAAGAATTCCCAGCACACATATAATTACATTCACGATACCAAGCCACATTCCGGCTGTAGCAAATCCCTTGCCAGCAGTGGGAGAAAGTCCTTTTTTTATTTTTCCAAGTTCAATACTACCCATAATCCATGATACTATACCGAAAATAAACGGGCAGACCATATAAGAAAGAATCCCAAATATTAATGCAACTATAGAGCTTGAACTTGCAGGTGAATTACTTTGAGGGGTTTGTCCATGATAAATATTTTGAGACGGTGGGGGAGGAGGTGCCATAGGAGGATAATTATTATTGAACCCTCCCGAATAATCCTGATAGTAATTATTTTTGTTCATATATACATAAATTAATTAAAGACAATACAAAATAGTATAACGCAATGAAATTAAAAATTGAAATAAAACTGTCCCCAGTAAAGAATAACTATTTACAAATTACGTAAATTAAAACCAATATTATCCCCTTTTCCAAAGCACCAGTTCCGAAACCTCGAGAGGGAAAGGCGGATTTAAAGGAAATAATTAGAAAATACCCCTGATTGATAATAAATAGCCCTCAGATGCATTCTGAGTACTTTTTTATTTAATAAATAATATTTATTTTATTTTTAATGGATTTTAAAAATCTAATATTGACCATATTTCTATTATTTCTTCTTAATTTTTCAGTACCACTTAACGGTCAATTTCAGCCGGGAAAAGAAAAGCATTTGATTACATTTACAGTTTCCATTGTAGATAATGATGCCGCTGAAAGTCTTATAAAGAAAAATAAAAAGGCGTTGTTTTCGGAATTTATATCCTGTTATTTACAGATAAGTATAATTGATAAAGTGCAGAGTTATTTTAACACCTCTTAACAAAGCAGGATGTGTAGATAATTTTACTTTATCAGCATCATAGATTTTGTAGCATAGAAATCATTTACCGATATTTTGAAAAAGTAAACACCGGAAGAAAATTTTGATGCATTCCACTCTACCTCATAAATACCCGGTTGCCGGTATTTATCTGTCAATATTCCGAGTTCCCTTCCTAATGCATCGTAAACGATAATGAGCACTCTGCCAGGTTTGGATATCTGGTATTTTATTTTTGTAGCCGGATTAAATGGGTTAGGATAATTTTGAAAAAGCTCGTAATCAGCGGGAATTTGTAAATTATTATTATTTACAAAAGTAATATCCGGATTGAATTTATATAAAGCACCTGAATCACCGATGCAAAATCCGATTCTTGAATTAGTAAAAACAATATCAAAAATATAACTGCTGTCCGGAGTTGAAATTTCAGTGAAAGAATTTAAAGTATCAACTGAATATACAAACATCGGAATAAAACCCATCGGAACCCAGACCTCATATCCGGCTCTCATAGCTATCGAAGTAGGAATTCCAAAAAGTTGCATTGTTTTATATGACCAGGAATTACCCCCATCGCGTGTTCTTACTATTCCGGGTCCGTATTCAAAATCACCCCCTACAAATATTACATTTGTAGAATTAATATATTGGATTCTAACTAAGGGTTCCGGTGCTACTGCTATTGCCTGCCAATTAACGCCAAAGTTTGTCGTTTTCCAAATAACGCCGGCAAGATCCATGAATCCTCCGCAAGCATATCCTATCATATTGTCGTAAAAAGAAATTGATTTTACAGGAAAACCGCCCACTATTGAAGAGTCAATTGTGACAGAATTCCAGTTTATTCCTCCATTTGTCGTTTTCATTAATCCTCCGGGATATCCACCCATCCAGCCCTGAAGAGAATCCAGAAAAATTATACTGTTAATGAAAGTGTTTTCTGAAGAAAAGATATGATTAGACCAGTTAAGTCCTCCGTTTGTCGTCTCAATAATTCTCGTACCATATACAGCTTTGTTTTTAGTGACCATCCATGCCAAACCCCAGCCGAGTCTTTCATTCAGGAAAAATATTTGATGTATATTTTCAAATATCCCTGTATTTTGGGATGTCCATGTGTTACCGCTGTCTGTCGTGTGTAATACAGTTCCGGAATCTCCTGCAACCCAGACTTTCAGACTATCCGCATAGGATATCATTCTCAGGTTATTATGAGTTGGCACAGTTTTTTTAATCCAGCGGTTTTGTGATAATCCAGCGGATGAAAAAATCATTAGTACAATTAATATTTTAATTATTTTATTAAACATATATCTCAATAAGATAATATAAATAATATTTCAATATTTATATATAATAAAACTTCAAGGAAGATTATTACGTTTCCTTAAAATCCATTCAAGTGAAAGCAAAACTACAATGATAACTAAATAATAAGCATTTGTATTGAAATATTCTTTTAATGAAAATTCTTTTCTTTCCGATAAATTCTCACCGCTTTTGCTGATAATATCTTTTATGTTACTGCCTTCGAGTTCATTCAGCCTTTTTCCGCCGTTTAAAGATGCGAGTTGATTAAAAATTCCGGCGTCAGAACGTGTTTCTTTATATTCTTTGCTGCTTAAACCGGTAATAAATTTATTTGTAATTTTGTCTATCACAACACCCTCTGAAATCAAATCTGCTGCATAAAAATACTCACCCGCTGTCTGAATTTTTGTTTTTCCGCTGAAAGTGAAATTCTCCCCTTTATCTAATTCAAACTCATCACTATACGAATCATTATAAACCCTGACTCTTATCTTTTCGTTACCTTTTAACCCGGATTCATTTATTGAAGCATCGAAAATTATGTTCTCGTTAATCGAATAAATTTGTTTATTGGTTTCAATAAAAAACTTGTCTCTTTTCTCTTTGTCAGTAATCGAAAGAGCTGTCCCTGAAATTATGGAATTTAACACATCATCAGAATTTGTACTATTCGGGTTCAAACGCCATTTGTAAAAACCATAAAAAAGCATTGCTGCCGATTTATTTGTAGCAGTATTCATTATTATTAATGCAGGTTCACGATTATCGGAAAACAGTAAAATACTCTCTGATTGTGGTTTCACGGGAATTCCTGAAGATGATCTATAAATATCGGGGAAGCTGTTTATAGAATTAAGTAATTTATAATTTTTTTGATTTTCATTCGGAATATTTACAGTTGATAATGAAGAACGTATCTCTGCATCATTTTTTGATAAAGCTGTAAACGGAAGATACTCATCAATGAAAGATAACTTTGAATAATCGGTATTTTTGCTTGCTATAAAAAATACTGCGCTGTTCTTTATTGATAATTTTTCTTTAAGATTCACTAAAACATCAGTGCCTGTAACGGAAGTAGGGAATCCCGAAAGTATGAAAAGTTGATAATCGTTTAAATTGTCTAATGATCCTTCATAGAATTCATTTGCTGATTTCTGTGTAAGAAATTTTGCATCAAAATTATTAATTTTTCTAATCTCCTGAGACAGGTATGCGTTATCTGCACTTGGACCGCCCGCAAGAAACAATACTTTCAATTTGTTACTTAAAAATTTCACGATAAATTCTTCTGAATTATTTAATTTTGTAATCTCATCCGGTTCAGATTCTATTTCAATTTTATATTTTTTAATTGTTTCCGTAGCAGAGGATATACTAAAGTCGACCGTGTAATTGTTTTCGCCATAAGTTGTGCCTATTATTTTGGAGTCTATTTCGGAATTTTCTTCAAACAATTTTACTTTAATTTGCTTATTATATCCGTATGAATTGATCACTGCTTTAACAGGTGAAGAACTTTCAATATAAGCGTATTTATTAAAGTATACACTCTCGAGCACAAGATCTTTTTTCTGAACTGTATCGCCGATAAGATAATAGTTAAACACTGCTCCGGTGAGCTTTGCAGTATTGACAGGACTACCGCCGGAGTTGATTATACCATCTGAAATAAAATTTACAGAAGCTATTGTTCTTCCATTAAATTTGGTCACAACATCCTGAAGTGCCAGAGAAATATTGGTCTCGTTTTTATTGATGCCGTCGAATCTGATTGAATCTATTTCATTTGATTTTAATTCCTGAGTTATTCCTGAAGAGAAAGTAAATATTCGATTATCAAAGTCATCGGAAAAATAATTTTTGATGTTTTTCCTGATATAGGTCAATAAATTCTGTTGCCTGTCCTCAATATTCAAACTTGCAGAATTATCAACGAATACAATATTCAGCGGTTTTTCATTAATAATATTTGTCAAATAAACAAAAGGCGAGAGAAACAGAAATAAAATAATAAAAATGGAAAAAAAGCGTAGAATCCTTAAAATTAGTTTTTGAGGATTAATAATGTTTGATTTCCGGTATGCTAAATATGAAAAAAAAACCGAACACACAAATAATATTAATGTAAATATTATGTTGTATCCGGTTTTAATAAAAAAATTCATAAATAACCTGTGACGTCACAGTTTCACATCTACATAAATATACTTCTTAATCTCAGTGATCCAATTTTCCATTTCTTTGTTTTCCTTAAAATATTCGGCATATCGCTTAATTTTATCATAATCCTGTTCTAAATTAAGTTTATGAGATTGCCTTACGTCCGTATATTTCAATAATTCATAACCATAATTCTTTTTATCACCGATTCTTAATGGATTACTTATCACATCTTTCGAAAGAGTTTCAAGTTCAACTATAACATTGCTGTCAAGTTTATCAACGGCAACTAATCCTATGTGTCCTCCCTTTAAACCGGTTTGAACATCCTGTGAATATTTTTTAGCTGCTTCTTCGAAAGTTATTTTTCCGGTTTCAATATCGGATTTGATCGAGTTAAGATAAGAGATTGTTTCAAGGTCGGATGATTCAAGTCTCGGATATGAAACAAGGATATGTGAACTCTTGATCTGATCTCCTTTTTTCTCAAGAACTTTAATAATATGGTATCCAAATTCTGTTTCCACAATATCGGAAATCTCTCCGGGATTCAGCTTTATTATCTCTTCTTCAAATTCCTTAACGAATGTCCCGCGTTTTGCCCAGCCTAAATCGCCTCCGTTGAGGGCACTCATGGAATCATCTGAATTCCTTTTTGCAAGTTCGAAAAAGTCTCCTCCGCTTTTGATACTGTCAAGAATTTTTGATGCTTTTTCCTTAGCAATTATTTTTTCAGAATCGGTAACTTTTCTTGTCAGAAATATATGGTATAAATCATATTCTACTCCGATAGTCGGAAGACTATCCTTGTAAGATTCATAAAATTCATGGATTTCTTTTTCCGAAACTTTAAATCCATTGCCAAATTTTTGTCCTTTTAATTTATCACCTTTTAGTTTCTTCTTGAGATCTTCTTTAAGCGAGAGTTTTATTTTACCGATAGATAAATTATATACCTCTTCAACACGCTGTTCAGAACCGAATTGTTCGACTAATTGTTTTATCCTGTTTTCAAGTTCGCGATTAACCTCATCTTCTGTAACGGTAATGCTGTCCTGTTCAGCTTTTGCGAGAATAATTTTATCGGTTACCATTTGCTGGAATAACTGTTGTGCAAGAAAAGGGCTGATTTGAGTCAGCTGATTCTGCCTGGCATATAACTGAATCTGATACTGAAAATCTGATTCAAGAATTATTTCTGATCCTATTGTCGCAAGGATCCTGTCTCCTTCCTTTTGCTGTGCAGAAAGGAAAGAAGACAGGAATAAAAATATGAAGAGTCCTAAAATATATTTAATATTTCGCAATTTTATTTTTTATTTTTAATGCTTTAAAATATTAAGAAAAACAAAAGTATTTGTCAATTTGTCTTGAAAGCTTTTTCAAGAACTTTATCGTCAATCTTAACGGGATATTTTACTTTTAAGTTCTCAATATATTTATTCTCCATTTCTTTGAAACGCTCTTGCTGGAGTTTATTGGATATTTCAGCTTTTACATCTTCAAAAGGTTTAGCATGTGTTCCTGTACTATCGGTTATCATAAAATTATTAAGATTAACATTATAATGATTCTGCATTTCTTCATTGGTAATTTTTATCTTACTGAATAATTCATCCTGGTCTATCCTGAAACTGATTAACCCGTTTTCATATTCGCTTAAAAGTTCAGAAAATTCCTCATCTTTTTCTACTTTTGCTTTTTCAGCTGCCATGTTTAATATTGGCATTTCAGCTGTTCCCTCTACAACTTTGGTTATCGTGGATAACAGAGCGGCATTACCTGCCCAGTCCTTATTAATGTTCAGATATGACAGCATGTCATCAACTTTAACCTCGCCACCCTTGAATTTCGCAAGAAGTATCTGCTTATCCTGTAGTGTAAAAATACTATCAAAATTTAATTGTCCGATTGTCTTTGTTGAATCTAACTTACTTTGAAGGAATGAAATTCCCTGCGGTTCTGCTTTAAATTCGTAATCGCCTAAGATCTTTTCGGTAAATTTTGATCTTGCAGGTTTGTATGACATCCCTTTTTTATACTCGGATTTCAAAGTCTCTCTCTGCTTTTCATACGGTTCATTTTCTTTCTCTTCTGTAACTATGAAAATGTGCCAGCCGAATTGTGATTTTATCGGCTCACTGATTTGTCCTTGTTTTAAAGAAAACACAACACTGTCAATATCCTGCGGTAACCTTCTTCTGTTGTCGATAAGTCCGATGTCTCCGCCTCTCGTTTTCGAACCGGGATCTTCTGAAAAGTTTTGTGCTAATTCAGCAAAGTTTTCTTTTGTCACCTTGCTTTTTATATCTTTGATTCTGTTGAAAGCATCGAGTGTATCAATTACCCGATTAAGACTGTCTTTCTTATCCTGCAGCATAATATGTGAAATTCTTATTCCAGCCGACCTCTTCTTTTTATCTGTTAATTTTGCGATGAAGATTGCATTGTTGATTTTTATAGGGGTCTTAGTATAATCTCCGACTTTTAAGTCATATATTGCGTCTTCAAATTCGATAGGAACCATACCTGCAGTAATATAATATGTATCGCCTTTATTCATTGCAAATCCCTGATCTTCGGTAAATTGTTTGGCAACTTCCATAAAATCTTTACCGTCTTTTAATGCTTTTATTGCACTATCAGCTTTTTGATAAGCTTTGATCGAATCTTCGGGTAATGCCTGATTAGGGATATTTATTAAAATGTATGAGGTCCTAAGATCATATTTCTTTCTCTCATAGGTCAATTTAATAGCGGGTTCTACCACTTCCTTATCAATTAAGAATTCAGGAATGTATTTTTTCTTAAAATCACTTATTTCATTCTTAATTTCTGCAATTTCCATGAATCCTCTGTCTCTGCCGTCTTTTACTTTAAGCCTGAATTTTATAAGCAGATTGAGGAATTCTTTTTTCTCATCCATTGATTTATTCCTGGCAGAATCTGCATTACCTATGGTTTTGAGATATTGCTTTTCAAAATCGTATAAAGTAATTTTTTCGTTTCCTATCTCAGCTACAACCATCTTCTTAGATGAAGAACATCCTGAAAGTACTGAAACGATACCGGATAATACCAGCAAAACAATTAATACATTTAATTTCCTGTTTAACATCGGATTATATATTGATTTAATTTTAAAATTATTGAACATTAATTTTAATAATTTCAACTTTGAATAACAAGTCAATGAGTATTAAATTCAAGAAAACTGAGAAAAAAACATGAATTTTAACACTAATATGAAGCTGTTATATGAAATTTTATTTTTCAAGAAAATTCTTACCGCTAATTTGTATATTATAAAACTTTGATTTTCGTTAAATTAAAAGTAAGCTATCAATTTCTTTATGATAAATGTTTGTTTTGTAACGAGTGAGTGTTATCCTTTCGTAAAAACAGGAGGATTAGCAGACGTAAGCAGTTCATTACCTCTTGAACTATCTAAACTTGGATGCCATGTTAAAATATTTGTTCCGTTGTATAAAATGATTGATAGAAGTGAGTACAAGTTAAAACCGTTAGGGGAAATTAAAAATATTGAAATAACAATTTCCGGTAAACCATATAAATTCAGTGTCTGGTATGGTAAATATGGCAATCTGAATGATGAAGTTTACTTTATAGATTGTCCCAAACTTTTCGGTAGGGATCAGATCTATACAAATGATGCAGATGAAGATATACGTTTTATACTTTTTCAGCATGCTGTTATTCAGACTATTCAAAGGCTGCAGTTTCATTGCAATATAATTCACTGTAATGATTGGCAGACATCATTGATTCCTGTATATCTTAAAAAACATTATTCGTGGGATAAACTCTTTTCAAAAACAATTTCTCTTCTAACTATTCATAACATAGCTTACCAGGGGAGTTTCTCGGCGGATTCCATTGTAAGCGGAGGTTTTTTCAAAACCGATTTAATTCCGGGCAGTGAATTTGAGCTTTATGGTAAGTTCAATTTTCTGAAAACGGGGATCTCTTTTGCAGATGTTATATCCACTGTCAGCCAGACTTATGCTTTGGAAACACAGACTATAAAATTTGGCGAAGGACTCGATGAAATATTAAAAAACAGATCCAAAGATTATTACGGAATCCTTAATGGAATAGACCGAAATGTCTGGAATCCGGAAACAGATGATTTTCTTCCTGTTAAGTATAACTTCAATTCACTCGAAAAGAAAGAAACAAATAAAAAAATGCTCCTGAAGGAAGTAGGTCTGCCTTATGACGGAAAAAAAATATTAATTGGGATTGTATCGAGACTTGCATATCAAAAAGGATTTGATATTATCATTCCTGTTCTCGATGAAATAATAAATCTTGAAATACAGCTAGTAATTTTAGGTAAAGGCGAAGCTCAATATGAAGAGGATCTGAAAAAATTTGCAGAGAAGTATCCCGATAAAATGCATTGCCACATCGGTTACCATAACAGACTTTCACATTTGATTACTGCCGGATCTGACTTATTTCTTATGCCATCGAGGTATGAGCCCTGCGGATTAAATCAAATGTATTCCCTTAATTACGGCACAATTCCAATTGTCAGAAAAACCGGAGGACTAGCTGATACTGTTAAAGATTATGACGAACACGATAGCGAAGGTAACGGTTTTTCTTTTACTGAATATTCGTCATCAAAATTGATGTCTAAAATAAAAAGAGCGTTAAAAGTAATTGAGAATAATGAAGAAAAGATGAAAATGCAGAAAAAAGGAATGACCGCAGATTTTTCGTGGAAAAACTCTGCAAAACAATATCGGGATTTATATCAAAAATATTTAAAAGATATAAATTGTTAATATCATTTTAAACAAAAAAATATCCGCCAAATCTCTTAGATCTCATATTCTTCACCCCGGTAGGGAACTTCGATATCTTTAAAACCTGCAATTGTTAAATCATCTTTCAGAAATTTCTGCTGTTCCGGTTCTCCATGAACTATGAAAACCTTTTTAATCTTTTTATTGTCAAACAAATTTAGATATTTCCTTAATTCATTTTTATCAGCGTGCGCAGAGAAAGAATTTAACACTTTTATTTTCGATTTGACTGTGTATTCTACTCCGAATATTTTCACCTTGCCGTTCTTAATATCTTTCAGTTCGATTAGCTTTCTGCCTAATGTTTGCTCTGCCATAAATCCGATTATCAAAATTGTATTCCTCGGATTTTCTATGTTATTTGCCAGATGATGAAGAATTCTTCCTGCTTCACACATACCTGAAGCTGATATTATTATACAAGGTCCTTCAATATTATTTAATCTTTTAGATTCATTTACATCATTGACATATTTTACATTTTCCTCTCCGAACACATTTATTCCTCTTGATATTAAATCAACTGTTTCTCTGTCAAAACATTCCGGATGAAATTTAAAAATCTCTGTTGCTTTGACCGATAAGGGGCTGTCCACAAAAACTGGAATTTTCGGAATCGAACCTTTATTGAATAATTCTGAAAGTGCATAAACCATCTCCTGTGTTCTTCCAACGCTGAAAGCAGGAACAATTATTTTTCCTTTCATTAACAATGCTTCTTTAATCGCGGTTTTGAGTTCTTCCTCAGTCTGGCTGGCGCTTATATGCTCTCTGCCGCCGTATGTTGATTCCGTGATGAGAAAGTCAACATCTCCCATAAATTCGGGGTCCTTCAGAATCGGAAGATTATATCGTCCGAGATCACCGGTATATCCGATTTTCAACTGCCTTCCGTTATCATTTATTTCCAGTAATATCTGAGCCGAACCGAGTATATGACCTGCTTCAATGAAAGTAACAGCAACTTTTTCATTAAATCCGTCGATGTAGAATTTTTTATTCAAAGGGAATGATTTAAAAAATTTCATCGTTGCAATAGCATCTTCAACTGTGTAAAGTGGATTGAATAGTTCTTCCCGGTTTTTTTTTCTTTTTTTATTTACAAATTCCACGTCTTTTTCCTGTATGTGACCGCTGTCTTGAAGCATAATGGAGCATAGATCCCTTGTGGCGGGAGTAGCATAAATACTTCCGGTGAAACCTTTTGAAACTAAAGTCGGAAGATTTCCTGAGTGATCAATATGAGCGTGTGAAAGAATAACACTATGAAGATCTACAGGATCGAATAAAAATTTTCTGTTCATTTTGAAAGCTTCTTCACGCTTACCCTGAAACATTCCACAATCAAGTAATATTTTCTTTCCGTCGAGTTCAAGTAAATGCTGTGATCCTGTTACTGTCTGTGCTGCACCGCAGAATTTGATTTTCATAAAATTTGCTTTTATTTTAATAAAATTGATTCGTTATTAAACTTATGCTTTGTTACAAAAGGATTATCTTTAATAAAAAACCTGTAGAGAAATTCTTCACCGGTATTTATTCCTATTCGCCTTGAGATTGCAATTGCAAATTTTTCATTTCTCAAAGGTCGTGAAACAAAAAAATTGCTACATGTAATATCTTTATCGTTGAATCGTAAATCAATATCAAATGCGAGACATAATTTCGAAGGTCCATTTGTCAATTCGTATATAGTCTTCACGTTGCCCCTGTTTTTTTTCATCTCTTTAATTCCGTCCAATGGCTCTAATGCTCTTATCAATACTGCGCATCCCTTTCCTTTCTCTTCGGTTACTATGTTAAAACAGTGGTAAAAGCCGTAAACAAAATAAACATAAATTGTACCGCCTTTTTGATAAAGAGTTTTACTCCTTTTTGTAAATTTCCTGTATGCATGGCAAGCCGGATCGTGATCACCTATATAAGCCTCTGTTTCCACAATTCTGCCGGTTAAAATTTTGCCATTTTGTTTCTTCACAAGTACTTTGCCGAGAATTTCTTTAGCTACCCGGAGTGTATTTTCGGCATAAAAACTTTTTCTTATAGGTTTGTATACGATTCTCATTAATTCTAACTAAATAAAAATTCTTGACAAAACAAAGTCAAAACAGAATTAACTACTGTTAAATTGCAACTTATAAAAATATTTTTAAATGATATTTTAGATAATCGGATAGTATATCTTTGTTTGTATTCTTTTAAAGTATGTTGAAATTATATATTATATGTTATATATTTATATGATTTGTGGTGCACAGTTTATAGAGGTGGGTCAGATAAACCCACTTTTTTTTTAGTAAAATTAATTATGAGTTTTATATGGATATTGAAGCAAGAAATAGAATAGAAAAATATATAAAAAGCACTAATTACAGGCTCATAGAGTTTACTGTAAAAGGTGATCAGAGGAATAAGATTTATGAAGTATTTGTGGATTCAAGAGGTAAACTCGAAGTTGAAGAACTTGCAAAAATTAACAGGGAAATCTGGGATTTGCTGGAATCCAAAGAATTAACTAAAGGTGTCTCAAAAATAATGGTCTCCTCACCCGGTGTCGATAAGAGATTTAAGTATGTTTGGCAGTTACTTAAACATATGGGAAGGACTCTGGATATAGAGCTGAAAAGCGGTAATTCAATAAACGGTAAATTACTCGAAGTAAAAGAAGAACCCGACGAAAAAATTTATATCAAGATTCCAAAGAAAAAGAAAGATAGTGAGGATAAATTTGAGTGGTTAAGTTTTAACGATATTGCTGAGTGCAAAGTAAAAATAAAATATTAAATTAATCTAACTATACAAGTTAAATGAAATCTGACATAGTTGATGCATTTGCCCAGATGGCAAAAGAAAAAAATATTGATCGGGATATTCTCGAGAGTATTATTAAAGATTCTTTCCGGAAAATGATGGAAAAAAGATACGGAGAGGAAGCTAACTTCGACGTTGTTGTTAATATGGAAAAGGGTATAATAGAAATATTCTTGTATAAAACAATTGTGGAAGAAGTTAATGAACCGGCTACTGAAATTGATGCACAGACTGCATCTGATAAATCCGGTGAAAAACTTGAACCGGGCGATGATTATGTTGAAGAAATACCTATTGAAGAATTTGGAAGAAGACTTGTACTGAATCTGAAACAGAATTTGAACCAGAAAATCAGAGAAATCGAGAAAGAAGTAACTTACAATAACTATAGGGATCTTGTCGGAGAAATTATTGTCGGCGAAGTATATCAAATTAAACAGAATTCAATTTTACTGATTCATAATCACAATGAAGTAATTTTTCCCAAATCGGAACAAATTCCAAAAGAAAGATATAAGAAAGGCGATACTGTCCGTGCAATTATAAAAAATATTGATAAAAGAACTGCCGGTCCGGCACTAATAATTGTTTCCAGAGCAAGTGAAGATTTTTTAAAGAAATTGTTTGAACTCGAAATTCCTGAAATTTATGACAATATAATTGAAATTAAATCAATAGCACGCGAACCCGGCGAAAGAGCAAAAATTGCTGTTGCCTCGAATGACGATAGAATTGATGCAGTTGGTGCTTGCGTTGGGATGAAAGGTATCAGAATTCACTCCATTGTGAGAGAGTTAAGCAATGAAAATATTGATGTAATAAGTTACACGGATGAAGCCGGATTATTTATTGCACGTGCACTGGCACCTGCGAAATTGGATAATATCTATCTCGATAACGTGAATAAAGTTGCTAAAATCCGTGCAACTGATGACCAGCTAAGCATTATCATTGGAAAGAGCGGACAAAACATTAAATTGGCTTCAAAACTGACCGGATACCAGATCGATGTTGTAAAAGAAGATGAAAATCTCGAAGACTCGGATGAAAACGAACCCGAAGATAATGAAACAATATCTGAAACCGTAGCTGAAGAAGAATCAGAAAAAGAAGTAAAAAAAGGAGTAAAAAAAGAAACAAAAAAGGCAAAAAAAGAAAAAGAAGCATAAAAGAAGAAATAATTTTAAAACATTTTTTTAGATTTAGGATAACAATATTTTTAAATGACAACAGCGGCGAAACAGAAAAAACAAAAAGTAATATCATTGATACGGGAGACAAATCTTTCGAAAGAAGATATTCTGAATTTTCTTAATACTATTGGTATCAGCGATGCAAATTTGAACACGAATCTCGAACCTGAAGTCGTTTCAAAAGTATTATCCCATTTTAAAAGGAATATTGACGTACAGGATAAGCATATAAAAAAGGTCGTAGATTTTGCCAAGAGGAATAGAATAGGTCTTTCGGAGGCAGATAAAAAAATCAAAGAACAGGAAGATGAACGAAAGAGAAAAGAAGAAGAGCAGAGAATACAAAAACTATTAGAAGAAGAATATAAAAGAAAAGAAGAAGAGAAGCGCAAACAGGAGCTCCAGGCACTTATAGAAAGAGATAAGAAACAACAAGCCGAAATATCCGAAGAAGAAAAGAAAAAACAGCTTGAAAAGGTATTTAAAGATAATCTGAAAAAGAGCAGGGATATTGCCGAGAAGAAAAAGGAAGAAAAAGAAAAACCAAAAATTCCTGCTATTGCAAAGACTCCGAAAAAAGTTGAAGCTCCGGAAGTAAAAAAAGAATCTCCAAAACCCGAGCATGAAAAACCGAAAGAAATAAAACCGGTAACCGAAGACATCAAAAAAAGGGAACAGCAGGAAAAAGAAAGACTAACTGCTAAAAAAGCCAAGGAGCATCATTTAACTGCGAAAAAACAGCTCGAAAGAACTTCAAAGCCTCCTTATGCTCATCCAAGGAAACCTGAACAGAGAGGTTACAAAGATACATCAAAACCTCATTTTGAAGAAAAAAAGAAAGAGTTTATAGATAAGAGAACCGATAAAACTATACCTCCAAAAGAAGGGGAAAAGAAACCCGGGAAACCAACCTATAAAAAGGTTAATATAAAAGATTTTAAATACGACAAGAGAAAATTCTCGAAAGATATTCCAAAAAAAGAAGGGGAATATAAATCTAAGCAGAGCCCTGAACCTGCAGGCACCGAAGCTGAGAGGGAGTTTGCAAAGCGCCAAAAAGAGAAAAAAGCAAAGTTTGATGAAGAACAACTCAAGAAAAGTAAGAAAAAATTTGCTAAAGGTCATCGTTCAAAAGATATTGCACAGAAAGAAATACTGGAAGCAATTCGGGATACTTTTGCTAAAATAGATGAAGATAGCGGGCTCTCTCAAAGAAGCTTGGCGAGAAAACGAAAAAAGAAAGAACGCCTTGAGCAGGAACAGAAGAAACAGGAGCTTGAAGATTCAAAGAAAAATATTATTAAAGCTACCGAATTTATATCCACTGCAGAACTTGCAAACTTGATGAGTATTGAACCAACTGAATTAATCAAGAAATGTTTTGAACTCGGCAAAATGGTGTCCATCAATCAGCGTCTCGAAAAGGATTTGATAGAATTGCTCGCCGAAGAGTTTGGCTTTATTATAGAATTCCAGAATGAATACGAAATAGATATTCTTAAAGATGAAGTTGTTGAAGAGGATAAACTTGTGGAAAGACCTCCGGTTGTTACCGTTATGGGTCATGTTGACCATGGAAAAACTTCACTTCTCGATTATGTAAGGAAAGCTAATGTTGTAGCGGGTGAGGCAGGCGGTATCACACAGCACATCGGGGCTTATAAAGTCAAGTTAAGTAACGGGAAGGAAATAACATTCCTCGATACTCCCGGACACGAAGCTTTTACTGCAATGCGCGCAAGAGGAGGTCAGGCAGCAGATATAGTCGTTCTTGTAGTAGCTGCAGATGACAGTGTTATGCCTCAAACAGTTGAAGCAATAAACCACGCTTTAGCTGCCGGTGTTTCTATAATCATTGCAATTAATAAAGTTGATAAACCCAATTCAAATCCTGAAAAGATAAAACAACAATTAGCCGATAAAGGGTTGCTCGTTGAAGAGTGGGGTGGAAAATATCAGGCAGCAGAAATCTCTGCAAAATTCGGAAAAAATGTTGATGTACTTCTCGATAAAATACTGCTCGAAGCGGAAATTCTTGAACTGCGCTCAGACCCTTCTAAATTTGCAAGAGGTGTTGTTCTCGAAGCGAAGCTTGATAAAGGAAGAGGTATTTTTGCAACAGTCTTAATCCAGAAAGGTACACTTAAAGTCGGTGATGCGTTTATTGCAGGAATTTGTTCCGGAAGAGTGAAAGCAATGTTCGATGAAAGAGAAAAAAAGATAGAGGCTGCCCTGCCTGCAACTCCGGTACAGCTTTTAGGCTTTGATGGTATGCCGCAAGCCGGTGACGCTTTTATCGTTCTCGAATCTGAAAGAGACGTTAAGGATATTGCTCTGAAACGCCAGCAATTAAAACGCGAAGAAATTTTGAGACAGGTTAGATTCACAACTCTTGATGATATTTCACAGCAGATTAAAGAAGGTAAGCAGGTTGAACTTAATATAATTATCAAAGCCGATACAGATGGCTCTGCAGAAGCCCTTGCAGATTCATTGCACAAACTTACTACGAAAGAAGCAAAAGTATCAGTTATTCATAAAGCTCTCGGACAGATAAGCGAATCTGACGTATTGCTCGCGGAAGCATCTAAAGCAATTATTATTGGTTTCAATACCCGCCCTAATCTTAATGCCAGAAAGCTTGCTGAAAAAGCAAAAGTTGATATTCGCACTTACAATATTATTTATAACGTGATTGATGAAATTAAATTAGCTCTCGAAGGATTGCTTGAACCGGAAATTAGTGAAGAAGTTATGGCAACAATTGATGTAAGACAGGTGTTCAAAGTCCCGAAAGTAGGTAATGTTGCAGGTTGTTACGTTCAGGATGGAAAAGTAAACAGGAATAACAAAGTTAGACTTCTTAGAGATGGACTTGTTGTTTATAACGGATCAATACTTTCACTGAAAAGGATAAAAGATGACGTTCGCGATGTGGAATCGGGATATGAATGCGGAATCGGACTTGAAAATTTCAACGATATTAAAGTCGGTGATGTAATCGAAGCGTATAAATTAGTAGAAACAAAGAGAAAATTAACGCCTCAATAATTTATGGGTCACAGGGTAGAAAAGGTTTCTGAAGAAATCAAACATAAACTTAATACTGCAATGTCGAGGGATTTAATGGAATTAAATCTCGGATTAGTAACAATATCAAAAGTGATAATGTCTGCCGATTTAAAATTCGCAAAGGTTTACGTTTCATTCCTTGGCAATAAAGAGCCGGCAGAGAAATGCGTTGAACGGCTCAATTATAGAAAAAGTCATATAAGATTCCTTCTGGCAAAACAAATCTCACTCAAATATATACCTGACCTCACTTTTTTTCACGATGATACAATGGAATATGCAGACAAGATAAGTAAGTTGATTAATGATTTGCATAAGGACGATGCTTCCTCATAATCCCGATCAACAATTAGAACCATCCAAATTTTGCGACAAAATTATACTTGCAGATAAACCTCTCGATTTCACAAGTGCAGACTTAGTCCGTTTGTTCAAAAAACAATTCTCAATAAAGAAGATCGGTCACGCAGGTACATTAGACCCCAAAGCTACAGGTTTGCTGATACTTTGTACTGACTCTATGACGAAACGTATCGATTCATTTATGGATCTTGAAAAAGAATATTCGGGGATAATAAAAATTGGTGCCGTTACAAAAAGTTTCGATACGGAAAAACAAGAGGAAAACATTCAGGATATCTCGCAGGTTACTGATGAAGAAATTGAAAATGTAAAGCAATCTTTTTTCGGTGATACGCTGCAAATGCCTCCGATGTACTCAGCATTAAAGCATAAAGGAAAACCATTGTATAAATTCGCAAGAGCAGGACAGGAAATCGAAAGACAGCCAAGAAAAATTACAATTAGTAAGATTGAAGCACACAGAATAAGTCCTGCTGAAATCTTCTTTAATATTGTTTGTTCAAAAGGATCTTATATGCGGGTCTTTGCAAGTGATTTCGGTACAAAACTCGGTGTGGGAGGTTATCTGCTTAAATTACGAAGAATAAGGATCGGAGATTATACATTAAATAATCTTTCACAAGAAGTGAAAAACTTAAAATTTGAAATTCTGAATTGAATCAGTAATTTCCTATCTGTACAAGCTAAATATATTTTATATTTTGATTCGTAATCTAAAAACCGTGTTTCTCTAAAATGAGTTTGAATAAAAGTAAATTTTCCCACACCTCTCCTCGTGCCTAAACTCCAGAGCCTGTGTGAAAATTAGAGAATTACCCCGTCGTTTACGACGGGGGTATCTAACACGCCCCGCATTAGGGCTTTAGCCCAAATTCTTTCACCACGCCTCGTGCCTAAACTCACGTTTAGGCACGTTCGTTGAGAGCTGTGTTCTCATGAAATGTGTTTGAATAAACTTAAATTTTCTCACACCACGCCTCGTGCCTAAACTCCAGTTTAGGTACGTTCATTAAGAGCCGTGTTTATATGAAATGTGTTTGATCAAAAGTAAATTCTCTCTCACCTCTCCTCGTACCTAAACTCCAGAGTCTGTGTGAAAATTAGAGAATTACCCCGTCGTTTACGACGGGGGTAGCTAACACGCCCCGTGCTTAAACTCCAAAGCCTGTGTGAAAATTAGAGAATTACCCCGTCGTTTACGACGGGGGGTAGCTAACACGCCTCGTGCCTAAACTCCAGAGTCTGTGTGAAAATTAGAGAATTACCCCGTCGTTTACGACGGGGGGTATCTAACACGCCCCGTACCTAAACTCCAGAGCCTGTGTGAAAATTAGAGAATTACCCCGTCGTTTACGACGGGGGGTATCTAACACGCCCCGCATTAGGGCTTTAGCCCAAATTCTTTAAATAATATTTTGCGTTTTCACACAGGCACTCCAGTTTAGGAAAGTTCATTGAGAGCTGTGTTCTTATGAAATGAGTTTGAATAGAAGTAAATTTTCTCTCACCTCTCCTCGTACCTAAACTCCCGTTTAGGCACGTTCATTGATAGCAGTGTTCTTATGAAATGAGTTTGAATAAACTTAAATTTTCCCACACTACGCCTCGTGCCTAAACCCCCGTTTAGGCACGTTCATTAAGAGCCGTGTTTATATGAAATGTGTTTGAATAAAAGTAAATTTTCCCACACCTCTCCTCGTACCTAAACTCCCGTTTAGGCACGTTCATTGATAGCTGTGCTCTTATGAAATGTGTTTGAATAAAAGTAAATTTTCTCACACCACGCCTCGTGCCTAAACTCCCGTTTAGGCACGTTTATTGAGAGCTGTGTTCTTATGAAATGTGTTTGAATAAACTTAAATTTTCTCTCACCTCTCCACGTACCTAAACTCCCGTTTAGGCACGTTCATTGAGAGCTGTGTTCTTATGAAATGTGTTTGAATAAACTTAAATTTTCTTTATTTTTGTAAAGTTTTATACAGAGAGATGGCTGAGTGGTTGAAAGCGGCGGTCTTGAAAACCGTTGTAGCCTTACGGTTACCGGGGGTTCGAATCCCTCTCTCTCTGCTTATGTCAAGCAAACCTGCAATGTCAGCAGGCTTTTTTATTAGGTTTATTGTCCACTCGTTCCAAATCCCCCGAGACCGTGTGAAAATAAGAAAATTACCCCGTCGTTTACGACGGGGGGTAGCTAACACGCCCTGTCTTAGGGTTGGAAATCCCGATGCTCTATATCGGGACTTTAGCCCAAATTACTTTAAAGATATTTTATGTTTTTACACGGTCTCCCCCGATTGTGAACGTAAATCCTTCTCACCCTCTTTGTCATTCAAAACTTGATTTAGAATCCATAAGTTTTGTTGGTGATCCCGAATTTCGGGACAGGCTACTACGTTAAATACCAACAAAGGCGGGATTTAAAATTTAATGTGAAGTTAAAAAGTTTCAAGGATTGTTTTGTCACCCTGAACTTGATTCAGGGTCTCGTTTTATAACACTATAAACTTAACAGATGTTGAAATCACCGACAAGTCGGGATGCAAAGAACGCACAAGTTCAACATGACAAACCGGGTGGATAAAAAATTCTACCAAAAGTAAAAATAAATAAAACTGTTAAATTACAACTTAAGTAAAAAAGCGGTAAAAGTTTGTCAGTATATGCCATTTTAAATATTGATAAATCAAAGAATTGTTCAAAAAAATATTTATCGAAAAAACTGCCAAAACTATGCCATTTTTATTTTTTGCATATTTGTTATTTATTTTAAAGAATTTATGCAAAAACATATAACCATATATTATTATGGTTACAAACAAAAATAAGAAATAAAAACTAATAAGTCAATAAGGAGAATATCAATTAATAATTAGTGATTAATAATTGATAATTTAAGAGCTGCTTGGAAAAGACCGAACCATGATTTACGGTCAGGATTAGCAAGATCGTTTAAGCTGTACTTTCCCCTTTGGATAGCGAATCCCAATCCCTTGAGGGAGATTGATTGGTAGGGAAAGGTTAAATACGATATGAGGGTAGGGTTTTATAGAGAAAGATGGTCTTTTGATTTCTTGATTTTATATTAAATATTTTTAAACGATAATATTTTTCTTTCTATTTCATTTAATGAAAGAATATTATCAATAAATATATATCTATATTTTTTCTTTAAATATAAAGAAGTATATGAATAATCTTTGACTTCAATAATATTTTTTTGGAATGACGGAAAACATTTTTGTATCCTTGATTCTGGTATATTTTTAATACTGAAGAATGTTATAATAATTTTTCTAATTTTGTCTGTATCAACATTTTTCACGATTTCAGTTAGCTTAGATAAATTTATATATATGTTAAAATCCGGATCAAATGATTTCAGAGATTTTTCAAGGAAATTGTCAGCAATAAAACAATAAACAATTGAATTAGATATTTCCGGATTTTGGAAAATTAATTTTTCATACCCATTTTTAAACACATTATACTTTTTATCTAAAAATATTTGTGTTATTCTTTTTTCTACCTGGTTGATTTTTTCTATAAGAGATAATCTTTTAAATTTGTTTTGTTCATTTATAGTTTTTTCTTGTTCTTTCAATTTTTCCAAAATTGGAGAAATTACAAAATTAATTCTGTTTTTTAGTTTGTTTCTAAAATTAATATTTGGAGATTTCCAACCAATAATATTTTCTGTAATTTTATCAAAATGGATTTTATAATTTTCGTTAGAATCATTTTCCTTAGGTTTAAAATGATCATTCCGAATAGTATAAATAACTTTTTTCGCCAAACCTTCTGTGAACCCTGCCTCAAAATATACGGACGGACGAGCATAAGTTAAATCAGCAATACAGAAATCAGATTTTTTAATAAGATTAATTATTTTACTATCAATTTTCCCGAGAAAATCTATTTTATCTACCCTTAAAGCATTTATATCTAATTTCTTTAGAACTTTCGAAATCGCATTTTTATATATGTCTTCGACATCTGATTTGCCAAAAGCACAGGCAATAAAACAATTTAATTTACGCATAATTTATTTTATAGATGATTGGATTATATCATCAATTAAGTTTCTTTGTGTTTCGATTTGTTTTTTATTTTTTAATTTATCGTATAATTCATTCCAATAATTTGGCATTAGACAGATTCTATTGTTTTCCTTGCAATATTCAATTAAATCTTCTAATGTTTCCTTCATCATTAAGTAAAATTCTAATTCCTGTATTAAAATAATTTTTTAAAGTTTAAAAAAATCTAATACAAATTTCATCTTTTCGTTTATTATTGGATATTGTTCAGGCATCAACCACCCTGGAATTTCTCCAATGCAAGATTTCCCTAAATAATCTATTTTTAATCCCCCTTCTTGTTTTTTTGTAAGTGCTAATGCAAACTTTTGTGACATACTTAAATCTTTATTGATAATAAAATTTATTAATTTTATTAAATCTTCTTTCACCATCCTATTTTTTACTGCCCATGTTCTCATACCCATTCCCGAACCTGATGCAATAGCATGAAGATTTAAAAAGAAGAGTTTCAATTCCCATTCACTTATTTTTTTTAAATTTTGCTTTAAATAAATATTTCTCTTGAATCTTTTAAGTCTCCAATTCTCATCATCTTTTGTAAAATATTGTTCAATAAATATTTTGAAATAATCGAATAAATACTTTTTCTTAAATTTATGAAAAGGTTCTAAATGATAGTCATAAATTATTTTAGTTTTGAATTCATGACAAAATAAATCGAATAGATATGTAAATGGCAACTTTGTTTCATATCGTTTTATTAATAAACCTTTTGCAATGTTATATCTATTTAATATTGATTCATACAATTCAACATATTCATTTTTTATTTTAACTTTTCTGTATCTATGCGATAGATCAGGTTTTTTATAAAATGATCTGTAATATTCTATTACTTCTTTGCTTAATTCTTTATAACTCTCTTTTTTTAAAAATTCAAAATACCTTTCAATTTTGACTAATTCATAATCAATTAAAACATTTACTTCTTTATGTAATGAAATACCACTATCAGTGAAGTTTGAAGATCCGATAATTGCACAAATTCCTTTCTTATTCTTTTTAAAATAATATATTTTAGCATGAAGAGAATTATCATCATAAACGTAAACTTTCTTATTATCATCTAATAAATCTAAAATCTTTTCAAATAAATCTGGTGTGGCTGGATATGTTAATCTACAGATTAATGTAAATATTTTATCTTGTTTTAAAATATCAAACAGCAAATCATTTTCAGAAATAAAAGGTGAACAAATTAAAATTTCATCAGAAATATTTAAGCATTCATAAATTATTGCTTTTAATTTAAAAGAGAGATTATCAATAATCATTTGTATATTGTAAATTTTTAAATATTGTTGATCTTATTTAATATTAACATTTATGCTTCCCGACGATTTTAGTAATTCTCCAATCTCTTTTCTTACAGCAGTTCCAAATGCGGTTGGGGAAATTCCGACGATAATTTCTCCTTCTTGTCCTGAATTTCTTAATGGTGTAAAATAAACATAATCACTTCCTGAGGGTATTTGTTCAAATCCTAATAATTCTCCAAATTGAGTCGTTTTTTCAGGTATACTATCCATTGCTTTTTTCAATACATCTTCTGTTACTAATTCTCCCATTTTGATACCGTAATTGGAAGTAATATAATTAACAGCAACCGAACTAAGTGATTCTAATGGAATACCAATTCCTTTTAAATCAATATGTTTATGTTCAGTTATAAATTCGGAATCTAATATTTGTTTTAAAAGGCTTTTTAAATGTATTGAATCATTAAAAAATTGGATATAAAAACCTTTTTTATCTTTTTGAATTATATCTATGAAATCGAATACTTTATTATTGTCTGCAAATACGGGATTATATGGTCTTTCGGTTGTATTATTTTTTAAATAGCATAGTCTTTCGTCAAAGACTTCTTTTCGTATAAATACTCTAATTTCCTTATCTAATTTTACTGCTTCATCATATTCAGCATGAGTTATAGATTTATTTGGGTCTTTGTAATATGGAGCTCCATATCTCCCTGATATAACTACTATTAATAAATTGCATATATATATGTTTTCTAAGCAAACATCATGTCTATGCTTTCCTGGTACCATAGGAAAGTTATCTCTATCACTCATGAGTGGAAAATGACCCTTGTCACGGATAAATTGTTCAACTTCAGCTCTTAAATCTTTTAAATCATAACATGTTGAGGATAAAAAAATATTCATTATTTGTATTATTAATTTTAAAAAAATTATTTTAATATATACTATGCCCTTTTAGTTTACAATATTTTATTAACTCATTCAAATTTTTGTATACGATATTACCCAGTTTATCTAATTCTTTTATAATATTGTTATAAGCAATAGGGTCATTATATTTTAATTCTGGATAAATAACAACAATGTTATTGTTTACACATGAATGCTCTGAAAATTTTGAATTAAATGATTTTAAAGATACAGCAAATTTATCGAGCAATTTCTTTAAACTTTTTTTATAAATTTGGTTATCAATATGTTCATAGTTATTAAAAAATTTTTCAATCATAATGCTCGTATTGATGTGAAATCCAATATTGCTTGAATATTTATGTGTTATATATTCTAATATGTTTTTATCCAAAGGTATCATTATTCTCTTCAAACTAATCATATCCTGCTCTGGTATTTTTGAAAAAAAAGAAAATAATATCAAAGAAAGGTATAAAATTGCAAAAAATAGAATAATTATTATATAAATATAAAGATTTGCTTGAATAAAATTAAACCCATATTCATTTGCAAAAACATTAACAAAATATGCGATTATAAATAAAGTTAAAATTGATAAAAATATTGTATTTATTTTTTTCAAGTTTTCAAGTGTTTTTTTATTTCCTGACTTTAAATATTACTCTATTTATGTTTAATAACTATGTCATACTTTTTTACTCATATAGGGAATGGAAAGCTCTTATAAGTCTTATCCAAGCAAGAAAATATTAAATCTCTATTTAGTTGTCTTAACTTTTTAAATTCTTTGTAAATTTCATTAAATTCAAATTTATTAAATTTTGAATGAACTATATCATTTCTATAGTCTGAAATTAAATATTTGTTTCTTTTCTTGTTTTGTTCTTTTGTTCTAATATTCTCTTTGAAAGAATAATCTTTAATATCCAACCCTAACAATTTCGTTGTTTTTAATAATTTTTCTTCTAAACGACCGTTTCTCTTTATAATTGAAGTCATAGATTCTAATGCTAAAAATGCCCAAATTACTTGTGATTCAAAAATTTTAATATCATTTGTTGCTCTGAATCGATGGATTGCTGTTCTTAATTTATCCTTTTCTTTATATTTCCTAAATTTATTTATTATTTTCGCTATATAACTAATAGTAAAAATATTTGAGAACTTTACTTGAAAATGGTCTTCTAAATATTCTTCGCTTTTTGAAAATTCAGAAGTTCTAAATTTTATTTCTTTTATTAATTTATTTTCTTTATTATAAATGTAAATATTTTTTCCGAAAAATCCTAAATAATGATCGAAAACTAATGAAAAAATTAATAATATATCATTAATTATATCTTCAGATAATTTTATTTTTTTATCCAAATCAGATTTTCCATTTCTTAATGGGAATTCAAATGTTGGATAAATAAATTTATGCATTTTTGAATCTGCTCCTTTATCACCTGTAAATGTAATAAATTCATAAAATCGAACATTTTTCCTGTTAATATTCATTATTTTTTCATCTTCTCCAAACTTTAGAACATAATCTTCTCTAATACCATAATAATATTTTAAAAATCTTTCAAAATATTTTATAAATGGAATCTGGTATTCAATTTTTAACTTCACACTCTTTTCATCACTAAAATGAAATATTTGACAATATTCATTAATATTAAAATGTAAATAAGATATATTTAATGCAAGTCCTTGATTAATTGAATATCCTGTTATTATACCTTCAATTATTCTATTAGCTTTGTCTTTGAAAATGAATTTTGAATGTATTGATTCATGCAGTTCTTTATCGAAGTTTTCATTAAAAATAAAATCACCTTTCATATTATCTCGTGAATAAATATCATATTCAAACTCACATTCTACGACTGAATACTTTTTATGATTGATTATTTCTAATGTGCCAAATGTTTTTATCTTATTTATATATTTTCGAGTTAAACTATTTTCCATTTTCTATTGATGGAATATTCTTTCAAAAATGTTTCAAAAACTTTTGCTGTGAAAAATATTAATAAGTGTTCGTTTTTATAAATATAGTCAATTTTATTAAAATATCGATGATAATGATGTTCAGTAATATTCCACCAGTATATGGCTTCGATAGTTGAATTTATGATATCTTTATCTGTAGGTATCATTTTTTACTTATTTGAAATATTGCTGCATTCAAAACTTGCCAACATATTTTTGCTGTATGCTCATCTGGGTTGAATCCCGAACTTACCTGCTCAAAAGGGTGAATGTAATTTCTAAAATCTCTTAAAGCATGACTGAATTTTTTCACATCTTCTTTTATAAAACCAATCTCATGAGCAACGTCAATTAAATTATTCAAAGTCCATTTATGAAATGCCAATACTTTATTTTCGTTCTTTGGAGAAGAATTTGATTGATTAAATTCTTTTGGAAATTTAGTCGCAATACCTAATAAAATTCCTTCTAATGTACTTCCCGAAAGAAATATGACTGATAAAGGAGCTTTTACCGATAAACATTTTTTTATTTCTTCAATTCTCAATTTTATTGTTTCAGTAATAACGCTATCTAATCCGAGTTTATCTAATGAAATATCGCTGAATTCCTTTTTTAAAAAATCATCTTCTTTAATTTCGTTTTTCTCTTCATCGAAATTAATTTTATCTGTTTTGCTGAAAAATATATCTTTTTCCTTTCGAATTACTTTCCAACCATCAAAAGCAAGGTATTGGTTGAAATCCTTAATTAATTCATCTAACTGACTAAACCGGGTAATAAAATTCACTGGTGAAAATACTTTTTTTATACACTTATCAATTTCGGGTGTTCCGTTGATTTTAGACAATTTATCATCAGTGTATATCCATCTTGAGGGAAAACCTTGGCCATAACTATCGTTAAACCCTAATTCATTAAAAAAGGCCACTAATTCATGACCCTTTCGGTATTCAGTTTCTTCATTAATTAAATTTCTGAGTTTTTCTAATGTTTTTTTTTGAAGTATCATATTACTTATATTTTATCTTTAATTTCCCACACCTTCTCTATTTCGTCTTTGATTTTTTGTTCGTAAAGTTTTATGAGTTCTTTGTTTGCGTCTATTAATTCCTGAAAAAGATATTGAAAATATTCTAAACCCTTTTTTAACCGAAGAAATTAAAGTTGAGCAACTGACAAATAGGTCGTTTTTAGATGAAAAATGTAAAAAGACATATTTGCAAGAATATAAGACCAGACGAAACAGATTAATTTCACAATAATCTTACAGGAGTTCTTACTCTATTGTATAAACTCCATCTTTCGTGCAGATTCCTTTCTCTAAACCGGGATATTTTATCAAAGCTTCATCTAATCCTGATTTTGCAATTTCGACTATATAATTAATAATGTTATTATTCAAACTGTAACTTGCTGTTCTGGATACCATTGCAGGTATGTTAGGAACACAATAATGTATTACATCATAAAGATTATATGTCGGACTTGATATTGTAGTTGGACGGCTTGTTTCAATACATCCTCCCTGATCAATAGATACATCAATGATTACAGCACCTTTTTTCATCGTTTGCACCATTTCTTTTGTAACTATATGAGGTGTTATTTCTCCTTTAATCAATACAGCACCTATCAAGACATCAGCAAATTTTACTGCTCTTTCTATTGTGTAAGGATTAAGAACGACAGTTGTAACTTGTTTACCTAAATTACTCTCTACCATGCGGAGTTTTTGGAGATCATTATCAAGAATAACTACATGTGCGCCAAGTCCGATAGCAGTGCGTGCAGCATTGTACCCTACTGTTCCTGCACCTAATATAACTACTGCCGCCGGTGCTACTCCCGTAATACCTCCCAATAGCGTTCCACGGCTTATATCAAAATGGTTCTCTAAATAACGGGCAGCAATTTGAACGGAAATTTGTCCTGCTATTTCGCTCATTGCACTTAAAATCGGTAATCCTCCGTTTTCATTCTCAACATTTTCAAATCCTATAGATGTTATTTTCTTCTCGCGAAATATATCAATCAATTTCTTCCGCATGAAAAGATGTAAAAATGAAAAAACTATCTGTCCCGGATTTAAATGTGTTGCCTCATCATCCGAAAAAGATGCAACCTTAGTAATTAATTCAGAACGGTTAAATATCTCTTCCGCAGAATAAGCAAGTCTTGCTCCGACTTTTTCATATTCTTCGTCCTTAAAATGACTTTGAAGCCCGGCGTCTTTTTCAATAAAAACCTGATTTCCATGTTCGACCAAAGATTTAACTCCACCTGGTGTGAGAGCAATACGTTTTTCTTCAGAGTGAGTTTCTTTTAAAATTCCAATCCGCATAATTTTTTTGTTTAATTATTAATTAAACCTAATTTAAATAAAAATATCATATAATAAAATGAATGATTAAGTTTATATATTTAATTATTTAAAGTACTAATTCTTCTCTGCATTCCCTGATTATGTGTATATCTCATAATCCTGTTGACAATATCATCTCTCTTGTTTCTGAAAATATATTTTATTTTCCGGGAATCTGTATTCTTTTTAGTGAATCAAGTATCCTGCCGGAATCTTTGTAAACAAGATTAAGTTTCTGCATTGTTTCAAGTTCCGTTATTGCTTCTGCAGTCTTATTTGTTAATAGTTTCAATTTAGCAAGCATGTAATATGAGTTTGGGAACTTGATATCTATCTGTTGAGCTTTTCTGAATCTTATTTCTGCTGAGTCATAATTCTTTTTAACCATATAAAGGATTCCCAGATTCTGATGAGCATTTATCGCATTATCATTGATATCAAGAGCTTTCCTGTATAGTTTTTCCGCTTTTTCTATTTGCCCTTTTCTGGTATAAATGCCGGCAACATTTATCATAGCAGATAAGCTTTCGCTCCCTTCGGCAGACATGTATAATGTATCATTATCTTTCCACGCTTTATTCCTTTCATAAGTTAGATATGAGAATATTATGATAATGATTAAGGAAATTGAGACAACACTCCTGAAGTTCTTATGTCTAATGAATTTACAAAGAAAATATCCAACGGCAACGGAAAGAGAGAAAGATATCATATACAAAAATCTCTCCGCCATAATGTTGCAAGTAGAAACTATGTTTATGACAGGAGTTAAAGTGATCAGAAAAAATAAAATTGAATAACTGTAAATAGAGTTATTTTTATAAAAAAATACAGAAAGCCATATTAATGCAATAGTAAATATGATGGAAAAAATAACCGCAACATCGAAAATCGAATAGGAATAACTAATAACACCGTTATAATCATATATTAAATTAATTGGTATAAATAATAATCGTACATATTCAGGAATTGTTTTTATCATTGTCGAAAACAATATCAGTGTACTTTTGCCATAGAACCAGTTAAAGATAAGTTTTTCCTCAGTACCTCTTACTTCAAAATATCTTATCAGTAAATATACCGAAGTAATCAAAATAAAAGCAAAATATACTTTCAAATATTTCCTTAAATTAATAAGCGGCTGTTTGAGGAGAACAAAATCATATAATATAAAAAGAAGTGGCAAGGTTATAATCATTTCCTTAGACAGCAGTCCTAAAAAGTAATACAGAAATGATAAAATCAAAAATTTATTAAAATTTACATTTTTAACTTTTTCATTCTTAATATTTTTGTTTGGTGTTTCTTTGGTTTTAGATATATTCCCCGGTATAAAAATATTTCTGTATTTAATATAGTAATAAAAGGATAGAAAAAAGAATATCGAACATAGAACATCGGTCCTTGAACTAATGAAAGATACAGATTCTGTATGTACAGGGTGTACTGCGAATATTGCAGCAGATATCAGAGAAGCTAATATCTTATGTTCGAAGCCTGTAAATAAAGTTAAAAGTATTTTATATAATAATATTACCGCAATAATATGCAGGAGCAAATTTGTAAAATGAAATCCCGAGGGCTTTAATCCCCATAGTGAGTTATCAATTGCAAACGAGATCATTATTAAAGGACGGTAGAGTGCCCCAAAGGAATATTTATATTCACCCTTAGCTACTAATAAATCAGGGATATTTGAGATTTTAAGTATATTTGCATTGTTAACAATTATCGTGTCATCATCAAATACGAATGAATTGTTGAATGTATTGAAATATGCAATAAAACAAAGAACTATTAAAATAATATATCCGTGTGATTTATTGATCTTGAACATATGGATTCGTTAAAAAATATTTTGTTATAAAAAATCAATCTACTTAATCAAAAATACGTTTATAAAGCAATTGATAAAATATATAAGTTTAATCTCCTCTGTTTATAAACTAAATTTTGAATTAACTTATTATTCAGATGTTAATGTTAACTTATAAATCAAAGTACTTCAAGAAAATTTAAATCTTTTGCGTATGTTTCTTCAAGTTTATTCACCGAAATATAGGCAACAATAATTGTCAAAAATCCAACTATAAGAGCGGAATAAACAATTCCCACATAATTAGTCAATAATTGAAATAGCAAAGTTGCGGGAACGACTGCACCTCTCACGAAATTAGGAACAGTAGTCGTGACTGTTGCACGTATGTTCGTTCCAAATTGTTCAGAAGCATTTGTAACAAAAACTGCCCAGTATCCGCCTGCAATGCCAAGAATTAAACAAACAGTGTAAAAGAAAAATGTGTTATACCTATTCAGGAACAGATATACCAGAATCATCGAAGCTGAAAAAATGATAAATCCTTTAATTACCTTTTTTCTGGTCTTAAAAATCTGACTCAATGAACCGCTCATAAAATCTCCTGCAGCGAGTCCTATATAACAGAACATAACAGATGTTCCTGCATTAATTTGTCCGGGTATTCCGAATTGTTTTGAAAATTCAGGAGAAAAAGTTATTAAGACACCAACTATGAACCAGATAGGAACACCGATAGCAATGCAATAGAGATATTTCAGAAACATCTTCTTATCGGAGAAAAGTTTCAGGAAATTTCCTTTGCTAATATTCTTTCCCTTGATTGCATCATACATTCCTGATTCATACACACCAATTCGTAATATCAATAAAACAATACCCATACATCCTCCAATGAAAAAAGCAGTTCTCCATTCAAAAAAATCCCCGACCAATGCTGCAGCAACCGCACCGAATATCCCTATAGTTGCAACGATCATTGTTCCATAACCCCGCATTTCTTTTGACATAACTTCGGATATAAGTGTAATTCCGGCTCCAAGTTCTCCTGCGAGTCCAAGTCCTGCGATGAATCTGAGAACAGCATAAGAGGGTATATCATAAACAAATCCATTAGCAAAATTAGCTACAGAATAAAGAAAAATAGAGCCAAATAAAACCGATATTCGCCCTTTCTTATCTCCAAGAATACCCCAGACAATCCCTCCGACAAGCATTCCGAACATCTGCATATTCAATAATATTACACCGTTAGAAAGCAGATCATCACCTGTAATACCAAATGACTTAAGTGATGGAACTCTCACAATACTGAAAAGAATCAGATCATATATATCAACAAAATATCCCAGTGCAGATACTATCAAAATCGCTGCAACATTTTTATTATCTTTTGAATTATTTCTCACTTATTTTTTCTGTTAAGCAGTAATTCGAATATATGATTTTGAAAATATTTATTTTCTTATAATAATCGAATTTCAAATTGATAAAAGTATAATAAAATCTTGTAAAAACAAAGAAATTTAGTAATACACAAATTGGAAGAGTATCGTTTATAAGGATATCCTTTATTTATGTTTTAAATTATAATGTTATTGTATAAATTGCTCTATATTGGGATAACACAGATAAAATTTTATTACCTTGTACTCAGATAATATTCTATATAAGCGCTATATAAAAAAAATATTTCTCATTGTTTTTTTCATCTTACTGAGTATTCTTATCGGAGTAATCGGTTATGTGGTGATTGAAGGATATACAGTCTTTGAAGCTCTTTATATGACGATTATCTCAATAACCACAGTTGGCTTCGGTGAAGTTCACCCGCTGTCAGATGCCGGCAGAGCATTTACAATATTTATTTTAATAGTGACAATCGGAGTCTTTTTTTACGGAGTTATGACTCTTTCAGGTTTTTTAGTCGAAGGGGATTTAAAAAAAATATTAAGGAATTATAAATTGGAAAAAAAAATAGAAAAACTCGAAAGCCATGTTATTGTATGCGGCTTCGGTCGAAACGGGAAACAGGTTTGCCTCGAACTTATCGATGATAAAATCCCGTTTGTAGTTATCGAATCTAACGAGAAACTTGTGGAAGAATTTGAGGAATCTAATATATTATATCTTCTTGGTGATGCCACAGAGAGCAATGTCCTCGTTAAAGCAGGCATTGAAAAAGCAAAAGCCATAATTACAACATTGCCAAACGATCCGGACAATGTTTATGTTACTTTATGCTCAAGAGAATACAGAAAGGACATTATTATTATCAGCCGTGCTTCTAATGATTCTTCCGTGAACAAAATGAAAAGAGCAGGAGCGAATAATGTAATAATGCCGGAAAAAATCGGAGGCGCTCATATGGCTGCACTGGTTACAAAACCCGATATCACGGAATTTATAGCACAACTTACAGGGCAGGGCTCTGATATCAGTCTAACGTTTGAAGAAATTCCCCTCAGTAATCTTCATATTGAGAACAGAACAATTTCAATCCGGGATCTTGATATCAGAAACCGTACAGGTGCTAACATTATAGGTCTGAGGGATGCAATCGGTGATTATTTAATTAATCCCTCACCTGATACTTTAATTTCTCCGTCTACAAAATTGATATTACTAGGCTCTGAAGACCAGATTAAACTTATGAGGAAATTAATTTCGGATTTGTAATAAGATATTATTACCTTATATATAAGAATAAATATGCTTTATTAATTACTTTTATTTTTCTGAATCAGAAATGTAACCGAAAATTCAGAACCTTTTCCGAATTCACTATTAACTATTATGCTCCCGCCAAGGTACTCTGCTAACTTATAAGCTAATGTAAGGCCTATACCTGTGCTGTTTCCCGTTTCAAAACTATCAATGATTTGCCTGAGTTCTTTAGGGAAATCTTTGATATTGTCCTGCCTGATACCTATACCTGTGTCATGTACAGTTATAGCAAGATAATTTTTATCACCTGCTTTCTTTTCAACTGAAACATTTATTGAACCGTGATGAGTAAATTTAATAGCATTATCAATTAAATTTGATATGATAAGGTTCATTATTTCTTTGTCAGTATTATATAAAATATAATTTTCTTCGCATTGAAAAGAAAAATCAAGTTCTTTGAACTTAGCTAAAAGCTTGAATTTCTTGCAAAGATTTCTTATCTCTGTGCAAATATCGTAGTCCGAAAGATGTAGTTTAATTTCTCCTGACCCGAGTTGTGTAAGTTTCATAACTGAATTCAAATTACACAGTAGTCTGTTACCGCCAATTAATATTTGTTTGATTTCATTTAAATATTTGTCGTCATTTGTCTTTTCCAGAATTATTTCTGTATATCCGATAAGTGCGTTCAGTGGAGCCTTGATTTCGCTGTTGAGATAGGAAATCAATGCGGATTTCAGTTTACTCGCATCTTCTGCTTTGTTCTTTGCTATTAAAAGTTCACATTCAGTTTTTTTAAATAATGTTATATCCCTTATTATTACCTGTACTTTATCCTCGTAAATTCTTTTAAGAGTACATTCTATCGGTATCTGGTCATTGTACTTATCCTTAATTGTCATTTCTTCTTTGATTAACTTCCCATAGTCCTTAAGATTCTTCAACGTCTCATTAAAAATATTTTCATTGCTTACATTTAATTCATACAATTTCATTTTCATCAGCTCCTCTTGTGAATATCCGAGCATTCCCGTAAATCCGAAATTAACATCGGATATATTTCCATCTACATCGCAAATTAAAATACCATCCGATGATTGCTCAAAAAGTGTCCTGAATTTAAATTCACTCTCTTTTAATAAATTTTGATGCTTTTGAATCCTTGATTTGATAATTTTTAGAAGTTCTTCCACATCAAAAGGTTTTGTCAGGTAATCGTCCGCACCTAAATTCATACCTCTTCTGAAATCTTTATTCTCAATTTTTGCCGTAAGGAAAATAAAAGGTATGTATTTGATTTCTTCTTTGTTTCGTATAATATTCAGAACTTCATAACCGTCAATTTCCGGCATCATTACATCACAAACAACAAGGTCCGGCTTATTTTCTAATATACCTTTTACGCCGTCTTTCCCGTTTGAATAACTTATTACTTCGTATTCATTCACTTCGAGTAATTCTACAATTATTTCCCTTAAGGGATCATCATCGTCAATAACAATAATTTTATTCATAAATATTTTTTAACTTTCTGGAATAGTTACGGTAAATTTACTGCCTTCATTTTCCCGGCTTTCAAATTCTATTTTTCCGTTGTGCATTTCAATAAATTGTTTGGTTATCGCAAGCCCGAGTCCATATCCTTTTATGTCTTTCGAATTTCTTGCCCTGTAAAAAACCATAAACAGATTTTCCTGCTCGTCTTCCGGTATCCCTATACCATAATCTGCTATGGATATTATCACTTCCTTTTTCCCGAATATTAAATCGACTTTTACGATCTCACCGCTACCTGAGTATTTTATTGCATTTGATATCAGATTGCTCAAGATAAGATACATCATATTTGTATCAATATTGACATCCCTTGCCGCTCCGCTAATGGATAATTCGATTTTAATATTTTTAGATTTGTTACGGTAATTTTCTATTATTTCTTCCGTAATCTCTTTTAAATTTACCATTTCCGGATTAAAATCCATTCGTCCTGCTTCAAGTTTTCCACGAAGCAGTATATCTTCCATTAGAGAAGTTACTCTTTTAATCTCATTTTTAATATTTTCTGTATGCTTGATAGTCTTTCCGATTGAAGTTGAATCATTCTTTTGGATTATCCTCTTAAGCATTTCGATATTCAGATTAATACTCGTAAGTGGTGTCCTGAATTCGTGCGAGACCATAGAAACAAAACGGCTTTTCAGTTCATTCAGTTGCTTTTCTTTATCGAGAGCTCTGTTAATTTCTTCCTGTATTTGCTTCTGCTTCGAAAGTTCTTTCTCGAGTTCCATAGTTCTCTGTTTTATTATGCCTTCTTGCTCTTCACTTAATTTCAGGAGATTCTTATTTGCCCTCTTATTTTTCAGATAATAGATAGTTGTAATTATTGAAGCAACGGTTAATATAATAGCAAGCAATGCAAAAAAAACAAGTTTAAAATTTTGTTGTGATATTTCAAGCTCTTTAAGATCGCTATCCATTTTTGCTAATTCATATTTAAATTTAAATTTAGAAACCTCATTGCCTTTATCTCGTGATAATACAGAGTCTCTTGCAGAACTTGAGCTTAAATAATACTCATAAGCTTTTTTAAAATCGTTTTTCTTCAAAAAGAGATTAGATAGAATCCTGTATGCATATTCCTGGAAATTATACCTACTCGTCTCAACAGCAATTTGTAATCCTTTTTGAAGATATGTATATGATGAATCATACTCTCCCATTCTAAGGAAATCACTTCCTACATTTGTATATGAACTCCCGATAAAAGGAGTTTTACCTACTGCTATTCTGAGTACTAATGCCTCTTTATCTAATTTTAGTGCTGTCTGCATGTCATTTTTTAGCATAAAAGTATGAGCTGATTTTGTAAGCAGCATAGCGGCAGCAATTTTGTTTTCAATTTTCTTCGCTAATTCGAGAGCTTTGTTGTAATATGCAAGTGTAGAATCATAATTTTTTTTTATATCCAGATAGTAATCTCCTAAGTAAGTATAAGAAGTTATCTGCTCGTCGATATTATTAAATTCTATTCCCTTTTTAAGTGCATAATTACAACTCTCTGTTGCTTTATCATAATTACCTTCATAAAATAAATTAAAAGCAATTGTATTAAGCATTACCGGAATAAAGGTAGTTAAACTATGGTTTTCAGCTTCTTCCAGTGCCTTTTTATAGTATTCGTTTGATTCTTCAAAATCTTTTAAGTTTGAAAATAAAGTACCGAGCAACATTAAAGTTTTGATTGAGTTTTCGTAATCTTTAACTTCTTCAAATAATAAATGTGAATTATAGAAATCCTGAAAAGCATTTTCGTAGTGGTAAACTTCAAGTTCTAATCTTCCTTTTACCATATACACGTATCCGTTGATATATTTATTCTTAACATTAGGAAGAAGGTCAATAGCAGTTTTAATAACTTCGAATCCCGAATCTAAAGACGATGAAGAGAGGTGTATTTGTGCAAGATATGCCAGAGAAAGAATTTCGCTTTCTATGTCTTTAATTTCCCGGGATAGTTTGATAGCTTCAAAAGAGTAATCTAATGATTTTGTAACGGAAACATCAAGAATTTTATTAGATAATGCATTAAGTAAATCAATTCTTTCAGCCCCGTTTGCAGTAGAGAGTTTCTGTTTGAGTGAGTCAATGATATTCCGGGTCTGACCATTTAAATTTAATACGGAAACTGCAAAAATAAAAAACAAAAAAGAAATTATTTTGCGTTTCATATAATGGTCTTGGAATATTAAAAAGTATTAAATTGAAAACGATTAAAAAACTTTTAATAAATAAAGTAATACAATTTTTAAAATCAACTCAATTAAAACAGACTTGCAGATAATTCCTTAACGAAATTATCTGCAGCCCGGTTCCCGAAATTTTTTTTATTTCTTTTTTGTAGTGTAACCTATCGCACCTTCTAATAAGGCGTTTTCCAGATTAGCATCCGTCATTTCAGCGTACCACAAATTAGCACCTGTGAGGTTCGCTCCTGATAGATTTGCCTCTGCCAGATTTGCTCTTGTAAGATTTGCACCGGATAGATCACAACCCTGAAGTATAGTTCCTGATAGATTTGCATCTGTAAGGTTTGCGTCGGATAGATTAGCTTTCCACATCTTTGCGGAAGTAAGGTTTGCACCTGTCAGGTCTATCCCTTGAAGGTTTGCACCTGCTAATTTAGCTTCTGACAAGTCAACTCCCCTGAAATTATGTCCGGCAAGGTTTGCACCCTGAAGGTTTGCACCGGAAAGGTTCGAGTTTGCAAATTTAGCATCAGCAAGTTTTGCTTTCCATAATTTGGCTGCAGATAGTTTTGCACCTGTAAGGTTCGCTTCATCAAGCTTAGCACCGGCTAAGTTTGCTTCTGTTAAATCAGCACCCTGCAAATTGTGTCCCGAGAGATCCGCACCTGACAGATCAGTTCCGTTTAATTTCGTCTCTTCTAAAATTGTTCCCGTTAGATTTGCACCAGCCAGATTTGCTTTTGACAGGTTTGCTTTTGTAAGGTTCGCACCTGAAAGATTAACGCCTGACAGATTTGCCGATTCAAGATTAGCACCTGAAAGGTTTGCCTTCTGTAAATCAGCGTTCATAATGTTTGCGCCATTTATATCTGCACCTGTTAAGTTCGCTCCTGCAAGGTTCAGTGGTCTGTGAAAGACTCCTGTAGAAGTTCTTGCTATAAGCATCCATAATTCCCTGTCTGATAATACTCTCTCTTTTGACATTCTGTGTTTTACTCCTTAAAAGTTAAAAATTTAAAAACAATAATACATCCGCATTAATAAATGCGGATGTATGTATAAATTCTATAATATTATGGTACTAATTTTCCGTTTTCCATTTCATCCGAAAGCCTCTTCGCTTTATACAAATCCTTTACTGCTTCAAGTAATCCCTCGGAATCTACGCATATCATTCTGTTTGATTCTGTTGTGAAAATAAAATCACCCGGAAGACTTTCTATATTTCCATCAAATGCTAAACCGACTATTTCACCATTTGTGTTTATTACAGGACTGCCGGAGTTGCCGCCGGTGATGTCGTTTGTAGCTGCAAAATTCATGGGTGTAGAAAGGTCGAATTCCGGTGGTGGATTTAACCATCTATCCGGTAACTCAAATGGATATTTCTTGTTGAATGAATAATGCCTGTCATATAAACCATAAAATGTGGTTTTCGGGGGAGCAGTGGTACCATTATATTGATATGATGAAATTACTCCGTCGGAAATTCTTAACGTAAATGTCGCATCAGGTGGAATTGATGTTCCGTATACTTCATAGATTGCTTTACCAAGCAGTGATTTATAATAAGTCTCTTTCTGATTAATTAGTTTCAGTTTTACCCTGTCCATTGCCGGGAACGAAGCGAAAATTATCTTCTTTTCGTTTTGCAGTTTTTCTATTTCAGCCCATGCAGAACCGTATTTTTCTTTTAAATTCGAGTTTGCTTCTACTTTTGCTTTTAAAGTTTTTTCAAAATCTTTTTTCTTCGCCATTAAATAAGGATCGTTCAATCCTTTTAATGTGCCAATGAAAGCTTTTTGTGAATTCAACAAACTGAAAATATCGTCATCATATTTCTTCTGTAATTCCGGGTCTCCGTTGATTTCTTTAGCATAGTTATCAAGCTCGTTTTGAATGTAATTTAAATATACAGGAAGTAAAACGTCTCTTTTGAATTCCAGTTGGGATAATGTATTTAATCTCTCGGTGGAACCGGGATTACCTACTACAAAAATCGCTTCACCTTCGTTTGCTCCGCCTTTGCTCCATTTGAAGTAGTTGCTGGTTTTTAACGGCTGACCGTTATCATCATAAACTCTGAAGAACGTGCAGTCAAGATCGTATCTTGGATAAGTAAAGTTATCGGGATCCCCGCCGAAGAAACCTAAATCGTTTTCAGGGGCAAATACTAATCTCACATCGTCATAAATTCTATATTCATAAAGCATGTATTCTGCACCATTGTATAGAGTCACAACTTCGAATTTTGATTTTTTATCACCGGCATTCTTTTGCTCGATTTCTGTTACCTTTTTCATTTTCATTTCAATCTTTTCATTCTCCGTCTTTCCCTGGTCAATGGCATTCTGCACTTCTTTGGTTACATCTGAGATCTTAATTAACTGCTCTACCCATAAACTGTCAACTTTCCTTTCATCAGCAAGAGTAATGGAATTAAAACCCGTCTTGTGTAAATCCTCTCCCTGTCGGGTAACTTTTGTTACGGACTCTCTTCCGCAGTGGTGGTTCGTCAATACCAATCCATCTTCGGAAATGAACGATGCCGAACAATAATTCGCAAATTTTAAAGCGGACATTCTTACGTTATCCAGCCACTCCTGAGAAGGTCTGAAGTTGTAGGTCTCTGCGAAATAATCTACCGGTGCATGTTCAAATGTCCACATCTTTCCTAAGTCAAATTTTCCGGCTTTTACAGTATCATAATTTACTTTCTGTCCGTATGAAAATTGAACAGTGATAATAAAAGTAAAAACACTAAGTAAATAAAAGAATTTCGATATCCTTGTTTTCATAGATTTTTTTAATTTTTAATGATTTATTAAAAATAATGCTTTTAAAATAGTATTACAATTTATAATTTAATAAACGGAAAAAACCTGTATTTGTTGCAAATAACAGCAAATTTATTAAATGTACTCTGAAAATACAAAACTTCCTCTTTCGGAATTCAATTCTATCTTTTTTTAACAATTAATTATTTATAATTTGAGATTAAATTTAGAGCAAAATATTTATTAATTAATATATATTTTTTGTGAGTATCCGGAAACTTGATAAAATTCTTAATCCCAAAAGAATTGCAATTATCGGCATATCTATTAATCCAAATAATGTAAGTGGAAAAGTATTGAATAATCTCGTGGGCGGCGGATTCCGCGGAGTTGTATATCCGGTTAATCCGCAGTATGAAGCTGTACTCGGAATTCAATGCTATCCTGATATTAAGTCTGTTCCTAAAACACCCGACCTTGCCGTGATATGTACTTCTGCAAAAGAAGTCCCCGAAATGGTTCGCCAGTGCGGAGAGGCAGGTGTATATGGAATTATCATTATGTCCGCAGGATTTAAAGAAGAAGGTGAAGCAGGCAGAGCTCTCGAAGCAGAGATTGTCACGTTAAGAAAAAAATACGATGGAATGCGTATCCTCGGACCTAATTGCCTTGGAGTGATTGCTCCGCATTTAAATCTTAATGTTAGTTTTGCTCCCGGAATGCCAAGGAAAGGTAATATCGCTTTCATTTCACAATCCGGGGCATTATGCACATCTGTTCTTGATTGGGCGATAGAAAAGAAAATTGGTTTTTCTTATTTCCTCTCGGTAGGGAATATGCTGGATGTTGACTTCGGTGACCTGATAGATTATCTCGGTGAAGACGAAAAAACAGGTTCAATTCTTTTGTATATAGAGTCAATCAGTCAGGCAAGAAAATTTATGACAGCAGCGAGGGCATTCGCAACATCAAAACCTATTATTGCCTATAAAGCTGGAAGGTATCCGGAATCTGCAAAAGTCGCCTCATCTCATACAGGAGCTATGGCTTCCGAAGATGACGTCTATGACGCAGCATTCAAACGTATCGGACTTGCAAGGGTTTTTAATATTGGTGAGATATTCGATTGCGCTGAATTGATTGGCAGGCATAAAATTCCAAGAGGCTCAAATCTTGCAATAGTTACAAATGCTGGAGGTCCCGGTGTTATGGCTACCGATGCACTGATTGAGGCAAAAGGAAAACTTTCGGAGCTTGGCGAAAACACAATTAATAAACTTAATGATTCTCTTCCGCCTTCCTGGTCGCACGGAAATCCGGTTGATGTACTCGGGGATGCACCTTCAAAAAGAATTGCAAAAGCCGTTCAGGCAGTGCTTGATGATGATAATGCAGATGCTGTACTTGTAATATTAACCCCTCAGGCAATGACTAATCCAACTGCTACTGCACTTGAGATCTCAAAACTTGCAAAGGAAACAACAAAACCCATTATTGCAAACTGGATGGGTGGAAAAATGATGTCAGAAGGTATTAAAATTCTTAATGATAACGGTATCCCTACTTATCCTACTCCCGAAGACGGGGTCAGAGCGTTTATGGCTTTAGTGGATTATTCAAGAAATCTGAAAAGTCTTTATGAAACGCCAAGGGATATTCCCGTGCAGTTTTCACTCGATAAAAAGAAAATCAGAAATGAATTCTTAGCATCTATTCCTCCTGATACGGACATATTGTCTGAAGAAATATCTAAAAAACTTTTGGTAGCGTATGGTATCCCTTCAACAGTGCCGGAAATTGCAACTAATGCAGAAGATGCAGTTAAGATAGCAAAGGATAAAGGTTATCCCGTTGTTTTAAAAATCCACTCGCCTGATATAACTCACAAGTCTGATATTGGCGGTGTGATGCTGAGTATCATCGATGATGCTATGGTAAGATATGCTTATGACAAGATTATGCATAATGTTCAATCTAAATTCCCCGGTGCAAAAATTGACGGTGTGAGTATCCAGCAAATGGTTCGCGAAAAAGATTCTCTGGAATTGATTCTTGGTACTAAAAAAGACCCCGTATTCGGAACCGTAATGATGGCAGGTATGGGAGGAACAGGTGCAGAACTCTTTGCAGATAAGACTCTCGGCTTCCCTCCGCTGAATGAAAATCTTGCAAACCAAATGATTGAATCTCTTAAGATATATCCTATCCTCAAAGGGTACCGCGGCAAACCTCCTCTGGCAATTGATAAGCTTCTTGAAATACTGATTCGCCTTTCATATCTTGCGGCAGATTTTCCTGAAATTTCTGAACTGGATATTAATCCGCTCCTGGTTACCAAGAATGATTGTATAGCACTCGATGCAAGAATAATTATCGATAATAATTTAAGAGGCAAAGAAGTTAAACCATATTCCCATCTTGCATTAAGACCGTATCCGGAAGAATATATAAAAGAGATTCCGATGAAAGACGGGAAGAAAGTAATTCTCAGACCTATCAAACCAGAAGATGAATTTCTCTGGAGAGGTTTGCTTGCAAGCTGTTCCCGTGAAACCATATATTCGCGCTTCAGGTATTTCTTTCATTGGGATTCGCACGAAGCCGCTTCAAGATACTGCTTCATTGATTATGACAGGGAAGTAGCTGTGGTTGTAGAGAGTGACGATGGGAGCGAAAAAAAATTCCTCGGAGTCGGAAGGTTAGTAGCAGACCCTGACCACGAAACTGTTGAATATGCAGTTCTTGTTTCGGATAAATGGCAGGATAAAGGTCTCGGAAGCATACTTACGGATTACTGCTTTGATATTGCTAAACATTGGGGATTGAAAAGAATAGTTGCTCAAACTACAGCTGATAATAAAAGAATGATTTCGGTATTCGAGAAGCGCGGCTTCGAAATTGAAATAGACCCATTGAGTTCACTTGTAGAAGTATCGAAAAATTTAAAATAAAAAAATTCTTTTTGTTACCCCGAACTTTGAGCCTGCCCTCCGTCTCTTTGGAGGGGGATTTCGTTTCCCCCTCGTGCACAAGTTCCACCTTGTGAACGCACATTTAATTCTCAAATCATTTTAATAAGGTCATCTTCTTCACATCACTATACCCTTCTGTCGTTAACCTATAAAAATATATTCCACTTGGAAGATTAGCCCCATCAAACGTAATCTCATAACTCCCTGGCTGTAATTTTTCATTTACTAAATCTTCTATCTTTCTTCCCAATATATCGTAGATGCTCAACTTAACTTCTGACTCCTGATTTCTGAATTCTTTCTTTATATCAAATTTTATTTTTGTTGTCGGGTTGAATGGATTCGGATAGTTTTGATATAAAGAAAATTTATCCGGGATTCCTGTATTAAGATTCGTAATTCCTGTTAATGTAGTATCTCCGTAAACAACTCCATTAAGCATACACCCTATTAAAGTGTAAGATGTTCCATCAAACTCCAAAGCTGAACAATAACTCAATCCGATATTACGGGCATAAGTTGAACCACCAACTAATAACCCATCGTGATAGAAAGATTTTCTTTTAGTCTGATAATTACCAAAAAGCGTAATATTTGAAGTATCATTACATCTCCGAAGATGGTAAAAAGAAAAGAAACATCCCGTACCCTGATCATTTATTTTCGCCGCAAGGGAATCTACAATCCTATCATTTGTGTATGGAAAACATCCACCATTTGTAGAATAAGCAATAGCACAACCTGTTAATGAATCATACCTCATCCAGCAGCTGCTGAATAATGGAGGATTTGAAAAATAAAAATATCTCTTACCCGAAATTAGAGTATCTTTTGTAATTGTTGTCTTCATTTTTGATGAAGTTGTCGGGATTGGAATAGTCTGAACGATATATATATATTTATTCCCCACAGCAAGCGGAAGATATTTTGCCGATGCGGTATCCATCAGTAACTGACCGATTTTATCAGCATTCACAGGATCATCATTATTTATTTGAATATCTTTACTATAATTATGAGAATATGAAGAAGAAAATAATATGATTAATAAAACTGAAATTAATAAAATCTGTTTCATATGTTTAGTGTCTTTATTTTAAAAGGATAAATTTTTTAGTATTTATAAAATCACCACTCCTTAATTGGTAAAAATAAACACCGCTTGCATAGTTGCTCCCATCGAAAGTTACTTCATACGTTCCGGGATTTAGTTTTTCATTTACAAGTATTGCTACTTCGCGACCTGTGATGTTGTAGACTTTAAGAGTTACATTCTCCCCTCTTGAGAGGGGATTGGGGGTGTGTTCCGCTACATCAAATTTTATTTTTGTCACCGGATTAAATGGATTGGGATAATTTTGGAATAAAGAAAATTTATCGGGAATATGATTTGTTATTTGATTAATAAATGTAATTCCGCCTGTTGTGGTTTTGAGAATTACCCTTGGCGAATTTCCTATTGCCCAGCCAGTTAAAGAATTAATAAAAAATAATTTTTGTGTGGAATTAGGAATTGTCTGGTTCGACCAGTTCAATCCTCCATTATTTGTTTTCTTTATCGGGTTTTTACAAATCCAGCCGGTGTCTTTGCTTATAAAAAACATATCGCTCAGTCCTGCTGTGTTTATTGAATCAATATTAAACCAATTTAAGCCGCCCGTGGTGGTTTTTTTCAGAAAACCGGCAATTAAATAACCAGTATTATTATCAGGGAAAATTAATTTAGAAAATGGATTGGGAATAAATGGATTCGAGTCGCTATAAACCACATACCAATTAATTCCGGCGTTAGTGCTATTGTAAACATATTTATTAAATGAACCATAATCTGAATACCAATATCCGCTTACCCAACCTGTCTGTGAATTAATGAAGCTGTTTGAAGATAAATAGACACTTCTGGAAATTGATGAATCATTATACCAGTTTAATCCACCATTATAAGTCTTTTTTATAATCCCGGCAGTTCCCATTCCAGTCATATCTTGCCCACCACCTGAAATTAAAAGAAAGGTTTCATTTATAATACTGATACAAGATAAAGGAGCGTAATCACTGGATAAATATTGGGTAAACCAATTTATTCCACCATTCGTTGTTTTTATAATAACTGCATTATTAAAAACGTAAGGATTATAGTAATATACAAAACCTCCGGCAGCCCATCCGGTTTGAGAATTTATAAATTTGATTGCATTAAGATGATAATTTGTACTTGAGTTGTATTGTGTCCACGTAACACCCCCATCAGTAGTTTTTATAAGTTTACCGGAATCCTGGGTTATCCATCCTGTTTGTGAGTTAATAAAGAATAAATCACGAAACATTCCGGATGGCGGTGTACTGCAACTTACAAACCATCCGGACTGACACTGGCAATTATCAAGTAGTAGCGAACAATAAATAATGAATAGTAAGAAAAGATAATATATATTTCTCATATAAATAATATTTATTATTTCAATAAAATAAGTTTTTTAGTATTTATGTAATCACTTGTCTTCAATTGATAAAAATATACTCCACTTGCATAGTTGCTGCCGTCGAATGTTACTTCATAACTTCCGGGATTTAGTTTTTCATTTACGAGTGTTTGTATCTCACGACCGGTGATGTCGTAGATTTTTAATAATACAACCCCCTTTAATCCCACCTCCTCGGAGGCTCTTCGACCTTGGCTTAGGGGGAATTCAAAACGAATCTTTGTTGAAGGATTGAATGGATTGGGGTAATTTTGATATAAAGAAAATTTATCGGGAATATGATTTGTTATTTGATTAATAAATGTAATTCCGCCTGTTGTGGTCTTCATTAATACACTTCCCAATGCCCACCCGGTATTTGCATTTACAAAAAATATTTTACTTGCTGAAGCAGGAGCATTCTGAATCGTCCAGTTAATCCCACCGTTATTAGTTCTTTTGATGTTATTTTTAATGATCCACCCTGTGTCACTGCTTGCAAAAAACATATCTGCCGGATTATAGGTATTCAATGAATCCAATGACGTCCAGTTTGAACCGCTGTTTGTTGTTTTTTTCATTTTCCCTCCATATATCTTATAGCCTGTATTTAAATCCGGGAAATAAATTCTTTGTATTGAAGGACCGAAGGCATTAATAGAATCCATAAACAATCTAGTCCAGTTGACACCTTTGTTTGTTGTTTTATAAATGTAATTTCTGATTGGTGGTATATCAGATACCGAATAAGCACAAACCCAGCCTATTTCTGAATTTGTAAAATAAACCGAATTCATAGCTAAACCTGATATACTTAACCAGTTAATTCCCCCGTTTGAAGTTTTTATCAATCCACCTGTAGAAGCCATGCAATACTGATCTGTCCCAGCACTGGTTGTAAACGCAAAATTCGTATCTACCACAGCAAGATCATTGAAGTGTGGTCCCCAGGAATCTGAAAATTGAGTTATCCAATTTATTCCTCCGTTAGTTGATTTCATTATTATGCTATACTCAAAACACCACGGATTATAGTAAGAACCTCCTCCTACTGCCCATCCTGTTAATGAATTTACAAATTTAATTTTAGTTATAGGATAAGGCGACTGATGGTAATATGGCTGAGACCAGTTTGTGCCTCCGTTAGTAGTTCTTATTATCCTGCCCGAATCGAGCATTATCCAGCCTGTATTTAAATCTATAAAAAATAAATTTTGAGGAATTCCGGGGAATGTACTTTGCTGAATATACCAACCGCTTTGAGCAATGAGCAATGAATAATGAGTAATGATTAATAAAAAAACAATCAATAACTTTTTCATTATAATAAAATTATTTAATTAATAGCATTTTCTTTGTTTGAATAAAATCATTTGATTTTATTTGATAAAAATAGACTCCCGATACATAGTTACTCCCGTCGAATATTACTTCGTATGTTCCGGGAATTAGCTTTTCGTTTACGAGTGTTTGGATTTCACGACCAGTGATATCGAAGACTTTGAGAGAAATTAACACACCCCCAGCCCCTCTCGAGAGGGGAGCTACGTCAAATTTAATTTTCGTCGTTGGATTGAATGGATTCGGATAGTTTTGATAGAGCGTGAAGTTTTGCGGGATTATTTGTGCTATTTCTTTCGTGTATGTAACTCCACCTGTTGTAGTTTTTAAAATCACGCCATAAGCTAAAGGATACTTCCATCCAACCGCATAACCTGTTAATGCGTCATTAAACCAGATTGACGTAAGAACATTTGAATAAGTATTTCTTACATTAAACCAGTTAATACCACCGTTTGTTGTTTTCATGATATTTGTAGTATCAGGATATTGAAATCCGGCAATCCAGCCCGTATTGATATTAATAAAAAATATTGATTTTAATCCTCTTCCGGTTCCTGAACTCTGGCTAATCCAGTTGTTACCACCGTTAGTAGTCTTTATAATCTTTCCATCTTGTGTCGAGCAAAAGACTCTTATACTGTCAATCACGAAAAGTGAATTTATCTCATAGTCTGAGAGCGTATCTCTGCATTGTTCTACCCAGTTTATTCCGGTATTACTCGTTTTTAAAATAATTTTTTTGCGATACCCCACATCATCACCATAATATCCACAAGCCCATCCTGTATTTGAATTATTAAATGATACCTGTTTAAAAATAAAATAATTATAAATTGAAGGGGTAACGCTAAACCAGTTAATACCGCCGTTTGTAGTTTTTATTACTGCTCCTCCTTCAGTAGTGAACATCCCATAAACCCCGCACCCGCAGAATCCTGTGTTTTCATTTATAAAAAAAATATCATGACCGGCACTCCCCCCTCCACCTGTATATAATAAAAACCAGCTTATACCTGCATCAGTGGTTTTAAAAATTCTAAGGAGACTATAAATACCATTTGCATTTCCTCCTGTTATCCAGCCGGTATTCTGATTAATAAAAAATATAGATTTGAAAGGATGAGTGTTATACTGTGTTATAATTTGGTAAGTCCATAGTGTACCGCCGTTGGTTGTTTTTAAAACCCTCCCTGAATCTCCGACAGCAAAACCCGTTTGAGAATTTACAAATCTGACATCATATAAATCTAACAGAACATTGCTCTGCTGAAGCACCCACCCGCTCTGTGCAATTAGTAATGAGTAATTAATAATTAATAATAAAAAACTAAAAAATATTTTAATCATAATTTTTATATAAAATTATTTTAGTAATACTAATTTCTTTGTCTCTACAAATTCTCCGCTTCTTAACTTATAAAAATACACTCCTGATGCGTAGTTACTCCCGTCGAATGTTACTTCATATGTTCCGGAATTTAGTTTTTCGTTTACGAGTGTTTGGATTTCACGACCGGTGATGTCATAGATTTTGAGAGATACATTCTCCCCTCTTGAGAGGGGGTTGGGTGTGTGTTCCGCTACATCAAATTTTATTTTTGTAACTGGGTTAAAGGGATTCGGGTAATTTTGGAATAATTTATATTCTCCGGGAATAGAGTTCCCAATTTTATTGATATTCGTTAATGCTACAAGGGTTCTCTTCGCATATATATTCGATAAACTCAGACTGTCCTTTGTAAAGGCAACCCAGACAATACCTGCCCCGCCAGATTTGATTCCCCTGTTTATTGAAGGTTTGATATTTATTAAAGAATCCCCAAGACTTGTGCTGTCGTTAAAACCGAAATTTGATCCACAGAATAATTTAGAGCTATCTGATTTTCTCAAATATGAGCAAGCCTGAAATGCACTATAATCAGTGATAATTGGATAAAAAAAGGATCTGAAATAAAAATAATTATAAGGACTGCTCAAATTATAAAAAACAGCAGACTGATAATTTTGTCCTGAAGGATATATTACAGTCGAGTAAAATTTATACTTTCCATTTCTGTCTGACTGGAAAACTAATTCCGGTCTTAAAAAACCATCCCCGTCAAATTCATTTATTATATTATCCCCTATATAAGCAACTGTATCAGGAGCTGACCAGGTATTTATCCCTAATTTGATAGTGTAATAGATCGCTTTTTTATTATCGCTTTTCAATTTTTCATAAGCGACAACAAAATTTGTACCCAAACCGAATACACCGAATACAACGAGCGGATTCCCGCAGTTTGCGGGTTCATTCACTGTCAGATTTGTATCGAGCGTAATTAAATGTGTTTGAGTATTGAACTGCCGAAAAATGATGTCATTATTCTTTTCATAAACTATTGTGAATAAAGCAGAATCATTACTTATTATTTTTACATTTGATTTGTTTACTACAGAAGTATCAAAAGGGTATGGCTGACCCCAGCCTGAAAGGGAATCGTAAGAGGATGCATTTAAATTCCACCTCCCGTTTTGATACTCTTCCCATATGGCTAAAGCGTAAGGTACTTGTATTCCGGGATATTGATAACGGGAAGAATAGGAAATTGCCGGGTTGCGTTTTTGAGAAGATGTATTAGTGAGATATCTAACTGTATCAACCGGTCCGTTTTGTCCAATTTTTAGAACACAAATCTGTGAATTGCTTCCAAAATATCTTTCGAATATCAGAAATTCCCAATAAAATAAATTAACATTCGAAGTCCTGTATTTTAAAGCAAAAGAAGGATTTTTATCAACAAAACCCGAAGTAAAAGTATATTTATTCCATGAATATTGAGACATCGCCTGAATACTCAAAACCAGAAAAATCAATAAAAAAAACTTTTTCATAAAATTGAAATTTTTATTTTAAAAGAATGAATTTTTTGCTGTTTACATATTCTCTTACTTTTAGTTGATAAAAATATACTCCTGATGCATAGTTGCTGCCGTCGAATGTTACTTCGTAAGTTCCGGGATTTAGTTTTTCATTTACAAGTATTTGTATTTCACGACCGGTGATGTCGAAGACTTTGAGAGTTACATTACTGGATTCCAGCCTTCGCTGGAATGACAAATTGTTTGGGATATCAAAACGAATTTTTGTTACCGGATTAAATGGATTTGGATAATTTTGCTCAAGTCCGAATTTAGTTGGTACTACACTGCTGATTTTATTTATTCCAATTACGTATCCGCTGTTATAAAACTCTCTTGCAACATCTGCAAGTTGTTTTAATTTTGTTACTGAGTTTAGATTGCTTGTACCTCTTGCAATTAACTGACAGATTACTATTGTTTGTGTATCACCGGGCATTATTGTTAGATTATCTGCACCTGAATTTAATAAGAATCTTACATCTGTTGGCGGAGCAGGGATTACAGGATTTCCCGAGGAATCGAGATTGCAATTATTTATAATACCTTTAACTTCAGTCCAACCTGTGTTAAGCTCAGGGTCTCCGGGAAATACATATTTTGTTTTTTTATAAAAATTAGGAGGATTAATAAGCTGCGTAGGGTCGAGCCAGCAGGTTGAATCTTTTTTAAATCCCTGCATCATAAAATATGCGGAATAAGGCTCTCCATTGGGGTCTGTTTCGCAATAACCTCCTCCTACCATTGAACCATAAAAAGGAACGAAAGAAGTTAAGTCAAGTTGTTTTGGAGGATTACTATATTTGTTATAAGCACCTTTGATCAGAATAAATCCTACAGCAGGTGGTGCAGTACCATATATCGGATCGTAATTAGTACCATTGTAGCAAAAACCAAGTTTTCGGGTAGTATCACATCCAATATAATCATCAACTGCCTCGCCTAAATCGGGGTCAGATATTAAAGATAAATATGTCCGGGTCCAGGGCTGTAAACCCTTATTAATAATCACAAACTTTAGAAACTGCATATCTGCATAAGATGGTTGTGAATAACACCATGCAGTAAGGTGGACCTCACTATAGAGCGGCGGTGTTCCTCCGCCAAATCCTTCCCCTGCAGTATGAGATTGAGGAAATCCATCAGTCATACAAAGGAAAATTGTCTGAGATGCACCTCTCACTCCGGGTGTATCTATCTGCGGGTTATAAATTCCATTATTATTTACATCAACAAATGGAGCGCCGTAAGGAACCATTAAACCCCAGTTTGCCCAATCCTGATTTGTTGTATATCCATCTCCCCGTTTTACGTTATAAAATTTGAAAGTGTCGTTTGTATATGCAACTCCATTATTACAAAATCCCGGAAGATACTCCCCCTTATAAGATGCCATTGCTTCCCGGAACTGTCCCTGATAAAATGCAGCCATTGAGAGTCCTGCTGTGAAGACTGCAGTTTTATTTGAATCCTTAGGCCATACAAATCCTGCCAAATTTCCATATCTCGTGTTCTGATCAAAGATACCTGAACTATTGATATAAGCCCTGATGTTATTTCCTTCTAATTTTGAAGTGATGAAAGAACTATCAATATCTCTTCTCAGAATTTTTCCGGAATTACCTACTACGAATGGATATGAAATTGAATTCAGATCATTAGTTGTTGGTGTCAGAGTAGACACCCAGGATATACCTTTATTGGTACTTTGCAATATAACTCCGTTATTTCCGCATATATAATATGTTGTATCATGGCCTGTATTTACTGGTGAAAAATATTTTAAGTCTGATGTAGTTCCGCTGGGTATAGTAATCCAGTTAATTCCATTGTTAGTAGTTTTCAAAATCAAACCGTTAGAACCTGTAATCCAACCGATTCCATTGTCAACATAACTCATACAATAAATTTTATTGGTAACTCCGGAGTTAATTGATGTCCAATTTTCTCCAAAATTAGTGGTACGCAATATAACTCCATTATTTCCTCCGACTATTCCTGTGTTATTAGTATCAAGATAAGAAATTGGCCAAAAATTAATAGTATATAAGTCTTGTGTGGTGCCTGAAGGTTTAGCAGTCCAGTTGCTCCAATTCGAACCAAGAGTAAAGGTCGAACTTAGTATCGTTCCGTTTGAACCGACTGAGATACGCCTGAACATTGATGGTGGTACAGAATGCCTTATATATGAAATACTGAATAGATTTTCTATTGTACCACTTGGCTGCTGAATCCACGGGGTGATATATGGAGAACCATTAATAAAATAAATAGAACCGTTCTGTCCTACAGCAGTATAGCCAAAGATATTAATAAATTGATAAAAATTAATATTAGGAAGTACGGAGGCATTCAGAAAATTATAACCCTGATTTGTAGAATACAAAAATGTACCATTATCACCCAACATATAATAATTTGGATTGAGATATAGTACATTGTTAAGATTGGACTGAACCGGAGAAGGAATCACTCGCCAGTAATAATGCTGTGAAAAGCAATTATCAATGAGTAATGAATAATGAGTAATGAGTAATAAAAAAATAAAAAATAATTTCTTCATAACCTAAAAATATTTAAATTTCAAATTCTAATATTAAATTCACATTTTTAAATCTAAAATTATTTTAGTAACACTAATTTCTTTGTCTCTACAAATTCTCCACTTCTTAATCGATAAAAATAAACTCCTGATGCATAGTTGCTACCGTCGAATGTTACTTCGTAAGTTCCGGGATTTAGTTTTTCGTTTACGAGTGTTTGGATTTCCCAACCGCGTAGATCATAGACAGACAGCAATGTCTGTCCTACGTAGTGCACCGCTATATCAAATTTTATTTTTGTTACCGGATTGAACGGATTCGGATAATTCTGGTTTAAGGAATATTTTTCAGGTATAGAATTATTTGCTATTATAACACTTGTTAAATTTGCCGTATCTCGAACCAGTTTATAAAATTTTCCGTTTTGAGTTGCTGCATATCCCCATATTCTATTATTCTTCCTTACAAAACTTAAATGATTTACCTGATCACTATTATTATTAATTATCATTGGGCTCCAATTAAGTCCATTATTAGTAGACTTATAAATAGCATCCATAGAAATCGATGAACTCGAAAAATACCAGTTACTTGTTCCTTCTATCCAATTCAGAGAATTTACCGGTTGTCCTGATTCAATTGGTAAAAGAAAATAGTTCGACCAATTAAAACCTCCATCTGTAGTTTTGTGAAGATAAGCAGTAGGAGTTGCCCCGGAACTTGAACAAAAGCCTAATTCATTGGTTGCAGTAAATTCTATTGGCCAAAGGTAGTTACCGACGTATGGAACTGTTCTTTCAAGCCAGTTAACACCTCCATTTGTTGTAAAAGCAAGCCTTGGAATTCCATTACCATAACTTAAGCCCATCCAATAATGATTTTCATCGGTAACACAGGAAGATGCTTGCATTCCATAATAATTATTTGTAAATGTAGGAGAAAAAATTGCCCAATTAAATCCACCATTTGTTGTTTTTAAGATTTTGAATGGAGTACCGGTACCATTTGGCGGATCGCTGTTCGCATAACCGATTAATTTATTTGTCTTTGAAAATTTAATATCATTTATAAATGATGAGCCACCAAAATTAAATATCATTTCCCAATTATAACCCCCGTCCGTTGTTACGAATATTCTCCCATCATACGTTCCTACCCAGGCTTTAGAAGTATCAATTGCAGCTATACAAGTTATTCTAGTAGAATACATAAAATCTTGCATAGGAAGTTTATACCAGATTCCCGGAGGTTTCATTTTGTAAACAAGACTTGTGTCCGGGGGAAACCCTAAAGTTCCAATACCCCAAACGGAGAGTGTATCCACTGTACATAAATAATCCAGTTTCTCGAAGTTACCTGTATTTATCTGGTAATCAAAAATCCATTGGGCATTTGCAATGAGTAATGTGCAATGAATAATGAGTAATGTTAAAATTATTTTCTTCATATTTAAAATATTATTTTAATAAAACTAATTTTTTTGTTTCAATAAAATCTCCGGTTCTTAATTGATAAAAATATACTCCTGATGCAAAATTACTGCCGTCAAATGTTACTTCGTAACTTCCGGGATTTAGTTTTTCGTTTACGAGTGTTTGTATCTCACGTCCGGTGATGTCGTAGATTTTTAGAGAGGTTAACACACCCCCAGCCCTTCTCGAGAGGGGAGCTATATCGAATTTAATTTTAGTAATTGGATTGAATGGGTTGGGATAATTTTGTTCAAGTCTGAATGTTGATGGTACTTCACTGCTGGTTTTATTTATTCCAATTACATACCCACTGTTATAAAACTGTATTGCAACATCCGCAAGCTGTTTGAGTTTAGTAACTGAATTTTTATTACTTGACCCTTTTGCAATAAGCTGGCAGATAACTATTTTCTGTGTATCGCCCGGCATGACTGTAATATTTTCTGCACCTGAATTAAGTATAAATCTTCTGTCACCCGAAGCATTTATAGTAATCGGAGTTCCGGATGAATCATGACCGCAATTTCCAACATGTCCTGTATATTCAGTCCATCCTATGCCTGTTTCAGGGTCACCGGGATAAATAAATTTTGTTTTCTTATAATAATCTGGCGGAGTGACAAGTTGTGTCGGGTCGAGCCAGCAGGTCGAATCTTTTTTATATCCCTGCATAAAATTATAGGCAGGATAAGGTTCTCCGTTAGGTTCAGCTTCGCAAATTGGAGGACTTGACATACTTGAATAGAATGTACCGAATGAAGTCAAATTAAACTGCTTTGGCGGATTACTGTATTTGTTGTAAGCACCTTTGAGGAAAATGAATCCAACGGCAGGCGGAGCAGTTCCATACTGCTGATCGTAATTTGTAGCATTATAGCAATAGCCTAGGTTTTTTGAAGTATCACAACCGATGAAATCGTCATCAGCCGAACCTAAATCAGGATCGGATATTATTGAAAATTGTGTTCGCGTCCACGGCTGAGTACTTTTATTTATCACATCAAATTTCAAAAATTGCATATCGTTGTATGATGGTTGTGAATAACACCATGCAGTCAGATGTACTTCACTATAGAGCGGAGCTGTTCCACCGCCAAAGCCTTCTCCCGGATTATGAGATTCCGGAAAACCATCTGTATAACATAAAAAAATTGTTTGTGAAGCACCTTTTACTCCCGGAGTATCAATTTGAGGGTCGTAAATTCCATTATAATTTACATCAACAAAAGGAGCACCATAAGGAACCATCAAACTCCAGTTAAGCCAGTCAGGATTTGTTGAGGGTCCGTCTCCCCTTTTTACCGAATAAAATTTGAATGTGTCACTTGTATGAGCGATTCCATTGTTACAAAATCCCGGACGGAACTCGCCAGAGTATGATGCCATTGCTTCCCGCAGTTGTCCCTGGTCGAAGCCGGCGATAGATAATCCTGCTGTGAAAATTGCAGTTTTTCCTGAACCTTTAGGCCACTCGAAACCTGCTAAATTCCCGCTTCTATCATCCTGATCGAAAATACCTTTAGCACTGAATTCTGATTTGATGTTATTACCATCTAATGATGCAATGATATAAGAACTATCTTCATCTCTGCGAAGAATCGTTCCCGAATTACCAATAACATATGGATATAAAATTGAATTCAGATTATTAGTTGTAGGTGTCGGGGTCGTTGCCCAGGTTATTCCTCTATTAGTAGTTTGTAAAATAATTCCGTTATTTCCGCAAATATAATAAACTGAATCTGTATTTGAATTTCGAGTTGAAAAATATTTTAAGTCTGATGTTGTTCTGCTTGGAATCGAATTCCAGTTAAATCCCCCATTAGTCGTTTTCATTATCAACCCATTGGAACCTGTTATCCAGCCGGTTAATGTGTCTATAAACCGAACACAGTTTAATTTATTCGTAATACCTAAATTAATTGATGTCCAGTTATCACCGAAATTGGTTGTTCTCAATAATGTTCCGTTATTACCTGAGACATAACCGGTCAGATTAATATTAATATTTGGATTATTATAAAAACCAATAGAATATAAATCCTGTGTAGTTCCGGATGGAATAATGGTCCAGGGACTCCAGCTTCCACCCAGATTATATGTAGATTTTAAAATTGTACCATTGCCTCCAACAGCCAAGCGGGCATAATAAATAGGAAAAGAGTAAGAAGTTCGGTTACCGTAAACGCTGAAAATATCTGATGTAATTCCGGTAGTTTGCTGATTCCAGGGTGAACTGTAAGGAGAACCGGAACAGTAATAAATCAAACCATTCTGTCCAACGGCTGAATACAAGAATATATTATAAAGATCACAAATACCATAAAAATTATTATTGGGAAGACCGGAAGCACTTAAAAAGGAATTTCCCCAATTTAATCGATATAATAATGTTCCGTTATCTCCAACCACATAATAATTTGAATTAGATAATATTATATTGTTAAGATTGTTCTGAACAGGAGAAGGAACTACACGCCAGTAATAATGCGGAGGGAGCTGGCATACACAATTATTAATGAGTAATGAACAATGAATGATGAGTAATGAAAAGATTATTTTTTTCACATTCTTTGTCGAAGTTTTAAATAATTAATCCGAAAAGAATTCTTTATCAATTATTAAGCAAACTTAACAAATTACCATATACACCTGTAAGAAGAATTATCTGATGTTAAACCTTACTATGACGTTAATACTTTTTAATCCCATTTATGTTACCGGCGGTGTATCCATTTCAACCCCCTTTAACAGTTTAATTTTATATATAAGTCTTTATCCCCTTTTTGTTCAAGACTATTTATTAAATTAATATAAACATTAAAATTTGAATAACAAAACTATCTTTACATTGAATTTTACTACTATAATTTTAAAGACCTTCCAATTTCCTTATTAAACTCTTGATATTACAACGAATAAAATATTTAAGGTCTTAATATATTACCATATCACCATTATTCGCCTGTTTTGACACCGGAATTTATACAAATTTTTGGTTAATTTTCCAAAGAGGGCTTTTTTTTGTGAATTACAATGAGTTCATTTGCTTTAGTTATTAGCCATTTTTTCATTGTAAAGGTTTTTTCATTAATAATTTGATCTCTTAAATAAGAAATCTCCCTGAGAAAATTCTTCCTTTTCTTAAGTTTAAAAGTTAAAAATATAAAACTTTGATAAAACTTCAGAAAAGATGTATGTCTTTTTTTGTCATTTTTGGTTAGGAAGGAGTCAGTTTTAATCATTTGTTTGTAATTATGAATTGTTCTTTCAATCGGTTCTATATTTTTTGTCTCGTAATATATTTTAAATTCCAAATTCAGTATGTCATATTTATAAAAGAAATAATTGAGTTTAATATCATTCAGACATTTTAATGCTTTCTGGTATTCCTTTTTTAAATAATGGTAATGAGCCATACCGAAGTTCAGCATAGTGTCATGTTCTTTCGGTGAAAGTTTGTTTGAATTATTTTTTATAAAACTCAACAAAACATCAGGGTCCTTGGTAGAGATGTCTGCAATAATATAATTTCTAAAATGTATGGAATGTAAGTATTTATCATTGGAACTTTTTAAGTAATCTTTTTCAATCATTAAATCTTTTAATGTCATCGACTCTCGGTTAAAATAATTATTTTCATCTGAGGTCCTTTCCCTAATTATGCAGTAGCTCGTCAGCATAATAAAATGATTGCGAACAGTATCATTTTTGTAAATTCCGGAATTCTCCAGGAAGTAAGATTTATAGTCCTCATAATATTTGTCTTCCTTAAAATATTTAAAAGTCAAATACAATTTGTAATATAGATTATAAGTAACAATCCTGTATTTATTTGTTTCTCTCTTCATCATTTCACTGCCTGCTTTGAATATATAATCTAAATTTATGTTTTTCCAGATCAGTTTTTCTTGTTTAAAGTCGACGTTTCGAAGCACGAAATTCATATAATCACAGACCAGAATAATTAAAGTATAAAAATATATATCTGTTGACGAGTTATTAATGAAATCTTCCGTACCGGTATAATTTTTTTTCCAGTAATCATTTCCGGAAAAAGAAGTAAGAAATAAATTAGTATTTAATAGATGAGAATAATAGAAGCTCATTTCTTCTATTTTGTCTGACTTAAATATCTTTTCAGACAGGAATTCCTGATGAATATTTAATGTTTTGAAATCCCTTATATACAATAAACTTTCTGCCAGTTTCAACTGAACATATAAATCATCTTTTAGAGTATCTTTAATGCCATAATATTTCAGAACTGCTTTATTCAAATAAGATAATAATTTTTTTATTGTCCCTTTGGAGTAATCCATAGTTCGGGTAATTTGTTTTTCAAGCTCATCGTATTTTGAAGGGATTAAAAGTTTTTTATTTAGCCATATTACTTTAAAAATAACTGAAAGAGCTTTTACGTTGTTCAGGTATGGAGATTCCAGGAATTTTTGGAATTCTCCATAATCTTTTTTATCGAAATACCCTATAAGGCGTATTGCATCCGGTATTTTTCTCATATGGTAAGATATTTTTATTTCGAAAAATACTAATTTACTGTTATATCAATATTAATAATGTTTAATATTAATTGCAATAGGAATATACAGGTAAAATTGATATAAATGGTAGTTTTGTTTTTCCAAATGAATAGAATATAGTTCCGTTAAATTTTGAAGAAGGAGTAATTACGAAAAATTTTTTCAATCCATAATGCCTTATATATCATGCTTATTATTGAATTTTATTTGATAAGCACCATTCGTTTTGTTTCTGTATAGTTGCCACGCGTTATCAAAATCATATATGACTCTTTATTTGATTGGTTTAACGTAAACATATTCTTGTAAATATATAAAGCTGTTTTCATGATATAATAATTATAGAAAAGAATAACACTCTTTTCTCTCAAAATTATTCCAATGAAGGACGATATCAAGATTTATTCACCAATAATTCTCAGAAACATAGTGTCGAAAAATTATTCGCCCAAGTTCTAAAGACTGATGCAATCTCATTTTTTATTCAGTTTTACCATCTTTTTATACTCCTGCCTCACTCTTGCCTCACTACAATAATTTAATAAATTAAAGGGTATAATATCTTAAATATACATTCAATAAATTTTGAAAGGGCTTAAAAATGTTTTTGTCAAAAAACAAAAAAAACCGGAAGCAAAATCTCCGGCTTTCAAAATTAAGTAAAATCGATTTTTTATTTCATCAAAATCATCTTCTTCGTTTCACTGAATTCATCAGTAGTTAATCTATAAAAATAAACTCCGCTTGGATTATTCTCTCCATTAAATTCTACTTCATAAGAACCCGTAGATACTTTTTGATTTGCAAGAATTGAAATTTCTTTTCCTGTAATATCATAAACCGTTAATTTAACATTTGAAGATTTGGGAATATCAAATTTAATTTTCGTTACTGGATTAAACGGGTTCGGATAGTTTTGACTTAATGAAAATCCAGATGGTATTTCCGTGCTGATGTTTTGCATTCCTATAATTTCAGATAAATCACGGCGCCAGATAGATTTATTATTCGTTCCTGCAAAGATGTAATTGTTTGCAATTAATAATGCATTAACTAATGGAATAACGTTGAATCCCTGATTTTTTTGAACCCAGTTCGTGCCGTTATCATTGGAGAGATAGACGCCGTATTGATATGTCCCTGCAAAAATATTATTTTCAATTGTCGCAAGGGAATAAACATCTTTATTGATCAAAGTAGTTTGAGTCCAGTTCAAACCGTTATCTGTGGAGAGATAGACACCATATTGATATGTTCCTGCAAAAATATTGTTCCCGAGTGTCGCAAGGGACCAAACAAGTTGATTATTCAAGGAAGTTTGTGTCCAGTTCGTTCCGTTATTAGTGGAAAGATAAATGCCACTGGGATTATAAGAATCAACTGTCCCAGCGAAAATATTATTTCCAAGTATTGCAAGGGAATTAGCAGATTTATTATACAAATCTGTTTGAGACCAAATTGTGCCGTTATTAGTAGAGATATAGACACCACCAAATAATGTTCCTGCAAAAATATTGTTCCCGAGTGATACAAGGGACCAAACAAGTTGATTATTCAAGGAAGTTTGTGTCCAGTTCGTGCCGTTATTTGTGGAGAGATAGACACCATATTGATATGTTCCCGCAAAAATATTATTTTCAAGTGTTAAAAGCGACAAAATAATTTGATTATTCAAGGAGGTTTGTATCCAGTTTGTACCATTATTAGATGAGAGATAGACACCATTACCATATGTCCCGGCAAAAATATTATTTCCGAGTATCGCAAAGGAATTGACAATTTTATCATTTCCAATACCGTTCGACATCTGCACCCACTGGCTAATACAATTTTCAATGTTAAATGTTAAGTTATAAATTAAAAGAAAAGAGACTAACACGAAGAACTTGCAGATTATTTTTTTCATAAAACACCCCCGGAATTTTAATTAATCTAATGTAACAATATTAATTTTATTATTGAACAACAAAAGACAATATCAGCCGGGAATAAACTCCCGACTGAAACGGAGCCGGTACCTATGCAAACCTTTGTAATATTGGCAATCTGATAACTATAAAAATTAACAGGTTCTATGAAACCCGAAGGATTTATTCCTCTGCCGCTTGATGGTGACAGTATCACCACTTAATTCTTTATCTAATTTTGAGACAGTAGGAATAGTAACTAAATTTATTAACGAATCTATTTTGGGGCTGTATCCGAGTTGACCGAAACTTAAATTTGAAATAAAAAAATTCGAATCAAAAGAGACAGAGTGAATTTGTAATTGTTTTTCATCATGAAATAACTTATTTAAAACAAACGATTATTTTATAAACTTAAAATAATAGTTTATTCGATATCAAAAAATCTATAAATTTATAAGAGCTTGAATTCCAAAATTATCATATTGTCAGGAAAAATCCATTCGGGAAAGACAACCGAATTGATGGAATGGTCAGGTAAGAATAGCGATTGTGCCGGTATCCTCGCCCCTGTAATTGACGGGAAAAGATTCTTAAAATTACTTCCATCCGGAGATATTTTCCCGCTTGAAGCCCTGGAGAACGGGGAAAAAGATATACTCATCTGCGGAAAATATAAATTCTATGAAACAGCTTTCAAGAAAGCAAATGAATATATTTGTAACATTGATATTTTATCATATAAAACTATAATAATTGATGAAGCTGGATTTCTTGAACTCAATGATTCCGGTTTGAATGATTCAATTGACCATCTGCTTGTTCAGATAAAGGTAAAAAATCCGGAGTTGAGAATAATAATAGTTGTAAGAGATTATTTAGTGGAAAAAATAAAAAAGAAATATAATATAAAAGAATGTGAAGTGATTACGAAAGAAACTCTGGAAGCTTTGAAGTAATTATTATTTTGCAAAAATCATCTTCTTAATATCGGAAGAGGAATTTGTCTGCATTTTGTAAAAATAAATTCCGCTTGAAAAATTCCTGAACTTACTCGCATTGAAATCCATTTTATAGGAGCCGGGCTGCTGGAATTCATCGACAAGAACTTCAATTTCTTTTCCGCCCAAATCATAAACTTTTAAGCTTACATTTGTAGGTGATAAAATATCATAGGTTATGGAAGTTGAAGGATTAAAAGGGTTTGGGTTGTTTTGGTACAATTTGAATTCCTGAATTTCCGAAAACCCGATTTTTATCTCATTACTGCTGACTTCAGAATTAAAGATATCAACCAAGACCACCTGGAAATAATACACACCGTTTTCTTTGGGTTTGTGCTTGAAAGTGTAACTGTATATTGCATTTGAATCTATAAGGTTTTTGCTGAAATAATTATTGAAATCCAGATCTTTTATTCTGTCAGAATTTACAGAACCCGATTTTTTTGCATTAATAAAAATAGAAGAAATGTTTTTGGGGTTAATTACATTCCAGTTTAAAACTATGCCGCCTTTCGAAATCTTTGCATTTAAATCCGAAATCACATTGTGTTTTTCAGAACTTTGCGAAAAGGCGGAGGAATAAAAAATTAATAAAATTAAAACAGTTAAAATTTTCTTCATCTTATCTGTATTTTTTTAAATATTCCAATCTCGGTTCAAGATTTTTTCTGGGAATTAAAAGTTTATCTTTACCGAATACGGCTTCATTCTGGTTTGTGAAAACGAGTTCGAATTCATTACTCATCACAATAGCTTCTTCCGGACATACTTCTTCGCAGAATCCGCAGAATATGCATCTTACCATATTTATTTCAAATTTTTCAGGATATCTTTCTTTTTCATCAGGTGTTTCTGCTGCCTGAACTTCTATTGCGAGTGCCGGACATACCCGTGAGCACAAACCGCAGGCAACACATCTTTCCTTACCGTTTTCTTCCTGCACAAGAACAGGTCTGCCCCTGAAAGAGGCGGGCGTTTCCCACTTTTCTTCGGGATATTGACGCGTGAATCTTGGTCTGAACATTTGCTTCAAAGTCAGCATCATACCCTGAACTATCTGGGGTATATATGTTTTTTCAAAAATCGTTAAATCTTTATTTTTAACAATCGGCATTGTTCAGGTTATTTTGTTAACATCATTTTTCGAGTGAAAGCAAAATCTTCAGCTTGCAATCTGTAGAAATAAATTCCCGATGATAAACCATATTCATTTGCATTCAAATCAAACGAATAAGATCCCTGACCAAGATTCTGATTGTTAATAAGTGTGGCAATCTCCATCCCGAGCATATTATAAACTTTAAGTGTTACATTCTGCTTTTTCGGGATTGAAAAATTAATAAGCGTTACCGGATTGAATGGATTAGGATAGTTCTGACTTAATTCAAAATCTTTTACGACACTTGAAATCTGCCTTATAGAAGTGTTGTAATTTAACTGAACCCTGAAAGTATCTGTAATATATTGAGCCGGAAGTGTAGTAATAAATGCTTTCATTACAATTGTTCCAAGCCCTTGGGTTAATCCAAGGACATCTAAATATAATGTATCTGTTGCACCGGGTGCTAATGTAATCGGGTCTCCGCCAAATGGTGGGCAAGTATCGATGAACGGTGGATAACAACTTGCACCAACGCATATCTGTGATGTCCAGGTAGGACCCGGTAGGTCGTTAAGAACTCTTATGAATTGAAATGATCTTGTAATACCGGAAGTGTTTTTAAATACACCTTTTACTACGACCGGATAAAAATTTGTTGTATCGTGACTGACTATCGCAGGACCTACTCTGTAAAATGTGAAATTCTGTGCATTGGCTGTTAAAATAAAAGCAAAAAGTAAAGTAAAAGCTAAAAAAAGATTTTTCATAAACAAATAAATAATTAAAATTAATTTAACATTCCCTGTATCCGTTCAAGACATTGCTTTGCAGGTTTATAGTCAGGGACTATATCTAATGCTATTTTGTATTCATCTAAAGCTTCAAACCATAAGCCTTTTCTTTCAAGTGCAAGCCCGATATTGATGTGAGCATATTCAGGATTATCGCATTTTTTTGCTTTAAGTGCAAGCTCAAACCACGGAATCGATTCATCATGCTTTCCCTGTTTCATCATATAAGCACCAATATCGTTATATGGGTTACCGTTTTCAGGGTCCATATCTATCGCATCTTTGCATTCCTCTATTGCTTTTTCATATTCTCCGAGATAACTGTAAGCCCAGCCCAAGAATGTATGAGCTTCAATAGTAGGGAATAATGCAAGAGATATTTTATAATTTCTTATGGCATCATCGTACTTCCCGTCCATCTGAAATTTGTATGCCTTAAAAAAAAACTCTTTCGATTTTTCTATTTTATTTTCTGTTTCTTTCATTAATTTTATTTTTCAAGAAATAAAACCAATACAAATATATCAAAAGTTTAATTAAATTAATATTACTTATAATTTAAAAATATAAAACAAAATAAAACAAGCGTTTAAAATCCATTATTTCCTAAAATCTTATGATTCTGTTTAAATGGTATTTTTTTGGACTAACAAGAGTTAAATTCAAAGTTTTTTAAACCGGTAGTGTAAACTGAATCTTCTGAAAATTAATAATAATTTTAAGTTTTCACTTTTCTAAAAAATAATAAGATAAATATTTGTTTAGAAATTATTTAAAGAAATATTTATCTTAAAATATGGCAGACATTGGGATTATATTAGGCTCCGGATTAAATGGTTTTTCGAAAGAACTGACTCATAAAAATCTTATCTGTGAAGATAGTTCGGGAATACACCACAAGAAAATTTATCTTGGTAAGCTTAATGATAAGGAGATAATGGTTTTTGAAGGTCGAAATCATTTCTATGAAAAAGCAGGATATAAAAGAATATTATTTAATGTAGAACAGGCAAAAGAATTTGGTATAAAATTACTGCTAATAACCAATGCGGCAGGTGGACTTAATAAAAATTTCCACGTATCCGATTTGATGCTAATTACATCACACATTAATTTTCTTAATAAAAGATTTTCTTCCCGCAAAAATTCAGGATTTTATAATAATTATTATATTAATTATCTTGAAAATCTTGCACTCAGAAATAACATCATTCTGCATAAAGGAGTATACTGTGCAAGTCCCGGACCTATGTATGAAACGAAAGCAGAAATACATTTCATTAATAAAATCGGAGTAGATGCCGTGGGGATGTCTACAGTACCTGAAATAATTTACGCAAAAAAATTTGGTATTGAAACTATTGCGGTTTCCTGCATTACAAATTTACTTTCAAAAGATAAAATCTACTCGACAAATCATGAAGAAGTTCTCGAGGCAGGAAAAAAATCCTACAATACTTTTTCAAAACTTGTAAAACTGATTGTTTCCTCTTACCCATTTAATGATCACTTATGATTATTGACACCCACGCACATCTTTACTATGAAAATCTTATAGGTGATATAGATAACATTCTTCAGAGAGCTTTTGAATCAGGAGTTACTAAAATAATCGTTCCCGCTGTTGATCTCAGAACCTCAGAAACAATTTTAAAACTTGCAGATAGTTATGAAATGATTTATGCGGCTGTAGGATTCCATCCCTGCGATGTGAAGGATAAGAATTTAATGGACTTGAAATACCTTGAGGATTTTATCCATCAAGATAAAACTGTTGCAATAGGGGAAATAGGTCTGGATTATTTCTGGGATAAATCATATAACGAACACCAGAAAAATTTTTTCTATGCACAGATCGAGCTCGCCGCAGATAACGGTCTTCCAGTGATTATTCATACGCGTGATTCTATAAAAGATGCGATATTATTTTTAAAAGATATGAAACTAAGTAATCTTAGCGGTCAGTTCCATTGCTTCAGCGGAGATGAAGATGATTTAAAAGAAGTTCTTGAGTTTGAAAATTTTTATGTCTCGTTTTGCGGAAATGTAACTTACAAAAAGTTTTCAGCACTTGACATAGTTAAACAATCTCCATCCGGAAAACTTTTAGCTGAAACCGATTCACCGTTTCTTACACCGGAACCTTACAGGGGAAGACAGAATGAACCCTCTAAAGTGATATACAGCATAAAGAAAATATCGGAGGTTAAGCAAATAGAAATTGAAATCTTAAAAACGGAAATGTACAAAAATACAAAGTCCCTTTTCAAAAAGATTAATTGATTTTATTTACATAAATTACTAAATTTATTTATAATTAACTTTTACTTCATTTGGTCATAGGTATTATTTCAGGAATTATACTCGGGTATCTATTGTCAATGCCGCCGATGGGTCCCACAAACTTTGCTATTATTGCCAAAGGTTTCAAGAACGATATCAAAGCTGGTATTTCTATTGGTGCGGGTGCGGGGTTTACAGATTTATTTTACATCCTTATAGCTTTTGGTGGCGTGTCAGCTATCTATGCAATCTTCCCGGAAACATTCAAAAATTTTCTTATTGATAAAGAATTATATTTTAAACTTGGAATCACTGTACTCGGGTGTTTTGCAGTAATTTTTTACGGATTTAAACTTATGAAAACAAAAATCCTGCAAGATGACGAGAAAAATTTGATGGGAAATGAAAATATAGAGAATATCGAAGTACAAGCAGATGAAACTCTTGAAAAAACTGAAAATGAGATTGCAAAAATAATTAAAAAGAAACCTGTTATCAAAAATGACAGCAGCATAACCGGAAGTTTTCTTACAGGAGTTTTACTATGTCTTTCATCTGTCACCTTACCCGCATCCTGGGTTGGAGTTGTAAGCTTTCTCAAGAGTTATGGGATAATAGATTCAAGCTTTTGGTCCGGTTTCGGTCTTGCAACAGGTGTTTTTATCGGAACTACTGCCTGGTTTTATACTTTAGTAAAATTCATTTCTAAAAACTCTCATAAAATAAAACCCGGCACTTTAAACAAAATAAATATTTCGGTCGGTATAATTCTATTTGTTCTCGGTTTATTCCTGTTCATTTCTGCAATTAAATTTGCATTCGATATCATCAATACTTAAATCATTTACATAAAGGTAAAAATCAATTAATTTTCTGTATATGGAGTCAAATTCTGACATACGGCAAAATGAATTAAACAAACACACTTGTTTATATTGTCAATCTTACATAAAAAAAAAGGAAGATATTATATTCTGTCCGGAATGCAACTCACCTCATCACATAGAATGCTGGTATGAAAATGCAGGATGTGCTCAATACGGATGCAAGTGCAGAATATCCCGTGAACAATTTGTGAACAATTCTCAGGAATCAATTTCGGAAATACTTATCAATGCCGAATACCTGAAAAATATTAATAAATATATCGAGGCGATTAACGAATGTAACCGGGTATTAAAAGCCGACAATAAGAATAACCAAGCCAAGATGCTTTACAATGAATCCGTTAAATTGGTCAATGCAAAAACAAAATTGATTGAACAGGGAGATGATGCTTTCGGGGAAGAAAAATTAAATGAAGCGGAAATATTTTATAACAAAGCATTGAAGTTTGCAGATGATGTGGAGGCTAATCTTCTGAATGCTAAAATCGAAATCATAAAAAACCAGCTTCCGAAGATAAAAAGAAAAAAGGTATTAAATAAAATTCTTATTACATTTATCACTTTGCTCATTTTATCTTCTCTCGGATTTCTTTTCTATTATTATTATTTCCTGAAAGAGGAAAGGGAACTTAGTGAAATATCAAAAAATGACAATTCAGGGGATATACAATTATTGGAACAGCAGATATCAAAATATGAAAAATTTCTTGTAAAATTTAAAAACACTAAATATACCGATAATGTCAAAAATAAAATAAGTCTGATATCAGCGGTGATAGTTACTGAAATTTATAAAGATGATTGGCGGCAAGCACAGGAATATTTATCAAAAATCGAAGAAAAAGAAACAAGAAACGATTTATATAAAAAAATTTATGGTATTGCATTTGACGAATATAAAAAACTGATAATCAACGCAAAACAATTTAACAAATTATTAAAATTTGATGAATCGAAATCAGAACTCGAGAAAGCATATTATATTACCGATAGATTTTTAGAATCCGACCTTTCTAAAGAACGAATTAAAATTAATGCTAATCTCCTTTTACTCGAGAGAAAAAGAAAAGCTGCTCCGGAAGTGAGCAGTATTGTGAAAAAGATTAATGATATTTCGCTTCAGCTAAAGAACTATCAAATAACTGATGACAATAATATAACGGAAATAGAAGGACAGATAATGGATAAAGATAGAAATCCACCTATTTTAATAGTAAAAAAACTTGGTACTAAAAAACAAGTTGCAATATCCGGTGATGTTTTTTATTACAATGTTGGTGAATTTATTACAATTACCTGCAAAAGAGTAGGAATAGTCTCTTATGGCGATGAAGATATTGTTGAATATGCCACATATTCAAAAGGAATTGTTAATTTCGATAAAACAGAAAAAGAATCTCTTTTTATAGAATTGAATAACCTCAAATCAAGAAAGCAAAAGTTAGATAGTCTGCTAAATCTGACATTAATGTGACTCTGAACGCTTTATATTCAATTACAAATAAATTCTAAACTATTGAATAGTTGACCTTTTATCCCGAATGTATTCACGAATACCAACCAATACGGGAGATTTTTGTATATTTGCCCGATATGAAAATAATATCTTCTTTTTTGATACCTAAAAAGATGAATTTATCTCGAATAATTCATACTTTATAGGTGTAAGAAAATTAAAAATATCTTCTAAAATATGTTGATTAATTGCTATTTTTTTTATAAATTAATTGTTCTATGAAGGTTTTAGGGTAGGTAGCGAAGTGGTTAAACGCATCAGACTGTAAATCTGACGACTAATGTCTTCGGAGGTTCGAATCCTTCCCTACCCACTATGCGGGAGTAACTCAGTTGGTAGAGTCACAGCCTTCCAAGCTGTTGGTCGCGGGTTCGAGTCCCGTCTCCCGCTCAGGATCTAAGATATTTTGTTTATATCTTGAAGAGTGAAAAAGTTGATCGATTTTATATCGGTTCAACAAAAGATATTGATAAAAGAATTTATGAACATAATAGTTCGAGAGCGAGATGGACAAAAAGATATCAACCATGGTCTTTGGTATACAAAGAAGAATTCGAAATAAGAGGAGAAGCTGTGAAAAGAGAAAGAGAATTGAAAAAAATGAAATCAATTAATAGATTTATAAGTTCTTTATCAGTAACTAGTTGAAGTAGAGTCATCCCGACTTGTCGGGATTGGTCGCGGGTTCGAGTCCCGTCTCCCGCTCGGACTTTGATGGAATTTGTTCTTAAATTAATAATGTTTCCTTGCTGATGTAGCTCAGTTGGTAGAGCACTTCCTTGGTAAGGAAGAGGTCACCGGTTCAATCCCGGTCATCAGCTCAAATTAAAGTTAGTTTTCATTAAGTTTTTTTGTTAATTATTAAAAGCTCATCGGAAAATTCAGTTGTAATCTTAATAAATTTTTTGTTGAAACAATTCCGGTTTCAGAATCTGAAAATTCAGGGAGATTTTTATTATCTATAATATAATTTTGATTTTTACGGGAGTGGCTCAATTGGTAGAGTAGCGGTCTCCAAAACCGTCGGTTGGGGGTTCGAGTCCCTCCTCCCGTGCAATACGTAACTTGTTAATAAATATTTTTGTTATCTAATATGAAGAATAAAATTATAAAATATTTTCAGGATGTAGTCGGAGAAATGAAAAAAGTTACCTGGCCCAAAAAACAGGAACTTAAAGATTTCACTATGGTTACTATAATCACAATGATTGTTTTTGCTGCTTTTGTATGGTTAATTGATCAAGGCATCAGCATAATTTTAAAAGCGATAATCGTAAGGTAATTTATTATAATGGACGAAGTAGAAAAAATATTAGAAACCGAAAATACGGAAGAAAATACGGAAGAACAGAAAGATATTGTTGCGAACGATATATCTGAAGAGAAGCCTAAGGAAGAAACAAGCCAAATTCAGATTGATGAAACCGGTGAATTAAAATGGTTTGCAGTTAGAATCATTTCGGGTCATGAGAACAAAGTAAAATTGTATCTTGACTCACAGATTAAAATCGAAAATTTCGGAGATAAAATCAGAAATGTATTAATACCGCTCGAAAAAGTTTTTGAGGTTAAAAACGGCAAGAAAAAAGTAAAATATAAAAACTTTCTTCCCGGATATATTCTAGTCGAAGCAAATCTGGATGACCAGGTGAGAAGTTTTATTTCACGGGCTCCGTCAATTCTTAATATGGTCGGATCAAAAAGCATTAAAGGAAAAAGACTCGATCCTATTCCTTTAAGAGAATCCGAACTGAAAAGGCTTAAGGCAGTATTAGATGAGGACGCTGAAGGCGAAAAAATCGACTTCCAGTTATCTGTTGGTGATCCCGTTAAAGTTATAAGCGGACCATTCAATAACTTCAGTGGAAATGTGTTTGAAATTAACACTGAAAAAATGAAGGTAAAAGTTATGGTAAGCATATTCGGCCGTAAAACGCCGATTGAACTTGAATTTACGCAAGTAGAAAAAGAAAAATAATTTTCAGAAACACATAATATATTTTTTATATGGCAAAAAAGATAGTAGGATTTATTAAGTTGCAAATACCGGCCGGACAAGCAACTATGGCACCGCCGGTTGGACCTGCACTAGGTCAGCGTGGTGTTAATGGTATGGAATTCTGTAAACAGTTCAATGCCAGAACGCAGGAAAAAAAAGGATTGATAATTCCGGTTGTTATTACAGTATATTCCGATAAGTCATTTACATTTATCACTAAAACCTCTCCTGCCCCGGTTCTCTTAATAAGAGCTGCCGGATTGGAAAAAGGTTCTGGTGTCCCAAATAAAACCAAGGTCGGAAAAGTAACTAAAAAACAGGTGCAGGAAATTGCAGAAACAAAAATGACCGACCTGAACGCACGCGATATAGAGCATGCTATGAGCATGATTGCCGGTACTGCAAGAAGTATGGGCATAACAGTCGAAGGATAATTAAGATGTAATTCTATTTTGTAAAAAAAAGTATATAATTTTTTATTAATCATGAAATTAACCAAAAAAGAAAAAGTAATAAAGAAAAACGAAGATTTTTCAAAATCTTATAAGATTACCGAAGCGGTAGATTTGGTAAAAAAATACGCTAAAACAAAATTTGATGAGTCAGTTGATATTGCAATGAGCCTTGGAGTTGACCCAAAACATGCAGATCAGGTTGTTAGAGGTACTGTTTCTCTTCCGCATGGCACAGGTAAAACAGTAAGAGTTCTCGTTATAGCGAAACCGGATAAACACGACGAGGCAAAGGAAGCCGGAGCAGATCACGTAGGATTTGAAGATTATTTGGCTAAAATTAAAGAAGGCTGGACTGATATTGATGTAATTATTGCAGCACCCGATGCAATGAGCGAACTGGGTAAATTAGGTAAAATACTCGGACCAAGAGGTCTGATGCCGAATCCCAAGAGCGGTACCGTAACCCCTAATGTCGGGCAGGCAGTGAAAGAAGTGAAAGCTGGTAAGATAGATTTCAGAGTTGATAAAAACGGAATAGTGCACGCTGCAATTGGCAAAGCATCGTTTGATAATGAAAAATTGGTTAATAATGTTATTACATTTATTAAAACTATTATTAAGCTGAAACCATCTGCTTCAAAAGGCACATATATAAAAAGCATCACGGTTTCAAGTACAATGGGTCCGGGAGTTAAAATTGACAGGGCTCTTCCTGAACTAAAGGTTGCTGCTTAATATTAAAAAAAGAATTTACGCACTCTATTTATATATTAGTTGAAAGACTAAAAAAAATGCTTCTACATTTTTTTAAAATATGAATTAAACTATGGAAAAAAGTAAAAAACTAGAGATAACCGATGACATTCTGAAGATGATAGATACTGCAGACGCTATTTACCTTATCGATTTTACGGGTATGACCGTTGAAAAGGTTGAAGCCCTTAGAGCTGAATTTTACAAAGGCGGAATAAGATATAAAGTAGTAAAAAATACTTTAGCGCTGCGCGCAATTAAACAATCTCAAAACTTTGCAAAGTATGAGGAAAAACTTAGTAGTTTTCTTAAAGGACCTACGGGAATTGTGTTCGCAGGAGATGATCCTGTTGCACCCGCAAAAATCATAAAAAAATTCTTTGATAAAGGCGAAAAACCGAAATTGAAAGCGGCAATTGTCGAATCAGAGATTTATGGTTCCGGAAAACTAGCTGAACTTGCTTTATTGTTGTCGAAGAATGAGCTGATTGCAGGTATATTATTATGTATGGAATCACCGGTATCCGGTATCGTTGGCTCAATAAATGCCGTTATGAGGGATTTATCGAGTGTAATAGAAGAGGCTGCAAAGAAAAAAGCAGCGTAATTAATTTTAAAAAAGAATTAGAAATTTAAATTTAAAGGAATAAAAAATGTCAAAAGTAGAAGAATTATTAGAACAGATATCAAATTTAACCCTCTTAGAGGCATCTGAATTAAAGAAGGCTCTTGAAGATAAATTCGGAGTAACAGCAGCAGCACCGGTAATGATGGCAGGAGCCGCACCCACAGCCGCTGCACCAGTTGAAGAAAAAACCGAATTCACAGTAGTTTTAGCAGAAGTTGGCACTCAAAAGATCAATGTTATTAAAGCAGTTAAAAATGCAACTGGTCTTGGCTTAACTGAAGCAAAAGCACTCGTAGAAGGTGCTCCAAAGCCTGTAAAAGAAAATATATCCAAAGCAGAGGCTGAAAAATTGAAAGCAGATTTAGAAGCCGCAGGCGCAAAAGTAGAGTTAAAGTAAAATCTTTTTTTGAATAACAAAATAACTATTTTAAATATAATCACAAAAGTAATCCCGTCTTCTAAAACTTTTAGAAGCTACGGGATTACTTTTTAAATTTCTCAGGAGAAATTTTTTAATATGGAAAATAATCAGAATAATTTAGGGCTAAAACAAATTAACCCTAAAAACAAAAGATTAACTTTTTCTAAAGCTAATATTCATTTAGATCCTCCGGATTTACTTAATGTTCAGGTAAAATCATACAATGATTTCCTTCAAGAGGATGTCCCGATTAGCAAGAGGAAATCGCAGGGTCTGCAAGCAGTGTTCGAAAATAACTTCCCGATTACAGATTCCCGGGAAACTGCTTTACTGGAATTTGTAGAGTATTACTTAGAAAAGCCGCCTTACAACATGAAAGAATGTCAGGAGCAGGGACTAACTTTTGCAGTACCGGTAAAAGTGAAATTGAGATTATCTACAAAACCGAACGCAGCCGCAAAAGATTTTAACCACGTGCTCGAGCAGGATGTCTATTTAGGGAATCTTCCTTACATGACTCTTAGAGGCAGTTTTATTATCAACGGAGCTGAAAGAGTTATAGTAAGCCAGCTTCATAGATCACCCGGTGTTGTATTTAGTGAATCTACACATGCTAACGGAACTAAACTATTTTCAGCAAGAGTAATTCCTTATAAAGGTTCATGGGTCGAGTTTACAACGGATATTAATGACCTTCTTTATGCCTATGTTGATAGAAAAAAGAAATTTTACTTCTCAACTCTCTTAAAAGCACTGGGCATAAATGATAAAATACAAATGCTCGAACTCTTCAATTTGGTTGAAAAAGTCGAAATAACAAATAAAAACTATCTTGATTTTGTAGGTAGATTGACTGCTGAAAATGTCGTTGATACGGAAACAGGTGCAGATATGGAAATCTCTGAAAATACTGAACTCACTGATGAGCAACTTCTAACTATCGTAAATTATAAAATTAGGAAAATCAATCTCTTTAAAAAAGATGCAACCGATGGCGAAAAGGTTATATTTAAAACAGTATTAAGTGATGATGAAGAAACTGATGTAATTGAAAAAACTGAAAACGAAAAACCTGCCAAAGGAAAAAGCTCTAATTACTATATTGATTCTGAAGGCGAAAGTGCCAGAAGTTATATTGAAAAACAATTCTTCAATGCTAAAAAATATGATTTAGGAGATGTCGGAAGATATAAAATAAACAGAAAACTGAACCTGAATATCGACCCTGTTATAACAATATTAACACTTGATGATATAGTAGCGCTTATCACTTTTATAAAAGAATTAATTGATGGAAAAAGGGAAGTGGATGATATTGACCATTTAGGAAATAGAAGGGTCAGAACCGTAAATGAACAATTGTCACAACAATTTGCATTAGGTCTTTCGAGAATGACAAGAACCATTAGGGAAAAAATGAGCATTCACGACGACGAGAACCTTACTCCAATAAGATTAATAAGCGCGAGACCAATTACGAGTGCACTTTCTTCGTTCTTTGGAACAAGTCAGCTATCTCAATTTATGGATCAAACTAACCCTCTCGCAGAGATGACACACAAGAGAAGAATCAGTGCTCTAGGACCCGGCGGTTTGTCGAGGGAAAGAGCCGGTTTCGAAGTCAGGGACGTTCACTATACTCACTATGGAAGATTATGTCCGATAGAAACTCCCGAAGGTCCGAACATTGGTCTGATTTCTTCTCTTACAATACACTCTAGAGTTAACAATCTTGGTTTTATAGAAACACCTTATCGCAAAGTTGTTAATGGTAAAGTGACAGATGAAATTGAATTCCTTTCTGCAGATAATGAAGATAATTTCAGGATTGCTCAAGCAAATGCTGAAATGGATAATAAAAATAATCTGTTAAGTTTGAAAATTAAAGCACGTTTTAAAGGTGATTTCCCGATGCTTAAACCGGATGAAATTGACTTTATGGACGTTGCAACTAATCAAATTGTTAGTGCCGCAGCCGCATTGATTCCTTTCCTCGAACACGATGATGCAAACCGAGCCCTTATGGGAAGTAATATGCAGAGACAAGCAGTACCCCTTCTAAGACCGGAAGCACCTATCGTAGGAACTGGATTTGAGGAAATTGTAGCACGCGATTCAAGGTCAATGATCCTCGCTGAAGCTGATGGAATAATTGAAAGCGTTTCATCCGACAGGATAACTGCAAAATATAATATAAAAGAAGATTCCGATGAGAGTTTACTAAGTTTCGATGATAAAAGAACAGTAGAATATAATTTAGTAAAATTCTTGAGAACAAATCAGGACACTTCTATTAACCAAAGACCTGTAGTTACAGAAGGTCAGCGGGTAAAAAAAGGTGACATTCTCGCAGATGGTTCTTCAACACAAAATGGTGAACTTGCATTAGGAAGAAATATCCTTGTAGCATTTATGCCATGGAGAGGGTATAATTATGAAGATGCTATCGTTATCAGCGAAAGAGTTGTATCTAAAGATATTTTCACTTCAATTCATATCGAAGAATTCAGCCTCGAAGTGAGAGATACTAAACGAGGCGAAGAGGAACTTACAAAAGAAATTCCGAATGTAAGCGAAGAAGCAACAAAGGACCTTGATGAGAACGGTATCGTTAGGATAGGAGCTGAAGTTAAAGAGGGTGATATATTGATTGGAAAAGTTACACCGAAAGGTGAAACCGAACCTACACCGGAAGAAAAACTTCTCAGAGCAATCTTTGGTGATAAAGCAGGCGATGTAAAAGATGCTTCTTTAAGGGCAACTCCCGGACTAAAAGGAATAGTTATCAATAAAAAATTATTCGCAAGAAAGACAAGAGATACCGAAGGTAAACGTGAAGAAAAGAAAAGAATAGATAAATATGAATCGGAAAGAAAAAGAGAAGTAAGAGATCTCAATATGAAATTTGCCGATAAATTAGGAATACTTCTCGAAGGCAAAGATTGCGTAGGAATTTATGATACAAAAGGGAATGATATATTGAGGAAGAATACTACTTTTAAAAGAGAGACCTTTATTAATCTCATCGAAAATCACGGTTATGATTTCAAGGACTTCGATTTTGAAGAACCCTGGACTTCATATAAAAGAGCAATATCGCTTATTCCCGATATGTTCAAGAATTACAATTACAAGTATGTTGAAATTGAAGAAAAATATAAAAGACTTAAAGTAAAAGTTACGCTTGGTGACGAATTACCAACAGGCGTTGTAAAACTCGCAAAGGTTTATGTGGCTAAGAAAAGAAAATTATCGGTTGGTGATAAAATGGCTGGAAGACACGGAAATAAAGGTGTTGTAGCAAAAATCGTTCCGCAGGAAGATATGCCGTTTATGCCGGATGGTACACCCATAGATATAGTCCTTAATCCGTTAGGAGTGCCCTCAAGAATGAATCTTGGTCAGTTATATGAGACCGCACTCGGTTGGGTTGGCGAAAAATTAGGTGTTAAATTTGCAACGCCGATTTTTGACGGAGCCAGTGTCGAACAGATTCAGGATTTTCTTGTAAGAAATGAACTGCCAAGTAATTCAAGAACAGACTTATTTGACGGCAGATCAGGAGAAAAATTTGACCAACAAGTAACCATAGGGTATATTTATATGCTTAAATTATCCCACCTTGTTGATGATAAAATACACGCTCGTTCCATTGGACCATATTCTCTTATTACTCAGCAGCCATTAGGCGGAAAAGCCCAGTTCGGCGGTCAGAGATTCGGAGAAATGGAATGCTGGGCATTACAAGGTTACGGTGCTGCTAACATTCTGCAGGAAATGTTAACTATCAAAAGCGATGACGTTGCAGGCAGAAGTAAAGCATACGAAGCAATTATAAAAGGAGATAACCTCCCTGAACCAAGTGTTCCTGAATCTTTCAATGTATTGATGAAAGAATTACAAGGACTATGTTTAGACGTTAATATGGAATAAGTAAAATCATTCTTAAAAGTTTAAAATTATAAAAAGAGGTAATAATGGCATTAAAAATAGAATTAAAAAGGAAGCGGGTTACAAAGATTACTATCAATCTGGCTTCCACAGAATCTATTATTGGGAATTCTTATGGAGAGGTTACGAAGCCGGAAACAATAAATTACAGGACATTTAAACCTGACAAAGATGGTTTGTTTTGTGAAAAAATCTTCGGTCCTGTAAAAGACTGGGAATGCCATTGCGGGAAATACAAAGGAATCAGATATAAAGGTATAGTCTGCGACAGATGCGGAGTAGAAATAAACCTGAAAAGCGTCCGCCGTGACAGAATGGGGCACATATCATTATGCGTTCCGGTTGTACATATTTGGTACTTCCGTTCTATGCCTTCAAAAATCGGATATGTCCTGGGAATCTCTTCCAAAGAACTCGAACGAATCATATATTATGAAACTTATGTAGTCGTAAATCCCGGAAATATTGTGGAAGAGGGTAAGCCCAAATTTAGAAGAATGCAGCTGATAACGGAAGAAGAATATCTTGATGCTTTTGGTAGAATGAGCGAAGCAGAGCATTTGCTTGATGACGATGATCCGAAAAAGTTTGTTGCAGATCAAGGCGGACATGCTATTAAAGCATTGCTTCGTTCTGTAAAACTCGAGGAAGATATTCTAAGACTCAGAAATGAACTCGATGAAGATCCTTCTGCGTTGAAAAAAGCCGAAAATATAAAAAGATTAAGGGTCATAGAATCTTTCAAACTGAAATTAGGCGGTAAACTAAATAAACCTGAATGGATGGTGCTTGATGTAGTTCCTGTAATTCCTCCGGAACTAAGACCTCTGGTTCCGTTGGAAGGCGGAAGATTTGCTACCAGTGACCTGAATGATCTTTACAGAAGAGTTATAATAAGAAATAACAGATTAAAAAGATTAATGGATATCAAAGCCCCTGAAGTGATTTTAAGAAATGAAAAAAGAATGCTTCAGGAAGCTGTAGATGCTTTGCTGGATAACTCAAGAAGAGTTACGGCAGTGAAATCAGAAAACAGGGCTTTAAAATCTTTATCGGATATTTTGAAAGGAAAACAAGGAAGGTTCAGACAGAATCTTCTGGGTAAGAGGGTTGACTATTCAGGACGTTCAGTCATCGTTGTAGGTCCGGAATTGAAATTACACCAGTGCGGAATCCCGAAAGATATGGCTCTTGAATTATTTAAACCGTTCGTTATCAGAAGATTGATTGACAGGGACTACGTAAAGACTGTAAAGAGTGCAAAGAAAATGATTGATAAGAGAACTCCGGAAGTATGGGATATACTCGAAAATGTTATTGATGGTCATCCCATCATGCTGAACAGAGCTCCTACGCTCCACCGTTTAAGTATTCAGGCATTCCAGCCGATACTTATAGAAGGCAAAGCTATCACACTTCATCCGTTCGTTTGTATAGCATTCAATGCTGACTTTGACGGTGACCAGATGGCAGTTCACGTTCCGCTTTCTTATGATTCACAACTCGAAGCATCAGTACTTATGCTCTCAACACATAATATCCTTTCTCCTCAAAATGGAAATCCAATTATTATTCCTAATCAGGAATTAATTCTCGGTGTATATTACCTCACTAAAGAGCAAAAAGGCGATATCGGAGAAGGAAAAATATTCTCATCTCCTGAAGAAGTAATAATTGCATTACAAAATAAAAAGCTCGGACTTCATGCGAGAATTAAAGTTAGGGTAAAAGGCGAAATGTTCTCCACCACTACAGGCAGAGTAATTTTCAACGAAATCGTACCTGATGAATATAAAGAATATATTCCTTTTATTAACGAATTACTGAAGAAGAAAAAAGTAATCGAAATTATTGGAAATATATATAAGAAAGTAGGAAATCTGAAAACAGCCGTGTTCTTGGATAAACTAAAAGAACTTGGATTCAAGTATGCAACAGACGGCGGTCTTTCGGTAAATATTGATGATATAGAAGTTCCCGGTGAAAAGAAAAAAATTATCGAAGATGCATTAAAAAGAGTTGATAATATTGAAAAATCCAAATCAAGAGGAATAATTTCCGAGAATGAAAGATATAATAAAGTTATTGATATCTGGACTCACGTTCGTGATCAGGTAAAGAATCATTTGATGGAAAATCTGAAAAATTCGAAGGATGGATTTAATTCTCTGCATATGATGATCGACTCCGGTGCAAGAGGATCGGCAGAACAGGTCAGCCAGCTTGCAGGTATGAGAGGACTTATGCAGAAACCTCAGAAATCTTTAACAGGTCAGTCAGGCGAAATTATTGAAAATCCGATTATTGCAAACTTCAAGGAAGGGCTTTCCATCCTCGAGTACTTTATATCAACACACGGTGCAAGAAAAGGTCTTGCTGATACAGCATTAAAAACTGCAGATGCAGGTTATCTGACAAGAAGGCTTGTCGATGTAGCGCAGGATGTTATAATCAATGAAGATGACTGCGGAACCATAAGAGGCGTTCCTACCGAAGCTCTTAAAGAAGGTGAAGACGTAAAAGAACCTCTCGCAGAAAGGATACTTGGAAGAGTAGCCGTTAACGATGTTGTTGACCCAAGAAGCAAGAAGATTTTAGTAAAAGCAGGCGAAGAAATTGATGAAGATATTGCACAGTCAATAGCTGATTCTCCTATTACAACGGTTGAAATCAGGTCAGTATTGACCTGCGAAACCAAAAGAGGTGTATGCGCCAAGTGTTACGGAAGAAATCTTTCAACTGGTAAAATGGTGCAGACAGGTGAAGCGGTAGGTATCATTGCCGCACAGTCAATCGGTGAACCAGGTACTCAGCTTACTTTAAGAACTTTCCACATCGGAGGTACTGCAAGTAAAATTGTTACCCAATCAAACATCCACTCAAAATTCGAAGGAAAAGTAAAATTCGAAAATATGAGGATGGTTGAGTATAAAGGTTCTGACGGTGATAAATTCATTTCTCTAAGCAGAAACGGTGTTATTAATATTATTGAAGATTCCGGAGAAATTCTCACAAAATATAAAGTAGAATATGGCGCAACTCTTAAAGTTAAAAATAATGAAAGAGTTGTTAAAAACCAGATACTTTACGAATGGGATCCATATAATTCAGTTGTCGTGGCAGAAAATGACGGATTGATTCAGTATCAGGATCTGGAAGAAGGAAAACAGTACGAACTTATCAAAGATGAGCAGACCGGACACTTCCAGAAAACAGTAATAGAAAGTAAAGACAAAACAAAAAGTCCTTCAATAAACATTCTCAGCCCGAAAGGTACTCACAAAATACTTAGCACATATCTGATTCCGGCAAAAGCTAACCTTCTTGTTGACAATAGTGCAGAAGTAAAAGCAGGAACAATACTTGTTAAAATACCTCGTGAATCCGGTAAGACAAGAGATATCACGGGTGGTTTGCCGAGAGTAACGGAATTATTCGAAGCAAGAAGTCCAAGCGATCCGGCTAGAATTGCTGAAATTGACGGCGTCGTGGAAATCGGAAAAATTACCAGAGGCGGCAGGGAATTGAAAATTCAATCTCTCGAGGGTTCGATAGTAAAAGATTATAAGATTCCTACAGCCAAGCATATACTTGTTAGAAATGGCGACGTTGTAACAGCAGGAGATGCTCTAACTGGCGGTGCCTCAGATCCTATTGATATTCTTAAGATAAAAGGTGTATCCGAAGTTCAGGGATATCTTGTAAATGAAATTCAGGAAGTTTACAGAATCCAGGGTGTTAAAATCAATGACAAACATATTGAAGTGATTGTAAGACAAATGCTTCAAAAAGTTAAGATTACAGATACAGGAGATACTAATTCACTCGAGGGTGATGTCATCCATAAAAATCTCTTCTCCGAGGAAAATGAAAAATTAAAAGGAATGGTTGTTGTAACTGATAAAGGCGATAGCGATAAAGTGAAAATGAAAGGAACATACAATAAGAAAGAGATAAAAGAACTTAACTCCATACTCAAGAAAAAAGGTAAAACTCAAATCAAAGCACGTGAAGCAATTCCTGCAACTGCCGAACCTGTTTTACTTGGTATAACACAAACATCCTTAACGACCGACAGTTTTATTTCTGCAGCATCGTTCCAGGAAACTACGAGAGTCCTTACAGATGCGGCTATCAAGGGTAAAGTTGACAGGTTATTAGGATTGAAAGAAAATGTTATCATCGGACAGTTGATTCCTGCCGGTTCCGGTCTTAAAAGGTACAGAGATCTGCTTGTCTTCAGGAAAGACGGAATGCCGATTGATGAAGAAAAAACCGAAGAACCAGTTGAAGCAGAAATCGAGGAAGTAGTAGAAAAAGTAAAAACGAAAAGAGTTGTAAAATCATCAACTACTAAGTCAACAGCTAAAACAAAAGTAAAAGCTAAAACAAAAACAAAAACAAAAGCATAATCTTTTTGTTTGAGTAAAATTCTAAAAGGCTGGCATAAATTGCCAGCCTTTTTTATTTATTTCATAAATCCAATCAAACTAACTTAATTTTCTGTTACATTAAGTAGTTAGTCCTTAAAAAGTCATTTAGCAGTTTCAATTCTTGATTCTATGAAAAGAATCTGATCAAAAATTAATTTTAGTGTCATTAACAAATTGAGACAAAAATATTTAAGCCTCCACTTATAGCTATTCAACCACAATTTCAAGTTCATTGCAGAAGCTGCCAAAAACACATTTACTGTATCTCCTATTATGCCTTTGTAATAGTTCTTATTCATTCGGTAATCATTCTTTAAATGAGATATTTTTCCTTCTATTCCTGCTCGTCTTCTTTGGTCTGTTCGCATCTTACTCCTTAAATATTTGCTCTTACCTTTTCCGCTTTCAGGACGCACGACTTGTGTTTCACCTACTGTATCAGCTCCTCTATAACCTAAATCTACTATTGCTCGCTTCGGTTCATAGCCATTGAAATCTTTAAATTGTTGCAACGCTGCCGGTAATGTATGACCATCATAATCGTTTTTCTCGAGACTAAGAGCTCCAAGGATTACTCCATTATTTTTTCCGATTATTAGTGATACCTTATTTCCAAATTCATACTTCTTATGTGCTTTTCCTTTGCTTATACATTCTGTATGTGGTTCGTGCAAACTATAAACTTTGTTTTTATCCTCTCGTTTCTGGGATAATACTCTCTTGTACAATTCTGTCTGTGTCGAATTTCTTTTTAACTGACTTGGGGTTAATTTCCGGAGCAAATCCCTTACCAACCTCCCCGCTATTGTCTTTATTCGCTTCGCAGCCTTCTTTGCAAGATGCCTTTGCTTTATACTCTTTTTAAACCTTTGTTGATATGATAGCTTTTTTATTGTCCGTCTGTAATTTTGTCTCAATTCTATTTCTTCTCTTTCGGCTATCTTTAAACATTTTTTTATAATTGATTTATACAATTTATCATCTGTCGGAAATGTAATGTTCTTTTCTTGAACTGTAGTATCCACTATCACGTCATTTTCTCTTGGCTTAACTTCATTTCCTTTCCCTTGTTGATTTTTCTTATCGCTGGATTTTGACTTAACCTTCTTATTCTCAACTTCATTTGCTATTCTTATGCTCTCTTGAAATATTAATTCCATTCCGCTCTCTGTGATTCTATTTCTAAAATGAACCAACTCACTTGCTTCACATGGAACTTTAGATATAAATTTTGTTTCTCCACAAAAATATTGATAATAGGAATTTTCTTGCCATTGCTCAACAACACTTTCGTCGCTTAAATTTCTTAAGTGCTTTATGAGTATTATTCCCACCATCATTCGTATTGGCTTTGCAGGTCTTCCCATTGTCTCGCTAGAATATTTCTTAAATTCTTCTTCAAACTTTGACCAGTTTATTTTATTTGCTAAAGCAAATAAGGGATGTTTTTTATCCAATTGTTCTTCAAAGGTGCTGCAAAAAGTTGCTTGGTTATTGTCAGATTTAGGTTTAATCATTTGTTTTTATTTGCAAGGTTTTGATATAAAAATCGTTATTTCTTGCAATAAAAACAAGTGAAAAAAATATATATCTAAATGTTTTAACAAATAGTTATACTGTTTTTAAGGGCGAACTAAGTATTCATTTTAAAAGGAAAATTACTTCAACAATTTTGGTTTTTCACACCTTTTCGAGCCCTAATTGATATTTAATAAATATCAGCTAAAATGATATTTCCCTAAAAATCTTAAAAAAAGGTTTGACTTTACGTAAAAAATGATTATTTTTGTATATAGTGGAGGGAAGTGGAGTAAAGTGGAGAATCTTTCCCGAACCTAATAAATTTCAAGAACTTATAAAAAAATGTTTCAGGGTCACTCAATATGTTCGATAGATAACAAGTCACGCATAATTTTGCCTGCAAAATTTCGTAAATATATAAATCCTGAAGCAGATAATAAATTCATTATTACTCGCGGTATAGATCAGTGCCTTCTTATGTATCCTCTGGACGAATGGCTGAAAGTTCAATCCGCATTGCTGAATTACAATCCACTCGATGCAAAGCAAAGACATTTTGTGAGAGAATTTTTACTGACAGTGAACGAAGTTGAACTCGATTCTCAAAACCGTATCCTTATACCTACTCAGCTATTGGAATTTGCTGAACTTACAAAAGAAGCTATGGTGATAGGAATTCTTGATAAACTTGAAATCTGGAGTCCGGAAATAAAGAAAAAATATGATGATTCACAAAATGAATCCTATGAAGATGTTGCACAAAATGTATCCGAAATATTTATGAAGAGAAATGTATGAAAATAATTTTCATACACCCGTTCTTTTAAATGAAGCAATAGAATTTCTTTTTAATCCTGAAGTAAAAAAGCAAATTATAGTTGACGGCACAACAGGAGGAGGAGGATACGCGGAAAAGATCTGTGAACTTTTAAAAAATGATGATAAACTGATATGCATCGATAAAGATATCTTTGCTCTTGATTTCAGTGAAAAAAGATTAGAAAAATATGCAGACAGAACGAAATTCATTAACAGGGACTTCGGAGAAATAAAAGAAATTTTGCAGAAAAATGGTATAAAAGATATATCCGGTTTAGTTCTTGACCTGGGGCTTTCGTCGTATCAGTTGAATTCGGAGGACGGATTCAGTTTTATGAAAGATACACCGCTTGATATGCGGGCGGATAAATCAAAAAACCTGAAGGCTGAGAATGTGCTGAATGAATATTCAAAAGATGAACTCCTAAAGGTGTTTGAAGTTTATGGTGAGATAGGAAATTCGAAAAGATTAGTTGAATGTATTGCGGTGATCAGAAGAAAATCAGAAATAAAAACAACATTTGATCTTGTAAATATAGTAAAGTCGGAATATAAGATTAATAAGGCGGGCCTTAATGATTTTCTTGCAAAAATTTTTCAGGCAATAAGAATTGAAGTCAATAACGAACTTAATAATCTTGAAAATGTTCTTTCTGATTCATTAAATTTTCTGGTTAAAGGAGGAAGAGTTGTCGTTATCTCTTATCACTCTCTTGAAGACAGAATTATTAAAAATTTTTTTAAGATTCATTCATTTAAAGAATCAGTTTCAAAATACAAAGAAAATTCAGAAGGAAAGGGTGCTTCTCTGAAAATTCTGACTAAAAAACCCGTATTTCCTTCCTTTGAAGAAATAAAAAATAATCCGAGATCAAGAAGCGCAAAATTGAGAACTGCAGAAAAAATCTGATATGAAAAACATAGAAAGAAAAAAAATAAAAATTTCAATATTCAATATTTTGATTTTACTTTTAATCACTGCGGTTTTTATCGCGCTTTACATTAATAACATAATTAATGTAAATCGGCTCGTATCAGGGAATAATGAACTGAAAACAAACCTGACGGAATTATCAGGGAATAATGATGCATTAAAAACTGAAATAGAAAAACTAATTACTTTTGAAAAGATAAATAATTATGCAGTTGAAAAGTTGAAAATGAAATATCTGGAAAGTTCTGTTGAAAAAGAAAATATCGTCATTAAAAAATCGGAATTACAGTAGATGGAATAAATGTACAATTTTCACAAAACAAATAAGAGTGTTAATTTTAACAGAAGAGTAAATATCTTTTTGCTCGGATTTCTGCTTCTCTTTGTAGTTATAGTAGTACGTTTAGTTACAATACAGATAATAGATTCTGAAAAATACCAGTTAGCCGCAAAAAAACAGTACCTTTCAAAAGAAATAATTAATCCGGTAAGAGGCTTAATATTTGATAGAAATATGAACCTTCTTGTCTCGAATACATATAAGTTCACTGTTGCCGCTGACCCGAATATGGTCAAAAATTATGACAGTCTTTCGTCTTTGCTTGCAGGTATTTTTAATAAAGATAAAAATGAGTATTTAACGAAACTTCAAGCCCGTAATACTTCTTATGTTGTTCTCGAAAAGAAACTTGAATCTGCAAGTCTTAAAGGTCTCGATACAATGAATATAGAAGGGATGATAGTGAAAAAAGAATATTCAAGGGTTTATAATTACGGATCTCTTGCCTCTCATATTTTAGGGATCACAGGTAACGATTATAAAGGGATCAGTGGACTTGAATATGCAATGAATAAAGAACTTTCCGGTAAAGAAGGCTATATGCTGATGCTTAAGGATGGAAAAGGAAATAAAAGACCAAATGAAAATTATCCCAAAAAAGATGCTCAAAATGGAGATAATCTTGTTCTCACAATTGATATAAATATACAGAGATTGATAGAAGAAGAACTGAGCAAAGGCATTACAGAATTCAAAGCGGACGGCGGAAGAGTAGTGGTGCTATCGGTAAAATCGGGTGAGATTCTTGCGATGAGTTCATATCCAACGTTTGACCCCAATAATATTCAGCCGTCAGATACTCTCGGAATGAAAAATTCTGTTATTGCAGATGTTTTTGAACCGGGTTCCACTTTCAAATTAGTAACTGCGGCAGCATCAATCGAAGAAAATATTGAATCAAGAAGTTCGCTTATTAATACTGAATCGGGAAACTTTGAATATCACGGGATTAAGGTGGACGACAGCCATAAATCAGGCTCAATGACCTTTCAGCAGGTGATCGAACAGTCGAGCAATATTGGTTTTATGAAGATAGCCGATAAACTCGGTGCGGAAAGATTTTATAAATATGCGCGTGATTTCGGATTTGGAATTTACTCGGGACTCGAATTACCAGGTGAGAATAAAGGTTTGCTGAAAAGACCTATAGATTTCTCTAAAGAATCAGTCGGATTTATGGCTATAGGATATCAGGTGCAGATTAATTCTATGCAGCTATCATCAGCTTATGCTTCACTCGGGAATAAAGGAATGCTGATGAAACCTTACGTAGTGAAAAAAGAATTATCTCCGGATGGAACACTTGTAATTGAAAATAAACCTGTTCAGGTGCGTCAGGTTATATCTGAAAAGACTGCAAATACTCTTTCTGAATTGTTGACCGGCGTAGTAGATCGGGGAACTGCAATTGATGCCAGAATTGAAGGTATGAAAATAGCAGGCAAAACAGGAACTGCCCAGAAGTTTATAGATGGAGGATATGCCAATAATTCCCACCTGTCTTCTTTTGTAGGATATTTTCCTGCTGATAATCCGATAATACTTGTATGTGTGATACTGGATAATCCTAAGTCCGGTGAGTACTACGGCGGAAAAGTATCGGCTCCGATTTTCAAAAATATTACGCAAAGAATTGTAGATTATTTTGGCTGTTTTAATATGTCAAATCCCCAGTTTGTGAATTCGAATTTTGAACAGAATGCAAAAAATGAATTAAATAATGTTAACCTCAATGATGATATTAAATACATTCCGAATCTTGTTGATCTGAAGCTGGAAGATGCTCTGGAACTATTGAAAGAGAATAAACTGAAATACGATATTATCACTGATGCTAAAAATCCGGATAAGACAAAAGGATATTTTACAACAGTTGTTTCGCAGGTACCTGAAGCGTATGAAAAGATGAAAAACACGGATGATAAAAAAGTTAAATTATATGTTACTTTTAAAAAAATTGACCAGAATAAATTGATAAAAGTACCCGATGTGAGAAATTATACTCTCAGGAAGGCAATTAATAAACTGATATCAGAAGGATTTAAAGTTGAAATAAGGGGCAGTGGAGAGATTGTTGATCAATTCCCAAAACCGGGAGCAGAAAATCTACCCGATAGCAAAGTAGTTATTCATTGTAAAAACGAATTATAAAAACATTCAAAGAAAAAGTGAATTTTAGCGAATTAATACATAAAGTTTTACAATCCGGTTTAAAAGTCGAATTTGACTTTAAAGTTGAAGGTATCACTTATGATTCGCGGAAAGTAGAACCGGGATTCATTTTCTTCGCTATCAGAGGTTATAAGCAGGATGGAAAAGAATTTATACAAGATGCAGTTGCAAAAGGAGCCAAGGCAGTATTTACGGAATCAGAGGATATAATAGAACTGAGCGAAAAATATTCCGGGGTCAATTTAATTACTTCCTTCAATATCCGGAAAGTGATGTCAAGGATAAGTGATGAGTTCTTCGGTAATCCCGGAAAAAAACTTAAATTGATTGGCGTAACCGGTACGAACGGAAAAACTACAATAGTATCATTAATTAAACATATCCTTGATAATAACGGAAGTAAATGCGGACTGCTCGGAACAGTTGACTATGAATTAGGAAATGTTAAAAAATCTTCATCCTTGACCACTCCGGACTCTGTGGAGATTAACCAGATGCTTTGTGAAATGGTGAATGTAGGTTTGGAATTTTGTGCGATGGAAGTTTCTTCAATCGCCCTCGTACTTGACAGGGTATATGGATTGAATTTTTCTACTGCCGTTTTCACAAATCTTAGCAGTGAACATCTTGACCTTCATAAAAATATGGAGAATTATTTTAATGCTAAAAAAATTCTCTTTGATAATTTGAGTTCGCATAGTATAGCAATATCTAATTCCGATGATGAATATGGAAAGAGAATACTGAACGAAACAGAAGCAGAAAAAATGTTTTATTCGATGAATTCGGAAAGTAACCTTAGAGCTTTTAACGAAAAAATATCAATCGATGGCTTGAAGTTTGAGGTCAAATTTAAGAACAAGAAATATATAGTCGAGTCATTACTTACCGGAAGATTCAATATTTATAATATTCTTGCAGCACTTTCCGTTTCTATAAATCTTGGAATAGAATTAGAAAACGCAATAAAAGCCATAAAAACCTTTAAGGCAGTTAACGGGAGATTTAATAAAATCAATCTTCCGAACGGTGCCTTTGCTGTAATTGATTACTCCCATACTTCCGATTCATTGAAGAATGCGATTGAAGCCGCAATTGAGATCAGAGAAAAGCAAAAAGTAAAAGGGAAAGTGATAACAATATTCGGATGCGGAGGGAATAAAGACAGAACAAAAAGGCCGGTCATGGGGAATTTAGCGACTTCGCTTTCTGATTACTCTATCATCACTTCCGATAATCCGAGATTTGAAAATCCGATGGAAATAATCAGTGAGATTTTATCTGGTGTGAAAACCAAAGGTAATTTTGAAGTTGAAGAAAACAGGGAACTTGCCATAAAAAAGGGTATCGAAATATCCTCAAATTCGGATATAATTTTGATTTGCGGAAAGGGTCATGAGACTTATCAGGAGATAAATGGAGTTAAATCGCATTTTGATGATAAAGAAATTGTAGAAAAGTATTCTATCTTAGTGAAAATATGATTTCTTATAAAGAATTATTAAATATTGAAAGTGCTTTTCCGGTAAATTCAAAGCATTTACTAAATAGTACTTTCCCAAAAATTGGTATCGATTCGAGAACTATAAAACCGAAAGAATTATTTATCGCAGTAAAAGGCGACAATACTAACGGGCATAATTATGTAGGAAAAGTATTTGAAAAAGGTGTTAAAATTGGAATAGTGGAAGAAAGTTGGTTCAATAAAAATAAAGATAAATTTTTAAATAGACCCTTTATACTCGTTAAAGATACAATTAAAGCACTCGGAGAAATTGCAAGAAATCACAAAAGAAAATTTAATATTCCGGTGCTTTGCATAGGAGGCAGTAATGGTAAAACTACCACTAAAGACCTTATTGCAGCCGTGCTAATGCAAAAATATAATGTTTTAAAAACCGAAGGGAATTTCAATAATCATATCGGACTTCCGCTGACCTTGCTGAACCTTAATGAGAAACATAACTTCTGTGTTTTGGAAACCGGTTCTAACCACTTTGGTGAAATTGAATATCTGTGCAGAATTGCAGAACCGAATTTCGGAATAATCACAAATATAGGCAAAGAACATCTTGAATTTTTCAAAAACATTCATGGAGTAGCAAAAGCAGAATTTGAGCTTTTTGATTATCTGACAACTGTAAAAGAGAACACCCTACTATTTGCAAATTTTGATGATGTTTATATAAAAAAATATATTGAAAAGAAAAAAGTTAAGAAATATTTATCCTATTCGTATAATTTCAAAACAGAAATTAATGGTACTTTCCTGAAATTCACAAATTCATTTGAGCCGTCATTGAAAATTAACTTCAAAGGGAAATCATTCGAAACAAAAGTATCTACATTTGGGAAACACTCAATTTACAATGGACTTTCAGCAGCAGCTATAGGACTGCATTTCGGAGTAAAAAATAATTTGATTATGAAAGCTTTGTCAGAATACAAACCCGCAAGTTCAAAAAGAATGGAAGTAATAAAAAAACAAAAGAAATTATTCATTAATGATTCATACAACAGCAATCCGGATTCTGTTAAACTCGGACTCGAAACATTGAAGGAATATATTGCCGGCAATAATAAACATATCGTTCTCGGGGATATGCTTGAGCTTGGTGAGTGCAGTGAAAAAGAGCATTTTGAGGTCGGCAAGCTCGTTAAGAAAATGAAATTTGACAATCTATACACATACGGAAAGGAATCTTATAATATTTTCTTAGGGGCAAAAGGCGTGGAGAATAATTATTACTTCAATGAAAAAGAAGATCTTTCGGAATTTCTGAAAAAGATTATAAAACCGGATGATGTGATTTATATAAAAGGTTCACGTGGAATGAAAATGGAAGATGTAATAGATAACATACTAAATTAAAAGAAAATTTTCAGTAAATGTTATACCATTTAGCAGAATATTTAAACAATTTATATAACCCGCCGGGATTAGGTGTCTTCAAATATCTGACATTCAGGGCGGCATTATCTGCCATTACAGCAATTTTATTTACATTTTATATAGGACCAAAAATTCTGAAAAAGTTAAAGAAAAACCAGATCGGCGAAGCGAAAAAAGAAGACGGTCCCGCTTTCCACTGGTCAAAAGCAGGAACGCCGACTATGGGGGGTTTGATTATTCTTTTCTCTGTTGTAATCCCGGTTTTGTTATGGGGAGAGCTTACGAACCTATATATGTTGCTGATACTGTTCACAACTGTTGTATTAGGAGGTGTTGGGTTTATTGATGATTATCTGAAAGTTGTTAAAAAATATAAACAAGGACTTGTTGCAAAGTACAAATTACTCGGACAGATATTTGTTGGTTTAGTAGTAGGATGTGTGATTTATTTTCATCCTTTTTTTGACGGCATCCATTCAATTACTACAATTCCGTTTTTAAAGAATTACGAATTTGATTTTGCAATATTTTATATTCCGATTATAATTTTTATTATCACAGGAACATCGAATGCAGTTAACCTGACTGATGGGTTAGATGGTCTTGCGACGGGAACTGTAAGTGTTGTGGTTATGACTCTCGGAATAATAGCTTATCTTTCAGGGAATGAAATTACGGCAAAATATCTGAACATTATTTATCTGAAAGGAAATGGTGAATTGATTGTATATTGTGCCGCACTCTCCGGTGCTACTCTTGGATTCCTCTGGTATAATGCTTATCCTGCACAGGTATTTATGGGAGATACAGGTTCGTTAGCACTCGGCGGTTCCGTAGCAACACTTTGTATATTGGTAAAAAAAGAATTACTGCTTCCTCTTCTCGGAGGTATTTTCCTTGCAGAAGCTTTGTCGGTAATACTTCAAAGGTATTATTTCAAATACACCAAGAAAAAATACGGAGAAGGAAGACGAATATTTAAGATGGCTCCATTACACCATCATTTTGAAATGAAAGGTCTTACAGAACCGAAAATTGTTACAAGGTTTTATTTAATAGCCATTATGCTCGCAATTTTAACACTTGTAACATTTAAAGTCAGATAATGAAAAAAAATCTATCGGAAATATTGAATAAGTCATATACAATACTTGGTGCAGGTAGAAGCGGAATAGGTATTGCCCGCCTCCTGAAAAGGAGAGGTGCCAAAGTATTTTTAAGCGAAAATGCTAATATCGAAAAACTCAAATATTTTGATTCTGACAAACTGAAAAAAGATGGAATTGATTTTGAAACAGGTGGACATACCGGGAAAATATATGACTGCGATGTTATGATAAAAAGCCCCGGAATCCAAATTGATAGCCCTGAAATTTTGAAAGCTCTATCGCTTGGTAAAAAAATATATAGCGAAATTGAAGCAGCATTCTGGTTCTGCCCGTGCCCCATAATTGCAATTACGGGTACCAATGGAAAAACTACAACAACTGAATTAACAGGTGAAATATTCAGAAATGCAGGATTTAATACAAAAGTTTGCGGAAATGTGGGTGTAGCTTTTTCCGAAGTTATAGATACTTTGAAAGTTAACTCCGTAGTAGTACTTGAGGTATCAAGTTTTCAGCTTGACAGCATTGAATCATTCAGACCAAAGGTCTCTGCAATTCTGAATCTAACACCAGACCATCTTGAATGGCATAAAAGTATTGAGAATTATCTCGGGGCTAAGTTGAAAATAAATTCTAATCAGAAAGAGGATGATAATATTATTATTAATTATGATGATCCGGTATTAACTATTGTAAAAAACAAACTGAATGCCGGTATTTCTGCATTCAGTGCGACACAAAATCTAATCGACGAAAACTTATTCTCCGGTGCATTTGTAGAAAATGGGGAGATTATTTACTTCGACAGTAAAAATGGATTGGAAGAAAAAATTATCGATGTAAAAGATATTTACATAAAAGGAAACCATAATGTCCAAAATTCTCTTGCTGCAATTATAGCTGCCAGAGCATTTGGGATCCATAAAGAAATCATCAGAAAATCTCTGATTGAATTTAAAGGAGTTGAACATAGAATTGAATTTGTCAGGGAATTGAACGGGGTGAAATTTTACAATGACTCGAAAGCCACAAATTTAGATTCGATGACCGTAGCGGTTGAAAGTTTCCCTGAGAATATTATTCTGATTCTCGGCGGAAAGAAAATGGAAAATGATTTTTCCAAAGTTAAAGGTCTGGTAAAGTCAAGAGTGAAGGTAATTATTGCAGTCGGGGATAGCAAATACGATGTAGAAAAACAGTTTTCTCCCGATGTAAAAGTATTCATTGCTGATACATTTGAAAACGCTGTAAAATCAGCATTCAGCAGCTCTCAGCCCGGTGATGTAGTTCTTTTCTCCCCGGCATATAAGAGTTTCGATTTGTTCGATAATTTCGAGCATAGAGGAAAAGAATTTAAAAGAATAGTAAATGATCTTTAAAAAATGAAAATATCTGATTATAAAATAGATGTTTGGATATTACTGCCGGTATTACTTCTCATTATATTCGGAATTGGTGCGGTTTATAGTGCGAGTTCCTACTATTCTCTTGCAAAATTTAGCGATGCAAATTATATGCTTAAGCAGCATATCGTAAAAGTCGTGATAGCTCTGATTGTTCTTTTCTTTTTTGCAAAACTTGATTATAAGTATTACCAGCAATATGGCAAACTGATGATGTGGCTTTCGATAGGTATGCTTTTCTTTGTGTTTCTTGGATTTGCTACTGAAATAAAAGGTGCTACACGCTGGATAAAACTAGGACCGCTTACTTTCCAACCCTCTGATGTTGCTAAATATACTCTGATTATTTACCTCGCCTGCTTACTCGTCCGGAAGAAAAGATATCTGAATTTGTTATACAAAGGTTATCTACCATTACTCTTTTATATTGTATTAGTTACTGTGCTTGTGGCAATGCAGCCGAATTTTTCCACATCAATAATAATATTTGGCTCTTCTATTCTTATGCTTCTGATTACTGAAGTGAAAATTAAACATCTTGCAATCACTATTGCTTCAGCAATTCCATTTGCGGCGTTGTTTATCTATTCGAAGTCATATATAATAGAAAGATTGACTTATCATAGTGATTTCACAGCAGGAGGAAGCTCGAATTATCAGTTAATGCAGGCAATTATTGGATTTGGAAACGGAGGTTTTTTTGGAGTAGGACTGGGAAATTCTTTGCAAAGAGAATTCTTTCTTCCCGAAGCTTATGGAGATTTTATTTATTCTATCGTTGGTGAGGAATACGGATTTATCGGTACATTTTTAGTACTTCTCCTTTTTACAGTAATTCTTATTAGAGGCTATAAAGTAGCAAAATCAATCAAAGATGATTTTGGAAAATATCTTGCATTTGGAATTACAACAATACTGTCATCGTATGCAGTCGTAAATATGTCAGTTGCTTGCGGAATAATTCCCACAACCGGTGTACCTGTTCCGTTTGTCAGTTATGGTGGTACGGCTTTGATAATCAATGCAATGGCAGTAGGTATTCTTTTAAATATTTCGAAGCACAGAAATGAGAATGAAGCATCAGTTGAATTCATCAAGAATGAAGAATATAATTTTCTTACAAGATGAAAGTGATATTTTCGGGCGGAGGTACTGGCGGACACATTTTTCCCGCTATTGCAATCGCAAATGAACTGAAAGAAATTGAAAAAGATGTCAAGATTTTATTCGTGGGAGCAAAAGGAAAAGTGGAAGAAAAAATAGTACCTGAAAATAATTTTGAATTAATAACTATAAATATTTCAGGATTAAATAAAAACATTAAAGGAATCTTTGGTTTACCATTTAAAATATTGGGGTCATTGAGAAAATGTAGGAAAATATTGAATGATTTCAGGCCGGATGTAGTTGTCGGAACCGGCGGTTATGCATCTGCACCTTTGATCTATTCCGCAGTGAAAAAAAATATTCCTGCTTTGATTCAGGAAGGAAATTCGTATCCCGGAAAAGTTACAAAATTCCTCTCTGCCAAAGTTGATAAAGTTGTGATAAGTTTTAAAGATACGCTTAACTATCTGAAACGAAAAGATAACGTAATTCAGATCTCACACCCCGTTCGATTATCTTTGAAGAAATCAGATAGAAATGATGCTCATAAGTTTTTTAACCTGGATCCGCATAATAAAACGTTGTTTATTTTCGGGGGAAGTCAGGGTGCAAAAGCAATAAATAATTTTGTAAGAAATAATCTGAAATTATTAACTGAAAAAGGAATTAACATAATATGGCAAACAGGCAAAGGTGATTTTGAAGATGCGCAAAATTATGCAAAAGAATATTATAATGTAAAAGTTCTTGAGTTTGTAAAAAAAATGGATATTGCTTATTCAGCGGCGGATTTGGTTATTTGCAGAGCAGGTGTCAGCAGCATTATGGAGCTTTCTTATATGAGTATGCCGGTGATATTGATACCTTTACCCTCCGCAGCGGAAAACCATCAGGAAAAAAATGCGCGAAGCCTCGAAAAAGAAAATGCTTGTATTGTGATATTGCAAAACGAAATGGAAACCAAATTATTTAATACAATAATTAATCTGATTAACGTTGATTCCCGATTGGAAAAGCTGAAAAAAAACATCTCAGGTTTTTCTGATAATGATGCAGCTAAAAAAATCGCCGGAGAAATTTTAAAACTTGTAAAATGATAAACGAAGAAAAAAAATATAAAAGCAGACTGGATTTTTATTATAATTCGTTGATTATTTATTTCATCTTTTTAGTGCTATATGTTCTCATCAGGGGGGAATTTTCAAATGAAAAGTTTTCAATTTTGTTTAAAGATCCGATTATCTATATCATTTTAATGTTTATTTTTTTCTTCCTGATAATGTTGATTAGTAATACGGTAAAAGCAAGAACACTTATTTTCAGAGATGATAAAATCATTCTTAAAAACAGGTTTGGGCAAAGGGAACTGTATAAATCAGAGATATTATTCGTGAAATTTTCAGGGGAAAGGAAAAGAAGAAGTGAAGAAAAAAGTCAGATTAGATTAGTAAAACTAAAATTAATTAACCGTAAACGCTTGCTAAGAATAAGATTAAGTGAATATAATAATGAGAAAGAGTTAATAAACGAATTTAAAAATATCTCGAAAGAAATATCAGGAAAGAATGCAAAGCAGTAAATCAGACATATTGAAAAAAGTAAAATTCGTTCATCTGATTGGTATCGGCGGAATTGGTATGAGCGGGATTGCAGAATATCTTTTGAGACAGGGATATTCCGTTTCCGGCAGCGATATTACCTCGTCATTTATTACGGAGAGGTTAAAAAAACTTGGTGCGAAAGTATTTTCCTCACATAGAAAAGAGAACATTTCAAAAGAAGTCGACCTTGTTGTATATACTTCAGCAATTAAAAATGATAATCCGGAATATTCGGAAGCAATTAACTCAGGGATAAAATTGATTAGAAGAGCAGAAATGCTCGGAGACATAGTTAATGATAAAATTCTGATTTCCGTTAGCGGCACGCATGGCAAAACAAGCACTACGGCAATGATTGCAAAAGTTCTTATAGATAACGGATTCGACCCAACCGTGTTTGTCGGTGGCAATCTCGATTTTCTCGATGGTGGTTCTTCAAGGATCGGGCAAAGTAAATACGCAGTTGTTGAAGCAGACGAATATGACAGAAGTTTTCTGGCACTTAAATCGGATAAAATAATTATAACGAATATAGAAACTGACCATACAGATATATATAAAAATCTCGAGGATATAAAAAATACTTTTAATAAATTTTGCATCTCATCCAAAAAAAATCCCGAATTTATCGTTTGCGGTGACGATTCAAATGTGAAAGATGTGATTAAAATGTCCGGATTTAAAAATGTAAAGTATTATGGTTTTAAAATGGATAATTCTTTTGCCGTAACGGATTATTCATCTGAAATGAATTCAATAGAATTTCAAATTAATAATAGTAAAATAAAACTTTATTTACTCGGCAGGCATAATGCTTTAAATGCTTCAGCGGCTTTCATTCTCGGATTATCACTCGGAATTTCTTCGGAAGACTGTATAAATAGTCTTAAGAGTTTTTCGGGTGTTAAAAGAAGAATGCAGCTGAAATATTCGAATGGGATTAATGTTTTTGACGATTATGCACATCATCCTACAGAAGTGAAATCTTCTTTCGAATCTTTAAAAAATTCTTCCCCGGGTAGAATTATAACGGTATTTCAGCCCCATCTGTATTCGCGTACAAAAGATTTTTATATGGAATTTGCGGATGCTTTGAAAGATAATGATATAGTAATCCTTGCAAAACTATACCCGGCAAGGGAAAAAGAAATTCCCGGAGTAGGATCGGAACTGATACTTGATGAAATCAAAAAAATCTCTTCAATCGAAGCATATTCTTTTGATGATTTCGGAGAAATAATTTCGAAGCTGAAGGGATTAATGAAACCGGGTGATACAATAGTATTTCAGGGAGCAGGAAATGTTACAAATTTATGCGATGAATTCATTAAAAATATTAAAATTGACAGATAGAAAAAAATATTCGTTGCTTTTGTTTGCGGTAATTATCGTAATTATCACAGCAGCAATAGTTGCAAATAAATGGCGCAACAATGTTGAGTTCAATAAGATTACAATTTCGGGTAACTATACAATCAGCAGGGAAGAAATTTTAAAATTTGCCAAGCTCTATGAAGATAGCTCGATAAATATCGAGGAGATAAATCTCAAAATGATACAGGATCGAATTTCGAAATATCCGGAAATAAAAAAAGTATCTGTGAGCAAAGAACCTCCTGCAGAACTTAAAATTGTCGTGACAGAAAAGAGACCAGTTGCTTTATTGAATATTGAAAATGAATTAAAACTGATTGATGAAGATCTTGAAGTATTTCCATTTAAAAATTATCAGAAAATTTATGATTTGCCCGTAATTACAGGGTATAGTACAAGTAAAACAGCGGTTGTTGATTCAATGAAGAATGTAAATAATCTAAGGACTGCTCTTTTCATTATTCTGAATGCTTATCAGAAAAGTAAAACTCTCTATAACATGATATCGGAAATCAACATTGCGGATAGCTCGAAAATCATAGTTTTTTCAAACGAAAAATCTGCACAGTTTTATTTTCCGAAATATAAGGATAAAAGTGTAACCGATAAAATTTATCAGAAAGAACTTAACAATACTCTTGTAAAATTCAATGCCTTTCAATTGCAAACGGGTAATATGGATAATATTGGATATGTCGATTTACGTTATAACGGTCAGGCAATAGTGAAATTTAATTAATTTTAAATTATATAATTATGAGTCCAAAAAGAAAAAAGAAAAAAAGTCAGGAAAAAGATATTATAGTAGGACTTGATGTAGGTACTACAAAAATATGCGCCATAGTAGCCAGACCAAAAGAAGATAATAATGTAGATATCATTGGACTTGGAATGGCACCTTCAGAGGGTCTTCATAGGGGAATAGTTGTAAATCCTGCGAAAACAACCGAATCTATTAAAGCAGCTTTAGCAGATGCAGAACTGAACTCTGGTGTCGATATTGATTCAGTTGTTGTTGGTATTGCGGGTCATCATATACGCTGTATACAGACGAGCAGCATTGTAGGAATTAATAATCCTGAAAGGATTATAGAGCAGGAAGATATTGACAGATTATTTGAATCTGCAAAACTTCTAAAACTTCCGAGTGATACAAAAATAATTGATGTTATACCTCAGGAATATATTATAGATGGTAAAGATGGTATTTTCCAGACTCCCATAGGTGTCTTCGGAGTCAGGCTTGAAGCAAAAGTGAATATAATTACCGGGCTTGTTTCTTCCATCGATGATTTATCAAAATGTGTTGAGAGTTGCGGTGTAGAACTCGATGATATTGTACTTGAACCTATGGCATCTTCATACTCTGTTCTTAATGATACAGAAAAAAAGGTCGGGGTCGTAATGATTGATATCGGTGGAGGTACGAGTGATATAGCTGTATTTAAAAAAGGAGTCTTGAGATATACTGCAGGTATAGGAATAGCCGGAAATCTTGTGACCAATGATATAGTAGAATCACTTGGAATATCTGAAAAAGAAGCAGAAAGAATAAAAAAAGAATTCGGGTATGCATCTGTAAACGAAATATTAAATGATGACGAAATAATTGTTGAATCTATCAGCAGGAACATACCTAAAAAAACAAGAAAAAGCATTCTTGCAAGAATAATTCAGGCAAGAATGCAGGATATTTTTGAACTCGCTGCAATTGAAATAAGAAATTCACAAATATATGACCAGCTTCATGCAGGAGTGGTTATTACAGGTGGAGGCTCTCTCGTTAAAGGAACAAAGGAACTTGCGGAAGAGATCCTGAATATGGATGTAAATCTCGGAATTCCGACAGGTTTATCAGGAGGTCTGATTAAAGAAGTTGAAAGTCCGATATTTGCCACAGGAGTTGGATTGATTTTGCATAAAATCAAAGTATTGAATGAATCCGACTATATCCATAATACAGTTGCCGGACATAAAAGAAGACAAACAATGAATCCGAAAAGTATCTTGCAAAAAATTAAATCTTGGTTTGATAATTTGTAACAAAAATAAAAGTATAATTAAAATTAATTCATAAAAAATTCAAGAAAGGGTAAAAAAATGTCAATGTCAATGTCATTGCCAATTAAACTTGCAAAGAACGACCATGAAGGAGCAAAAATCAGGGTTGTTGGTATCGGGGGCGGTGGGGGAAACGCGCTTAATACGATGATTGAAAAAGGAATTGAAGGCGTCGAATTTATTGCTATTAATACCGACGCACAAGCTTTGGAAAATAGCATGGCTGATGTCAAAATTCAGATAGGTAAAAATTTAACTAAAGGACTGGGAGCAGGAATGCGGGATGATATTGGTCTGAAAGCAGTTGAAGAGAACCGGGAAGACATATCTCGCGCTCTTGAAGGCAGCGATATGATATTTATCACGGCCGGACTCGGAGGCGGTACCGGAACAGGAGCGGCTCCTGAGATTGCACATATTGCAAAAACACAAAATGCACTCGTCGTAGCCGTTGTCACAAAACCGTTTAACTTTGAAGGTAATCCGAGAATGAAACTTGCTGAACAAGGATTATTGAGACTTAAAGATGAAGTTGATAGCTTGATCGTTATTCCAAATCAAAAAATACTTCAACTTATTAATAAAGATACTACAAAGAAAGTTGCATTCGATATAGCTGACCGTGTACTTTATAATGCAACTCGTGGTATCTCGCAGATAATTACTAAACCCGGAGAAATTAATGTTGACTTTGCTGACGTAAAAACTGTAATGCAGAATATGGGTGATGCTATGATCGGAACAGGAATTGCTTCAGGTGAGGGAAGAGCAGAAAAAGCTACTATATCTGCCCTGGAAAATCCCTTGCTTGATGAAATAGATATCTCAGGTTCAAAATCTGTTCTTGTTAATATTTGCAGCAATAACGATATAACTATGTCAGAAATCGAACAAATAAACCAAATGATTCTTGACAGAACAAATGACAAGACAAATTATATCTTTGGTATCCTCGATGATGATACTATGAAAGATGAAATAATGATAACCGTTATCGCAACGGGTTTTAATAATGCATTGGAAGAACCATCTAATTTGACTGTATTGACCGGAACACACGGAAAAAGTGACGGATTTCAAGGTGCATATAAACTTAGAGAAGTACCGCAAAATATTGCAGATCTTGATAAACCTGCCATTATTAGAAGGAAAGAATTAGCAAATTTTGGTATCGATGATGATATGAAAGAAATACCAAAAACGAAAACAGCTGTTCACCACAGCGGTATCGATGGACTCGAGGATTTTAATGTTGAAGAAGGATATTCACCTGCTTTTTTAAGACGTCAGGCAGATTAGAAAATAAATTAGTATTATAAGTTTCATTCGATGTCACTACATTTACACGCTCAAGGATTTACCTGAGAATGGAAAATCCTGAGCGTGTATTTTTTTAATGATTATTTATTTTACTAATATTTATTTCAGAATATATTGCCCGACAATTTCCATATAGTCAAATTTAAATCCGGTAATATATCTTACGAAGATGTTTTAGAAGCCTATAGTAAAAACATCTTTCCAATGGGAGAGTATGACGGTACGATTTCCTGGTTTACTGCAAATCCGCGAGCGATTATCCCGCTGGGAAATGATACAGGTCTGAAAATATCACATTCATTAAATCAGACATTGAATAAAAATATTTTCGAAGTAAGAATTGACAAAGCATTCAAAACTGTTATCAGGCTTTGTTCTTTACGTCGTTATACCTGGATTACTGAGGAAATTATCAGGCTGTATATAGAACTTCACCGGCAGGGTTATGCTCACAGTGTTGAAGCATTTATTGATAATAAATTGGCAGGGGGATTATACGGAGTTGCACTGAATGGAGCCTTCTTCGGCGAATCAATGTTTTATCTTCACCCGAATGCTTCAAAAATATGTGTGGTAAAACTTTATGATATACTAAAAAAAAATAATTTTCTACTCTTCGATATTCAAATGATAACCCCGGTCTTCAAAACATTCGGTGCAATTGAAATATCTTCAAAAGAATATTTGTATATGTTAAAAAAAGCTATGAGAGTAAAAAGAGAATTTAAATTGAATTAAACCACTCTCCACCTTACCAAGGGGGAGTCGGAGGGGGTTGATGACAATACTTGTCAAGGGGGAGCCGGAAGGGGTCAATGACAGTATTTACCAGGAGGAATAGGAGAGGGTCTATATTATTTTCTTCTCTTCTCTTCTGTATTGAAAAGTTATTCTATATAAAATATCTTGCCTTATATTACAAGACAAGGGGGCTCGTCCCCCTTGGTAAATTAAAATAGAGAATGAATAATTTTTTAGAATTATTAAAAAATAGAATTTTAGTCTTTGACGGAGCTACCGGCTCTACATTCCAGACATATGATCTTACCGCAGATGATTTCGGCGGAAAAGAACTTGAAGGATGCAATGAATATCTTTGCATATCAAAACCTGAAGTTGTAAAAAAACTTCACAGGGCATTCCTCGAAGCCGGTGCTGATGTAATTGAAACAAATTCTTTTGGCTCTTCATCTATTGTTCTGAAGGAATATAATATTGAGCATCTCGATTATGAACTGTCAAAGAAAGCTGCTCAGTTGGCAAAAGAATGTGCCTCAGAATTTTCTACAGAAGATCAACCACGGTTTGTCGCCGCATCTATAGGTCCTACAACCAAGCTTCCGTCTCTTCTTCATATTGATTTTGATACTATGAAGGAAAGCTATTTCAGGCAAATGAAAGGACTTTATGATGGTGGTGCTGATATTTTTTGTATTGAGACCTGCCAGGATATTTTACAGACAAAATGTGCCCTCTCTGCAGCAATGGAACTTTTTGAAGAGAAAAAAACCAAACTCCCGGTAATAGTATCCATAACAGTAGAAGCAATGGGAACAATGCTGATGGGTACGGAAATATCTGCAGCCCTTACAACTCTTGAACCCTATGATATCATCGATGTAATAGGTATGAATTGTGCTACCGGTCCGAAAGAAATGGAAGAAAATGTGAGATATCTGTGTAATAACTCTCCAAAATATGTTTTCGTAATGCCTAATGCCGGAATACCCGAAAATATTGGAGGTAAGGCGCATTACCACCTTACTCCCGAAGAACTTGAAAAATGGATGAAGCATTTTGTAGTAGATTTGGGCGTGAATATTGTAGGAGGTTGCTGCGGAACAACAGCAGAACATATTAAAAAGCTTTCAGGAATTGCAATGCAATATAAACCTAAAGTTAGAGACTGGGAATACACTCCTTCTGTATCATCTATCTATTCAAATGTTCCTATGCATCTCAATCCTCCTCCATTGCTGGTAGGGGAAAGATGTAATGCAAACGGCTCAAAGCAGTTCAAACAACTGCTGGAAAAAGAAGATTACGATTCTATGGTTAATATGGCTAAGGAACAGATAAAAGAAGGTGCTCACATTCTTGATGTCTGTGTTGCATTTGTTGGAAGGGATGAATCGCGTGATATGGAAGAAGTGATTAAGCGATTTAACACTGCCGTTTCTATTCCGCTTATGATTGATTCCACTGAAGTGATAGTGATGGAAAAGGCACTCAAGATGTATGCAGGCAGGGCTATTATTAATTCCGTTAATTTTGAAGATGGAACAGCAAAAGCCGACAAAGTATTTTCTCTCGCAAAAAAATACGGTGCTGCCGTAATTTGTTTATCAATTGATGAAGAAGGGCAGGCATATTCGTTAGAGAAGAAAGTTTCTATTGCAAAAAGGATTCGTGATTATGCAGTAGATACACACAACCTTAAAGAAGAAGACCTGATATTTGACACTCTCACCTTCCCCCTCGGCTCCGGACAGGAAGACCTGCGTGACAGCGGAATGAATACAATTAATGCTATTCGAGAAATAAAAAAACTAATGCCGAATGCCAAAACAATACTCGGAGTAAGCAATTCATCATTCGGACTAAAAACAAATATCAGACATATTTTAAATTCTGTATTCCTTCATTTTGCCTGCGAAGCCGGTCTGGATATGGCAATTGTTCACGCAAGCAAAATAAAACCTCTTTATAAGATTGATGAGAAGGGAAGGGAAATCTGCAGAGAATTAATATTTGACGAGCGAAAGTTTGAATCAACTTAAATAAGCCGATTTTAGTTACCTTACTACTTCGGTGTCAATGCAATATTTTGATTTAACTTTTATCAAAAACAAAAAATAATTACCTTGAAACCTAATTTAAATCAAGACTGATGAAAAAATTATTTCTTATAGCGGCGGGTATGTTATTATTTTCAAATATATCTTTCTCTCAGATTGGCGGAAAGTTCACTTTTGCAGGTGGTCCGACGATAGGATATTATGCAAGCAGTGTAACGGACTTAAATACAGAACTGGTTAAAGCTGGTTTTCCTGAAATCTCTAAAAACGGTTTCCTCACGATTGGCGGCAGCGGGTATATTGATATTCCTATGGTTCAGGGACTTAGAATTGGAGGTTATGGCTTTGGATTTTCAGAAAGCCAATCATCGCAGAATATTACAGCTGCAGGTAATTCTAAATACTCTGTAAAATATTCTTTTAGTAGTGGTGGAATTACAATCGAATATGCAAAAATGCTTGGAGAAAAATTTGATTTTACAATAGGCGGTGCAATCGGAATCGGAAATCTGAATATTGACTTATATAAACATTCCCCGGCTTCATTCTGGAGCGCCAATTCTTCACTGTGGGATTCCGCAAATAATTCAAAACATCTTAACTATTCATCACAGACTTATACATTCGAACCCCGAATTGGTCTGGGCTTTCAGGTAAATAACTTCTTGAATTTCAAGCTCAATGCAGGATATGCTTTCGCCATACAGAATCATTGGAAACTTGATGACGTTCTTGAGGTTGAAAATATACCATCAGGGATTAAAGCACAGGGTTTGAATATCGGACTTTGTATGAATGTAGGCTTATTTCTAAAATAAAATTTATATGGAAAATATTATTGTAACCGGCGGTGCGGGTTTTATCGGAAGTAATTTTGTAAAATATATTTTAGAAAATTATAATTATAAAATCTTTAATTTTGATAAACTCACTTATGCAGGAAATCTTGAAAATCTTTCAGATATCGAAAATCATCCGGATTATAAGTTCATAAAAGGTGATATTTGCGATAAGGAGTTTGTTGAAAGTACTATCAAAAAATATAAAATTGATACTATTGTTAATTTTGCTGCTGAATCGCACGTTGATAGAAGCATTCTCGGCTCGAGGGAATTTATAGTTACTAATGTTCTCGGAACTCAGGTATTGCTCGATGCTGTTAAAAATTTTGGTTTGGAAAAATACCTTCAGGTCTCTACGGATGAAGTTTACGGCTCTCTTCCTGAAGACAGGAAAGACCTCCTCTTTACTGAAAAAACTCCGGTTACTACTAATAGTCCTTATTCAGCAAGCAAAGCATCTGCAGACTTATTATGTAATTCATACTTCCATACTCATAAAATACCTGTCCTGATTACGCGCTGCTCCAATAATTACGGACCGTATCAGTTCCCCGAAAAGCTTATCCCTCTGATGATCGCAAAAGCACTCGATGGTGAAAAACTTCCTGTTTATGGTGACGGAAAAAATGTCAGGGATTGGTTATTCGTTGAGGACCACTGTTCCGCAATCTGCGAAGTGCTGCATAAAGGTAAGCTCGGAGAAATATATAATATCGGCGGTAATAATGAATGGTATAATATTGATATAGTAAAATTAATTCTTAAATTATTAGCAAAAGATGAAGACCATATAACTTATGTTAAAGACCGCCCCGGTCATGATAGAAGGTATGCAATAGATTCAACTAAAATAATGACAGAACTCGGATGGAAACCAAATTATCAGTTTGCAGAAGGAATTGAAAAGACTATTAACTGGTATGTGGAACATGAACAATGGTGGCGGAAAGTAATGAGCGGAGAATATATGAAGTACTTTGAGAATAACTACAAAAACAAAATGGAATAAATTGTCACTTTCTCTCTCCCCATAACTGAGTCGAAGAACTTACCATGTGCGAGGGTAAAGAGAGGGAGTCTAGATGATAATATTTTCTCTCCCCCTAAACAAGGGGGAGGTAGGAGGGGGTCTTTGACAAAAGTATATAACAAAATCACTCTAAAAGAAAAACGAAAGAAATTAAGAAATAATATGCCTTCTCCGGAAGTTTATCTCTGGAACAGGATTAAAAATAAACAAATCTTGAACGTAAAATTCAGACGTCAATATTCAATCGATAATTACATTGTAGATTTTTATTCTCCTGAACTAAAATTAGCTATCGAAATAGATGGTGATTCACATTTTACAAGTAAGGCAATTGATTATGATATTCAAAGAACAAAATATATCGAAAGTTTAGGAATCAAAGTTGTCAGGTATTTTAATAACGACATTATGTGTAATATGGAAGGAGTATATTATGATTTGGTAAATATAATAAAAGAATCTCAGACCCCCTTAATCCCCCCTTAGTAAGGTGGAGCCGGAGGGGGTTTAAATCAAATCACTCTCCCCCTTAACAAGGGGGAGGTAGGAGGGGGTCTTACATAAATTACAATTACTTGCCCTATTTTATTTCTAAATTATTTCTGTTTTACCGTAGCTATATAAATGTATGCCACCCCGAAGGTTTGTGGATAAAAGTCAATTTTGCTGAATAATCCTGTTTCACGAAGCATCTCAACTAATTCCTCTCCATAAGGAAATTTTGAAGCCGTTTCAGGCAGATATTCATATGCACTTTTATTCTTTGCAAGTAGTCTTCCCGCAATAGGCATAAAATATTTTGAGTAGATTTTATAAAACATATAAAACAATTTTTTGGGCTGACCTGTTTCGACTATAACAACTTTACCTTCAGGTTTTACTACTCTTGCCATTTCTTTAAGCCCTTTAATTGGATCATCGAGATTTCTTAACCCGAATGATATGCTTGAAATATCAAATGTATTATCCTGATGATTCAGGTTTTGAACATCTCCGGTTTCGATTTCAATATCTATTTTTTCTTTTGCGATTTTAGGCTTTATATATTCCAGCATTTCCCGGCAGAAATCCTGCGCAATCACTCTGCCGGAGTTTCCTGCTATCTTTTTAAATTCTATTGCCAAATCACCTGTACCGCTGGCGCAGTCCAGAACGCCATCTCCGGGCTTTGTACCCGCATATTTAACTGCTCTTTTCCTCCATAGTTTGTGCATTCCTAGTGAAAGAAAAGTATTCATAAAATCATACTTCCCTGAAATATCGGCGAACATTTTTTTTACTTCTTCACTCATATTATTTAATATTAAAAGGCAATTTAATTAAAGTTGAAATAAAAAATAATTCAAACCGTGCACTTTCACACTTTTGAATTTTACAACCCCTTTATATTCCCTACCTCCCTGGAGGTTCTTCGACTTTTCTAAGCGGGAATTTAATATGAGTAATATCACATTCCTTATAATATTTAACCTAATGAATAATATATTTATATTACTTCAGTGGTTTAAAAGTAAAATAAATGGCACTCATAAAGAATAAAATATTTACCGGAAGAATAATACTTTCAGGGCTTTGCCTGCTGTTTCTTGCAACAACTTTTCACACAGAAAACCGTTCCTCCGGCTGGTATCAGCAGTTCTTTCCAAATCTGAACGGAAGCACAATTACGAGTATGACATTTCTTGATAGCCTCACCGGGTTTGCAGTTACCAATTCGAATTCTTTATTACAACAATATATTCTTAAAACAACGAATGGTGGTGATAATTGGCTAATCAATTATAATTTTAATACTCCCAATTCGAATTGGTCATTTGTCAAAATAGCATCT
>DATCHW010000021.1:0-1719 GCA_036508135.1 Ignavibacteria bacterium
TTCGATGAGCTGATTTTATTCAACTGTTGGCTATTGAATATGTTTTTCCCTTTTTCATCAGTTAGTAATCAGACGTACCTATTACGTAAAAATCGATATCAATTAACTGTTTTTGATAGGCTGAATAGTTACAAAAAAAGAAAGAATGTAATTAATTCTCGTCTTCTGTGTCTTCCAATTCCACGAAATCTTTGATAATATGATCAAAGGTAGCAGAGGGACATATCCAGCCAGAAGCAACATATTGCTGCTTTCCATTAATGACTTCCCTTGTATAATTTCGTTTCAAAATGTCACCACATTTAGGACATATGGGTTTAGGGGTTGTTCCCCGCTGCCCCTGCCTTCTCTTTGTTTCAGTCATTGGTTAAACCTCTCTTCTGTTCTAAAGTGGAGCGCAACATATACCACTTTCGGGAAAAGAAAGAATTAAAAGTAGAATTTAGGAAGATATTCTTCCTGATATTCGTCTTCGAAATCTTCTATTTTTCTAAGGATTGCAGTTTTTCCAGGCCAGGTTATCTTAACCATACATGGTGTACTCAGGTCGAAAACTGCACCTTTGTTCTCACACTTTCTCAGACAGATTAAGAACCATTTGTCAAATTCTACCGGATTTGTTTTCTGTACTCCCATTTTGTTCCATTGTCTGTGTTGAACACTGATATTTTGTTTCTGTGCTGTTCCCATTTTCATTTTGTTGCGCTCCTTTTTGCTTACTGCATACAATATAATGTACTTAATCTATATAAACATTACGCACAACATAACGATAAAAAAATGTTATTTATGTATTATCAAAGTGACTTCTTTCCCTGCATACTCCGAACTTATAGACGACACGTAGGTATTATTCAAGATCTGGCACATAAATTTTTGAGTTCCAGCACTTACAAAAATAGCCCCATTCTTAACGGTATGGTGTCCTAAAAGAACGGTCACATCTAGACCTATCCAAGCCCTTTTATTCGGTCTGATATATCCGCGATCATCGACCTTATTATAATCTACAATATCAGAATCCACAAGGTGTATAGTTAATGCACTGGATAGGGGACAAGGTTGTGATTTAGAAGGTTTTGTTTTTACCATTTATTAACCCGATAAGTTATTTAGTACTTATAATATAAAAAGTTTACGTACTTCCGTTATAAGCAGTTTACAACCCTTCAAAAAGCACAGGAGATAAAAACAGTCCAGCCCCCACGCATAAACTCAACCTTGGGCCGGTGGGGAAGCCAGCTTTTATTATAAGAGATTCAACCTTTTAAAACCGGTATTCTGCGAAAAGATAAACTCTTATTTTGAGTATATGATTTTTGGAGATGGAGATGGAAGTGGGAAGAATAATGGAACTTATTTTGAAATAAGCTTTAGAAATATTGCAATCGAAATGTACCCTTCAAAAAGAACATAAAAAACAAAATTAAACCCGAAAATCAAGATCTTCGTTGAATACACACTTAGTATGTAAAATTGTAACATTCGTAACACCTTAATATATAATAAACTTACTTTTTACCTTATTTTCCATTGGAAAAACCTACTTTATGGAAGTGTCTGAGAAACACGAATTTGGGTTCTGTTGCAAAAATAATTTTACTGCCTTTTTTGGCTATAACTATTGCTTTTTGTGTCATTATTGACCTGTTTATGGCATATAAATATTACATTTGTGATGTTTTTCACTGGTTTTGTAAAATAACCAGATTTTTTGCA
>DATCHW010000022.1:0-1363 GCA_036508135.1 Ignavibacteria bacterium
CAATACCCATTGTTTTTAAAAAATTATAATCAACAGCCATGCTTTCTACCAGAACTTTAATACTATTATCTTCAAAATTTGGCATTACTGAAGTCCCTGAATTCTGCATAGGAAGACCTTCCATTGTCCCTGCAGCCATAATTACATTCGGGTTCGATTTAATACTATTGATATAAGCAGAATACCCTTTAAAATCCCTACCCAGATCAATTACAACTATATCTTTATTGTAATATCCTAAATCTTTTTTTAGTGCATATTGATATTGAGAGCGGATTATGAGAGTACTCGATACAAATGAACAGAAAATGACCAATTGAACTACAATTAATGACGAGCGGAAGAATAGTTTTCTTCCCCCAGAATAAATAGTGTTTCTCAAAATATCCATGACCTTTAAACCTGATAAATAATATGAGGTATATATTCCTGAGACAAAACCAATAAATAAAGTCAAGGAAAGATAAACCAGGATGTATATTATTATGTTTGAGTTGATAATATGAAGCTGAGTCTGGAAAAGTTTTCCGGCATGAGGAAGGGATAACCATGTCAAAAGAAGAGCAATTGGCAAAACAAGTAAAGCGAGAAGGATGGATTCGCCCAATAATTGATTCCTAATTTTTCTATCGCTGGTACCATAGGTTTTTCGTATACCAATTTCTTTTGTTCTATATGTAGACACGGCAGTCGACAAAATAATATAGTTAAAAGTTGCGACAAGCACAATAAGCAAAGCAATGGTTGAATACAATCTGATACTTTTTATGCTGCCCGTGATCCTGGTATTGATAACCTTATCTGAATGCAAATAAACGTCCGATAAATTCTGAAGAGAATAATTATAAGGAGGTTTTTCACTGATATTTTTAATTTCAAATGCCCTAAATTGTTTCTCGAGTGATTCAGCATTACAATCTTTGGAAAGTAAAACCCATGTATTCCAGAATGGATAATCCCAACTCTTGTCAGCATTAGTTACCTTAAAAGCTGAATTAATCGAGACAAGTGTCCATCTGCTATTTACGAAGCACTGAGCTCTAAAAGTAGAATTCTCCGGAATATTTTTAAAGACTCCATTGATGATGAAAACATGTTCTTCGTTATTTACCAGACCAACAATTTCTTTTCCAACCGGGTTCTGACCGGGGAAAATCTTATCCGATAATTCTCTGGAGAGTACGATTGAATTTTGATCTTCAATAAGATTTTGATGAGGATTACCAAAGACTAACGGGAGTGTGAAAATGTCAAATACTTCCGAATCAGTTCCGACAGCACCAGGGACATTTATAAATTCATCTTTGAGTTTTAGCTTGAAATCAATCATACGTCTCGCTCTGATGGATTTTTCTATTTGCGG
>DATCHW010000023.1:0-1215 GCA_036508135.1 Ignavibacteria bacterium
TCTTCAAAATTTACACTGGGTCTGGAATAAATATTATGACCATTATATATATAAATAGATTGCAAAAATGGGTAAATGTTTTTATAAGATTGCAGTTTATTCATATATTTTGAGAAATCAACAGGACTGACATCCGAATAAAGAATGTCTTTTATCATATCGTCAAAATAAGCTTGAGTAGCAAGCGCCCTAGCGGTTTGAGCCATAGTTGTTACATTGTAGTTCTGGTTTTGCAAATCTGTTTTTTGTTGAATATCAACCATATTTAAAGCAAACTTTTCGAAATATTTATATAAAAAAGCTGATTGAATGAGTATAATTAATGAAATACTCAAAACGAAGGGCAATAATATCATAATAAAAAGCTGAAAAGGATTCTTTAAAAGGTTTTTTTTTATCATTTGGACATCTCCAATTTTCAAAGATTTTTAAAATAACATACCACACTTAAGTCGTAAGTTTCTTATGTCCACGCCGGATTTTTTATATCACTTATCCTGAAATCGGCAAGTAGATAAAGATTCAGCCAACACTTGGTCTATTCTGCCTTGCCTGGCGTATAAAAGTGTTAAACCGGCACCTTGAAAATTGAATACGGTGATAAAGAGAATCTCAACAGTATTATAACCTGAATTCCCGTAAAATTATACCTATGACGGAACGTCCACCCCCGAGCAGGGTATGTAGATTCATTTGCTTCTTGGTCATCTCACCCACGCGCGACTGACTTCCGGGTTGTTCGAAGCGTTCGATCACATCCAGTTCATCCAGCAGCTCCGGCATGGTGTTGGCTGAATCTTTATCTACTTGCCGATTTCAGGTTTATTTTATTTTTTGTAATTAGCTCTTAAGCTTTGATAAAGTTATGCTTATATTGGCTCTGGTGTTTTTCAGTAGTTCAATTTCCCTATATTCACTCCCTAATATAGAATTATCTATATAAATATCTGAAGGCTCAAATTTAATTTCTTTTGGAACTGTAGGAAACTTCAATATTAATTTCTGTCTTACTTTTGAGCGAAGTGCTATATTTATTTCATTTTGCGAGAAATCCCATTGTAAATCCAAAATTATTGCACCCCTGCATAGCAATCCTTTTATTTCACCCTTCTCCCATTTATCGGGAAGTGCAGGCAATATCTTTATTATCCCCGGAGCCGAGAATGCAAGCATTTCCAGAATCACTGAAGTTAAACCCATATTGGCTTCAATCTG
>DATCHW010000024.1:0-136334 GCA_036508135.1 Ignavibacteria bacterium
TTCAGCGTTTTTCTTTACACTTCTCTCTTGATTTTGAATTTTCACACAGTCTCTGTCAAAGTGGGGAGACCGTATGAAAATAAGAAAATTACCCCGTCGTTTACGACGGGGATGGCTAAAACGCCCCTATTTGGGTTGGAAATCCCGATGCTCTATATCGGGACTTTAGCCAAAATTACTTTAAAAATATTTTATGTTATCATACAGTCTCTGTCAAAGTGGGGAAGACCGTGTGAAAATAAGAAAATTACCCCGTCGTTTACGACGGGGATGGCTAAAACGCCCCTAATAAGGCTTTAGCCCAAATTACTTTAAAGATATTTTATGTTATCACATAGTCTCTGTCAAAGTGGGGAAGGACCGTGTGAAAATAAGAAAATTACCCCGTCGTTTACGACGGGGATGGCTAAAACGCCCCTATTAGGGCTTTAGCCAAAATTACTTTAAGAACAATTATTAAAAAAATAAATAGATAATATATGAAAGTACCATTATTAGATCTAAAAGCTCAATATAATTCCATAAAGAAAGATATTGATGAAACATTAATAAAAGTTGCAGAATCTCAGTATTTTATTCTGGGTCCGGATGTTGAAAAACTGGAGAAAAGTATCGGAGACTATATTCAGTCTAAATATACTGTCGGCGTGTCCTCAGGTACAGATGCTTTATTGATAGCTTTAATGGCAATTGACATTAAACCCGGAGATGAAGTTATTATTCCCACATATTCATTCTTTGCAACAGCAGGCGTTGTAAGCCGTTTAAATGCCGTTCCGGTATTTTGTGATTCAGACCCTGTTACTTTTAATATTTCTCCTTCTGAAATTGAGAAGAAGATAACTCCGAAAACTAAGGCAATTATTCCTGTTCATCTTTACGGGCAGTGTGCAGATATGACTCCTATTTTGGCAATTGCAAAGAAATACAACCTAAAAGTTATTGAGGATGGTGCTCAGGCAATCGGAGCTCAGTATTCAAACGGAAAATATGCCGGAACTTTTGGAGATATCGGATGCTTTTCTTTTTTCCCGAGCAAGAATTTAGGTTGTTTTGGTGATGGCGGGATGGTGACAACAAACGATGAAGATTTATATAATAAATTGAAAATATTAAGAGTACACGGAAGTAAGCCCAAATATTATCATAAGATAATCGGGGGGAATTTCAGGCTGGATGCTATTCAGGCAGCGGTTCTAAATGTAAAATTACCTCATCTTGATAATTGGTCGGAGAAGAGAAGAAAAAATGCAGATTTCTACACAAAATTATTTGTTGACTCAAAATTAGCTTCTCAGGAAGGTATTCTGGAATTAAGCAGCGATAATAAAGTACTTTTACCCAAACCGGTGTATAAAAATATTAATATCAGGAACTATCACATTTATAATCAGTATGTTATCCGTATAAATAAAAGGGATGATCTAAGGAAATATCTGAACGATTCAGGTATCGGTTGTGAAATATATTATCCGGTGCCATTCCACTTGCAGGAATGTTATTCTTCACTGAATTATAAAACAGGAGATTTTCCGGTTGCTGAAAATTGTGCAAATTCATCTCTTGCATTACCAATTTATCCGGAACTCACAATGGAACAGATTTCATTCGTGGTTGATTCAATAAATAATTTCATAAAAAATAACTAAAATATGGATGCTGCAATAATCGGCTCAGGAAAATGGGGATTGAACCACGTTAAAACAATGTATAATATTTTAGAAAAATATTATAAAAATAATTATTCATTAACTGTATGTGATGTTAATGATCAAAATGAAAAAACAGTCAAAACAATTTCACAAAAAATTATTTTCACTACTGATCTTAATACAATACTGGAAAATAATAAAATAAATATTGCTATTGTATCTACTCCTGCTGAAACACATTATGCGGTTACAAAAACATTATTGGAATCGGGTAAGAATGTCTTAACTGAAAAGCCATTAACTTTCATTTCAAAGGAAACAGAAGATTTAATACAAATTGCAGAGGAACGGAATCTTAAATTGATGACAGGCCATGTTTTACTATTTCACCCGGCAGTAAAGAAAATGAAAGAGCTCATTGATATTAATGTTCTTGGAAAGATACATTATATTTATAGTAATCGTCTCAACCTTGGAACTGTAAGAAAGCAGGAAAATATTTTATATAGTTTTGCCCCTCACGATGTTTCTATTATTCAATTTTTACTTGGAACATATCCTGTTCACATTTCAGCGAGCGGAGGAAGTTATCTTCAAAAGGGTATTGAAGATACTACAATTACAATTCTGAAATATCCGGATAATATTCATTGTCATATTTTTGTCAGCTGGCTCCACCCATTTAAAGAGCAGCGTTTTGTTGTAGTCGGGGATCAGGGAATGCTCGTGTTTGAGGATAGTGCTAAGACAGAAAAACTAAAATACTACAGTAAAGGATTTAATGTAATCGATGGTGAACTTGAAAAATTTGATTCCAGTTATGAAGTAGTGGAATTTGAAAATTCACCTGCTCTTGAAAATGAACAGCTTCATTTTATAGATGCAGTTTTAAACAACAAAATACCCCTGGCAGACGGGCATCATGCACTTGAAGTGCTTAGAATCCTTGAATCTGCACAGGAATATTTAAAAAATATTTATTAAGAAAATAAAAAAATTATGTCTGACTTTTATATCAACGAACACGCAGTAGTAGATGATAATGTCGAAATCGGCGAAGGTACCAAGATTTGGCATTTCTCTCACGTTCAGTCCGGTTCCAAAATAGGAAAAAAATGTATTTTAGGACAAAATGTAAATATCGCGAATAATGTTATCATAGGAAATTATGTTAAAATCCAAAATAATGTTTCTGTGTATGAAGGGGTTGAGCTTGAAGATTATGTTTTCTGCGGTCCCTCTATGGTTTTTACAAATATCCTGAATCCAAGAAGTAAATATCCACAGGTTGGCGCTGAATATTACATAAACACTCTTGTGAAAGAAGGTGCTTCATTAGGCGCTAATTCGACAATCGTTTGCGGTATTACGATTGGCAGGTTTGCATTTGTGGGAGCTGGAACTGTCGTCATAAAGGATGTACCTGATTTTGCTCTTGTCGTAGGAAATCCGGCAAAAATAATCGGCTGGTACAGTGAAGGTGGTGTAAGACTCAAATTCGATAAAGATAATATCGCGGTTTGCTCTAAATCCAATAAAAAATATAAACTGGAAAATAATAAAGTCGTAGAGTTGAATTAGAAATCAGTTTTTGTTCTGATATTATTTTCAAAATCCTTTACTTTATCCGGTAAAGGATTTTTTTTTATTTACTCAATTTCCTTCCCCACGGTTGAGAGACTGTGTTAGAATTCTTTAATTTCCCCGTCGTTTACGACGGGGTAGCTAAAACGCCCTGCAATTGGGCTTTAGCCCAAATATATTATTTTCAGGAGCCGTTGTTGGTGTTTAAGTTAGCGCCAGCTAACGCCACCAACAACATATCTTGAAAGTATAATGTTTAAAAATAATTGGCATTCAGATTATGATAAGAAAAATTATTTTGGGTGTCCCAATGCGTAAGTCAGGATTAGAAATCAGTTTTTGTTCTGATATTATTTTCAAAATCCTTTACTTTATCCGGTAAAGGATTTTTTTTATTTATTGTCGGGGTTTGTTAATAATCCATTCCCTGACTTTCTGAATATAAAACAGACTTATCGAGAATACAATACTTACCAATATTGCAGGCAACCAATAAACTTTATCAATATAATTTATTTCGTAAAATATTTTCAGGATTCCAAATAAACCTGTATCTGATTTAATTAACATCAAGACTACAAAAACAAATATGATTGCCAGTCCATATACTAAATATATTTTTTTGCTGCTGTTTTCTTTTGTAAATGTAACTGCCAGGAAATTTGAAACTGATGTAAAAATCAGTGTGATAAGCATTATAATCTGAAGGTCATTATGACTCGGTGTAAAATATTTATTTGCATAATAAACACCTATATATCCTGTAATAGCTAATATTAAGGAAGATATTATCACAAAAGAAAATAAATCAAGTGTGAATTTAAGGTTCTTTGATATATCCTTGTTCTTGAGAGTAATCAAAAGTGCCGGGAAACCAATTGTGAAAATATTGATTAATGATACTCTGCGGGGAGTGAAGGGGAATTCCCAGGATAGTAATAAGGATGAAAGACTTAAAAATATAACAAGAAAGTTCTTCGTAAGAAAAAGTTTAGCAACGGAACTGACCGTATTTACTATCTTGTTTCCCTCGTTAAATATTTCAGGAAGCAGGGAAAATTTATTTTTTAATAAAACGATATCAGAAATTTCTTTTGTTATCTGGCTCCCTTCCTCCATAGCAATTCCCATATCCGCCTCTTTTATCGCAGGTAAATCGTTTACACCGTCTCCTATCATCGCCGTATATAATTTTTCTGCCTTAAGGGTTTTGATTATCCTTAACTTATGCTCCGGTTTCAACCGGGCAAAAATAGATTTGCTTAATACATATTCTCTGAAATCAGAATCCGATAATTTATCTAACTCATTTCCGTTAGTCATCTGATTATCTTGTATATCCCATCCGATTTTCTGAACAATTGCCTGAATGGCATAATCTGCATCACCGGATAAAATTTTAAACTGGATGTCATTGCTCTGAAAAAGTTTAATGGCTTCGAGAACATCCTCTCTTATCTGGTCAGAAATGGATATGATTCCGAATGGTTCTATTACAATTGATTCAAGATATTCTTTTGTATTATCAAAAACTTTTTCACTGAAAACTTTCCCCAACAGGAGATTCCTGAAAACTTTTAGATTATTTTCTCTGAATAATTTATTTGCCAGTTCTTTATTTTCGGGACTCAATTTCTCTGCAAGTAAATCAAAAGCTCCGAGAATTAGAACTTCTTCTTCTCCCTGATTTTCCAGTTTTAAAAGACTAAACTTGGAATCAGATGAAAATGGTATTTCGCCAAGTGTAGAATATTTCACTGAATCAATAATTCCCTGTTCGAAATTGTAATCAGAAATAGCCAGAATTGTTGCATTTTTGTCCGATGAAAGTTTAGAATACCAATATAACTTATTTAATACAACATCTTTGTTATCTTTGAAGGTTAATAACTTTTCAACCGCTAATTTGTTTTTTGTTAACGTACCTGTTTTATCCATACAGACAATCTTGATATTAGAAAAAGATTCAATGGCATTCAGTTTCTGAATTATTGCACCGATCTTACTTATTCTGTAAACTCCAACTGCAAATGTTACCGAAGCCATTAGTACAAGCCCCTGAGGTATAAGGGATATTAAGATTGTAGCAATTTTTCTTATGAAATGTGGATTATCAAGATTAGCATTTGGATTGAGTAATACTTCGAGCAAACACAAAACTAAAGCAACTGCAAACAATATTTTTACTATCAGATTAAGTTTTTTCTGTAATGGAGTAGTTACGAACTTATATTTTTTTGCTAATTCAGTAATATTTGCAGCATAGCTTTCATCTCCCACCTTTTCAGCTTTATAAAATCCATTGCCTGAAATGCAAAAACTCCCCGATAATACTTTTTCATTCGTGTTTTTAAATACCGGTACAGATTCACCGGTCAGCAGGGATTCATCAATCTCTAAATGGTTTGATTCAACAATAGAACCGTCAACTATTATCTGGTCTCCTCTTCCCAGACAAATAATATCGTCTATGACTATCTTGCTCTGATTAATTATTTCTTCATTTCCATTTCTTATAACAGTTACTTCTTTCTTCAACAATAAGTTAACCTTATCAAGAGCCCGTTTGGCTTTTATTTCCTGTATTACAGCAATAGAAGTATTTATAAGAGCAATGGTAAAGACACCGATAGAATCAAGCAGTAATTTAAAGTCATGAATTCTGAGGTAGAAGAAAATTATTCCGATTATTATTCCGAAAATAATAAAATTAAAAAGAGAAAATATATTTTCTATAAATATCTCACTAATGGTTTTTGTTTTTTTTCGGCTTACTTTATTAAATAATCCTTTGTGTACTCTTTCGTTTACTTCTTCCCGGGTGAGACCTTTCATCTGCATAAGTTTTATCTTTTCTTTTTGCAAGCAGATACAAATTCACGGAATATAGGATGCGGGCTAATTACTCTTGAATTAAATTCAGGGTGGAACTGGCTTGCTATGAAAAACGGATGTTTCTCCTTCGGCAGTTCTATTATTTCTACTAATGTACCATCCGGTGATAATCCAGAAAATATCATGCCATTTGAAGACAACACCTTACGGAAATTATTATTCACTTCAAATCTATGGCGATGACGCTCATTTACAAATTCTTTCTTATAACATTCATAAGCTAAAGTTCTTTTTTCCACAATGCAGGGATATGATCCCAATCTCATCGTACCACCTTTTGTTTTTATTGTCTTCTGATATTCCATTTTATCGATTACATTATACTTCGAATTCTTAAACTCTGTTGAATTAGCATTCTTCAGCTTGCAAACATTTCTTGCAAAATCAATTATCGCGCATTGCAGACCAAGACAAATTCCAAAAAATGGAATTTTATTCTCTCTAACATATTTTATAGCCTTAATTTTACCTTCTATGCCTCTGTCTCCGAACCCCGGACAGACAAGAAGCCCTTTGATACCTTCCAAAATAATTTTTATATCCTTAGGATTCTTTTCAATGTCTTCGGCATCAATCCATTTGAGGTTCACTTTAACTTCATTATATGCTCCTGCATGAATAAAGGCTTCCATTATGCTTTTATATGCATCGGGAACTAAATTATATTTCCCGCAAATACCTATTGTTACTTCATTCTTAGGATTCAATATCTTTTTTACAGCTTTTGTCCATTTTGATAAAACGGGCTTTTGGGTTTTCAGATTTAGTTTCTTTAAGACTACATCATCAAATTTTTGACTGAAAAAATTAAGCGGTACCTCATATATCGATTTTGCATCAATGGCTTCCATTACAGACCCTTGTTCTACATTACAGAACAGAGATATCTTTGACTTCAAGTCACTTGTCAGGTGCCTGTCACAACGGCAAAGTAATATATCAGGCTGAATTCCGATTTCTAATAATGTTTTTACGGAGTGTTGTGTTGGTTTTGTTTTTAATTCGCCTGCAGATTGAATAAATGGAATTAAAGTCAGATGAATACAGATTGCGTTATGCTTGCCGACTTCCTGCATATGCTGCCTCATCGCTTCCAGGAAAGGTAAAGATTCGATATCACCTACGGTTCCGCCTATTTCTGTTATTATCACATCATATTTTTTTGTCTCCGCAAGTAACCGCATCCTTCTTTTTATTTCGTCAGTGATGTGGGGAATTACCTGAACTGTTGCACCAAGATAGTCTCCGCGTCTTTCTTTCGTTATCACTTCATAATAGATTTGACCGGTTGTCATATTATTAGCTTTGGACATCTTCTCATCAAGGAATCTTTCATAATGTCCGAGGTCGAGGTCTGTCTCTGCACCGTCATCTGTTACAAATACCTCGCCATGCTGAATAGGGGACATTGTCCCGGGGTCAACATTAATATAGGGATCAAGTTTTTGTATCGTAACTCTTAATCCCCTGTATTTCAATAATAATCCTAATGATGCAGATGATATGCCTTTCCCAAGTGATGATACTACTCCACCGGTTAAGAATATGTATTTTACATTTTTCAATATAGTAAAAATTAATTATTAATGACTAATTCGCCCTGTCATTACCGACCTGTCCCGCATTTATCGGGAATGTTTTTAAAGGCCTGCCCTCCGTTTTTTTGGAGGGGAATCCAGTATTATTTCAGCGTTTTTCTTTACACTTCTCTCTTGATTTTGAATTTTCACACAACCTCTAAAACCATGGGCTGCGACTATTCTCTCACACATTCTCAGTTTTGGAACCATACACTTATTTTTATGTTAATATTCTATCTTACAAAAAAATATTTTGCTTCAGGATGATGTAGAATTATTGCATTTGTTGTCTGTTCAGGTACCATTTGCCATTCCTCTGTTAATTCAACTCCTATTCTTTCAGGTCTTAGAATTTCAAATAACTGTTTATTATCTTCAAGATTAGGGCAAGCAGGGTATCCGAAAGAATATCTTGAACCCTGATAACCCTGTTGAAATATTTTTCTAATATCAGTAGAATCTTTTCCTGCAATTCCTAATTCAATTCTTATCGCTTTATGCCAGTATTCGGCTAGTGCTTCCGCTGTTTCCACTGATAAGCCGTGGAAATACAGATAATCCTGATACTTATTGTTCGTATAAAGCATTTGTGCATATTCAGTTGCTTGCTTTCCAACAGTCACTATCTGAAATCCGGCTATATCTATTTCCCCTTTATCTCTGCTTCTGAAGAAATCACTTATACATAGATGCTTCTGGGATTTCTGTCTCGGGAAAGAAAATCTTTGCCATTCTTCAAGCTCATCGAGTCCATACTCAGTTTTATTCCATTGATTATTGAGCTCGTCCGTTGAAATGCGTTTTGGCTTATAGATAATCAGATCATCTCTCTCTGATTGTGCAGGAAAGAATCCGTAAATAACTTTTGGCTCTAATAATTTTTCTCTTTTTATCTGAAGTTTAAGTTCTTTGAATTTTGGTATTATCTCTTTCGTTAAAAGTTTATTATAATCATCTTCCGTCTTATTACCTTTATATACATTCCAGCTTCCTCTGAACAAAGCAATTTCATTAATGTATTCAAATATTTTATCTATAGTGATTTTATCCACTATTTTACATCCAAGAAACGGTGCTTTTGGAATTGTGTTATCTGTTATAACATTTGATTTTATCTTGAAAACTTTTTTATCAGTATCGAAACCAATATTTTTTATGTAATCGGCTTCTTTTTCCTGTCTTTTCTGAAGGTTAATCGATGTATCCATAGAAGCGCCTGTTTTTGCATCATCTGTTGAGGTATCCGATACTGTTTCGTTTAAAGTCGTCGATGTTTCGCGTGGGTCAACATAGATTTCTAATTCCGGCTTTTCCCCTGTTTTTTTGTAACGCATTATTTCCTGCATATATTTCAGTCCCGAGAAAGCATCATTAGCATAATAAACAGTTCCCTTATACAGCTTTCTTAAATCACCTTCTACGAATCTTCTTGTTAATGCCGCGCCTCCCAGAATTACCGGTATTTCGATTCCTCTTTCGTTCATCACTTCAAGATTTTCTTTCATAATAGCAGTCGATTTAACAAGCAGACCGCTCATTCCAATCGCATCGGCTTGACTTTCTTCAAAGGATGTTAGCATTGTTTCTACGGGACATTTAATTCCTAAATTCACTACTCTGTATCCATTATTCGTAAGAATTATATCTACAAGGTTTTTCCCAATATCATGCACATCACCTTTTACCGTTGCCAGAACTATAACTCCTTTTGAAGATTCTCCCTCTATCTTTTCCATAAAAGGTTCAAGGTAATTCACTGCTGTTTTCATACATTCTGCAGATTGCAGAACAAACGGAAGCTGCATTTGTCCGGAACCAAAAAGGTCTCCCACTACTTTCATTCCTTCAAGCAGTATATCATTTATAATTTCAAGAGCTGAATATTTTTTTAATGCTTCTGTTAAATCTTTATCAAGTCCTATTTTATCGCCATCTATAATCCTGTTTTTTAGTATATCCTCTATACTTTGATCCTTATTATCCGGTACTTCAGATTTTTCTATCTGCTTATCTGAGTAGTAGCTCATAAGTTCTAAAAGAGGATCATATACGCACTTTTTCCCGGTCAATAGATTATAATTTTATGTGCTATAATATATAAAATACTAAAAAATTTAAAGTTAAAATAATTAAATCCTAATTTGTTGATTTTATCATATGATTAATATACTTATATTCAACAGGAGATAAAATTTCCTTTTAAGTATTCCGGAACTTGAAGTTCCAAAAGTGATTAATTAAATAATTAATATTATCATGAAAGTACTTGGATTAATACCATCGCGATACAAATCCACACGCCTTCCCGGAAAACCTCTCATCAATATTGACGGAATGTCAATGATAGAAAGGGTTTACAAACGTGCTTCTAAAGCAAAATATATCGATGAATTGATAGTTGCTACGGATAATGAAATGATTTTTAATGAAGTAAAAAGATTCGGCGGTAAAGTGATGATGACTTCTCTTAGACATAGATCCGGCACCGACAGGATTGCAGAAATCGCAAAAAAAACCAATTTTGAAATCATAGTCAATATTCAGGGAGACGAACCTTTTATCCCGCCGACAAATATAGATAAGGTTATTGCACCAATGCTTCGAGACCGGACTCTAAAGGCTTGCACTCTGGCTATAAGATTTAAGGATATATATGACGTAATGGATATCAATAAAGTTAAAGTCGTGTTAGATAAAGATAACTATGCTGTTTATTTCTCCCGGTCAATTATACCTTTTAATACTAATGCATCACTTTCAAAATTGGATCTTAAAAAAACAAAGTATTATAAGCATATCGGTCTATATGCTTTCAGAAAAGAATTCCTGATTGAATTTTCAAAAATGAAAGTTTCAGACCTTGAGAATAGTGAAAAGCTTGAGCAGTTAAGAATTATTGAAAACGGAGAGAAAATCAAAGTAATTACTACTACCCTTGATTCATATTCCATCGATACAATGCAGGATTTCGAAAAGATAAAACACTATTGTAAGTAAACTGAGGTTATTGTATCCCGGATTTCTTGAAGGAAGTATTTATCTCTTTTAAATGCCATTGGCTTATGAATTATTATCCTTGCCTCTCCCGGTACAATTCGAAATTTATGTTTTGGTAATATTTTGTTGGTTCCTATTATTGTAATTGGCACAATCATTTCATTTGCTTCATCCGCCAAAACAAAAATACCTTTTTTAAATTCACCGATTTTGCCGTCTTTACTTCTTGTCCCTTCAGGGAAAATAGAGACAGAAATTCCTTTTTTAATGATTTGAGATGCCCTGCGGAGGCTCTTCAGAGCACTTCTCCCGTCACTTCTATCAATGGGTATATATTTCCCTAAATACATTGCCCAACCGAAAATGGGAATCTTATTGATAGATTTCTTGTAAATAAATCTTAGGGTATTCGGAATGCATTGCATTAAAATAGGAATATCGTAATAACTTAAATGATTTGAAACGAAAATATATTTTTCTTTTGGGTCAAGATACTCTATGCCGGAAACATTAATTTTCACTCCGGATATTGATAAAATGACTTTGGAAAATACTTTCGATAAATAGTGTACGATTCTCCCTTTTCTGTCGAAAGGGGAAACAAGAATTGTAAGTATGGCAATTATAAGGCAGTCAATTGCAATAAAAAATATTTTTATATAAGATATCAAATTTTACTTAACGATTTTTGAAATTGCTTTAAACTCGTCTGTCCCGGATATATCCATAAGTTCAAAAAGAATAGATTCGTAAGTGGAGATTATAGCACCTTCTTTCCTCATTCTTTCAATTGCAATTTTTTTATCATTAGGGTTTCTGGAAGAGACACAGTCTTCTATTACAAAAGGTAGATAGCCTTTAGCACAGAGGTCAGTAACAGTTTGCAAAACGCATACGTGTGATTCTATTCCGGCGATTATTACATTATTTTTCCCGGAATTTTTAAGAATTGTATTAAAATCATTTAATCCGCAGCAGCTATAAGATGTTTTTTCAAGATGATTATATTCTCCGAGTGCTTCCTGGACTTCAGGTATTGTATTACCGAGTCCTTTTGAATATTGTTCTGTTACGATTATTTCTATACCGAGTACTCTCAGACCTTTAACTAACCTTACCAATTTATCTGTAAGTTTATGATTGTCATGTATGTATGGGTAAAGTCTCTGCTGAACATCAATCACTACAGCAATTGTATCAATTCTATTTATTCGCATAAATGTAAATATTGATTTTCGAATAATTAAATATAATTATATTATATAAGAAATTCATTTCAAAAGGAAGTAAGAAAACATCATTTCGTGATATTTAATCTAATTACGAATTTTTACGTATTAATAATTAACATTTTATGCGATTTTTATGTTTTGTTAGTAAATTATATTAATTTGGAACTAAAGCAAAGAATAATATTTTTCGGGATAATAACGGTTGTATTTCTGCTTTTGCAATTTTTGGTTTTTAAAACTTTCCGGAACTATCTGAACGAAAAAAATCTTACTTCTAAAATATGGAAAAGAATTTCTCTGTATCCTTTTATAATCTTTTCAATACCATTATTATATATGTTTGTTTCGAAATACATTATTATACCGAAAATTATTTATGATATTTATGCTATTCCGTTTTACATTTTTCAATCCTCGATTTTATTCATTGCACTTTATTTGCTAATCGGAAAAATAATTAAATTTCCTTTTATCAGCATAAAATATTTTGTTGAACGGATTAAACCTTTAAAAAGGAAAATTCATAATTTAAAATCAAATAAATCAGTTGTAAAATTTGATGAGTCAAGACGGGCATTTATCAGGACTTCTACGTTTGTAGTCTCCGGACTTGCATTTACCGGTTCCGGTCTTGGTGTAATACGGAAGGATGATTTTGATATCAGATACCGGGAAATTATTATACCTAATCTACTGGAAGAATTAAAGGGACTTAAAATTGTTCAGATAAATGATTTTCACAGCGGTCCTTTTATGAGTTTTGAACAAATGAATCTTTATTGTAAAGTTGTCAATAGCCTGAATCCGGATTTAATTCTTATCCCCGGAGATATAACTAATACTCTTGCTCAGGAAGTACATCCATTTATTGATGCATTTAAAAATCTTAAATCAAAATACGGAGTATATATTACACTTGGCAATCATGATTATTTTGGAAATCCGGAATATGTAGCAGATAAAATAACTAACGATAGTCCCTTTAAAATGCTAAGAAATGAATCCGATGTCTTAAAAATAAATGGAAAAAATTTAATCCTTCTCGGAATGGAGGACACTCAAAGCAGTGGTGCTAAGTTCAGCCCTGTTGTGACTAAGAATCTTGATGAAACAGTCACTTCCGCATCAAAAAAATTCGCCTCAATGGGATTTAATTATGAAGAAACTCCGAAGATATTGCTTTATCATAAACCATATTTTTTTCCTTTAATGCTCGATAAAAATATTGATTTAATGCTCAGCGGACACACTCACGGTGGTCAAATAGTGCTTGCAAAAATAGGGGATTTCAATTTTTCAATCGCTGCTGCTACAAGCCCGTACATCAGCGGTTTGTATAAAGAAAAAAATTCTCAGATGTACATCTCTGATGGGTTGGGAACGGTTGGTCTTCCACTACGACTTAACTGTCCGCCGGAAATTACTGTCTTAACGTTAGTTTAGATTTTGAAATTTTATAAAAATAAATTATTATTTCACAAGGACCATTTTTTTAACGTCTCTAAAGTCATTCACTTTTAATACGTAGAAATATACTCCGCTTGAAAGGTCCTGCCCATTAAATTCTATTTCTTTTGTACCGGGAGCCTGTTGCTGGTTTATGATTATACGGATTTCCCTACCTGTAATGTCATACACTTTAAGAGAAACAAATCCTTGTATTGGTAATTGGTATGTAATTTTTGTAATCGGATTAAATGGATTTGGATAATTTTGCATTAGTTCATATTCTGCAGGTTTAATGTTATCAACATTCGACGGTAAAACCTGACTAAGAGGATATGAATAAGTTTTCCATTCACTCGCAAATGTCGGAGCAAATGGTAATGTTGTTGAGGCTGCTGTGGCTAAAGTTGATCCTCCTTTCGCAAAAATGTTTGAATAAGTAACTCCTCCGTCTGTGGAAATATTTACAATTAAACTGTCAACAAAAGTAGAAAGATATTGAGCATAAGAATAATCAAAACTTAAAGTGTCCGTTGAATTTACATTTGCGAAAGTGATTGAAAGTAATGTATCCCTCGCACCTATATCCGTGTAATTGTAAAACGGCATCTGTATGGAATTTGTACCTCCGATTGAAGGTCCGTTTATTAAATCAACTTGTGTAAATGTATAGCCAATATCATTATTAATTAAATTCCAGCCTTGCGGGGGAAAAGTGCCTTCAAATAATTCATACTTAAAATTTCCAAAGACGCTATCGTAATGTATAGATTTATTGTAAAACTTATTTCTTGCTAAAAAAGAATTTTTAATTATATCAGGTTTTAAATAATAAAGGCTGTTCGTATGATTTGTATATAATATTTTTACAATATTGTTTCTGCCTTTTGCACAATTGAGAACTTCCTTCGTATCATCGTTTTGTATGAATGCCAGTGTGTAAATCATAGAGTCCTGCCAGCCTTGCTGACGCTGATATTTGTAAATGTATTGGTAGGTGCCCGAGCTTGTATTTATTGTAACCCCATTTGAATCAGTCAAAGAGTTCCTGAATACATCATAAAATGTTTTTTCTCCGTTATTTCCGGGAGGATTCTGATAAAAAACCGCTCTCTCAATTGTCATCACCCTCAGCTTGTAATTCCCGGATTTAAGGTTATGCAATATATTTATATCAATTGTAGATTGAATCGTATCACCTGTAAGACGGATATCGGTAACGTTCATACTCAGAGGACTCCCGTTAATCAATCTCTTAATATAAGGTATTACCAAACCGGAATCATTATTGTACGGAGGGTTAATATATTTACTTCCATCAAAAATTGCAGATGGTAAAGAATTTATGCTATAATATGCTCTTCTCTGGTCGGGGGTGAAAGGATTTGCTAAATACATCGAATCATTCCCAGGTTCAGGAAAACCTAAATGATATTTTACAGGACAAATACTTGAGAAATTATTATTGACGAAAGTATCAAGAAAAAGATTATTATTCGCGCACGACATTGATGTTGCACTTGTCCACTCCTCAAGTAATATATTTCGTATTGCGCCTTTAAGCATCAGAGAATTTTGAACAAGTGTATCATTCGCGATATTAGAATCAGCAAGAGTTGAATAAACTACAATTTTAATAGGTGTATTTGCAGGAATTCTGACTTCATTGAAATATATTGTAAGTGTCTGTCCTGATGAAATTGAGCTGATTGTAGAATCACCTGTATAATTTAGATTTGTAATATTCATAATAATATGAAATGGTACATTAATATTATTAATCCCTATATTACTAATTTTTGCCTCAGGAAAAACTGTCATAGTATCGAGTCCCGGCGAATAGAATGTATCCTTCGGAATGTTCATTATTGCAGTAATAGCTAAATCAAGAGAGTCTCTTTTACCGATTGTAAGATTATCAATATAAAGATTATTACCGAAACCATTATAAGCAATAAACTGAAGCATTACCTGATTAGTCTGCTTAGATAAATTAAATGAGCAGAAAAAAACTACGCTGATAACAAATGCAATATAAATGAAAAATTTCTTCAAATCAATTTTAAGCCGTTGCTGTGTTTTTAGTTCTTTGGAAATAAAATTTGTAAAAAAAGTATTCAATTGTAGAAAGTAAAACCAATGATAGCGTATCTTTAGGGAGTAGTAATGCCATTCCGTTACCTTGAGGTCTGTAGAATCCTGAGATCTTAAGCAATGTCAGTAATATTGGATTATATCCGACATTTAAGATATATCCGCTGTCCCTGATAAATAAGCCCATTAGCAAATCAGATACGGTCCATCCGACAGAAAAAAGGATAATTATAAATGCAAGATTCAGAAAAGCTTGGAGCCAGCCATCATTTTGATATGATTTAGAAAAAGCCCATACTGCAAATATTGCATGAACAAAAAATATGAGTACTGCTATCAATAAGTTTAATTTAAATTTTAAAAAGCATTCTTTGAAAAAAATACCTCTTTCAAAGTCTTAATTATTATTTTCAAATCGAACACAAGCGACCAGTTTTCGATATAGTAAATGTCATAGTCTACTCTTGTTTGTATAGATGTATTTGAACCTCTATATCCGTTTACCTGAGCCCATCCTGTTATACCACACTTCACTCGGTGCCTTTCCATATATCTTTGAATAGAATCTTTTAATTGTACTATAAAGTATTCACGCTCAGGTCTCGGACCAACAATACTCATATCTCCAAATAGAACATTCAGAAACTGTGGCAGTTCATCTATACTAAATTTTCTCAGGTACTTTCCTGTCTGTGTATGCCGTTCATCATCTGCTGAGGCGAATCTTGGACCTCCTTTCTCAGCATCTACTCTCATCGAACGGAATTTTATCAGCTTAAATTCCTTACCATCCAACCCCAATCTCTCTTGTTTGTAAAACACAGGTCCTTTCGTATCCAGTTTTATCAATATCGCTATTAATAGAAATACTGGAGAGAATATAATTAAAAATGCCGATGAAAAAAAGATATCGAAAATTCGTTTAATAATCCTGTTCCAGACGTTCATCGGAACTGATTTTAGCTTCATAAACGGAATCCCGTCAATTTCCACTACACGTAATTTGCTTGTAATAATTCCTATATAATGCGGAACTGATAAGAACTCAATATTTATTCCTTCACATTGTGCCATAATCGAGTAAAGATCTTCACTTTCTTGATATGATAGTGATATTAGAATCTTATCAAGATTATTCTCTTCAATTATTTCTTTGATATTTTCGTATCCGCCTAAATATACCTTCCCGGTCTCGTTAAGTTCGGGTGGTTTGGTTTTAGAAATAAAACCTACAACTTTAAATCCTGCAAACTTATCTCTTATAAATTTATCATACATTCTTTCTGCCATTTCATTACTGCCTAATATTGCGATATTTTTCACACCGATTTCATTATTATAAAGAGTCTTTTCAAATTTTAAAAGTATATAGCGGCTTAGCGTTAAAATGATGATAGACACAACCCATAATAATATAAATACAATTCTTGAATAAGGGAATTCCCGGAAAAAAAAGATTACTCCTATCGAAAGTAATAGGCTTATAGTTACGCATTTTACTATCACGAAAAATTCATCGAATATAAAAACATTCCGGTTTAGTCTGTACATTTTAGAAGCTTGAAATACTATTATCCATACAGGGATTGTAACAATTCCAAAAAATAGATACCCTCTGATATCCGGAATAGTGGTTACAACAAACGGAACGATTTTTACAAATGGAGAATGAAATCTTATTTGGTATGCAAGATAGTAAGTCAATACAATACATGATGCATCAAATAAAATTGTAATTAATGGTAAATAGAACTCTATCTTTGAACTTTTCGACTTCAATTCATTTTAGATATTTCTTGTAAAATATAACTTTTTTTAGTAAATCTAAATTTAATAATTAATATTAGTTATGCTATATCCATCAATTTGATTGATTCTTTAAAATTCTTTATAAATGTACTCCTAATTACATTATGCTCCGGACTTCTCAACTGAGGGTCTTCCTTAACAATTTTAAATGCTATTTCTCGCGCTTTATCAAGTATATCTTTATCTTTGCTCAAATCAGTACAGGTAAAGTTAAGCATTCCGGATTGCCTTATACCAAAAAATTCTCCCGGTCCCCTTATATCAAGGTCTTCTTCTGCTATTTTAAATCCATCGGTAGTTTCAACCATAATTTCTAATCGCTTCTTCGATACATCATCAAGGTTTTTCCCTATAAGTATGCAGTAGGATTGTTCGGCACCCCTTCCAACTCTTCCTCTTAGCTGATGAAGTTGTGATAATCCGTACCTTTGAGCATCTTCGATTATCATTATTGTTGCATTTGGTATATCGATGCCCACCTCTACCACAGTTGTTGCTACAAGTACTTTTATCTTTTTGTCCTTGAAATCCTTCATTACTTCATCCTTCTCATACCAAAGCATCCTTCCGTGAACCATTCCTACATTAAATTCCGGAAAAACATTTTTCTTTAAATATTTGTAATTCTCTTCGGCTGATTTCAAATCCAATTTCTCTGATTCATCTATCAATGGATATATAACAAACGCCTGTCTTCCATTTGCAATTTCCTCTCTTACAAAATCAAATATTTTATTTTTATCTTTTTCTTCTCTCAATAAAGTTTTAATCTTAACTCTTCCTTTAGGCATCTCATCTATCTTCGATACGTCAAGGTCGCCATAAAAGGTTAAAGACAATGTTCTTGGTATAGGTGTTGCAGTCATAACAAGTACATCAGGATTCAAACCCTTATCTTTTAATTTTCCCCTTTGCATAACGCCAAATTTATGTTGTTCATCTATCACAACAAAACCGAGTTTTTGAAACTCGACAGATTCCTGTATCAATGCATGTGTGCCGACAATTATATTTGTTTTCCCGAGTCTTATCTCCTGTAGAATTTCACCCCTTAGTTTTTTCTTCTGTCCGCCGATTAAAATGCTTACTTTATAACTCTCTCCTGATACTTCATTATACTTTTCAATAAAAGAATTGATAGACTGATAATGCTGCTCTGCAAGTATTTCCGTCGGGCACATTAATGCGGACTGATATCCGCTTTTTATTGCAGCAATCATCCCGAAAATTGATACAATCGTTTTTCCGCTGCCTACATCTCCCTGCAAAAGGCGGTTCATAACCGTTTCCGATTTCATATCCGTATAAATTTCATTTATCACCCGCTTCTGAGCATCAGTAAGTTCGAATAATAAAGCTTTCTTGAAATTTTCTGAAATCGGAGTTATATCTGTTTTAAAGGAAATTCCTTTCCGTTCATTCTTGGTTACTGACCTCCTTAGCGCCAGTATTAACTCAAGATAAAATAATTCCTCAAAAGAAAGTCTCTTTCGGGATATTTCAATATCTTCTTCCTTTAGAGGGAAATTGATTCTAGAAATTGCATCTTTCTTTGAAATTAAATTATACTCTTCTGAAAATTGATTGGGAAGTGTTTCGTCAAAAATATAACCGCTGTTAAATAGAGTAAAAAATGCATTGAAAACAATTTTTGAAAGTAGAAGAGGTTTTATCCAGGTCTTCTTTAATATTCCGGAAAGTTCATAAACAGGATAATAATGATATTTTAAAAAGTTAATATCATTTTGATTTAAAATATCTATTTTAAGGTGGTCTCTGTAATCAAGTTGCCACTTTGACTGGTAACCTTCGCTCACTTTCCCCCAGAATAAGTACTTTTCTTTCAATCTAAACTGTTTGGAACGAAATTCTGTAGCTCCGAACATAGGGACTTCCACAGTTCCTGTTCTGTCATAAAGGAAAATTCTTACAGGGTGATTTAACTTTCTCGGATGCTGAACATCGATTACATCTCCATATACCAGGACGTTTTGCTCCCTGTATTTCCATAAATCTCTTATCGAGATTCTTGGAATATACGTACGGGGAATAAAATTTAAGAAATCTTCAAGTTTCGAGATTCCTATCTTATTGAAGGCATTCGCCCTTTTCTCACCAACTCCTTTTAGAAATTTTATATCCAACGTATTATTATCGTAAAATTATTTAAAATTAAATAAATTAATTCCTCAATAAAATAGAAAACCCCGTCAGGAGATATCCTTACAGAATTAAATAATCCCCTCCACTTTTAGCGTAGTAATTCCTGCTTGATCAATAACTACACTTGCTCCCTGAAATACCCGTATCCTGTAAGAAGTTAGTCCCATCGCATCGTACCGGTCAAATGTAGGAAATAATGATACATTGGTCGCGTTGTTTAAAGGAGAAATAAGAACAGGGGGTTGAGGTTGTGCAATAACTCCACTTGTAAGGAAAAACAAAAATGGAATCATAAATAGGGTATAAAATTTTTCTCATTTTGTACCTCATTTAAATTTTATATGTCGAATATTTGTTATTAATATTAAGACAATGTATTGTAAAATCAATTGTATGAACACAGATAATCTATCTCATACCCGCTAAAATTTGAAATTAATAAATAGAGTATTGAAATAATTTAATAAAATGTATAATTTAATTGAATTGAATTTACTACAAATAAATAAAATTCATAAAATGTTAAAAACAAAAATTACGTTCATTTTTACTTTTGTAATTCTAATCGCTTTTTCTCTTAATGTTTATTCTCAAAAAAACACTCAGGAAAAATATTCAAAGGTTAAGATCTATGCAACTTCGCAGTATGACTTCAACCGGATTGCACAATCCGGTCTTAATTTTGATGGAGGTATTTATAAACCCGGATTATATTTTGAAACTTGGCTTTCTGAAAGTGAAATCAATATGTTAAAATCATCAGGTGTCCCTTATGAAATAACGATCGCAGACTGGATGCAATACTATAACAGCATCCCTCAAATGTCACCACAGCAAATTCAGGAGCAAATGAAACAATCAATGGATGTCTACAATGTCAATCATTCTATTTACGGAACTATGGGCGGACATCTGACTTATTCACAAATGGTAAACAAGTTAGATTCGATGAGAATGGAATATCCTAATTTTATTTCCGCAAAATTTTCTATTGGAAATACAGTTGAAAGCAGAGCAATGTGGACAATTCGCGTAACAAAAAACCCAGATGCACCGACCGGAAGACCTGAAATTTGGCTTAATGGAGTGACACACGCCCGTGAACCAATGGGTATGATGAATGTCTTTTATTATTTATATTGGCTTTTGGAAAATTATAATATAGACCCTGTCGCAACATATATTCTAAACAATCGTGAGATTTATTTTACTCCGATTATTAATCCTGATGGATATGCCTATAATGAATCAACAGATCCTACAGGCGGTGGTATGTGGCGTAAAAACAGAAAAGTTTATACCGGGGGTATAGGAACAGATTTGAATAGAAATTTTGGTACTTATAATTTCTGGAACTCATCTAATGGAGGTTCTTCGACTTCAGTTTCAAATGAGACATACAGAGGTCCGAGTCCATTCTCTGAACCGGAAACACAAAATTTCAAGGCATTTTATAATTCAAGAAATTTCAAGGTCAATTTAGATTATCATACTTATGGAAATTATTTAATTAAACCTTATGCCTGGTGTGACCCAACACCAACACCTGACGATGTGGTATTTAATGAATTTGGAGCTGATATAACTGCCGATAATCACTTCACTTTTGGTACACCTTTTCAGACAGTTAGTTATTATGTAAGGGGTGGAGATATCGATTGGTGTTACAGCAACGATTCGACTGGTCACACGAATCACGTATTCGGCATGACTCCTGAAGTTGGTGTTATTGGGTTCTATTCTGATCCGGCACATATTATTCCTGAAGCTCAAACTTGTTTGTGGCAGAATACTTATTATTGTCTCGTTGCCGGTGCTTATCCTGGCATGAAGAATATTGTTTTCAATAAATCGACATACACTCAAAACGAAACAGGTAATGTGAAAGTCGTTTTCAGGAATAAAGGTCTTATTGATGCACAAAATGTAAAAGTAGAATTTATACCTCTTAACGCATATCTTACTGTACCGGTTCAACTTTATTCAAAAGTAACTATGCCTTCAAGAACATCCGACAGCGTTACATTTAATTTCACAATTTCAGGGTCCTGTCCAAATGGTTATGCGATTCCTGCAAGAATCAGAATAAAGCAAAATGATTCATTAATTGTTTTCAACCAGGTCTATAATGTTTTAGTCGGAAACGGTGTTACAACTTTTGCTGATAGCGCTGAAAATGGTTCAGGTAACTGGACTTATCAGACAGGTTGGGCTCTTAACACAACTTCATCTTATTCCCCAACACATTCGTTTGCTTATCCGAATTATACAGCGAATGCAAATAGCTCAATGTCTCTCAGTTTTCCTTTAAATCTGTCTTCATACCCGGTAGCTTATCTGGAGTTCTGGCATAAATATGGTGTAGAAACAGGATATGATTATTGTTATGTGGAAGTATCAAGTGACAATGGAACTACATGGCAGAATGTTGCAACGTATAATGGCACAATGACAACCTGGACAAAGCAATCATTCGATATATCTTCAAAAGTTAATTTATCTGGTAATTTCAGAATTAGATTCAGGCTTACAAGCGATTTAGGTGTTTCAGGTACTGGGTGGTATGTTGATAATATTAAAATTACAAATTATCAGGGACAGATTACAGGTACAGGAAATAATTTAGGTATAATCCCTGACAAATATTCACTCGGGCAAAATTATCCGAATCCTTTCAATCCTTCAACCAGTATTAAATTCTCGTTAACTAAATCCGGTATTGTGAAGTTAATTGTGTATGATGTAACGGGCAAAGTGATTAGTACATTATTAAATGAGACTTTTAATGCCGGTGAGCATACAGTTTTATTTAATGCAGAAAATCTTTCAAGCGGAGTATATTATTACAAACTTGAAAGTGGCAATTTTTCAGATACTAAAAAAATGTTACTAATCAAATAATTTTATTAATCTGAAATGTTAACTTAAAGCCATAGTTTGAAAAATCTATGGCTTTTTCATAATATGAAAACACTCTTATATAATGCAAAAGTCTGGCTTGGTAAAAGTAAATTTGCCGTGTCAGTAGGATTCGATTCTATAACCGGAAAAATTCTATATTCCGGTAAGTATGATGGTAAATTCAAAATAAAATATGATGAAGTAATTGATTTGAAAGGCAAACTCGTTCTTCCTGCTTTTTCTGACGGGCATTGTCACCTCATAGCTGGTGCAATGGTAAATTCCCAGATAAATTTCCGGAATGTTTCGACAAAAAATGAAATGCAAGAAGAAATTGGTAGCTACAGAATTAAAATGAAATCCGGTGAAGTCATTTTTGGAGGATATTTTTCTGAGGCAAATTTTAAAGAAAATATTAGAATGGAAAGATATTTTCTGGATAGCCTTTGCTGGGATTTACCGATGGTGATATTCCGTAATGACTTGCATTCCTGTATTTTGAATTCGAAAGCAATAGAAGGGCTTGGGATTGAAAATTCATTGAAAAAATTTCATCCGAATGAAGCTCCAAGGGATTATATTGGAAATCTTACAGGAGAGTTTAAAGAAAATGCTTTTACTTTTGTAAGAAATACTATTCCGCAAAAAACAATTAAAGAAAAATCAGATATTTTGAAATCTGAAATTGAAAAGCTTCATAAATTCGGTGTCACTTCCATTTCTGATATAACTTTTATTGAAGATCTCGAAGTATATGAATATTTACTGAAGAAAAATGAATTAAATTTAAAAATTGATTCTAGAATTCCTGTCGAAGATTTTGATAAAATTGAAAACATTAAATTAAGATTTATTGATTACGCGGAATATATTAAATTTATTTCATTAAAAGCTTTTTATGATGGTTCTCTCTCAAGCCATACAGCATATTTCCAGAAAAATTATAGGGGAACAAAATTTAATGGATTTCGGACAGATGCTGTGAATAATGGAACTTTCAGGGATAATGTTTTTAAAATTGACAAAGCAGGATACCAGCTCTCAGTTCATGCAATAGGGGATAAGGCTGTAAGCGAATTATTGGATATTCTGTCAGATATAGAATCTAAAAATGGAAAAAGAGACAGACGATTCAGAATTGAACATGCACAGCATATAAATGCATCTGACATTCTGAGATTTAAAAAGTTAAACGCAATTGTATCCGTTCAACCATCGCATTTAAATTTCGATGCAAAAATAGCATCTGATATCATTGAGGACCTTGAATCGACTCATAGGTTTAAACCTCTTATAGATGCGGATACTAAAGTCTGTTTCGGAACCGACTTCCCGGTTGTTACAGAAAATCCTTTTGACACTATTTATTATGCAATGACAAGAAAAGTTGAAGGATTTCCATCAGGATTTTACACGGAAAATAACCTCGATCTCGAAACTTGTCTCTCTGCACTTACTTCCGCTAATGCATTCGCATCATTCGATGAACAAAAAAGAGGCAGCATAGAAATAGGTAAAGATGCTGATATTATAGTTCTTGAAAATGATTTATTTTCGATGAAACCTGAAGAAATTAAAAATGGAAAAGTCGAAATGACATTTTTGAATGGAAAGAGAGTATTTTGATAATTTAATATTTAATTATCAAAATTAATTTTAATGTAATATTATCTATATAATATTGTATTTCATTTAATTTCACTTCGTTTTATCTTTGAGTACATATATGTTTAATATTAATAAAATAAAATTAATACTTGTTCCTTTTTTATTAATATACCTGAGCTTTCAGGTATTAGCACAAAATCAAGATATAGTAATAAAATTAAAAAAAAATACTCCTCAAAATATAATTACTGATTTTAAAAACGGTCATTACTCTTCCGGAAATAATTCTCTTTCAAAACTTTGTAAGAATTTGAATGTTACAGCTTCGAAATATATTTTCAAGCAATTTGAATCTTCAAAAAAAATTAATTTTAGTAATTCCGGATTAGACAGAATAATTTTACTTACGATTAATGATGGTAATTCCAAAAATGCCCTTAATCTCTTAACCTCGAATGAATACATTGAATATGCTGAGTTAAATTATATTCTTAAACTTGAAAATAATAGCAGTAATATCTTTATTCCAAATGACCCATTTTATCAGCACCAGTATTTTCTACCTCTCACAGGTTTACCAGATTTGTGGAATATTTCATCATGTGACTCGACTATATTAATTGGTGTAGTTGACTCAGGGCTCGATTTCTTTCATCCTGACTTACAGAAAAGTTTCTTTATTAATTGGGGTGAATATGGAAATGGTAAAGAATCAAATGGAATTGATGACGATGGAAATGGTTTCATTGATGACTGGCGGGGATGGGATTTTGTTGATGAACCCAATACTGGAGATCCGAGAAGAGGGGATTATCTTATTCCTGATAATGATCCGACTGATGATAATAAATTCTCTCACGGAACAGGTGTAACGGGTATCATTAATGCGTCAATTAACAATGGAATCGGAATATCCTCAGTAGCACCGGGTTCTAAAGTACTCGTATTGAGGGCTTTTGATGCCGAAGGGTTTGGAGAAGAAGATGATGTATCTGCAGCTATTTTGTACGGAATATCTATGGGTGTTAAAATTTTCAATTTCAGTTTTGGTGATTATACTTACAGTAATTTGTTAAGGGATGTTATTCAATTTGCGTATTTACAGAATATTTTTATTTCCTGTTCTGCCGGTAATGATGCTTCTTTCAAATTACATTACCCGTCATCTTTTGATGAAGTTACATCAGTAGCTGCATCCGATGGACAGGATTTTAAGGCGTCTTTTTCTTCTTATGGAACAACGGTTGATATTTACGCACCCGGTTATCAGATTTTATCTTCAACGAGAATTGGTAAAGGTAATGCTCAATTTGGTGGAGATTATGATTATATGAATGGAACATCTTTTTCTGCTCCAATCATCTCAGGGGTTGCGGCGCATATTTTAAAACAAAATCCAAATTTAAAACCGGAAGAAGTGAGAGGAATTTTGATATCCTCAACTTCGTATATGAACGGCCAAACCAACTGGGACTTTTATCATTCTTCAGGAAGAGTCAATGCATTCAACTCTTTCAATAACTTGAGTATTCCCTCTATTGTGAGAATTATTTCCCCTTATCAGGATTTTTCCACCGACAAAGATACTATCCCGATATGCATTTCTGCCGCCTCACCTTTGTTCTCTTCGTATTCTATTTTTTATGGTATAGGTATATATCCTGAAAATATGACACAGGTAATGGCTAATGTCGGGAATCAGGTATTATCCGATACAGTTTTTAAATGGAATATTTCAGGTTTACAGGATACTTCATATACTTTATCTTTAGTTATCAATCAGCAGAACGGTAAAAAACTGGAACATAATCTTGTCTTTTATAAAGATAAAAATAGCCCTCAAATTATTGATTATTCATTTGGAAGCTTGATTGATAAAAATAATCATACTGAAATAATAGAATTTTCTACAAATAAAAAGACTCTCGGAAAAATTTATTTCAAAAAGAGAAATTCATCTGACCCTTACCAATTTATTTATGCAGATGGTGGAACAAACAATATCGGATTGATATCAACTTATCATTCAGGATTTTTGAAAAGTGCTGATTTAAGTCCCCAAACAGAATATGAATTTTATCTGGAAGCAATATCTCTCAACGGAAAGAACATTATACTGGCGAATGCAGATTTCCATTTCAAAACCGGAAACGAAATTAATAGTTATGGTTATTTAAGAAAAAATTATTCGCTTCCTTTAATGCAGCTTTGTGATAAAGTAGTTACACAGCAAAATAGTACTGAGATAATTTTTGGTAATGAAATAAAAAATAATTACAAGCCAGCTGTTTACTCATTTACAAATGGATATTTTCTGAAAATATCTGCAAATCAGTGGAGTGATTTTGTGATAGTAAGGGATGTTGCGGATATTAATTCAGATTCAAAATATGAAATGCTCGCATCAAAAAGCAGAAACGGATTATTGTTCAAGGCACCTGCCAATGAACAGTTGCCGTCAGTTTTGATTTGGTCTGACACTCTTAATAATAATTTCTGGTCATCAAAATTTGCCGACACTGACAGGGATAGTTTAAAAGAAATAATCGGGTACGGAAAAACAGGACTCAGGATTCTGGAAAACGCAGGAAATAATAACTTTACCGAAATTGCAAATCTACCTTATGAAGGCGGTATAACATCTGAACCGAATTCTCAGAATGTTTTGATTGATGACTTCGATAACGATGGAAATCTTGAAATTGTATTTACAAATTTAATATATAATAATCCAAATTCAGCATTCCCGAATACTGTTTTACAAATTTATAAGTGTACTGCGAATAATATATATTCAAAAGTATTTTCAACAACCCTCAATATGTTTATAAAAGGGGAGAATCTGACTGAAGGTGATTATGATGGGGATGGGAAAAAGGAAATTGCTATAGGTACTGTAACCAATGATGACAACCCTTCTCAGTATTATTCCTTGTTTGTTTTTAAATTCCAGAATGGGACATATAATTTAATAGGAAATACTAACATTTACAACTATAAGTCATATCTGGAGACTTCAACGAAATCCGGTAATCTGGATAACGATACAAAAGATGGTATCTTTGTAAATGTAGGAACGCATTTCTATGTTTTAAAATATGATGCTCTTGAACAGAATTTTAAACCGGAGTTTTATCTTAAAGATATTAATTCTTTCAATCAAATAATTCACGATTTCGATAAGAATGGGATAAATGAAATTGGACTTAATACTATAAAGGATTCTCTTTTCTTCTTTGAAAAGAATATATATTCGTCCGGACCTCAAACTCCGTTGAATTTTAAAGTGTATTCCACCGATTCAGATAAAGTGTTTCTAAGTTTCGATGCCGTTATAGGAGCAGATTATTATAAAACATATAGAAGCAATTTTGATTCTCTTCATTATACGGTAATTGATTCTCTATCAGGTAATACTTACACTGATTTAAATTTGTTAAACAATAAAATTTATTTCTATTTTGTTACAGCCGTTGATACAAATCTCTTAATTAAAGAAAGCCAACCTGCTGATTATAAAAAGATATATACACATAATAAATCAAAACTCGTTTCTGCCTCATATCTTGGAAATGGCTTTTTATCTGTCAGGTTTTCCGGAAGAGTTAGTTATTCTTTGCCTGAGGTGAATACTTTTATATTAAGTAATAGTCTGGGATTTCCAAAGAATATTGCTTTCAAAAGTGACTATGAATATCTTTTAAGTTTCGGACACAGGATTGCAAACGGAAGTTATTCTATTTTATCAAAAAACCTTTTTGATTTCTATGGCTCCCCGGTCGATTCAAATCTTGTATTCTTTCCGGTTAATCAGGTCGATTCGCAAAAGTTTTACCTGCAGAACTTATCTCTTTTTGGTAAATATAGGTTAAGGGTGGAGTTCAATCTTCCTGTTGATTCTGTTACGGTTATGAATCCGGACAATTTCATTTTCGAACCATTTTACCAAAAAGTAATTTCAATTGAAATTGACAAGAGTAATAATTCTATAATTTTCGTAAACCTGGAAAATAAAGGATATATTGGTGCTTCCGGAAGAAATTATATTCTCAGAATATATAATATATACTCTCAGAGTGGTATAAAAATTGTTGACGGTGCCGGGAGTTTTCTCGGGCTTGTATTTTCAAAAGAAAATCTTGATGAAGTAACAGTTTATCCCAATCCTTACAAAATTAACTCAGGAAAAAATATCATCACCTTTGCAAATCTGACGCCAATTACTACTATTAACATTTATGATCTTACCGGTAAGTTTATTGCAGAGATCAATGAATCAGGGACAGATGGCGGAGCAGACTGGAATCTGAAAGATTCAAACGGGAATATCATTCAATCCGGAATTTATATTTATAGAGTTACTGGAAAGGATTCAAATGGAAATGATGTAAAAGACAAGACGGGAAAATTCGCAATTATAAAATAAAAAAGAGCACAACTTTACAGAAGTGCTCTCCGAAATAAAACTATATCACGAAAATTATTTCTTGTTTACAAAGTCGGCAAATTCTTTTCCTGCTTTGAACTTTGCAACTTTCTTCGCTGCAATTTTAATTTCTTTACCTGTTTGAGGATTTCTTCCGATTCTCGCTTTCCTTGCACCTCTAGAGAAAGTTCCAAAACCTACTAACCCGACTTTGTCACCTTTCTTAACAGATTTCTTTACTGCACTCATAAATGATTCTAATGCAGCCCTTGCAACTACTTTAGTGATTTTTGCATCACCAGCAATTTTTCCAATAAGTTGTTCTTTGTTCATTGAGTTTCCCTTTTTTAAGTTAACGGAATTTCTTACCGTAAAGATAATAATGTATTGAAAAAGATGCAACATACGTAAAATGCACTACTGACTTATGTTTAAAGTGTCATAAAGCAATTCAAATATCTTATTTTACGTCCTTTTCATTCTTAAAATTAATATTTATATTTTGAAAAATCTTTTTTGATAAAAATTTTATACTTATGCCTAACTTTGTTTCTAACAGGGATGAAACAGTTCGACTGTTCAAAAATCCGGTTATGGAATATTTCTCGCATATTCATCCGGCTACTCCTCTTTTTGTTTATATACCGATAGTGACTGTATCAGAGTATTTTGGATTCATGCAGATTGATAAAATTTCATATGGTATTCTCAATACTCTGCTTGGCATATTTATTTGGACCTTGCTTGAATACATTATTCACAGGTTTGCATTTCACTTTAATCCAAAATCTGATAAGGGTAAAAAAATCCATTTTCTTGTTCACGGAGTTCATCATGATTATCCGCGGGATAGCACAAGGCTAGTTATGCCGTTGCTTGTCAGTATTCCACTTGCTGTTATTTTCTTTTTCTTATTTAAATGGGTATTCTCGATGTATTATCTTAATACATTCAGCGGATTGGTTATTGGATATTTAGCTTATGACTCCATACATTATGCTACTCACCATTTTAAAATGAAAAGCGGTATTTGGAAATTTCTTAAGGAATATCATCTTAAACATCACTATGAAGGTGAAAACTCTGCATTCGGTGTAAGCAATCCTCTATGGGATTATGTATTCAGAACAGTACCATCATTTATTTCGAAAAAAGGTAAAAGTAAAATTACAGAATAGGCAAAATCTGATTTTTTATTATAGTAGGAATATTAATTATGTATCTTTCCTCTGCGTAATGAAGCAAAAATACCAAGGAAACATAAAATACTGAAGAATGCAAAAGCTAATCTGATGCTGTCAATAAAATCATTTTGATTTTCTGATGTAATTTCAGCTTTCCCGATAAAAATTGAAAAAATTACAATTACTATTCCCATACTGAACATTTGCCCGACCATTCTCATCGAAGAAAGTGTTGAAGATGCTACGCCGTAATATTTCTTTTCAACTGAACTCATCACTGCGTTTGTATTTGGTGAAGAAAACAGTGCAAATCCGAATCCAATAATTGCAAGATTTATTATTATTAAAATATAACTGAAACTCAAATTTATAAATGAGAAAGTTATTAATCCGGAAGTAAGAATTCCCATTCCAATTGATGCAACTTTCCGCGGTTCTATTCTATCCGATAATTTACCGGCAAGAGGAGAAAATATAGCCATCAATACCGGTTGTGTGACTAGAATTAAACCTGCATCCTGGGAATTTAAACCTTTTACCTTTTGCAAATAAAGGCTCATGATAAAACTTATCGCAAATGTTGCACTATAATTTATTAATGCTGCTATATTTGAAAAAGTGAAAGTTTTGTTGGTTTTGAAAACTATCACATTAAATACAGGATGCTCTTTCCTTTTCTCATAATAATAAAATAAATAAAGTGATATTATCCCTGTTGAAATTAATGTAATCCCTGTAATCCCCGGGAGAAATGTTAATCCAAGCATCAGAGCTGTAAGTGAAAAGATATAAATAACAGAACCTGTTATGTCAAATTTCTCTTCTATAGCTTCAATCCATTCAACTTTTAAATAGAACAAAATTAAAACAACGATAATTATTCCTAACAGGAAGTTAAAATAAAATATAAATCTCCAGCCAAAATTATGAGAAATTATTCCGCCCAAAAATGGTCCTGTTGATAGACCTGTATAAACAGAAGTAATGTTTATTCCAATTACTTTACCTCTTTCGTTCAAAGGGAAAACGGAAACAAGAATCGCAGTTGAAGTTGTAAATATCATTGCTGAACCTACGCCTTGAAATAATCTTAATATCAGTAGCATTGTCCCCGAGTTGGATAATCCGCATAATAAAGAACCTATGGAAAAAATAATTATTCCGATTTTCATGAATTTTGCTCTTCCAATAATATCTGATAATTTTCCTATTGGGATTAATAAAACTGCAGTCGTTAATAAGTAAGAGGTAGCAAACCAGCTCAATAGAACAGCCCCGGAACTGAATTCATTGCCAATAAGAGGTAAGGCAATATTAATTGCCGAACCCATAAAGGCAGTCATAAATGACGCCAGTGTAGTAATAATTATTATAAATATTTTGAATCTTGATTCGCTAATCATATAATCTCAAATAAAATAATTTCTTACGTAAACACAAGTCAAGTTTTTAAATCTTATAGAAAATTAAATTCTGATTTCAGATTAAACCAGAATTATCCGAATCCGTTTAATCCTGTAACAACAATTTACTTTGAAGTACCGGACAATATCGGTTCTGCACCCGTTTCATTAAAAGTATTTGATAATTCCGGTAGGGAAGTAGCAGCTTTAATAAATGATATTTTGTCACTTAGTACTCACGAAGTGTTTTTAGAAGGTAGTAAATTTGCCAGCGGAACATATTTCTATACTTTATCATCAGGAAAATTTTAAAGAAACAAAAAAATGTCTTTAATCACTTAATATAAGTAATTTCTGGTTATACGTAATAAAAAAAAGCAGATTATAAAATCTGCTTTTTTATTTAAACTCTCAGTATTTTTTTGCAGAGAGTGCGGGATTCGAACCCGCGAACCAGTTCCCCAGTTACACACTTTCCAGGCGTGCTCCTTCAACCACTCGGACAACTCTCTGGATAAAAAAACTAATTACTCAGGTTACAAAAATATGTTATTTATAATTTTTAAACAATCTTATTTGAAATCACGATTTTTCCGATAGCGTTCAATGAAATTTGTAAATTTTAAGAATAATAATTCTGATTCTTTATCCCCCTTTTGACAAAGGGGTTTTTTGGGGGTTCATCTAAAATTATTTGAATTTACAAACGATTCTGAACGCCATCATTTTTCTATTCTCTTTACAAAGTTTTCTTTGGGATAGCTATATAGTTTTATACTTCTGTTTTAGATTTCGTCTTTGTTAATTTATGTTTTAAAAATTTAAATATTAAGGGCAGGAGAGATAAAAATATAATACCTAAAATAACCTTTTCTATGTGTTTATCAATATCCGGAATGCTTCTACCAAGAAAGTAACCAAGAAGTGTCATACTCGGAATCCATGTTACAGCACCTATCATATTAAATCTAAAAAACTTCCAATAGCTCATCTGTCCGACACCTGCTACTGTAGCAACAAAAGTCCTGACAAACGGCATAAACTTTGCAAGTATTATAGCAATACCACCGTATTTTTCATAAAATTCGTGAGTTTTTATTAAATAATCTTTCCGGAATAAAAGAGACTGCTCTTTTTTAAAAAGCTTTGGTCCTGCTTTATGTCCTATGAAATATCCGGTGTTATCTCCAAGTATTGATGCAGGGATTAGTATTAGAATTAAATACACAATATTAAGATAATGCACATCGGGAGTCGTTGATGATACAGGTGTTGCTGCAAGAAGTCCCGCAGTCACCAGCATTGAATCACCCGGTAGAAAAAACCCTAAAAGTAATCCGGTTTCCGAATATACTATAATAAACATACCTATATATCCGCCCCACATAATAAGATTCTTAAGAAAATCTTTTTCTGTTACAATATTATATAAATCTTTAAAGAATTCCAATTTAAATTAATTAATTTTTAAATATGTTTCGTTTCACTTATATCCAAAATATATTCCCATATTTCTTTCGCTACAGGGACTACAGATAATCTGCCTTGTTTCACAAGTGCAAAGTCTTTGAAAAATTTATCCGATTTTATTTGAGCGAGAGTAATAATTCTTGTCAATTTTCTGACAGGTTTGATATCAAAGACAACAAGTTTTATATTTAGTTCTTTTGGATCCGGGTATGGATCAGAATCCACTTCTGCAATTCCAATTATTTGCTTCTCATCTCCTGTGTGATAAATAAATGCGAGATCCCCTTTATGAATACTTCGAATATTTTTCAAAGCAGTATTGTTAGTAACTCTATCCCAGCAGGTTTTTCCATCTTTTAACAAATCTTCGAAGGAATATACCTTAGGTTCGGATTTTAAAAGCCAGTAGTTCAATCTGATACCCTCATTTTTGCAAACTTAAGATTGATTTTAATCACGCCCATATCATCAAAATATATATCGGCTTTTTTTTCTAAACCTCTACCTGAAGTGGCTACAACAGTGCCATTCCCAAATTTATCGTGATAAATCTTTACACCTTTTTTAATATCCGGATATTTATCTTCCTCGGGAAATTCTTCTTTGTGTCTGTTTATTTTGATAGATTCATAACGGACATTTTTTGAATCAAAAGTTTTTCTGAACTGATTTTTTATAAAAGAAGATTTACCGTTTTGATTCTGCTTGAATCCATCGTAAATTGTGTTTTTACTTAATATATCGACCGGTATTTCTTTCAGAAATCTCGATTTCATCTGATAAGAAGGTGTTCCGAATCTATAACGCTGATTAGCGAATGATATATACAGTTTCTCTTTAGCCCTTGTAATTGCAACGTAAAATAATCTTCTTTCTTCTTCAAGTTCTTCTTCACTTTTAATTGCACCTGTGACTGGGAAAAGGCCTTCTTCTAAACCGGTTATGAATACTACAGAAAACTCAAGACCTTTAGCCGCATGAATTGTCATTAAAGTAACGGCGTTTTTTTTGTTATCAAGATCGTCTATATCCGAAACAAGAGAAACCTTTTGTAAAAAATCTTCAAGTTTTGCTTCTTCATCATCTTCGGAAAACTCCACTATCGCAGATATTAATTCATTGATATTATTTAATCTTTCTTCTGATTCTTCTGTTCCTTCTGTCTTTAGCTCTTTTATTAGACCAATCTCATCTACCATAGCTTTGCATAGTTCTGAAAGAGAAATCTCGTCTTTCAAATATTTATATTTCTGGATAAAGGTTGAAATTTCTTTCAGTTTGACTTTTATCCTCGGTCCGAATAAGGATTCTTTTTCAGTATTTTTCAGTATCTCAAATAAAGTAAGTGATTTTTGCGTAGCAATATTATTTAATTTATCTACTGTTGTCTTGCCTATTCCTTCTGTAAGATTAAGTACTCTAATCAGTGATTCAGTATCTTCCGGGTTAACTACTATTCTAAAGTAGCTCAATACATCCTTAATTTCTTTTCTCTGGTAGAATCTGATACCTCCGATTATAATGTAAGGAATGTCATTTTCCCTCATTGCATCTTCAATCAATCTTGATTGGGCATTTGTTCTGTAGAGAACTGCAAAATCTTTAAAATTTATTTTTCTTTTCTGAATCTCTTCGGTCACAAATCTTGCAGTTCTGTGAGCTTCGTCTTTATCAGTCATTGTCTCAAGCATTGTGATATGCTCACCATCTTTATTGTCTGTCCATAATGTCTTTTTGATCTGTTTGTTGTTGCTGCTTATAACCTGATCTGCAAAGGAAAGAATTTTTTTCGTTGATCTGTAATTCTGTTCAAGGCGGAAAAGTTTGTGATTATCGAAATCTATCTCGAAATCGAAAATATTACTTATTTCTGCACCTCTCCATTTGTATATGGATTGAGCATCATCTCCGACAACGGAAATGTTCTGATTCTTTGATGCGAGCATTTTTAAAACGATATATTGTGCTTTGTTCGTATCCTGATATTCATCTACTAAAATATATTGAAACCTGTTCTGATATTTTTCAAGAATTTCCGGATGGGCTTCAAAAAGTTCTATGGGTTTCAATAATAAATCATCGAAATCCATCGAATTACTCTTATGCAGGTATCCCTGATATTCTTTGTAAATATCACTTACTTGAATCTCGAATTTTGTTTTTGCCATCGAAGCAAACTTATAAGGATATATCAATTTGTTTTTTAATTTGCTTATCATATTTTGGATAGCAGCAGGACTTATCTTTTCTATTGATAAATTATGGCTGAGCATGATACGCTTCACTGCATTTTGGGAGTCATCAGAGTCATAAATTGTGTAATTTCTTGTATAACCTAATAATTCTGCCTCAATCCGTAACATTCTTGCAAACATCGAGTGAAAAGTACCTATCCAGAGATGCTCAATATTTACAGAAGATAATTGAGAAACTCTTGATTTCATTTCATCAGCTGCTTTATTAGTAAAAGTAAGTGCGAGTATTTTGAACGGATTGATTCCGGATTCTATAAGAAATGCGATTTTATATGTCAATACTCTTGTCTTGCCGCTTCCGGCGCCTGCAATTATCATACAGGGACCATTAATCTCTTCAACAGCTTTTCTCTGCTCGGGATTTAAATTCGATAAATCTAAAAACATCTGATGATACTCGTAAAAAATTTAAGGAGTTTTAAGATAAAAAAAATATACATCATATTAAACAAAGATATTAATAAAATAATCTTGAAAATCAGTTTTGAAGTCTAATTCTCTGTTTTTAAGTTTCTATTTCAGTTCGGAACTATTATTTTTTATTATGAAAAAAAATATATTCAATTTTACCACGGAACAACTATACGATGAAATCAAAGATATCGTAGATCATAAATACCGTACATTACAAATTTTTTCCTCACTCCATAAGAATTTCAGGGAAGATTTTAGTCAAATTACCGGAATTCCTTGCGAATTCAGGGAAAATTTAGCAAGAAATTTCTTTTTCCCTTATTTTAAATTGATATGCGTTTCTGAATCAAAGAATAACACGCAAAAATTCCTTTTCGAAATAACCGATAGTAAAAGTAAAAAATTCAGGGTTGAATCTGTTTTAATTTCAGAAGACGAGAGGAATACAATTTGTGTATCCACACAGGTTGGTTGTAATATCAGGTGTGAATTTTGTGCAACAGGTAAAATGGGATTCCTCAAAAATCTTGATGTAAGTCAAATCATTCTTCAGATTTATTGTGTAAAGAAAATATCAAAAAAAAATCCAACGAATATCGTTTTTATGGGGATGGGAGAACCTTTCCTCAATTACGATAATTTATTAAATGCTTTGAAAATATTGACAGATAAAGATGGTCTGGGTATTTCATCAAAGAAAATTACCGTATCTACGGTAGGTATAAAAAATAAAATAAAAATTTTTACTGATGACCTCCTTAAAACAGAAAACAAAACCATCAAAAATACAAAACTTGCTTTATCTTTACATACGACGGATCAGGGTATTCGTGAAAAAATTATACCTATTGCAAGAGCAAACAAACTGTCTGAATTATATCAGGAACTGATTTATTTTTACCGTAAAACAAAAACTAAAATTACTTATGAATATATATATTTTAACGGATTGAACGATACGGAAAATGATATTAGAAGGCTTGAAAAGCTTTCAGGTATGCTACCCTGTAATTTTAATATTATTCCATTTCATCCGATAAAAGCAGAACTTAATCCGCCTTTGAATGTTTTTAATTCCAGCGATAAAGCGTTCAAAGGTATAGATAATTCACTTTTTATTAAAAGTATAAATTATTTTATTGAACAGTTGAGAAATAAAAAAGTAGTTGTCAATTTAAGATCGAGCAGCGGAGTGGATATTGATGCTGCGTGCGGACAACTTGCTACTCAATATCAAAACCAAATATTCTAATATGCATCAGATAATTATTTTTGGACCGCCCGGAGTAGGGAAAGGGACACAAGCACATTTTATTTCCGAAAAATTAAACATATTCCATCTTTCTACAGGGGAAGTACTAAGAACATCAGCAGAAAAAAAGACTGAACTCGGATTAAAAGCAAAGGAAATTATGGATAGGGGACAACTTGTACCGGATGATATTATGATAGGTATAGTACGGGAAGTACTCTTAAATGATTCCGGTCCGGAATCAAACGGATTTATTCTTGATGGCTTTCCCAGAACTGTCGAGCAGGCAAAAGCATTGACAGTTATCTTTAAAGAATTTGGTTATTTAGGCGTTATAGTGATTTACCTTGATGCTGATGAAGATGAACTCTTGCGAAGATTACTAAAAAGAGGCAGGAGTGATGACAATGAACTTACTATCAGGAATCGTTTGAAGGTTTACAAAGAACAAACTTATCCTGTTATAGAATACTATAAAAATGTTTATAATACAGTCAAAATTGACGGTTTAGGAGAAATCGAAGATATTTATAAACTTATTCTTGAATCACTTAAAATTTGATTGAAATACCTATAAAAGGAATAATTAATTTGTTAATTGAATTTTACTTATAAATATCTTATTTTTAACAATTAATTTTATAATTATATGGCAGCAAAAATAAAAATTACAGAATATGCTGAAAAAGATTTGGCAGTTATACAGCCCAAAGGGAATTTCATAGGTGGTGATGAAACCGATGAGCTACGAGATACTATCAAAACACTTTCAGAAAAGGGAAATAAAAAATTGGTGATTGACCTTGGAGCGGTGCTGTATCTTAATAGCACTGCACTTGGAGTTCTGATTTCTGCTCATGCAAATTACACAAAAAGAGAAGGCAAAGTTGTTATTTGCCAGCTCAATAAAAATCTTGAAAATTTGTTCGTAATAACAAAGCTTGCCTTGATATTTGACTCTTATCACTCACTTGAAGAAGCATTGATAAGTTTTAATTGATTTTTTAAAATCCATTAATATTTAAATAAACAAAATAACAATAAAAAATTAAACGGAGGTCGAAAAATAAATGAAAAAATCGGGATTGTTTAGTGCCATTCTGATAACGGTCGCACTTGTCGCTGCTATTATTATCTTTTTCTTCGTGTTAGGTAATCCTAACAATTTTGAACCCGGAACAATGACACCTAAAAAAGGCAATTACTTTGGTGTTATCTTTTTGGGTGGGTGGGTAGTTATGCCCCTGATAGCCTTATTGATTATGGTAAGCACTTATACTATTGAAAGAGCTTTATCTCTTGGAAAAGCTAAAGGTAAAGGTCCGATTGAACCATTTCTGAAAAACATTCAGATGACTTTAAAAGATGGTGATATTGAAGGAACAGTTGCTTTGTGCGATAAACAAAAAGGTTCAATTGCAAATATTCTTAAACAAGGACTTGAAACATATCAGTCAATTGCAAACGATAATTCAAAAGATTCTGAAAGAAAATTAGAAGAAGTAAAAAATGCAATTGAAGAAGCTATGGGTCTAGAACTTCCGCTTCTTAACAGAAACCTTTCTGCTCTAGCAACTATTGCATCAGTTTCAGTTTTGTTCGGTCTGTTTGGTACTGTGTTAGGTATGATCAGGTCATTCCAGGCACTTGCAGTAGCGGGTAATCCGGATCCGACAGCTTTATCAAACGGTATTTCTGAAGCTCTTATTAATACTGCATTTGGTCTTGGCGGTGCCATTATCGGTACCATATCTTATAATTTCTTCCTGACAAAAGTCGGTACGATTACTTATATGATTGATGAAGCCACTTATAATTTATTAGCCATTATCGCTTATAAATCAAAGTAATTAGAGACTCGTGATAATTGAAAAATTTTTTTAAAAGATTAGTTAATTTTCAGGTATGAAAAAAATAAGAGATATAAAGAAAGCTGATATTAAAATTGATATGACACCTATGGTGGATGTGATTATGCTTCTCTTGACCTTCTTTATGCTGACGGCGACTTTTAAAATTGTCGAATCTACAGCAGTTGAAGTGACTCTCCCTAAATCTTCTGACGCTGATACAAGTAAGGTGCCTGATACAAAATTGATGACTATTACATTGACAAAAGCCGGAGATATCTTCCTTGATATTGATAATCCGGTTCTGAGAAAAGAATTATTCGGTGATGAGTATGGAATAGGAGTATATCATCCGGATTCAACAACTCAGAGCGAGTTCAAAACATCGGGGAAAGTCGGCGGTATGGATTTCAAAAGACCTGTAATGTTCCTCCCTACTAAAGCTGAATTTGAAAAGAAACTCTTAGATATTAAAGCAAAGGGACCAAGGGACGAAAAAGGAAATTCCGCTTTGAAAGTAGTAATTAAAGGTGATCAGGAGGCTGACTTTGGTGCGATGGAAGATTTGATGGCTTCACTTAAAGAGACGCGTAATTCGATGTTTCATATGTTAACACAGCTTAAAAGAGAAAAAAATTAAAATAACTAACTTAATTTAGGAGTTTAATAAATGTCAGGAACAGATTTCGATACCCCGGATGCGGGGGGAGGACGCGGTAAGCAGCACAAAAAAGTAAAAGCAGCTGGCGTAAGGATTGATATGACCCCTATGGTGGACGTTATTATGCTACTTTTAACTTTCTTTATGTTGACAACAACGCTTTCTAAACCTCAGGTTATGAAAATAAACTTACCTAAAGGCGAAGAGAAAGATAAGTTAAAAGTTGATATGGGTACTGTTCTATTTGTAAGAGTATCTGAAAAAGGAAATATTTATTTCTTTAAAGGGAAATCAGACGGCTCAGAACAGGCGGCAGAAAAAGTTGATATAAAGGATTTGAAAGTTAAACTTGAGGCCATATCCGCAGACAACAAAAGAAATCAGCTCGATCTTCTTGTCCTTTTAAAATTTGACAGAAAAATGAAATATAAGGTGATGGTTGATATTCTCGATCAAATTAACCTAGCTAATATTGATAAAAAATATGCTTTCTTGAAAATGGAAGAAGAGGATTTGAAAAAGGTAAACGAAGCCGGCGGATAATCTGTAGAATTTAATAAATAAAGCGGACTTGAATAATATTCAAGCCGCTTTTTTTTTGCTTAAAATTTTTATGTTTCAATTATTATTACTTTTTATCAATTTTCATTAATATATTAATAAATTATCATACAATATCTTGAATAAAACGAAATTTATTATTTTTTGTTTCTCAATCTTGTTTTCGGTATTCGTAAATCTAAATGCACAGACTGAAAATGCAAAATCTCTTTCTGAATTTCCAACACAGATTAAAAAATATGTAGTAGATGAAACGAACACGCTGACAGGTGATCAAACGAACATATTATTAAAAAAACTCGTTGATTTCGAAAAAGCGACGAGTAATCAGATAATACTTTATATTATACCCTCGCTTAACGGTGAACCGATTGAAATGGTTTCTATAAAAATTGCCGAAACCAACAAAATCGGGAAAAAAGATAAAAATAACGGTGTTTTATTACTTATCTCAAAAGAGGATAAAAAAATTAGAATTGAAGTTGGTTATGGCCTTGAAGGTGCTTTAACTGATGCGATTTCATCTTCAATTATAAGGAATGAAATCGCTCCGAGTTTCCGGAATGGGAACTATTTTGAAGGAGTAACGAAAGGATTAGATGCAATCATTCTTGCAACCAAAAATGAATATAAAAATACTGATAAAAATTCATCTTCCGATTCTTTATGTTTTGGGGTACCAATTTTTATTTTCATTATTTTTGGGTTTATCTTCTTTTCCATTTTTATATCTATAATTCGAGGAATTTTCGGTTTTGGAAGAAAGAATTATCCCGGAAGGGGTTCCGGTAGTGGTTTCTGGGGAGGTTTTGGTTCAGGTGGTTCCGGAGGAAGTGGAGGATCATTCGGAGGTTTTTCCGGAGGAGGTGGATCTTTTGGGGGTGGCGGCGCAAGCGGCGGCTGGTAATCTTTTTTTAATAATTTAAAAATTTATCATGTTTAAAAATTACATTCAAAAATATCTTTCAAAGGAAGATCTCAAAGATATTACAGATAAAATAAAAAATATTGAACTAACTACTTCCGGTGAACTTAGACTGTGTTTAAAATACAAAACTGAGTGGCACGAAAAGAAGATGCGTACAAGAGATCTCGCTATTAGGGAATTTCATAAACTTGGTATGCAGAATACAAAAGAATATACCGGTATTCTCATTATGATATTCTTGAAAGATAAAAAGTTTGAAATTATTGCTGATAAAGGTATTAATTCAAGAGTTGAAAAGAATACTTGGGATAATATAGCCGGGGAATTGACAAACCATTTTTCTGCTTTTAATTTTAAAGGCGGTATTTTAAATCTACTTGACAAAGTTGGCAGTTTACTTGCAAAAGAATTTCCAAAGAAAAAAGATGATGTAAATGAACTTCCTGATGATATTGTTATTGAATAACAGGATTTCATAAAATTTAATTTGCAAAGATTTCTTTACATATTAATCTTTCTGTTGGTTCCGGTAATATCTTATTCACAGAGTGAAAAAGATTCTATAAAAATGAACGACTCCTTAAAAACTTTAATTGACACCTCTAAACAGGTTAAATCCGATATTGATGCAATTATTAATTATTCTGCAAAAGATTCCGCTATTTTCGACATTAAAGCAAAAACTATACATCTTTATTATTATAGTGAACTGACTTATAAAGACCTCAAGCTAAATGCAGGTCAGATTCTTGTCAATCAGGAAACTCGCATACTTGAGGCAACTGGTATCGATTCTGCGGGCGAAGGGAAAATAATTCAACCCCCGCTGATGTATCAGGGTAGTGATAAATATGAAGGAGCAAAACTTACTTATAGTTTTGAATCCCAGCAGGGTACCGTATCTATGGGCTTTTCCGAAGCAGACGTCGGTTATTATTTTGGTGAAAGAATTAAAAAAATGAATTCTCAGGTAATTTTTATTCAAAATGGATTATATACCACTTCTACCGATAAAGAAGATCCGGAATATTATTTTTTCTCACCTAAAATGAAAGTAATTCCCAAAGATAAAGTGATTGCCCAATCCGTTTTTTTGTATATCGAAGGTGTACCTGTGCTCTGGATTCCATTTGCTGTATTTCCTAATCGAAGTGGAAGAACTTCGGGGATAATCGCACCTACTTATGGCAGCGATGCTAATTATGGTGTGTATTTTTCTAAATTCGGATATTTCTGGGCGATAAATGATTATACTGATCTGGCTGGAACTGCAAGTTGGTTTTCTAAAGGAAGAATTGATGCAAATGCAAGATTCAGATATTCACTTAAATATGTATTCAACGGTGAATTTAACGGCGGATATTCGCGAATCAGAGTTGGGGAACAAAAAGATCCGGACAAGTTTTCTTCTGATGCATGGGCTCTGAACTGGATTCATAACCACCAAATTAATCCTACAACTTCTCTTAGTGGTAATCTTTCATTCGTGAGTGGTAAAAGTTACTATGATAATTCGAGCAATAGACTTGGTGAACTGTTACAGCAGAACGTTGTTTCTAATCTCACACTATCAAAATTTTGGGAGGCAACACCATTCTCAATGTCCGTAAATTATTACCGCGATCAAAATCTTCAGAATGGAGATGTTCTTGAGCGGATTCCGGCTGTAAATTTTTCTATAACAGAAAATTATCCGTTTCGTAAGGATCTGTCAAATTCGGATAATCTGAAATTATATGAGTACTTTTCTTATTCCTATAGCGGCTCTTTTAGAAATGATCATATTAAAAGAACTATCCCTAACTATCTTGGATTTGATAGCACTTATAGAGATTCCAGAATGGGAGCGCAACACAATGTTTCTTTAAATTTTTCTCCTAATAGCAAGTTTATTAGTATTCGTCCGTATTTCTATTATACCGAAATCTGGTACAATAAATACATTACCAAAACATTTAACACGGTCGATAGCTCAGTTAGCGTTCAGGATAATAATGGCTATAAAGCAGTCAGATATTTTCAGACGGGTGTATCATTCAGTACGAAACTGATTGGCATTTTCAGACCAAAAATATTTAATATCACAGGTATCAAACATACTATCACACCTTCAATAAATTATATCTATTCTCCGGATTTTTCTTCGGACGCGTTCAACTATTACGGTAAATATACTGATGCTTCCGGAAAAGTAATTAAATACTCATATTTTGAAAGGGAAATATTCGGAGGAGCGCCGATGGGCGAAAGCCAGTCTTTACAGTTTACTGTCGGGAATTTATTCGAAATGAAAACTCGCGTGAATGATACTACAGAAAATAAATTCCAGCTTATTAATATTAATTTCGGGATACTTTATAATTTAGCAGCAGATTCTTTGAAGTTATCGGATCTTAGAACAGATTTCAGGACACAAATTGGAAATCTCCTTAATATTGGCGGAGGAGCCTCATTCAACTTTTATAAATATGAAAAATCGGTTAACTCGAGAGTAAATCAATATCTCTGGAATACCGATGGTAAGCTGGCAGACCTCACTTCTTTTAATATTAACCTTTCAACATCTTATAGTTTTAATATCCGGAATTCTGAAAAATCACCTAAAGATACTTTAAAATCGAATATAAAAGTTGATAAAAATTCAAATAAAGCCGTTGTTGATATTCCGGTTTCGGGTACAATTAACTATAATTATTCGGAATATAAACCTAATCCTTATCAAATATCCAAATCTTCTAATCTAAGCGGGACAGTTGCATTCAGCATTACGCAAAATTGGAAATTTACCGTTACAGGAGGATATGATTTAGTGAACCGTCAGGTTTCTGCTCCTTATATAACCGCTTATCGTGATTTAAAATCCTGGGAAATAAATTTTAATTGGTATCCCACCGGCTTTTACAGAGGGTTTCGGTTCGAGATCAGAATTAAAGCTCCTGAACTGAACGATATTAAGGTAACAAAGCAAACAAGCGGAAGAGGTGTATATGGAACATTTTAACTATCTATTTATCTGAATCATATATAAATTTGGATGAATAAATCTATAACGTATTCCTATGTCTGATATAGATATTCAGAAGTACACGGGCGCAGGAAATGATTTCCTGATGCTCAACAACATCGATAATTCATTAACCGATTATCAAATAATCACAAAATCACTCATATCTCTCGATGGAAATACCAATTTAGATGGTGTTATTTTTGTAGAAAAGTCTCAATCTGCGGATTTCAAAATGAACTACTATAATAAAGATGGTACCGGGAATGCACTGTGTGGAAATGGTTTGAGAGCTACCATCCGTTACTTATGCGATAATAATTTTTCTGTTAAAAATACTATTTCTTTGGAAGCAGTTAACAAAATTTTTACTTGCAAACTTGAGGATAACGGATTAATCTCGGTAAATTTTCCTCCACCTGATAAAATTAAATTAAAATTTAAGCTTAAGGTTCATTTCATTGAGTGGTGGGAAATGTTGTCTGTCTCCTATCTTGATGTTGGCTCCCCTCATATAATTGTTTTTATTGAGGACATTGAAAAGCCAAAAATAAAAAGTATAGATGAAGTTAATATCATAGAATGGGGGAGAAATATTCGGATGCATAAAGATTTGATGCCGGAAGGTGCAAATGTGAATTTTATAGAAGTTGTTTCTTCTGATGAAGGAATTTTAAAAATTCGAAGTTATGAAAGAGGAGTCGAAGGTGAAACATTAGCCTGTGGAACCGGAGCCCTTTCGGCAGCAATCGCTGCTCATGTAATTAAAAATGTTAAAAAACCGGTCAAACTTCTTACTAAATCTGGGGAGTATCTCACTGTAAATTTTAATATATCGGATAATTTAATTAAAGATTTATATTTGACCGGAACAGCAAAAAGAATTTGATAACTATAAAATAATAATGTATGAATATCGAAAATTTTAAAGTTACATCAAAAATTAAACTCTCCGATTATCCATGTGACTTCGCAGGGGATTTCAAATCAAAAGAAGAAGCGAGGGAAGTTCTCAACAATAATATCGTGAAAATGTCAGAATATCAGGATAAACTTTTTGCACAAAGCAAATACGCTCTCCTCATTATTTTTCAGGCATTGGATGCTGCAGGGAAAGACGGAGCAATAAAGCATGTTATGAGCGGGCTTAATCCACAGGGTACTCAGGTAGTAAGTTTCAAGCAGCCTTCTACCGAAGAACTCGATCACGATTATTTATGGAGAATTAATAAAGCACTGCCTGAACGGGGACGAATAGGGGTTTTTAACCGTTCGCATTATGAAGAGGTACTCGTTGTTCGTGTCCATAATTTAGTCAAATATCAAAAACTTCCTGCTGAAGTGATTGGAAATAATATCTGGGAAAAAAGATTTGAACAGATTAGAAATTATGAGAAATATCTGAGCCAAAACGGTTTAGTCCAGCTAAAATTCTTTCTTCATCTTTCCAAAAAGGAGCAGAAAAAAAGATTCTTGAAAAGACTTGATGACCCTTCCAAAAACTGGAAATTCTCCGCATCAGATTTAACTGAACGGAAGTATTGGGATGATTATCAGAAATGTTATGAAGAAGCAATAAACGAAACAAGCACGAAACATTCACCCTGGTTTATTATTCCTGCTGATGTAAAATGGTTTTCGAGATTACTTATTTCTGAAGTGATTAATTATACACTTAAGAACCTTGATTTGAACTATCCGGAAGTCAATACAGACAAGAAGAAAATACTTGATGAATGTAAAGAAAAATTACTACAAGAATAATTTTTTTAAACTTAAATGTAAATATTATGAAAATGTATCTTTTATTACTTTTACTAATCACATCGAATTTATTTTCACAGGATTTATCCGGAGAAAATAGATATGGAACCCGGCAGATTTATAATTTTTCAGGAAATTCATTGCAATCTAAACTGATAACTATACCGGAAAGAGTTGACGGAAAAAATGATTTTCAGAATTCTGTTTTTGACTTTTATAATCCTTATGCTTCTTATTTAAAATGGAGTTTCACAGACCCTTTTGCAATCAACGACTATTTAATGATAAGTGCTAATGGGCTTTACGGTATTGTTGGTTGGGATTTAAATTCTAAAAGAGTCTCACTTTATGGTAATGATAACAGCACTCCTATTTGGGAATACACGATCCCAAGTCAAACATGGTACAGTTATGTAGCAATTTCCGACACTGCCGGGTATATTGCGGTAAGTGCTTACCAAAATATTTTAATGTTCACACGCCAGAGTAATGTCCCTGTGTTCAATTTCGATCTTACTACTATTAAAGATACAGGAACTGCTGGTCCGATTGATATTATAAGAAACGGGAATTTCATTGTATCTTGTGCAAACAGAAGTGATTCAAGTACAATCTTCGGCTTTAGTAAAGATTCGAATATTTCGGTTTGGAAATGTAGAGTTCCGACTGCAATTCAAGGGGTCAGAATTTCCGGAAATGATTCATTAGTAATTGTGAATACTTATAGTGCATTCTGGGTATTTAATACATTTACCGGTAATCTTATTTTTCAGGGAACCATTCCTTATGGCACACAAATGAAACAGGGAATTAGTGGGAATGGAAATTTAATCGCAATAATAGATTACCATGGATATTTGAGAACTTTTCAGTGGAATGGCAGCACGTATACTCAGTTGTGGCAGCATCAGGAACTTCCCGGTACTTATTATAACTGGATGTCTTCTGTAGATATTTCCTATGACGGGGCATTTATAGCCTGCGGAACACTTAATTTCATTGACGCCAACACGGTTGACGGGAAGGTTAAACTATTCAGCTCTACGAACTCAACGCCTGTCTGGACTTATTCTGGATTAGGAGATGAAGTGAGTGCAGTTGCATTTTCAAAAAATGCAAAAATTCTAACAGCAGCATCATGGGGAGATTTGGCAAGTACTAGAGATGATTTTGTTGCATTCAGGGTTCCGGGCAATCAGATAACACCGATTTATTCTTACAATACACCGGGCTCCTTGTTTGATTGCAGCATATCTGATGACGGTATCTCTGTAATCACCGGTGGCAAGAAAGTTCACGCCCGGGCTTACGGTAATGGAGGTGAACTATATAATATATTCATAGATACTACTTCCGGCTCATCCGGTATAATCAATGGTAATACCATACCACTTTCTTTTAAACTTTATCAAAATTATCCTAATCCCTTTAATAATCAAACGAGAATCGAATTTGATATTCCTAAAAGCGGATTTTATAAAATATCTGTATTTGATATTCTCGGCAGGGAAGTTAAAGTATTAATAAATGGTAACTATAAAGAAGGAAATTATTCTGTATTATTTAACGGTGAAAATCTTTCAAGCGGAATTTATTACTACAAAATAACATCAGATATATTTAATGATGTAAAGCGGATGGTCTTTATTAAGTAAGACTGAAAGTGAAATATCAATCAAGTTTATTAAAGTTTGTAAACAAAATCCTAAAAACAAATGGATTACATCCCTCTTTATAAAAAGGGGGTAGGGGTTTCATAGTAAATACTATGAATTTGCATTTTAATTGGGATGGTATTGAAATCTTACTGCCTTGATTTCTTTTTATTTACATTCAATGTGACATTAATAAATAGTTAATTACTATTTTGTACAAAATTTAAACACTCTTTAATTAATGCAGGCGTTAGTATTGATTATTAAAAAACATAAGCTGTAATTAATAAATATGCAGCCGGAATATCCAGTTTACATCAAAGAATATTTCAATATGCTTGGACAATGGATGGTATATTTTGGAATGTCTTCACTTGATGTTGAACCTAATTGGCTTTTTGATGTATGCTATAAGAGGGATGCATTGCAGGCATCCAAATTCGGCAAAGTGAATACATATTGTTTTGTAAAATATGCGAATGAACATTTTGATACAGCAAAACTTCAGCAGTTCAGTTCGCAGTCATTCGATTATGCAATGAAGTATCGGCAAGGAATGCCTCTTGGGTTTGGTGGCTCGCTTGTGGTATACCCCGGCCTTATTACAGATAAAATTATGCAAGAGCATACTAATTTTCTCAATAATTATCTCAAAAAGCATTTTTCTGCTTTTGAATTTCCTTGTGTATTGGATATTTCAAGCGGATCCGTTTATTGTTACCCAAAAACTCCTGTATGGGGAGCATTGTATTATAATGGATTTAGAAGAGAAGTAGAGGATATGTTTTCACCTATCGCCTGGAAACGCATTGCGAATAGGTAATATCTAGAAGTATGTAAAAACCCAGTTCAGGAAGTGATCTCCTTGATAACGCTGCGAAAAAAAGACCTTCAAACCATTCTGAACCAAAAGTTTATAAATATCCACGTTACTCTTTTTTAACAGTAAATCATAATTCGTATCGGGAAAAACAGCAACTATATTTCCTACTGTATATTTGAAATATATTGTATCTTTTTTAATCTGCAGATTTATTTTCGGTTTAATTCCCAGCGTATCAGCAAGCTTTGCTTTCAGACTATCTGCCTTTGTTTTCAGTGTGTCCTGCTTACTGATTATTTCACGTGAGTCAGGTTTAAAACTCTTTATTCCCTGGTACAACACTAAGTCTTTGTTTAGTTTGTTATCACGAATTTTCAACTTTAGATCGTAAACGCCGCTTTCGAAAGGAGAACCCGAGAATTTATTTGTGTAATATAATAGCGCAAAAGGTTTAATCACAATTATCTGCCGGACATTATTGCGGGATAATAAATCTTCAATATTTTTATCGGAAAAGATCCTTTTGTCCTCACGGTACACAACGGAATCATTATTCATCAGACTTATTTCAAGTATTGAATGGTATCTGTCGAATTCAAAATTTTCATAATCAATGCTGTCCACAATACTTTTATTCACAGAATAAAAATCGAGAGTTACCGTCTGCGGATTCACACCGAAATTTGTATTATCTATTCTGATACCATTTAAAGCAAGAAGTTTTCCGAAATTTATAACATCTGAAGTACTGTCAAGTTCAGAAATATTTTTTGCGAAAAGGGAAATTGAGGAATCATTTACGTTGGATTCTCTGTCTTTAATATAAAATATCTTATAGTCACCTATTTCTTCACTTCGGAAATTCATTTTTCTTAGCTTGTCTGTGTATCCGTCGCTCTTTACAATTGCAAGATTAATTTTATTCTTTTTGAGATAATTTCTTATGTCAAGAATGTTTATTTCCTCTTTGGATTGCTTTTCAGTTTTTTTTCCTTTTGGCTTTTCGATCGATGAAACTGTTGAAGGGAGATTCCCAAGAATAAATTTTGAGGGATTGTTAGATAAAGCTTCTACGGCAAATGTATCATAGAATCCTTCTATCTCTTCGAAATATATTTTATCCTCTTCTGGAAAGCTTTTATTGCTTAAGTATGATTTGGTAAAAAAGCCAATTTCAAAAGTATCTTCACGGTACGGCTGAGGGAAATAAAAACTCCATATGATGTTTATTATTAAAACTATGCTGAATAATCCAACAGTAATAGTTTTCCTGAAGATGAATATCTGATAAACGCTTAACGGAATAAAAAGTATTGCATTCACTACAATATATCTTGATACCATGTTTGTACCGCCTGTGCCTGCTAGTCCTTGTAAAATGAGTAAGAGCAGCTCTAGAACATTGAATATTACAAATACTCTTAAAAGTTTATTATTTCTATTTCGTAAAGTGTCCCACACCATTTTAATCGCAAAAATACTGGTAATCGGGGCGATATAAAAAATAAATGTAGGGTATTGAATAAATTTTTGAAATAATTTTGTTGTATTGTAAGATTCGTATATCTTTGATGTCTCTCTCGCAAAAAAGAGGATGTCTTTATAATCCAAATAGTTTAATACCAGCCACCAGATTATAGTTAAAAAGGAAATAGAAGCTACCGCTAAGTATAATAAACCTTTTTTCGAATAGTTTTTGTTTCTGAAAATTCGGTATCCTACAAGAAACACGAGAACTATACTGAACAGCCAGCCTTCATATCGGAACATATTTGAAAATCCGATTGATACAGCACTGAGCACTAAATATTTGATTTCCATATTTTCGGATTTCTCCCACTTAAGAATATAGAATAACCCGGTAATTACAAAAAACATAAAAATCGATTCAGGAAGTCCTGACATACTGAGCCAAACCTGAAAAGGGAAAAAAATAAAAATTAGGGATGAAATAACAGCTGTTTTTTTATTAAAGCAAAGTTCGGAAATCTTATAAAAGAATATTAATGTTAAAGACGAAAATATTACATTTACGAGTGATGCAGCAAAAACGATATTTCTGAAGAATATCATAAATAATCCGTTCAGCCAGAAATGCGGAGACAGCCATACCCCGGAAGCAATTACAGGCTTTTGAAGCCATTCGAATGATTTCACAGTCCTGCAATAATCATCTGCAGATAACCATCTGTATCCTGATTGGAATAAAATAAATTGGAAAATTAACTTCAATAGAAGAAGAAATATAATCACCGTGAAGTTACTCGCAAAAAAATCTGCAAAAAATGTTAAAATTTTCTTTATATTGAAACTCTTGTCTGTCAAATTACTATTTATTCAGTTTTATTCTGAACGTAGTTCCTTGTCCCGGAATTGAATCCAAAACAATAAGTTTACCTTTATGATAATCTTCGATAATTCTTTTTGATAAACTTAAACCTAATCCCCATCCTCTTTTCTTGGTCGAGTAGCCGGGACGGAAAACATCTTTTCTGAATTTTTTATCAATGCCTTTTCCGTTATCATTAACATCAATAAATATCTCTTTTTCTTTTACCTGTACTGTAAAGACTATACTTCCGATAGGTTTATCTATTGCATCGAGCGCATTTTTGAGTAAATTCTCGATGACCCATTCGAACAGATCTCTATTCACTAAAGCAAAAATATCTTTTTGAGAATTTAATCTTACCTGGACCTTCTTTGCTTTCTTGCCGTCGATAGTTGTAAGTGTAGGTATTCTCTTTTCAAAATATATAATCACATTTTTTATAACATCGTAAAGATTTTCTAATCTAAGTTCAGGCAACGAACCTATTTTGGAAAATCTTCCTGCGATTTTGCTTAATTTATCTACATCTTTTTCAATTTCAGAACTAATGTCTCTTAGTTCATTATTAATATTTCCCGTATTTTTCAATATCTCAATCCATCCATTCAATGAACTCAACGGAGTGCCAAGTTGGTGAGCAGTTTCTCGCGATAAGCCAACCCAGATATTGCTCTGCTCGGTTTTCTTTATGTATGAAAAACCTATATACCCAAGTAATACAAATAATCCGCCTATAAAAAACTCTACTATCGGGAAAAATCTTAATTGAGTGATTAAGTTAGATTGTCCGTAATTGACATATCTAAGTACAATCGTATCATATAAAGTTACTTTGATTGGTGTATTCATCTCCGCCATTTCTCGGGCTTCTTTTACCATAAGATCATTCTTTTCTCTCGGAGTTAATTTCGCTGTATCTAAATCGAGATTAATAAAAACGTCGGCATTTTTATAATCCTTATCGGTTAATATTATAGGAAAATCAATTTTCTGTATAATTTCATTAAATATAAAATTATACTCACCGGTAACACTTTCATCCTTTGCAACATATTCAAGTGATTTAGCATAAAGACTTGCAATTTGTGTCTCTCTTTGTTGTATCCGTTTTACCATAATTTGAGTATAAAACAGTACAAGAATTGCAATCATTACCCCGGTTAAAAATATCGCAATTTTAATATTTAAAGAACCAAATTTATTCATTACAAATATATAATTACAAAGTTATTTTATGATTGAATTATTAAAATTATTGCAAAAAAAAATATTCATATTAATTATTTCTTTTGTAACATTACTTATTGCTGTGTTAGCTTCGATTTCTCTTGGCTCGGCTAATATTAAACTTGTTGAAATTTTTAGCGTATTTTCTACCGATAATGATGTTATAAAAAAAATAATATTTGAATACAGACTTCCCCGGGTTTTGAATTCCGTAATCGTTGGTGCTTCTCTTTCCTGTTCCGGATTTGTTTTGCAAACCCTCCTTAGAAATAATCTCGCAGAGCCCGGATTACTCGGAATTTCTGCCGGTGCGGGTTTCGGAGCAATTATTGTATTCACTTTCGTCTCATTTCTCCCTTTTGAGTTGTTAACACCAATTTCCTTCGTCTTTGCCTTAACTACAACATACATTATTTTTCTGATAGCAAATAGTCTTTCTAACAAATATAGTAATTTTATTTCATCAAATAAAATCATCTTAGCAGGAATAGCAATTAATGCACTTGTCTCGTCAATCAATGCTTTTTTTATGATAAAGGCTGGTAATAACGTTTCTCAGATAATTTACTGGTTAAATGGAGGCTTTAACGGGAAAGGATGGAATGAATTTTATATGTCTGCAGGATTCGTTTTAATTGGAATTGTATCTGCTGTTTTAATTTCAAAAGATCTGAATATCCTTAATTTGGGAGAAGAAATTTCCGTAAATCTTGGACTCAATATAAAAAAAATTCAAACTCTTTCTATTATTATTTCTTCTCTTCTTGCGGCATCAGCGGTAGCAGTTGCAGGAATAATTTCATTTGTGGGTTTGATTGTACCAAATATCGCCCGTCTTATAATAGGTTCTGATTATCGCTATTCAATACCATTTTCAGTAATTCTCGGCTCATTATTTCTCGTGATAGCAGATTTAATATCCAGGACGATTATTTCCCCTTCAGAAATCCCTGTAGGAATAATAACCTCATTCATCGGCGCGCCCGTTTTTATCTGGCTGATTCTTAAAAAGAAAAATTTATAATATGAAATGGAAACTATAACTGCAATATCCACACCTTCCGGATCAGGTGGAATTTCTGTCGTTAGAATGTCCGGAAATAAATCTTTTAATATAATATCAAAAATATTTTCTCAAAGTAATAAGAATGATAAAATATTTGATGTGGATAATGTGTTATCGCATTCAATCCATTTCGGATACATCTTTGACGGTAAAATAATTATTGATGAAGTTTTAATTTCAGTTTTTAAAAAACCAAATTCTTTTAGCGGTGAAGATATAATCGAAATATCATCACATGGCAGCAGGTTAATAACGGAAAAAATAGTCAGGTGTATTTTGAAAAACGGTGCTCGATATGCCGAACCGGGAGAATTCACCAAAAGAGCATTTCTTAATGGAAGAATTGATCTCATTCAGGCTGAAGCAGTTGCCGAACTGATTAATTCAGAAACCGAACTCGCACATTCCGCTTCAATCAAACTACTTGAAGGTGAATTGTCGGATTATCTTAAAAAAGTCAGACAGGATATTATCAATGTAACTTCACTGCTTGAACTCGAACTTGATTTTTCGGAAGAAGATATTGAGTTCATAAAAAAGAAAGAACTAATTAGTCTGATTACTGATATCTCAAAAGAATTAAACGGGATAATTGATACATATATTTCCGGGAAAATAATCAGGGAAGGCGTTCAGCTCGTTATTGCCGGAAAACCAAACAGCGGAAAATCGTCACTGTTTAACACTCTTCTTAAATCAGAACGGGCTATAGTAAGTGTGATACCGGGAACGACCCGCGATTATATACAGGAAAATCTGATTATTGACGGAATACTTTTTAACCTTACAGATACCGCCGGGCTCAGAGCATCTTCGGATGAAATCGAGTATGAAGGCATAAACAGAAGTTTTCAAAAAATTAAGGATGCTGACCTTGTATTATATCTAATTGATTCTGCTCAGGATTCAATATCGATTGGCAATGATTTGATGTATTTCAACCAAAAATTTAATTCTGATAAATCAATATTAGCTTTTTCCAAATTTGATTTGGCGAATAAAACCTCGGATTATCCCGGATATAAAATTTCAATATTCGATACAGAATTAATAATTGAATTAAAAAAGGCGATGTCTTTCAGATTTAAATCTGCCGAAACTATTATGAAAACAGATAACATTGTGTTAACAAATCTAAGGCATAAAATATGTCTTCAGAAAGTGATTGAATCACTTGAAAACGCCGTAAAATCTGTCGAGGAAAAATTCACCGGTGAATTCATTTCTGTTGACTTGAGAGTCGCCCTTAATTACCTCGGAGAAATCACAGGGGAAGTAACTAATGATGACATCTTAAATAATATTTTTCGGAACTTTTGTATCGGAAAGTGAATAATCTTATAAGTAATATAAATATAGAGGGTTAACTGTCTGATAACTTTTTGATCTACTTCCGGTTATTTTTTATAAAATGATCCATTCAGAAATTTCTTCCCGTATCATCCCTCTTATCATTGATTATTTTGTTATAATCTGTTATCTTTGCTATTTATTGATAAAATTTTTATGAAAACAGCGATAAAGAAAACTGTCAGAACGACAAAATTTGCAACTAAGGATGAAAATCCAAATAATTGGTTTTTAGTGAACGCAGAAGATAAAGTCCTCGGACGACTCGCAAGCGAAGTGGCAAAAAGAATAAGAGGAAAATTAAACCCTCAATTTACACCTAATGCTGATATGGGAGACTTTGTGGTTATTATTAATGCCGAAAAAGTAAAAATTACCGGAAAAAGAGCAGAGAAAAAAGAATATCTTACTCACTCAGGGTATCCCGGTGGTCAGAAAACAAGAACATATAAAGAATTGATTGAAAAGAATCCTGAAGCTATTATAACTTTAGCAGTTAAGAGAATGCTTCCTAAAACAAAACTCGGTGCTAAACTAATTCAGAAACTGAAAGTTTATAGAGGACCGGAGCATCCTCATACAGCTCAAAAACCTGTTGAATTAAGTGTTTAATATAAACAAGATAAAAGGATAACAAACTTATTATATGCAATCAAATACAATAATAACTGTAGGTCGTAGAAAAACTTCTGTTGCACGCGCTTATGTAAAGCAAGGCAGCGGAAAATTTAACGTAAATAAAAAAGAAGGTTCTAATTATTTCAATATAGGTTCATCCTTTGAAGAAGTATTAATGCCTTTGAAAATTACCAACACTCTCGGAACTTTCGACATCCATATTAATGTGGATGGCGGAGGCTTCAATGGTCAGATCGGAGCAGTTCAGCTTGCTCTGTCGAGGGCTCTGGTTTCGATTAACGAAGAAAATAGACCTATTCTCAGACAGAATGGTTTTCTTACACGTGATCCGAGAATGGTGGAACGTAAGAAATACGGAAGACCAAAAGCAAGAAAGAGATTCCAATTTTCTAAGAGATAAGATTTTTTTAATAAATTTTTTAAAAACACATATTCCCGGATTTTATTCCGCTTGTGTCTTCCTGATAGAAGATGCGGAAAAAGAGACGAAGGGAATAGAAGAAAAACAAAAGCCGTAATTACCTCTTCGAAGCAATGTCGAAATTATTTGACTGCTTTATTAAAGGTTGAATAAGGCTTTAATGAAGGAGATAAAATGTCAAAAGTACAAATAGAAGATTTACTACTCGCAGGTTCTCACTTTGGTCACCTCACAAGAAGATGGAATCCCAAAATGAAGAAATACATTTTTATGGAGCGTAATGGCATCCATATTATTGATTTAAAAAAAACTCAAAGACATCTTGAAGAAGCATGTAATGCAGTTTCTAAACTCGCTTCCGAAGGAAAGAAAATCCTTTTTGTAGGTACAAAGAAACAAGCCAAAGCAATAATCAAAGAACAAGCGGAAAGATGCGAAGCATTTTATGTATCCGAAAGATGGCTCGGCGGTATGCTTACAAACTTCAATACTGTGAGAAAAAGTATAAAGAAACTTATGAATTTGCAAAAAATGGAAGCTGATGGAACGATAGAGAAGTTTGTAAAAAAAGAAAGATTGATAATGAGCAGGGATAAAGAGAAACTTGAAAAAGTTCTTAACGGTATCGCAAGTATGACAAAATTACCCGGTGCCTTGTTTGTTGTTGATGTTAAGAAAGAGCACATAGCAATTGATGAAGCGAGAAAGTTAAATATCCCGATTATAGCCATAGTTGATACAAATTGCGATCCCGAATTAAGCGAGTTTGCTATTCCTGCAAATGACGATGCCGTTAAATCAATTGAAATTATTACCAGGGCAATTGCTGATGCTTATGGAGATGGAATTCATGTTGCGAATACAAAATCAATGGATGAATCAGATGAAATGCAGGAAAAAATAGAAGAAAGAAAAAATTAATAAACAATAAAATTTTAAATATGGAAATAACAATAAATTTAATAAAACAGTTAAGGGATAAAACGGGTGCCGGAATGACAGATTGTAAAAAGGCGCTTGTAGAAACTGATGGAAATATTGAAAAAGCCGTTGAGTTCCTTCGTAAAAAAGGAGCAGCGACTGCCTCTAAAAGAGCTGATAAAGTTGCGAAAGAAGGTGCAGTTAAATCCGCATTCAGTGAAGATAAAAAGAAATCAGCCATGATTGAGGTGAACTGCGAAACAGATTTTGTATCTAAAGGTGATGATTTTCAAAAATTTGCTCAAAGTATCGCAGATGCGGCTTTAATTATATCATCAAATAATAAAGAAGATATTCTAAATTACAAAGGTACAGATGGATTGAGCATTGAAGAGAATCTTAATGGAATGATGGGAAGAGTTGGAGAAAAAATTGAATTAAGAAGAGCAAAAATTATCGCCGCTGAAAACGGTTACGTTGCAGGGTACATCCACTTTGGAAGTAAACTGGGTGCGTTAGTAGCATTTAAAGGTGATAATACTACTGAATCGGTAGAACTTGGCAACAAAATTGCTATGCAGGTTGTAGCTATGAATCCTCTCGCATTAAATCGCGATGGTATCAATAAAGAACTTATTGAAAAAGAAAAAGAAATTTACACAAGCCAGGCAAAAAATGAAAAGAAACCGGACAATATTGTCGAAAGAATAGTTAATAATAAGATAGAAAAATTCTATCAGGAAAACTGTCTGGTCGAACAGGAATTTATTCAGGAAGCAAATACATCCGTTGGTGATTTGATTACAAATTTCAACAAAGCTAAAAGTATGAATTTAGAAATAGTTGAATATGTCCGTTTCCAATTAGGACAGGATTAAATAACTTAAAAATTAGTCTATGAAAACCCGCTTTAAAAGAATACTGCTTAAATTGAGCGGTGAATCCCTGATGGGGGATAAAAGTTTCGGAATTGATTCAGACATTGTTGACCATATTGCAGATGAGATTCTTAAGGTAACGAAATTAAATATCGAAATAGGTATTGTAATCGGTGGTGGTAACATATACCGGGGTCTCTCCGCCTCCCAGCAGGGGGTCGATAGAGTTACAGGCGATACGATGGGTATGCTTGCGACCGTGATAAATTCTCTTGCATTGCAAAATGCTCTTGAAAAGAGAGGAATATTCACGAGGATTCAGAGCGCCATAAAAATGGACGAAGTAGCCGAACCTTTTCTTTTAAGGAGAGCTGTAAGACATCTCGAGAAAAAACGTGTAGTTATTTTCTCAGCAGGCACCGGCAGTCCGTATTTTACCACTGATACCGCTGCTGCACTCAGGGCAGTAGAGATCAAAGCTGATATTATACTTAAAGGAACGCGGGTTAACGGAGTTTATGATTCCGATCCTGAAAAAAATAAAAATGCAAAGATGTATAAGAATCTATCTTATCTTGATGTTCTTGAAAAAGATTTGAGAGTAATGGATCTTACGGCTATAACTCTTTGTCAGGAAAATAAACTTCCGATATTGGTGTTTAATATGAATGTTAAAAGCAATTTGAAAAATCTTTTGACCGGAAAGAAAGTTGGAACTATCATAAGCTAGTTTTCATAATTTTGGAAATTAATATATTAATTAAAAAATTATATTATGATTAAAGATATCATCAAAGCCACATCCGATAAAATGTATAAAGCTGTTGAGCATGTCAGAGTTGAATTTGTTAAAATAAGAACCGGAAAAGCGTCCATTGGTATTCTGGACGATATTAAAGTAGATTATTACGGAAATCCAACACCGCTCAATCAGGTAGGCAATATTTCCACTCCGGATTTTCATACAATTTCTATTCAACCCTGGGATAAAACAACTATTTCGATAATAGAAAAAGCTATATTGAATTCAAGTCTTGGCTTAAATCCTACAAATGATGGAAATGTTGTAAGAATTCCTATACCTTCCCTGACTGAAGAAAGAAGAAAAGAAATTGTTAAAATAGTCAAGCATAAAGCTGAAGAAGGCAGAATAGCAGTGAGAAATATCAGACGCGAACAAATTGATCACCTTAAAAAAACAGAAAAAGCTGAACACATTTCTGAAGATGACAGAAAAAACGGAGAAACAGAGGTTCAAAAATTGACTGATAAATATATAAAAGAGATAGATGAAGTCCTTTCCAAAAAGGAAAAAGAAATAATGGAAGTTTAATTTTAAACTTCAAGATTATATGATTAAGTTTTGGTTCTTTACTTATAATATTCTCTTGATTCCTTTAACCTGGATTTCGTTCCACATTTTGGGTTTATTTAATACTAAAGTACGTCAGGGAATATCCGGCAGAAAGCAGGAATTCCCTGTTTTTTTACCCGGTGAAAAAGTCGTTCTTATTCATTCATCATCCCTTGGTGAATATCAACAAGCTTTACCGCTGGTTGATGAATTTTTGAATTTGAATTATAAAATAGTTCTCACTTTCTTCTCTCCATCAGGATATCTTAATGCAAAAATCGATAATGAAAACATTACAAAATTATATTTACCCTTCGATAGTTATCGCCGGATAGAAAAATTTCTTAATGATATTCACCCTGAATTTCTCGTTCTCATCAGATATGACCTATGGTTTAATCTCTTATTTATCGCAAGCAAAAGAAATATTAAGATAATACTTGCAAATGCACGATACGATGAAAATGACAAATTCTGGAATATTCCGGTATCAAGATCTTTTAAAAAATCTCTTTACAGTTTTATCAATAAAATATTCGTGATTGATGAACAAGATGAATCTTCTTATAAAAAGCTATTACCTTCTTCTGAAGTAATCAGGGTGGGAGATTCCAAGTTTGAGCGTGTTTATGAGGCATCAAAAAATGTTAACAAAAATAATATTCTTCCTCCTGAAGTGATCAATGGGAAAAAAGTATTCGTCATAGGCAGCTCCTGGAGGCAGGATGAAGATATTTTACTTCCCGTGATAAATAAAATAATCAAATATGAAAAGAACCTGCTCACCATACTCGTTCCTCACGAACCGAAGGAAACGAAAATAAAACATATTGAAATCAATATACAAAGCAAATTTGAAAACTTGAATTATATTCGTTACTCCAATATTGATAATTATAAAAACCAGAACCTTATAATTGTAAATTGTATAGGTAAATTATTAAGCTTATATTCCATTGCAAATATTAGTTATGTTGGTGGTGGATTTAAATCCGGTTTGCATAATGTATTGGAACCTGCAATATTTAATATACCCGTGCTTTTCAACAATCAGGTGAAAAACTCGGATGAAGATGAAATGATGCTGAAATATGGATGCGGTATACTGATTAATAATCAATCGCAGTTCTACAGAGTTATCAGGACGCTGTTAAGAAATGATGATCTTAGAATTGAAACGGGAAATAAATGCAAGGATCTGTTCAAAGAAACTCTTGGAACAGCAAAAAAGATAATTGAAAATATAACAAATTCTTAAAATTATGTTTAACGCAAATAATTTTATTAGTGATTCCTTAATGGAAAGTTCAGAAGTTAAATTAGAAATTCTTAAGACATGTAAAAAAGATATTCTTAAGGTTACCGAAATTATTATCAATGCTGTCAAAACCGGTAATAAACTTTTGTTTTGCGGAAATGGTGGCAGTGCTGCAGATTGCCAGCATCTTGCAACAGAATTTATGATCAGACTTTCTCACAATATTCATCGTCCTGCTATTCCTGCCATTGCCATCACTACCGATTCATCAAATCTTACTGCCGGAGGAAATGACATTGGTTTCGAAAATATATTTGCAAGAAATGTCGAAGGCTTGGGGAATAAGGGTGATATACTTATAGGTATATCTACAAGCGGCAACTCGAAAAATATTTTAAATGCATTTGCTAAAGCAAAAGAAAAAGGAATAGTCCGGATCGGTTTTCTCGGTAAGACCGGCGGAAATATGATTCAGCATTCTGATTATTCTATTTGCATACCTTCTCTTAATGTCCAGAGAATCCAGGAAGGGCATATCACAGCGGGACATATCATTTGCGAGATTGTAGAAAGGACTTTATATGAAGGAGCCTGAATTAATATTTAATCCGGGCTCCTTTGAAAATTAATATTCTTACTTCTTATTTATTGGAGTAATACTCATTACCATCAGTTTCTTTTACTACGAAGTAATAAGTCACTGAGTTTAAATCTTTAACACCTTTCAATACTGCACTGCCTTCGAATGCATTATCGGTTGGTTCGTTGATTTTTGTTAAATCAAGGTTGACCTCTTTGGATTTCCCTCCGGAAATTGAGTAAATGCATTTCGCAGTGTTTATATCGATTGGTTTGTTCGATGCAAACCTTGTTTTTAATACTAAATCATTTCCAAGCACTGAGGAGGAAAAATATTTTCCCCAGATAAACCCAAATGATATAATAGCATCATAAGCATTCACTATCCCATATCCATAAACATTATTTGGATTATTTGCAAGGCTTGATGTTTTTCTTAAAGCATTAATTACTTCCATCGGAGTAAGTTCAGGATGAGCAGATAATACCAGAGCACAAACTCCCGCTACTATCGGACACGATAAAGAAGTTCCGTTCATTCCGGTATAAGAACTGTCATTTTTTACAAATGTAGGGTCAAGAGCGGAGTAAACTTTTATTCCTGGTCCGACAAAATCCGGTTTAATTCTTCCGTCACTTGAAGGTCCGTTAGAACTGAAAGAAGCAATATTACCATTGTAATCAACTGCACCGACAGCGATAATCGAATCGGCATCACCATTTGCAATGGATGGCTGAGTTGTTTGATTATAATTCCCGATAGAATTACACACTATTACTCCAAGATAAGCTGACCTGCTTGCAGCAATCGAAACAATAGTGGTTCTGCCATCGTAATCGCCGTACACGTATGAATTATTTGCAAATGGGTCATCCCATGTTTTATAACCCAATGAACTTGTTATAACGTCTACACCTTTAGCTTCAGCCCACTCTGCAGCTTCCATCCAGAAATCTTCTTCCATTGGTGTTTCAGTTGCGGTGTATTCTGTCTTTGCCAATATTATTTCTGCTCCGAATGACGGACCGATTAATTTTCCCTCTTTATATCCGCAGGCTGCAGATAAAGTTGCTGTCCCATGCATACCTTGCTGAGGAGAATCCTTGTATTTTTGGTTTTCCTCTTTGCCGGTATTATTATCTTCATTAATAAAATCATACTCATCAATGATTTTCAAATTTTTTAATGCTTCATGGCTCCTCCATTCAAATCCGTCGTCAAAACTTGCAAATAGCACACCCTGACCGTTAATCCCAAGATTATGTACTTTCGGAACATTAACCATTTTGTCCTGATTTAACGAGTTACCATATTTAAGCAAATCATTATCAATCTCGGGAGTGAATAAACTCAAAGGTTTATAGAATTTATTATAAATAGGTCCTGTAAAATTATTATTTTGAGTAATTAATTTTTTTACTAACTTTAATCCTTTCACGAAACTCAATCCTAAAACTTGTTTTACCTGTGAAGGAGTTAAATAAGCACTTACTCCGTTAAGCCATTTTGATTTTGCAATCAATGTAACGCCTAAATTAGAAACACCGGTTACATAACTATTTTCTAAAGGCAAATCCTGAAAGTCAACAAGCTTATCATCGGAAAGAACTTTCAATCTTCTTTTTATTGCTCTGTCCGACAGAAGATTTATCCCGGTGTTATAAGCATCAGAACCCGATGTAATTTGCATATCGGGCTTGTAGCTTCCCTTATCCTTGAAAATTATCCAATATTTTGTATCGGCAATTTCCTGGGCATAAACCGAATAAGATATTAAAATGGTAAATAAAATTAAAAACAATTTAATAATATTTCGTTTTATTTGCATACTGTATTTATTTAAATTTATTTGAAAAATTTTTAATAATATTACGAACGATGAAAAAGTAGTAAAAACAATTATCCACCTTTATCTACGTTTATTTTACATATTAGTTACGAATTACTCCTTAAAATTTTCAAGATAATGAGCTATTTTCATAACAAATTTCCCGCCTAATGCACCGTCAATTAATCTATGGTCAAAAGATAATGTCAGGTACATAATAGGTTTAATAACAACAAAATCACCGTCCGGCGTCTCAAGAACTGCAGGGCGTTTCTTTACCGCTCCTATACCAAGAATAGCAACCTGCGGCTGGTTAATTATCATAGTTCCAAGCATATTCCCGAATACTCCGAAATTTGATATAGTGAATGTTCCTCCTTGTATTTCATCGAGTGATAGTTTTTTCACTTTTGCTCTTTTGCCTAAATCATTGATATCTCTTGAAAGACCCACTAAATTTTTTCCGTCTGCGTTTTTTATTACAGGTACTATCAATCCGCCGTTTTCCATTGCAACAGCAAAACCTAAATTAATTCTGCTTCTCATAATTGCTCTGAAAGGTGCAGTTGAATCGTCTATGATGGAGTTTATGAGGGGGAAATCTTTTAGTGCTTTAACTACTGCGTCAGCTATAAACGGCATATATGTTAATTTGAATCCTTCATTTCTTTCAAATTCAGGCTGCATGCTTTTTCTCGCTTTTTCAACACTTGTCATATCAACTTCGGCAATTGCATTCACGTGAGGAGAAATTGCAACCGACTCGACCATATGATCCGCCATCTTTTGCCGGATGTTGTCAAATTCTAATATGCTCAATCCTTCCTCATCATAATCAATTACATGCTTCTGAACAGCAGAAGTTCTTTCTTTCTTTGTCTCTGCTTTTGGTGCTTCCACAGGTTTTTGTGTAGATATAGGTTTTTCTTCTGCTTTCGGTTCTACCGGATGCTCAGTTCTTGTTTTTAAATATTCAAGTATATCTTTTTTTGTTACTCTCCCTTCTATCCCGGTTCCCTTAAGTTTATCAAGTTCTGCCATGCTCACCCCTTCTTTGCTTGCGATATTCATTACGAGAGGGGAGTAAAACTTGCCGCTCTGGCTTATTTCCTGAGGTACAGTTTTTTCTTCCGGTTTAATTTCTTCGGATTTCTGTGGTATTACGGCAGGTTTCTTTTCCGCAACTGGAGCGGTGACAGGTGCTGATTCTATTTTTGCATCTGCTTCAGTATTTAATCTTGCAATTACTTTACCAACTTCTACAACTTCATTTTCTTTGTATAAAATTTCCACCAATATTCCTGCTTCCGGTGAAGGGACTTCTGTATCCACTTTATCTGTAGAAATTTCCAAAATAGATTCATCTCTTTCTATCTTATCACCGGCTTTTTTCATCCACCTTAAAATTGTACCTTCCATTATTGACTCACCCATTTTGGGCATTACAATATCAACAACCATTAAATTATTTCTCCTGATTAAATTATTATAAAATCTAAATAATTGATTCTATTAATGTAACAATACTTTTGATTAAAAAATTTATCAGTTTAAATCAAAAAGTGAACTGATTGATTCATTCTTGTTTGTTCTCATTATTGCTTCTGCAAATATCTTAGCTACTGATACAACTGCAATCTTCGACGATTGTTCTTTAAGCGGTATTGTATCAGAAACCAGTAATTTCGTAAGGGAAGAATTATTAATCCTTTCCAACGCATTGCCAGAAAGAATCGGGTGTGTGCAGGCTCCGTAAATATCCAATGCTCCTTTATCTTTTAAAGCTTCCACTGCATTTACGAAAGTCCCGCCTGTATCCATTAAATCATCGATTATCAAAATATTTTTATCTTTCACTTCACCGATTATGTTCATTATCTCGGCAACATTTTGTTTGGGTCTTCTTTTGTCAATTAATATCAGGTCTGCGTGAAGCCTTTTTGCATAAGCTCTTGCCATTTTGATGCTTCCAACATCGGGAGAAGCAACTGCAAGATTCTCAATATTTAATTTCCTGAAATAATTCAGAAAAACACCCGAAGCGTATAAATGGTCAACCGGTATATCAAAAAAACCCTGTATTTGAGCAGCATGCAGGTCCATTGTTATCACTCTGTCTGCACCTGCCTCCATCAGCAAGTTTGCTACAAGTTTCGACGTGATTGCCACTCTTGGCATATCTTTTCTGTCTTGTCTTGCATAACCGAAGTATGGGATTACTGCATTTATCTGAGCCGCTGAGGATCTTCTTGCCGCATCTATCATAATGAGAAGTTCCATAAGATGGTCTGCAGGAGGAAAAGTGGATTGCACAAGAAATACATCACATCCCCGAATATTTTCATTATATTTCATCCATATTTCACCGTCAGAAAATGTTTTGAATTCACAATCCCCCAATTTCAGATTTAATTCTTCTGTAATTCTCTGACTGAAATAAGAAGATGATCTGCCTGAAAAAATTTTTAATAATGCCATTTTGTAAGTAATAATTTTATTTTAATAAAATTAAAAAATAATGATTATACAATCAATTTTATAATTTATAAAAATTCTTTATGTGACTGCAAATTTCCATCACTTCGTTTTCTTCCAAAGAGGGGAAGCTTGGTAAATTAATCCCGCACCACCCGATTTTTTCAGCAAATGGATGCTTTTGGTATTTAAGCGAAAACATAGGCATAGTATGCACGGGATAAAAACTCGGTCTCGTTTCCACTCCTTTATCTCTTAAGTAGTTCCTCAATTCATCTCTAACCTGAGGATTTTCCACAACTATCGTAAACATCCAGTATGTGTGGAAAACATTTTTTGCCTCGCGATGATATTCGATCGGCAAATCTTTCAGATATTTAATATACCAGGACACCAATTGCCTTTTTTGTTTAATTCTTCCTTCGATTGTTTCAAGCTGCGCAAGCCCTATTGCGGCGCAAATGTTCGTCATTCTGTAATTATACCCAATTACGTCGTGCCAGTATTCACGGTATTTAGCAAGACCATGCATTTTAAAGTGATACGCCCTGTCGTGAAGGGTTTCATCATTTGTTAAAACCATACCCCCTTCACCGGTTGTCAAGGTCTTATTTCCGTAAAAACTTAAAGTAGATATATCTCCGAATGTACCGGCATATTTTCCGTCATATTTTGACCCCAAAGCTTCTGCAGTATCTTCTATCAGGAACAGATCATATTCTTTAGCAATTTTTTGTAATTCCTTCATTTCGCAGGGATGCCCGTAAATATGAACTGCCATTATTGCCTTGGTCTTGTTCGTTATTTTCTTCTTCACATCGTCAGGATCCATTTGCCAGGTACTTTCAAGTGAATCAACGAATACGGGTGTAGCACCTGTATATACGATTGAACTTACTGAAGCAATATATGTAAAAGAGGGAACTATTACTTCATCATTTTCTCCTATCCCAAGCGTAACAAGTGCAAGATGCAGTGCAACGGTTCCGTTGCATACTGCAGTTGAATGCTTCACACCAAGATATCCGGATATTCCGTCTTCGAACTTTTTTATGTAATCTCCCCTGGATGAAATCCAGGATGAATCCAAACAGTCATTTACATATTTTTTCTCATTCCCGTTGAGAAGCGGTTTATATATCGGAATTATAAAACCCATAATTAAATAATTTATTTAGGATTATTTTTAATAAAATTTAAAACAATTTCCCGCATTCTATTTAAATCTATCTTATCTATGCATTCAAGATTATACGGGCATTCTTTTTTCCAGCAAGGTGAACAGTCCAGCCCCTCGGGTACCAGCTTTTCTCCTCTTCCGTAAAGTTCTATTTCAGCGGCGCAGGATAATCCAAACCACACTATGATATATTTCCTGAGAGCGATCGCAAGGTGCAAACCGAAACTATCACCTGTGATAACGATATCAGGTATGCTCATAAAGCAGGCACCTTTTCGAAGTCCTTCTGTCGTGGGTGTGTTGATAATTCTTTTCTTTTCAATTTTATCAAAAGCACTGTATATTTCGGCATTTCTTTCTGTATCCTCTCTGCCGCCGAGGAGTACAATTTTTATATTATCGGTTTTGATAAGTTCTTTTATTAACCTGATGTGCTGTTCCACAGTCATTTTTTTATTCTGGAATAGAAGAGAACACCCTGTATTAAACCCTACATGAAATAATTTATCATCGTAACATATCTCTTCTTTGTAATCTGCAATGAACTCTTTCTCTTGCTCATCGAATGCAAATTCATATTCATCCCGTTTATATTCAAGATCAAATACTTGATGTATTATCTCAACACCCGATTTTTTATTCTCCCTGAATTTTAACCTGTCATTTACACCCATTTCATAACTGTACAAAGCTTCTTCGTTTGCAGGGATTATCTTTCCATCTTCATTTAACATAAAACCTAATTTATGTTTTGCATTCACTTCGTTTGCAAAAGCACAGGCATATAGAGATTTATCCGCATTATACACGCAGTCAAATTCAATGTTTCTTAAAATCATCCGGTTTTCATCATCCCATGCAAATACTTTATCAATGAATCTTGAGTTGTTAAGTATTTTTACAGCATTGCTCAAAGTGATCCAGTATATCGTGCTAACGGGAAATTTTCTCTTTAATGCAGGCAGGATAGGAGTATTATCAAGAACGTTACCCATAGCATCGAGTGAAATTATTAATATCTTTTTTCCCATTCTATGATTATCATCGTTCTCTATACACCCTTTTTCGAAGCAATTTTTATACGAGTAACAGGGTTTGTATCCTGAGTACTTTTTGCATTTTGGTATTTTCAAATCTTTAAAATCCATAAAACTATAAAAATATTTTTTCTAAAACATCATCAGTGGAAATTCCATTCTCAAGGTCACATATTTCCTTATCACTGCTGCAATATTTTTTGCAATGTTCATCGGAAACTTCAAGGTCGATTGTCTTCTTATTCAAAGTACCCCAGTATTTTGAACAATTCATAGACCTGTGGCAGTGAATAACTATTGCATTCTTTCTTAAGGAATCTGCAATATGTGCCGGTCCCGTTGATGAAACTATGACTAAATCTACCGAATTTATTACTTTTATTAAATCTCTTAATGAAAATATTTTTTTTGATATATCAATGATCCTACTGTCATTTAAACTTTTTATCTTATTAAGGAATTCATTCGACATTTCAAATGCTGTCAGTATTATCCTGAAATTCTTTCCGTCAAATTTCTTTAATATTTTTTTTACTAATTCGGAATATTTATCTTCACTCCAGTTTGGTGCAGAATATTTTGATCCGCTGTGAACAATTATTTTATATTCATCTTCTTTGATTCCCTTGTCTCTCAGGAAATCTTTCCCTGATTGCTTTTCTGCATCCGTTAGAAATATCTCGGGTGAAAGATTATCTGTCTTCACTCCTATTCTGCGAGCCATATCCATACAGTAATCTGCCTCATGCCGTAAAGGAATATATTTATTCCGGGAAACACTTTTCATAAACGTAATTATTTCATATATCTTCCTTCCGACTCCGATTCTGTTCTTTATTCCGGCGAATAACATCTGATAAGCCGCCCGTTCAGTCGGTAAAACGAGCAATCCATCCGTAAAATTATAACTTCTTAATTCCTTTATGACTTTCCAGAAAGTACCTTTCTCAAAGTCATCAATTATTATTTTATCAAGATAAGGATTATTGATAAGGAGTTCAGATGTGTTTTTCCGGGTCAGAGTAGCAAGGAAACAATCAGGATATGCTTTCCGTATCTCCCTGATCATAGGAGTTATCATCACTACGTCTCCAACCCTGTCCGTTCTTACGATTAATATTCTTCTGCTCAACTTAGTTAACTTTTTCTTTGAAATTTAAATTGTTGATAGCGATAAGCTCTTTAAGTTTTGCAATTATTTTTTCTTTTGAAAGCTGAGTCATACAAATGTTGCCGATTTTACATTCAAGCAAATCACAATACAGGCAGTCGAGACCGTCATTTACTACCGTCAGATTTTTTTCTCCGTAAGGTCCCTGAAGCATCGGTTTTGTCGGACCGTAAATTCCAAGAACAGGGGTTTCCACGGCTACGGCAATATGCATCGGTCCGGAATCATTCCCGATTATCAAATCACATTCTCTGATTATTGCGGCAAGATATCTGATGGGACTATCGGGAATTAAAAATGAATTATTCCCGAATTCTTTATGTATAGTTTCGCAATCTTTCTTCTCGATTTCATTTCCCCAGAAAAGTACAAAATTTACATCATATAATGCATTAATCATCTTCATTACTTTTATGTAATCGCTGACTTTGAATTTCTTCGTTTCCCAGCCGCCTGTTACGCAAATACCCATAGTACTTTTCGATTTAATATTATTTTCGACTATGAATTTTGTAGCAAACTCTTCGTGCACTACATTAATACATAAATTCAGTTTTTTAGTAACAATAGGGATTCCCAATTCCCTGAGTGCATCGAGATTAAAATCTACGTTATGAACTTCCCCTCCCCGTCCTCTCGCTTTTATGTTATAAGCGTAATTTCTTCCTTTGAATTTAAAACCAAACCTGTACTTTGCTCCGCTTAATCTTGTGATAAGCGCAGTCCTCGGATTGCAGAAGAGGTCTATCACTAAGTCAAACTTTTTCTTTCTGATGTTGTTTATCAAAAACCAGGATGAGTTAGTACCGGGAGTGAATGTGAGTATCCTTGTAACGTAAGGATTATCGATAAGAATATCTCTTGACCGCTTAAGAGTGAAAATATCTATTTCCGCATCGGGAAAATACCGTCTAAGGTTTGGTAACATGGGAGTCATTAAAAGAAGGTCGCCCATTCCACCGAATTTTATAACGAGGATTTTATTTATTTTACTCTTATCTATCTTCAAAATTTAAATATTTTCTAAAATTAAAAAATTATTCAGTACTTTATTCCCTTTTGTTGTTTTCTCTTCAGTTTTTGTTTTGTAACTGCAATAGTCATAAATAAAACAGTCGTAACACAACGGCGTAATCGCTTTACAAATTTCTCTTCCAAATTTTATCAGACTCGTATGGAACTGCATTTTTTTCGTATCGGGAATTATCAATTTTGATTTCTCAAATGTCTGCTCGGGTGTTTTTGTCTTTACAATTCCAATCCTGTTCAGAATCCTGTGTATGTGAGTATCTACTGGAAATACGTTTCTGCCGAGCGAAAATCCAAGCACACAACTAATCGTCTTTACTCCGATACCTTTATATTTCAAAAGTTCTTCATAAATTTCATCTTCTTTCATTTTCTTAAGTAAACTCAGGTCAAGTTTTCCGTAATTCTTCATCATCTGTTTCAGCATTGCTTTTATCTGCACGGCTTTTGTATTTGTTAATCCGCAAACCTTTATAGCGGATTTTATATCATTTAAATTTCCGGTTGCAACATCTTCCCAACTGCTGAATTTTTTTTTCAAATTATTAAATGCAATGTAAGATGTCTTATCAGTTGTATTTTGCGAAAGTTTTGTTGCAATCAAAACATCCAATATGCTCGATTTTGATTTGTTTTGCTTTGCAGGATATTTCTTATTCAGAGTATCTATTACAGTATTTAAATCTTTTTCATTCAAATCTTTTCAGTAATTATCTTTGTAATTCGCTCCGCGGATTTACCGTCCCATAGATTGGGAATGTTTCCTTTTTTATATGTGCCCTTATTGATGTCGGTTATTTCCTTGTGAATCTTTTTCATATTCAGCCCGCATATGGTATTAGTTCCGGTTTCACAGGTGACAGGTCTTTCTGTGTTTTCTCTCAGGGTAAGGCAGGGAACTTTAAGGAATGTCGTTTCCTCCTGAATCCCGCCGGAATCCGTTAATACAAACTTAGCATTCAAAATAAGATTCAGGAAATCAAAATATCCCAACGGTTCGGTGAGGATTAAATTGTTTATGCTGTTCAGTTTATTTTCCAGTCCGAATTTCTTCAGCATTTTTACAGTCCGCGGATGAACAGGAAATACGATATCAATGTCCGGATTAAGTTTATTCTGATACCGGAAGATTTCTATTATCTTTTTGAAATTATTTTTATCATCCACGTTGGAAGGTCTGTGAAGCGTAGCGAGTGCATATTCCTTCTTTGTTAAGCATAGCTCTTTCAGTATGTTTGATTTTCTTGCTTTCGGAAGGTAATGCACGAGTGAATCTATCATAGTATTGCCGACAAGAAAAATATTTTTCTTATTAAAACCTGTTTTTAAAAGATTATCCACTCCGCTTTTTTCCGTAACGAACAGGTATTTGGAAAGTCTGTCGGTAAGAGTCCTGTTGATTTCCTCCGGCATAGTTTTATCAAAACTTCTCAGACCTGATTCTATGTGTGCAAGCGGAATAGTTTCATATTGGCTTTTGAAAAGCTTGGCACACACGAGCCCCGCGGCTACTGTAGAATTCACGTCACCGTAAACGAGAACCATATCCGGCTTTTCTTTCAGAAGCACTTTCTCGAGCTTTACCATAATATCCGCCGTTTGTTCCGAGTGTGACTTTGAACCTACACCAAGATAGATATGAGGTTTTGGAATTTCAAGTTCTCTGAAGAATACATCCGAAAGTTTTTGGTCATAATGCTGACCTGTATGGATTATCCTGTGGACAATTTTCGATTTATATTTTTGCAGTGCCTTATGCACGGGTGCCATCTTCATAAAATTAGGTCTGGCACCTACAATTGATATTATTTTCTTCAAATTATCGAAATTTATTGTCACAATTTACTCAAAATAAATATTAGTTAATATGAAGATAATATGAAATAAATTAGTAATTAATAATTAGTAACTGAAGTTACGCATTTGTCATGTTGAGCGTAGCGAAACATCCCTTTTCTAACCCCGTAGAGTTTTCTTTCTCTATCTTTGTTCTTCACTTCTTCACTTCTTACCTTCTTACCTTCTTACCTTCTTACCTACTCACCTTCTTCACTTCTTACCTTCTTACCTACTCACCTACTCACCTTCTTCACTTCTTACCTACTCACCTTCTTCACTTCTTACTTTCTCTCTTCCTTACTTCTTACCTTCTTACCTTCTTACCTTCTTACCTTCTTACCTTCTTACCTTCTTACCTTCTTACTTCTTACCTTCTTACCTTCTTACTTCTTACCTTCTTACCTTCTTACCTACTCACCTTCTTCACTTCTTACTGTTTACTAATCTCCTTATTCGTGAACTATAATTTCTAATTCAAAAACAGTTTCCCAATCGGGAAAGACTATGTAAAAATAAGAAAATTACCCCGTCGTTTACGACGGGGATGGCTAAAACGCCCCGTATTAGGGCTTCAGCCCAAATTACTTTAAAGATATTTTATGTTTTCACTCGGTCTCGGGAGATTGGGAAACGGAGAAAGAAAGAGAAGCACAACAAAAGGGCTTTTTATAATTAAAAAAGAGTTATTCTATTCCCGAACATTTATCCTTTTCCATTTATAAACTTGAATAAATCAATTAAATTCATCAGTGAAAAAATTCAAGAAATATGAGGAGTGCCTGAATTATTTGTTCGGATTAGAAAGAGCAGGAATTAAATACAGTTTAATTAACATTAAATCACTTCTGGAATTTCTCAACAATCCTCAAAATTCATTCAAATCCATACACATTGCAGGAACGAACGGAAAAGGTTCTGTTGCTTCTATCATAAATTCTGTTTTGATTGAAAAAGGTTTTAAAACAGGTCTATATACATCTCCGCATATCCTTGATTTCAGAGAAAGGATATTAGTGAATGGTGAATATATTTCCAAAAAATTCGTCCTTGATTTCACTAACAGGGTTTTTGATTATATCAAAAATTTGGATATTAGTTTTTTTGAGGTAACAACTGCTATGGCATTTGAATATTTCCGTTATAAGAAAGTTAAGTATGCAATAGTGGAAGCAGGTCTCGGCGGAAGGCTCGACTCTACAAATATTCTCAATCCTGTTGTTTCAATTATTACAGGAATTTCCATTGACCATACGGAATATCTTGGTAATTCTATAGAAAAGATTGCAAAGGAAAAAGCCGGAATTATAAAAAAGAATGTACCGTGCATAATCGGGAAAGTTAATAAAAAATTAGAGAAAATCTTTATCGAAACTGCAAAACATAAAAAATCCGAATTAATATTCGCAGATAAGTTTGTAAAGCCAATTATAACTGCCGATAGAGCAGAAGGATTCGAATTTAAAACAACTACATTTAATAACATTTATTATCCTTTAACCGGAAAATATCAGTCAAAGAATATCGCTACTGCTATTTCAGCACTTTCAGCGTTAGATAAGAAAGAAAAAATAGGTATTGACTCTGTTGCTTTAAAGAAAGGATTTGCAAATATAATCCGGAATTCAAAGTTCTACGGGAGATTTCAGAAAATAAGTGATAATCCGTTAAAAATAATAGATGTTTCCCATAATTACGAAGCCCTGAAAAATATTGCCGGTAATTTAAAGAATATTAAGTATAAAAATCTTTTTATAATATTCGGAATTATGAAAGAAAAGAATCATAAAGAGTGTATGAGTGTGATTGAAAATCTCGGTGGATATTTAGTTCTCACGAAACCGGATTATAAACGTGCTGCTGAACCTGAAGAACTATTACAATATATTACAAAACAAAAGACCCAGAATAAACGGGTATCCTTCACGGTAACACATTCCCTAAAAGAGGCATACGAAACAGTAAAAAGTAGAATAAAAAAGAATGATCTGCTCCTGGTTACAGGCTCATTTTTTGTAGTGAGTGATTTCTTAAAAGTTAGTAAATTGAAACTATTATAAATAAAATTATGATTAAAGCAATAATATTTGACCTTGATAATACTCTGATGGATTTTATGCTGATGAAAAGCAGGGCTGTGGAAGCCGCTGTCTATGCAATGATAGATGCAGGTATGGATATGAAATTCGGGGAAGCTATACAGAAAATTAATAGTATATACGACAGAGAGGGAATCGAGTACCAGCAGATATTTGATGAGTTCCTTCACGATTTATACGGCGGAGTGAATTATAAAATAATGTCAGCCGGAATCGTAGCATACCGTACAGCACGTGAAGCAGCGCTTAAACCTTATCCGAATGTATTCCCGACTTTGATAGAACTGGTAAAAATGGGATTAAAACTTGCCGTAGTTTCAGACGCTCCTTCTAAAGAAGCATGGCTGAGACTTTCTTATCTTAATTTTCATCATCTCTTCGACGTTGTGATAACGTATGATGAGGCGCGTGAGAAAAAACCTTCCCCTGTACCTTTCAATCTTGCTCTTGAAAAACTTGAACTAAAACCTGAAGAATGCCTTATGATAGGGGACTGGGCGGAAAGAGATATGATGGGTGCCAAAGCCGTAGGAATGAAGACGGTGTTTGCGAGATACGGAGATACATTCAATACCCGGCATCCGGGTTCGGATTATGATATCAATTCCATTTCGGAATTGATAGATATAGTAAAAAAAGAAAATAAAATATTATGATAATAGGAATAGGAATTGATATTATAGATATCAAAAGAATTAGGAGCATTTCTGAAAAATTCGGTGAAAGATTCTTCCAAAGGATATTTACGGATAGCGAGATAAATTATTGTAAATCTTTTTCAAAACCCGAATTGCATTTTGCCGGTAGATTTTGTTCTAAAGAAGCTTACTCAAAGTCTATAGGTACGGGTATTTCGAAACATTTCAGGTGGAAAGATATCGAGATACTTAATGACGAAAAGGGAAAGCCTTATATCCATCATATAAACGAAAACGAGTATTCTAAATTGAATTTTCAGATAAGTATTTCACACACAGATGATTATGCATGTGCCGTAGTTACCTGTGAAAAAATTTAGATTTATTCTTCAAATCTTGTGGCGTTAAGAACGCCCGGTTGAGATTTGATTTTTTCTATGATTGCATTCAGCTGCTTAAGGTTCTCCACAACTAATATCATTGTACCTTCGAACATCGCGTCCTTCGAATAAATATTCATACTTCTGATATTAACGCTGAAGTTTTTAGATATCACGGAAGTGATATCTTTGATAAGTCCCGGTCTGTCTTCCCCGATAATTTTGATACCGCCTGTAAATTCTCCTTTCGCGGTATCGCCCCAGTTGATTTCGATTATCCTGTTCGGTTCCTGCAGATATAAATTAAGAATATTTTTGCAGGTTCGCCTGTGGATCTTTAAACCTTCATTAAAAGTGATAAAACCAATCACATCATCTCCGGGAATTGGATTACAGCATTTTGCATATTCATATTTAAAGCCCTTCATTTTTTCCAGTTCACCGCCCTTACCCAGGGAAATATCTATCTCGGCTGCTCTTGCATCGGTTATAAACTTGGTAAACGTCTCGGTTTCATTTATTGGAATTTGCAGGATTTTATCAACAGAAGATTCTAATTGCTGAATTTTATTTTTATCAGATAATATATCTATCACTTCCTCAAGACGGTGCTCGTCTTTCCCTGCTTCATAGTAGAAATTATTTAAGTCTTTAAACTTTAATCTCTGGACAATCTTTAATAATGTATCTTCATTTATATGAAGTTTGTGCTTCTTTAACTTTTTTTCATATTGCTCTTTTCCTACGGTTACAAATTTCTTTTTTTCAATATTGAAATACTTTTTAATATCAGTCCGGGCTTTTTGTGTTACCACAAATTTTTCCCAGTCCTTTTTTGGCTTCGGATTTTTCGAAGTGATAATCTCAATCTGATTTCCGCTCCTGAGTTTAGAGTCAAGGTTCACTATTTTTCCGTTAACTTTTGCTCCTATGCACCTCATGCCCACTTCGGTATGGATTTCGAATGCAAAATCAAGAGGCGTTGCACCGGAAGGAAGGATTTTTAATTCACCTTTTGGAGTGAAACAGTAAATTTCATCCTGATATAAATTCAGTTTAAAACTTTCTATCAATTGTTTTGAAGTCTCGTCATCCTTAGCAGTATTTTCAAAAGTATCCCTTATCCATTGCATCCAGTATTCAAGGTTTTTATCGTCGATGTTTGTATTTTCTTTATATTTCCAATGTGCGGCAACACCTTTCTCGGCTATTTCATGCATATCCCTTGTCCGTATCTGTACTTCCACCATTTTACCTTCCTTGCTAACAAGGGTCGTGTGAATGGATTGATATCCGTTCTGTTTCGGAAGGGAAATATAATCTTTAAATCTTTCGGGAACAGGTATATATATTTCGGAGCATATTCCATAAACAGAAAAGCAGTCGTTTTTATGCTCTGTATCCAGAATCACCCTCACAGCAAATAAATCAAATATATCATCTATTGATTTAGCACGTGTCATTAATTTCTTGTGAATACTATATATGGATTTTGCCCTGCCGTATATTTCAAATTTGTAATTCTCTTTTGTTAATCTTTCTTTTATCGGCTCGATGAATTTTTTTACTAATTTTTCTCTTTCTCTTTTTTTCTCTTTTAATTTCTTCGCTATTTCTTCGTATTCAATTTTGTTCAGGTATTTGAAAGAGAGATCTTCAAGTTCGGTCTTTACATTTGAAAGCCCGAATCTATGAGCAAAGGGTGCGTATATATCTATAGTTTCCTGAGCAAGACGCATTTTTTTAGTTTCGGTAAGGAACTCAAGCGTCCGCAGGTTATGAAGTCTGTCCGCAAATTTAACGAGCATTACCCTGATATCGGATGTCATAGAGAGCAGAAGTTTCTTATACGATTCAATTTGCTTCAATTCGTAATTGTCAAAAATCCCTTCAATCTTTGTTGCTCCGTCCACAATTTCGGCAATTTCATTCCCGAACTCTTCCCTAAGATCTTTTATTGTAAATTTTGTATCCTCAACTACATCGTGCAATAATGCTGCTGAAACGGATATATCATCGAGAGGGATTTCTCTTGCGATTATCAAGGCTACTTCATAAGGATGTGAAAAATAAGGCTCACCCGATGCGCGTTTATCATTTCTATGCGCCTCGAGTGCAAATTTGAAAGCTTTCGAAATTACTTCTTCTTTAATCTTATTTGAAGGAAGATTCTTCCTGCAATTTATAAGTAATTCTTCGAGTTTTTTTTTGTAAAAATTACTTAACATTTCTTTAAATCAATTTACCTGATTATGTGCCAAAAAGTCTGTCGCCCGCGTCGCCGAGTCCCGGAAGAATATACCCCTTATCATTAAGCTTGTCATCGATAAAACAAGTAAATATCTTTATCAATTTTTTATCACTGCTCCCGAATCTTTTTTCGATTGCAGCAAGACCTTCGGGTGCACATAACAATGATACAATATTAATATCGATGATGTTCATATTCAATAAATATTCTATCGTGAATATTATGCTTCCGCCGGTGGCTATCATAGGGTCAAGTACTATCACTTTCAGATTTTTTTTATCTTTTATATGAGGAAATTTGAAATAATATTTTATCGGCTTAAGTGATTCTTCATCCCTGTATAAACCTATATGGCTTATGGATGCATTCGGATATAGATTCCTGAATCCTTCCGTTAAACCAAGCCCTGCACGTAATATCGGAAGAATTACAACTTTTGTATTTATCTTTTGACCTTTTGCTTTTTTTAAAGGTGTAAATATAGTCTTATTTTCAGTCTTTAGTTCTGAATACACTTCAGCCGCCATTAAATATGAAATTCTTTCAAGGCAACTCTTAAAACTTACAATATCAGTTTTATTATCCCTTAATCGTGTAAGGTAATGAGCTACTAAAGGGTGCTTGGAAACATTGATATTAATCATTCTAATAAAATTGATGTTTTACAATAAGTCTATTGATAGTTTTAGCGATGTTTCTTTTATAGTTTTAAACGATTGACCTTTCGATGATACTTTAGCAAGCATTTTAACAATTTGTTCCGTCTCTTTCTTTACCATGCATCCTTTTGAAAGATTATATTTCATAAGTCCTGTACCTCCGGCAGTCACATCTTCAATTTTCATAGAGCCTTCCTTTGTCTTATATTCCTTGTCGATAAATTCTATATCCAGTTTTCCATTAATAGAAACTATATCTCCGGCATCAGTTTTCTGTATATCCTTTACACTGTAATTCACGATATTTTTAAATCTGAATGGTGGATTATCCGATGTTATTGTTTGAGACCATACTGAATCTTTTGGCACGTCATTTTTGGGAAACACCTGATATTGCATTGTTAATACCTCTTTCAGGGATGATTTCAGGCTCTCCTTGATTGCATCTTTTGCTTGCTGGCTTACAGTATCCCCTAACTCTTTGAATAATTTATCATATATCGCTTCCAGTTCATAAGGCTCGAAAAATTCATTATTGCTCCCCACTCTGATTTTAAAATAATTTCCTATCATATTATTATAAACCAGAAAATCTTTCATTGTACTTATGCTATCCTTAACGCTTGAATTATAGACTATAGTATTTGATTCATCTTTAGCGGATTGCTTTACGGTAACTATAATACTGTCATATTTCATTTTAAGAGTAATCACACCTGTTGCATTCACTTCTGCAACTTCCTGTGTATAATAATAAGCCTCTATCTGCTCCTGAGATATCATATCTTCCTTCTTCGCTGCATCCGCACTTGATTCTTTCGTAGATTTTACCATTTTATATCTGAATATATCGCCGACTTTAGGCTTCAGTTTCAAATCTATTCGTGTATTTCCTTTATCGTCAGTTTTGATAAGTTCGGAATTAGTTTCGGTCTTTGGTTTGTTTTCATCCTTGATATTAGGGTCTTTTTTACCGCAATTTATTAAAAATAGCGGCAGTACAACCATCATTACAAGTAAAATCAGGCTTCTTAAATTATTAATCATAGAAAAACTTACTCCTTTTCTTTAAAAATTTAGAAAATATACGGATATTAAATTGCATATTCAAAGCAAATGAAAAGCAGACTTTTTCTGAAAATACACATCTGTCCAAAATAAATATTATTAAAAATATTTCGGACAACAAAAGCGGAAATCCAGTAAAAAATTCCCCCTTAATAAAGGGGGAACAAAAGGGGGTTGTCTTTGTTTCGATGATAATTTGTCCCAAAAAAGTTAATTATTTTAATTTAATTGCACTTTTATTTAAGTTCAATTTATTTTGGACAGCTGTGCTGAAAATAACTTATTTCTTCCCTTGATGTAAAACCGTTCTTTGTACTCCTCCCAATGTGTCATTCCCTAATGCTCCTATAGGGAATCCAGTTCTTCTCCCTTTTTTCTCAAATCAACCAAACAACTAATCAACTGATTAACTATTTTTATCATTCATCCATACACTCATACACCCATACTCTTTTTCTTTCTTACTTGCTCACTCATTCTACAATTTTTCCTTTCTGTATCATCTTAATCATTTGAATCTTATTAATCAGTGATACTACTTAACGAACTCAACAAATTTTCTTCCTGCTCCTGCAACTTATTATGTTCCAACTCCTGCATCTGCCACTGCTCCTGCAACTTGCCACTGCTCCTGCAACTGATTATGCTCCTGCAACTGCTACTGCAACTTTTTTTTCACCCTTTTTTAAATTCTTCTTTTTCAATACCTTTACTCATTATGGGGATAAATTCAGATTCATTTGATATTGCTTTCACAGAAGTAAAAAAACTCGTCGATAAATTCAATCAGGGCATAAAACATTATCTCTCTCCATCCTACAATGAAACAGAAGTAAGAAAAGATTTTATAGATAAGTTTTTCATCGTTCTCGGCTGGGATGTTAATCACGATATTCAACAAGACCCGTATCAGCAGGAAGTGAAAGTCGAAAAAACTCAGGATAATCAAAAACGAACCGATTATACTTTCTATCTCTTTCCCAATTTTAAAGATACTAAGTTTTATGTCGAAGCTAAAAAGCCGTCTCAAAATCTCCGTAATGCTGATTATTATTTCCAGACAATCCGCTATGGATGGAATTCAAAAACTCCTATCGTAGTATTAACCGATTTTGAAGAGTTTCATATTCTCGATTGCCGTATCCGTCCCGATATAAATAAAGTTATCGATGGTTTCCATAAACAATATTATTATACAGATTATTTAGAAAAAGAAAAATTCTCTGAAATATATTATCTCTTTTCTCACGAATCAGTCACAGCCGACTCTCTCGAACGCTATGCAGACTCTTTACCGAAACCAAAAGGTAAAGCCTCAGAAAAAGGGTTTGTGAAAATCAAACTCCAGACCATTGATGAAGAATTCCTGGAATATATAGACCGCACCCGTGAATCTCTCGCAAAAGCATTTAAAAAGAATGACGAAAATCTCGGAAGCGAAGAACTCACAGAAGCTACTCAGCGAACCATCGACCGCCTCGTATTTATCCGTTTCCTCGAAGATAAATTAATTGAACAGGATAATTATGTTTCTGAATTCGGAAAAAGCAATAAAGCGTGGATAGATTTCATTACCGCTTGCAGACGTCTCGATTCAAAATACAATGGAATTGTTTTTAAGAAACATTTCATAGATGAACAGAATTTCCGTGGACCCGAACTGAATGAGTTCAAAAATATCTGTAATGAAATTTCACATCTGAATTCACCCTATGACTTTAATGCAATTCCCATTCATATACTTGGCTCTATTTACGAGCGTTTTCTCGGAAAGGTTGTTCACGCTACAGATAAACGTGTCAAAGTCGAAGAAAAGCCCGAAGTCCGTAAAGCCGGAGGTGTTTATTACACCCCAAAATATATTGTGGATTACATAGTCGATAACACTATCGGCAAAATCCTTCGAAACGAAGACTCCACACCTCTCGTTCCCATGCTCCCGCGTGGGAACGTAAAAGGCAAAACCCCCGCCGAAATCTCCAAGCTCCGTTTCGCCGATATCGCCTGCGGAAGCGGTTCATTCCTCATTGGTGTATTCGAAACTCTGCTCGACTATCACAACAAATACTATCAACAGCATAAAGCACAGGCAAAAAAAGACGGATGCATAGAAAAAGACGGGATAATGGTCTTAAGCATCAAACAAAAACAAAATATACTTCTCAATAATATTTACGGAGTCGATATCGACCAGCAGGCAGTCGAAGTCACACAGTTATCACTTGCACTCAAAATGCTCGAAGACGAAACCACTGCAACAGCAAACGATATGCAGGTACTCTTTCACGAAAAAATCCTGCCTGACTTAAGCAATAATATTATCTGCGGTAACTCTTTGATTGGAACAGATATACTCTCAGGAAGTATGTTTGCAAGTGAAGATGAAAGAAAACTAAACCCAATGGATTTCGAAACAACATTCCCGGAAATAATGAAAAACGGGGGATTCGATGCGATCGTAGGTAATCCACCGTATGTAAATATTGAAAACTTAGATGATATTACTAAAAATTATTATTTCAACAATTATAACACTTGTGTAGGAAGAACAGATATTTACATTGTCTTTATTGAAAAAGCATTGAAACTTTTAAATAAGAATGGACTTTTATCATATATTATACCATTTGCATTTACAAATCAAGTATATGGCACACTATTAAGAAAATACATTATACAAAATTACAAGATAAACGAAATTGTAGATACAAGTGACTATTTTATATTTGATTCTGCAAATGTTAAGAATATAATAATTAGTATAGAGAAGTTAAAAAAATCAAAATCTTTAACAACAGTAAAAAGGTTTTTAAATGAAGATAGTTTTGTTCAGCAAATATCCTATAAATATTTTAAAATTGAACAGGATAATTTTCTCAGTTTAAAAGATTGTCGATTAGAAACTAAAGACTTAATAAAACTTATTCCAATAAAAGAAAAGATGCATAGTTTATCAGTACCTTTTTATAAAATTTGTTTGATTGCTTATGGGGTAAGGATTAATCATAAGAATAAAAATATTGGTAAGGATTATTATATATCGTTGAATTATAAATCTGGTTATAAACATTTTTGTGAAGGTAAGAATATTGATAGATATTATTTTGAACAATATGGCTGGCTAAATTATAAACCAACCGAACATTATAATCCCATGTTTCCGGAATTATTTGAAAATGAAAAATTGATGTTTATTAATGTAGTTAAAGATAGACTAAGATTTTGCTTTGATAATGAGGACACATATAACAGTCATACGGTTATAAACTGTGTTAGGATAGACAAACTTAAGAATGCTAATCACATATCAGCACGAAACATTCTAAATGAGAGTAATTTAAACTTTTGTAAAAATTATAGTTACTATTATTTACTCGGTATTTTAAATTCGAATATTATTAATTGGTATTTTGTGAACTTTTTAAGTGAAAGTCTACACTTTTATCCGAATGATGCAAAAAATCTTCCCATCAAAGAAATCAACTTCCAAAACGAAACCGAAAAACAAGCACATGACAAAATAGTTCAACTCGTTGAACAAATGCTCGAATCAAAGAAACAACTCCAATTAATAAAAACCGACAAAGACAAAACATATTACGAACGCAAATGCGAAACACTCGACAACCAAATCGACTCCGAAGTCTATAAACTCTACGGCCTAACCGAAGAAGAAATTAAAATAGTAGAAGATAAGAATGAAGGAAAGTAAATTAGATCCTTTTTCTAAATATCCTATTTTGAAGGATAAATTGATTTTATTAGAAAATCAGAAAAATGAGCATTTTAAATTATATGAATTATCTTGTTCAGCAAATCACAATAATATTTATATAACAGATTTTTTTATTAAAATAGTATTAAAACGTTCGTTAGATTTATTAGATTCATTTATACTTTTAATTAAACATTGGCATCATAATATATCTGGTTCATTATTGAGAATGCAAATTGATAACCTGATAAGAATTGATTATTTATCATATCGAAGCGATGAATTATTCACTAAAGAATTTTTACGAGGAAAATCTTTTAGAGAGTTAAAACATACAGATGGGAAAAGAATAACTGATCAATTATTAATAGATTTGTGTAAAAAAAGATATCCTTGGTTACAAAAGATTTATACTGAAACTTCTAAATTTATTCATTTATCAAGTAAGAACTATTATTCAACTATCATAAATATTAATGAAAAAGATAGAACCGTGAGTGAATATTTTTCAATAGGTTCTCCTAATTGGCCTGAAGATTCATTAATTGAGTTCTTAGATGCCTTCTATACGATCACGAATGCAATACTTGAAATTGTTAAAAAATGGATTGATTATAAAGAAAATTTAATGAATTCAACAGATTAATAGTATTTAAGTACAAAATTAAATTTTTAATAATTAAATATCATAACTATGCCATCAATATTTCCAGATATAGATATCTGTCCATTTACAGGCGTTAGATTAAAATCAGAAGAAATATCTGACGTTCCTAACAATATTTTAAAGCTTCAATATCAAAATCCAATTATAGGTAAGGTTATAATATCTCATACAGATTATGTAATTATTAGAGAAAAATATTTGTCAAATAATCCTGAATTTTTAAATGTAAAACATATCTATATTGGAATAATAAGAAATCATTGTGAACGATATAATTCTTCATTTGAAGTAAAATCTAACTTTATAAAAGAAGGATATAAAGAATTTGATTATCCAAAGGATTTTAAACAGAAAACATATTATTTCCTAAATTATTTATATAATAATGGAGGTAATGAATATAAATCTTTTATACTTACGATTAATGATTATCCCTTATTATATGCAATTGATTTAAATGAATTCAAAAGGATTATTGAATATTTAGAAGATAATTTATTTGTTAATTATATAAGCAAACCCGTCATTGCCGCAGATAGTATGCTGATCAGAGTAGAATTAAGACTATCAAAGATAGGAATTGAAGAAATCGAAAAAGAATTACCAGTTATGCCAATGTGGGAATTAATAAAACAAGATGTATTTACAGGCGATGTAAGTATAGATGATAAAATATCTCATGCAAAGAAGTTATTCTTTAAAAGTGATTCAACTATAGAGGATAAAAGAAGCGCTTGTGAAACTCTAAGTTTCATACTCGAACCATTAAGAGAAAAATTGAATATGGTGATAATAGATTCTGATACATCTGATTTCTTTAATATTGTAAATAATTTTGATATTAGACACAATAAAGATCGCACGAAGCAATTAGAAAAAGTAGAACAATTTGAATGGATATTTTACTCTTTACTCAATACTATAATCTGTTATTATAAAATATTAGAATCAGAAAACATTAAATAATAAAATATGGAAAATTCTGGAGAGAAATGTTATTTCACTGATTTACCAATTAGAAGAGAAAATGTTGGAGAAAGAACAGGTGTTTTTATTTATTCTATTCAAGTAAATAATGAGAAACAATTTTTTACTTTTAGTAAACATAATTATGCTTGGGTTGATGATACTAAAGAATTAGAAAATAGGAGTGATATAGAATATGGGACAGAAGGAAATAAATTAATTCCGAACGCAATTAAAGAGATTAAGCATATTATAAAAAGTTTAATTTTAAATGGAAAATGGAATACGAATAACTATGACTATTTGACTAAAAATATTGTTTATAATCAATTGAAATATTATGATTATCCTAAAACTCCTGAAGATAAATTAAATTATCTTTTCAAATATATTTGTAAATTACAAAATTATGATGGAGAGGAAATAAATACTTCTAATTTATATGATATTGAATGGGAAAAATTATTTTTTAAAGATTTTAATGAATTCCATTTTTATCTAGAAACATTATCTAAAGCTGATCTGCTTGAATTAAAAGATGAAATGGAAAATGGTTTATATCTCTCTTTATGCATAACATATAAAGGCTTACTCTATAATATTGAACTTGAACAAAGCGGAAAAGAATCGAATAATTGTTTTGTTGCAATGTCATTCGATAATGAAGATTTGGTTGAAATCTATGAAAAATGTATTTATCCTGTGTTAAATGAATTAGGGTTTAATCCTATATTAATCAAAGACGAGCATTATAAAAGCGATAAAACAATTAATGATGCTATGATTGCAGCCATTAAAAGATCAAAATTTATTATTGCAGATTTTACAAAGCAAAAACGTAATGTATATTTTGAGTCAGGATATGCTGCTGGAAGAGAAATGAAGGTAATTTATACTTGCAAATGTAATTATTTTAATGATAAAACCGATGTAAATAAAAAATCGGCTTTCGATACAAATCATTTCCCTCATATTATATGGAAAGATATTAATGATTATAAGAAACAACTAAAAGACAAAATAGAAGCATACATATTGTAATTATTAAGCAATAAAAGTTTTTAAGATATTAGATATAATTATTAAAATTATTAAATACTCTAATTTATTATGAATGAGAATCAAAAAATTTATGGTTTATTAAATTCGGATTTCACTAATCTACATTTTAATGATTTGCAAGAGATATTCCTTTCTTCTATTATTTTGATGAAATTAAAAGAAATTACTGGGGATTCAGTTATTAATATTGATATAAGTTTACATGACTTATATCCTGAAATCATGAGAAACACATTGGAAAATCATTTAGAGAATAAAGAAATATCAAGTTCAAATAGAATAACAAAAGAAGTAACAGATTTTATGAATTTTGAATTCGGAAGTGATTTAATACCAAAGATTACAAAAGAACCTGCTTATAAATATTTCAATGATTATTTTACAAACCGTTTAGCTATTTTAAAAAAAGGGGATGGTTTATGCATTGAGCCAGCCACAATAAAAGATTTTCAGGTAGATTATTCTAATAAGTTAAATAAATTTAAAATAATCTTAATTCCAAATGAATTTTTAAAAAAATATAGTAATAATGTTAATAAGTATTTAGAAATGATAAAGGATATGTATCATAAATTTAAAAATGTTACAGGTTCTTTGGAAACAAATGTAAGTTATAGAAAACAATTGGAATTTCTAATTGATTATTTAGAAAAAAGGCAAAGTTTAACAGCAGAAATTGATTTTGATTTTAAGTTAAGCGATTTTAATTTTAGGCATAGTATATTATCTTATGATTCTCCAAAAGGCACTTTCACTATGCCTTCACCTTTAGCTATGAATAAAGCAGGAAAAGTAATTCTACCATTTTTCTTGGAAACGCAGGGAATAATTGATGTTAATGGAATAAAATTGGTTAATAAAGATCCTTTAGATATAGAAAATATCGATATAATTTATTCAGTGTCTAAACCTTCAAAAACAAATAGATTTTTGTCAAAATCGATGGCTCTTGAACCAGAAATTAGAAAAAGTATGAATGAGACACAACTACTGATTTTTGAAAGAATTTATACAAAAAACAAAAAAAATTATCTTTTTGGAAATCGACCATTAGTAGAAAAATATTTTGCTAATTTAACAAGTTGGTTGTTAAAGAAAACAAGCTATTGTTTAGAAGATCCTTCATTTTTGAAAGAAAAATCTGAAGAATGGTTGACACAACATTCCTCAGATAATTATAAACAAATGGAAGATAATTTTTTTCTTCCATTTCTATTTGAAAAATTAAAGTATGATTATGGTGATATCATAATAAAAAAACCAGAATCATTTGGGGGAGAAATTGATATTATGTTTGGTGATATACCAATTGAACTGAAGGTAAGAAAAAAGGAAAATGAACCATTAATTGATAACATATTAGAGGATAAATTTAAACCTGCTAGTCAAGCTGCCGCATATGCTTCCAATATACGAGTAGGATTTGTAGTAGTTTTAGATCTTCCTGAAAGTAATAAACAAATTACAAATTTGGATAATTGTGTAAAAATTATTGAGAAAGAATTCGATAGTGATAATTTTTATAAAACAGTTATTAATTTATTTATTTTTTATTGTAATCAACCTATACCGAGTAGTGCGTCTTAATATTTCTCGCCTTTGTTGGTGTTTAAACGTAGTATCACCAACAAAACTTCTGGATTCCTACTCGGAGGCAGGAATGACAAGCTAAGAACAAAAACAAAGAAACGTTCCCATGCTGGAGTCCTCCGCGTAGGAGAACGAGACGAACACATTTTTTTAACTTTTTAATGAATGTTAAAATAAATATAATATTAATAATAAAGTGAAATTAATTATAATTTGAGGTTGCAATATGCAACCTCAGAGAAAATAATAATTATGAGTAAAAAATTAATACCAATTGAATCAATTATAAGTAGGATTTTCTTAATAAGAGACCATAAAGTAATGCTCGATTTTGATTTAGCGCAATTATACGGAGTAGAAACAAGAGCGTTAAAACAGCAAGTTAGAAGAAATATTAAAAGATTTCCAGATGATTTTATGTTTCAATTATCTAAAAACGAGTGGAATGAACTTATCACAAATTGTGATAACCTCGGAAATCTTAAATTTTCTCCTCAAACACCCTTTGTATTCACCGAACAAGGTGTAGCAATGCTTTCTTCTGTACTAAACAGCGATAAGGCTGTTGAAGTAAATATACTAATTATAAGAGCTTTCGTTAAATTAAGAGAAATTATTTCAACTCATAAAGATGTTCAAAAGAAACTTAAAAATATCGAAGATAAACTTATGGAGCATGATGAAAAAATCATACAAATTATTAACGTTATTAACCATCTGATTGCTCCTCCTGAAAAACCAAAAAGAAAGATAGGATTTTCATTAGAATAAACACCCTAACCCCCCTTCAAAATGAAAAGCGAAATGAAGAAATCTTGATAATCCTTTATCTTTTCCGCCTTTGATGGTGCTTGTGTGTAGCGTCACCAACAAAACTTCTGGATTCCAAATCAAGTTTGGAATGACAAAAAACGCAAGGGGTCAAGTTGTAAATCTCGGTTTGTCGGGACACCCCCTTGTCATAAACCAATCCTCTAAATCCTTGAATCGTATTAATCAAGCCTGCCTTCCATTCCTTTATTTTCTTAACTTCTTAACTCCTTAACTCCTTAACTTCTTAACTCCTTAACTTCTTAACTTCTTAACTTCTTAACTTCTGACTTCTTTCTTTTTTACGTTTTAACTCTGACCTCTTACCTTTTACGTATTTAATTCCTATTATTAATTTCTAATTATTAATCGTTTATAATCTATTTGTAAAATATTTATAAACACATATTGACTTTTTAGTTTATATCCTTTATTTTTGTATCAGCCATATATAATTATGGTAAACTTTAAAATTATGAGTTTTTTACAATGTATACCGATACTCAAAAAAATGAATTTGTTACACTACGAGCCGAAGGTCTCTCCTTCGATAAAATAAGCTCGAAAATGGGGATTCCTAAATTAACTCTTATCCGTTGGTCCCGGGAAAAGAAAAAAGATATTGATTCCCTTAAAGAAGCCGCATTTGAATCCATTATGGAATCTCTTAAAATTGACTCTGCTTCACGTCTTCAAATGCTTTCCGACGACTTGAATAAAATTAATAATGACCTGAGAAACGATTCATTATGTTATCTGAGTCTTAGCGAAAAGCTGAAATTCAAAATAAAACTTATTAATGAAATCTCCAAATTTGATTCCACAAATAGGATTAATGAAAATATAGATACTGATTCAAATATCGAGAAGCAAGATGATAAAAGTTCCGAAACTATCCTTCAGGAAGAAAGAAAAAAAATAACAAAAAAACTTATGAATATCCCCGGCGTTAAGGATTATATCGCATCCGAAAAAAAAGCCAACAAAACACTAAATTTATTCAATAACCAAAATGATGATTAATTTATTTAATATCAGACAAGGGGGCACGCCCCCCTTGCTTAATTCTGGACATTTTTTTGTTACGTTCCAAAATGATTCTATCCTGATACCAATTTTTTTTGTTTTCGTAAGTACATTAATAATTAACCATTTAACTTTTTTGTGGTATCATTTTCGCAATGTTCTTTAACATAAATTATTATAATTTGCAGAATTAAGTTTTTAACAATTGATACCATTTTTGTTACCAAATTTGATACCGGTGCAAGAACTAAAGAAACAAATTGCATATTCAAAGCAATTGAAAAGCGAGCAACAAATGATATCGAAAGTATTAAAACTGGTTTGAAATTATGGTTTTAAAAACATATTTTTGTACTCATTCTTTTCGGGCGATTAGCTCAGTTGGTTAGAGCACTTCGTTTACACCGAAGGGGTCTGAGGTTCGAATCCTTAATCGCCCACAAGTGTTTTGATGGACAAATTAAATCCCAATTCCTATTTTTACTAATCATAAAAATAAAATTTTTTTTCTTGTTTCCATTGCCTTAGTTTTTATTATCAACCTCTTCGAATCCTCTATAGATACTTTTTATTTCCGCTTAATAATATACATTGGTATTAATATTATTCTGGCTTCGAGCCTTAACCTGATTAACGGATTTACCGGACAATTTTCTTTAGGGCATGCCGGATTTATGGCAATCGGAGGTTACGTTTCCCTTTCATTATCGACCTATTTTGCCCCCTTTTTCCAAAATCTTTTTGGCACCGCCGGATTTGGAACGGCTGCTACATTTCTTATACTTTTGATATCTGCCGGAGCCGCCGCGGCTGTTGCAGGGTTTATTGTAGGTGTCCCGTCTCTTCGGCTTAAAGGTGATTATCTTGCCATTACTACACTTGGATTCGGAGAGATTATAAGAGTGATTATTCAGGGTCTCGATGTAGTGGGTGCTTCACAGGGATTCAGCAGAGTATATATGTACGAAAGTGGCATCAAAAGTACACAGCTTATCGAAGGTCTTAATGAGAGCTTTGCGATATATACTGTTCCAAAATATACAAATTTTTTCTGGACATACTTTGTCGTGATTTTTGTGGTTTACTTCATTTATAGCCTGATTAATTCCACTTATGGCAGGGGTTTCCTTGCGGTGAAAGATGATGAAGTTGCCGCAGAATCTATGGGCATCAATACGACTAAATTTAAAGTGTTAGCATTCGTTACAGGAGCTTTCTTTGCGGGTGTAGCCGGTTCGCTTTACGGACATTTTAATACATCCCTTATCCCTGAAGAATTTAACTTTCTTAAATCCGTTGAAATTGTTGTTATGGTGATTGTAGGAGGTATGGGTAGTATTCCCGGAATGATAATTTCAGCGATAATTCTCACTCTACTGCCGGAACTCTTACGCGGAGTTCAGGAATATAGAATGATAGTGTATGCTTTGATTCTGATTATTATGATGCTGACACGTCCACAGGGACTTTTTGGTTTAAAATTAAAATTAAGAAAAACAAAAAAGGTATAGTTTGTCATTATTAGATATAAAAAATTGTACTATGCAGTTCGGCGGTTTGTTGTGCGTTGATGATTTATCCACATCTCTGGAGAATAACGAATTAATAGGAATGATAGGTCCTAATGGAGCCGGCAAAACCACTGTATTTAATATGATAACCGGAGTTTACACTCCCACAAAAGGCGATATCAAGTTTAACGGCGAAAGCATTCTCGGTAAAAAAACCTTCGAGATTACTAAACTTGGAATATGCAGAACTTTCCAGAATATCCGGCTTTTCAATAGTCTGTCCGCACGGGATAATATTAAGGTATCATTTGTTTCCCGTTTAAAAGCAAATTATTTTTCGTCAATCATACAGCTTGGTAATTTTCATAATGAAGAAAATACTGTCGATGATAAAATTGATGAACTTATGGAAATGTTTGATTTATCGAAGTATAAAAATGAGATGGCAAAATCTCTTCCGTATGGTCAGCAGAGGAAACTCGAAATTGTAAGGGCTCTCGCTACATCGCCAAAACTTCTTCTGCTTGATGAACCCGCTGCGGGAATGAACCCTACTGAAAAACATGACCTTATGGATTTGATAAAAAGTCTCATATCAAAATTTAATATTTCAATTTTACTTATAGAGCATGATATGAACGTGATAATGGGAGTATGCGAAAGAATATTTGTTCTGGAATACGGGAAGAAAATTGCTGAAGGAAATCCATTGGTAATACAGAATGATCCGAAAGTGATAGAAGCTTACTTGGGAGATGCAAAAATTAAAATTCATAACGGATAAAATGCTTTCTATTGAAAACCTGAATATTAATTACGGTTCAATCAAAGCGGTTAAAAACGTCAGTCTGAACGTTCCGGATAAATCAATCGTAACTTTAATTGGTGCAAACGGAGCCGGTAAATCAACGATTCTAAGAACAATTTCCGGTTTAATAAAAGCAGTATCCGGTAAGATTACTTTTCTTGGAAAAAACATTTTCAATATTGCTCCAAGTAAGATTGTTAAAAGGGGAATTTCCCAGGCACCGGAAGGAAGATTAATATTTGCGAATCTTACGGTACTGGAAAATCTTGAAATGGGTGCATACACAAGAAAAGATAAAACAGGAATAAAAGACGATATGGAACTCGTTTTCTCACTTTTCCCGAGATTAAAAGAAAGAATGAAACAACTGGGAGGAACTTTAAGCGGCGGTGAACAGCAAATGCTTGCAATATCAAGAGCATTGATGGCTAAACCGAAACTATTACTGCTTGACGAACCTTCTTTAGGAATCGCTCCTATTTTAGTCAAGACAATTTTTGAAAAAATTGTTGCACTTAATAAAAACTCAGGAATCACTATCTTGCTGGTAGAACAAAATGCTAACCTCGCACTATCCATTGCAGATTACGGATATGTACTTGAGACCGGAAGCATTAAACTCGAAGGAAAGGCAAGTGAATTAGCACAAAATGCAGAAATAAGAAAAGCCTATTTGGGCGAATAAAAATAAAATTCGAAAACCTTAAAAATAAACTATTATGAGATTAGCAAAAAAAATGGAAAACCTTGGTACTGAAACAGCTTTTGAAGTACTTGCAAAGGCAAAAAAGCTGGAAGCCGAAGGTAAGCATATTATTCACCTTGAAATCGGTGAACCGGATTTCACTACTCCGGATAATATTATTCAGGCAGCGATCAAGTCTTTACAGGCAGGCGACACACATTACACCCCTTCAAACGGGACAATTGAATTGAGGACATCAATTGCAAAATATATAAGCAAGACAAGAGGTACAAATGTAATACCTGATGAGGTTGTTGTTACACCCGGCGGCAAGCCAATTATGTTTTACACTATTATTGCTTTGATTGATGAAGGTGATGAAGTAATTTATCCTAACCCGGGATTCCCGATTTACGAATCTATGATTAATTTTATGGGCGGGAAAGCTGTTCCGATTCAATTAAAAGAAGATAAGAACTTTGCTTTTGACCCTGAAGAACTAAGGAAATTGATTACTGATAAGACAAAATTGTTAATAATTAATAGTCCTCAAAATCCTACGGGTGGAATATTGACCAGAGAAGCTGTTGAAAAAATTGCAGAAATAATAAAAGATAAAGATATAATGGTACTCAGTGATGAAATTTATAGCCGTTTGGTATTCGAAGGGGACCCTTTCAGTATTACACAGATTCCCGGATTTAAAGACAGAACTATCATATTAGACGGTTTTTCAAAAACTTATGCAATGACGGGATGGAGAGCAGGTTATGGAGTTATGAATACTGAGCTTGCACCAAAAATTGCAAAATTAATGACGAACAGTAACTCATGTAACAATGCATTTGTCCAGAAGGGTTGTATAGAAGCATTAGAAGGACCTCAGGACGGTGCTGACAAAATGCGTGCGGAATTTATTGCCCGAAGAGAAATTATCGTAGAAGGATTAAATTCTATAAAAGGATTTTCGTGTATAATGCCGCACGGTGCATTTTATGCTTTCCCGAATATTACAAAAACAGGATATACATCCAAAGAACTGAATGACCACCTCTTGTACAAAGGAAACGTTGCCGCATTATCCGGAACGGCTTTCGGTGCTTTCGGAGAAGGTTATCTGCGGTTCTCTTATGCAAATTCAAGAGAAAATATTAAAGAAGCAATCAAAAGAATTAAACAAGTATTATAAATTGATTTACTTTTATACTAAAAAAATGTTACTTTTTTTTAATTTTAATCTGTTTATTTTATTTCATAATTCTCTATTTAAATAATCATTATAAACTAATCACAATTAAGGAGGGCTAAATGTCCGATTACGTAAAAGATTTATTGAAAGAAGTAAAAGCAAAAAACCCAGCAGAACCTGAATTTCATCAGGCAGTACAGGAAGTCGTAGAATCATTATCATTGGTTCTTGAAAGACATCCTGAATACCGTGCCGCAAAAATTCTCGAAAGAATAGTTGAGCCTGAAAGAGTTATTATGTTCAGAGTTCCATGGGTAGATGACCAGGGGCAAGTAAAAATCAACCGTGGTTTCAGAATCGAAATGAATAGTGCAATTGGACCTTACAAAGGTGGTTTAAGATTTCACCCGTCTGTCAATTTGGGTATTCTGAAATTCTTAGCCTTTGAACAGGTATTTAAAAACAGTTTAACAACGCTTCCAATGGGCGGTGGTAAAGGCGGCTCAGACTTTGATCCTAAGGGAAAGAGCGATTTAGAAGTTATGAGATTCATTCAATCATTTATGAGTGAATTGTTCAGACACATTGGTGCCGATACAGACATACCTGCCGGAGATATTGGTGTCGGCGGTAGAGAAATCGGTTTCTTATTCGGTCAGTACAAAAGATTAAGAAATGAATTTGTTGGTGTATTGACTGGAAAAGGATTGAATTGGGGCGGTTCATTGATACGTCCGGAAGCAACAGGATACGGTGCGGTTTATTTTGCAGCCGAGATGCTTGCAACAAGAGGAAAAAACCTCGAAGGTAAAAAATGCCTCGTTTCAGGCAGCGGAAACGTTGCTCAATATACGATTGAGAAGATTACTGCACTTGGTGGAAAAGCAGTAACTACTTCAGATTCGAATGGTTATATTTATGATGAAGAAGGTATCAACGCCGAAAAATTAGCATTCTTAATGGAACTTAAGAATGTTAAAAGAGGAAGAATAAAAGAATATTCCGATAAATTCAAGAAAGCCGTTTACACTCCTATCGATAGCAATTTAGATTACAATCCGCTTTGGAATCATAAAGCAGATTGTGCATTCCCGAGTGCGACACAAAACGAAATTAATGCAAAAGATGCGGCAAATCTTGTGAAGAATGGTGTTTATTCTGTTTCTGAAGGTGCTAATATGCCTACGACCATCGATGGTGTAAATATTTTCTTAGATTCAAAAATATTATACGGTCCGGGAAAAGCAGCTAATGCAGGCGGAGTATCAGTTTCAGGTCTCGAAATGTCTCAAAATAGTATGAGATTACCATGGTCGCGAGAAGAAGTTGATAACAGATTACAAATGATTATGAAGAGCATTCACAAAACGTGTGTGGATTGCGCAGAGAGATTTGGTACACCCGGAAATTATGTTAACGGTGCAAATATCGGTGGATTCCTAAAAGTTGCGGATGCGATGTTAGATCAAGGCGTAGTATAAGAAATACTTATTTATCATATTAAAGAGATGTCATAATTTGGCATCTCTTTATTTTTAATATTCTATTTACAAGATATACAATGCCTCAAAAGGAAAATGATATTCTGAACTATCTTGACCCGTTATGGGTTGAACACGGATATGGGAACAGATTCCAGGGATTTCAGAATCTTATGCGCCTCAGGATCCGCGACATACTTCTCGTATCAAGCCTTTATGATTTATATCTTTTTGAAGAAGACGGAAGATTATATGAGCTTATAAGAAACGAATATCAGGGCTTACATCTGAGTCACTCACCGGAACTTACTCGTGTATCGAGTGGACAAGAGGCTATTGCTCTCGCAAAAGAAGAAAACAGATTCGATTTAATCATAACAACTTTGCACATCGAAGATATGACTTCAATTAATTTTGCAAAATTAGTTAAAGAATCCGGTCTTTCTATTCCCGTCATACTTCTTGCACACGATAACAGGGAACTGAAATATCTTCTGCTAAATCCAAATATGAATGTATTTGATAAAATATTTATTTGGCAGGGTGATTTCAGAATTATCATTGCAATTGTAAAATATCTTGAAGATAAAATGAATGTGGACCACGATACGCGAATTGTCGGAGTCCAGTCTATAATATTAATTGAAGATAACGTCAGATATTATTCTTCATTTGTACCTATCATCTATACTGAACTTTTAAAGCAGTCTCAAAGACTGATATCCGAAGGCATTAACCTGACTCATAAATTCCTTCGTATGAGGGCAAGACCAAAAATATTGCTATGCTCTACTTATGAGGAAGCCTGGAATTATTATGAAAAATACAAAGAATATATTTTAGGAATAATCTCGGATATAGATTTTCCAAGAAATGGAGTTCAGGATCCTCTTGCAGGTGTTGAATTCGCAAAGAATGTAAGGGCTGAGCAGCCGGATATACCAATTCTCCTGATGTCTAATATGCATGAAAATGAAATTCCTGCAAAAGAAGTCGGTTCTGATTTCGTACTGAAAGATTCGGCTTTATTATTAAACGAACTAAGACAGTTTATGTTCAATTATTTTAGTTTCGGAGATTTCGTTTTCAAAACCAAATCCGGAGCTGAAGTAGGAAGAGCGTCTGATTTAAAAAGTCTTGAGGAAAATTTAAAATTAGCACCGGATGAAAGTATATTATTTCACGGAGAGCGAAATCATTTTTCCAACTGGTTAAAAGCAAGAACCGAATTTTGGTTGGCACACCAGCTGCGTCCGAGAAGAGTTTCTGATTATAAATCTGTAACAGAACTCAGGGAAGATCTAATAAATTCTTTGAATCATTATAGAAATATCCGGCAGCGAGGTATAATAACAGATTTTGACAAGGAAACTTTTGATCCGGACAGCAGTTTTGCCCGGATTGGAGGTGGTTCATTAGGTGGGAAAGCCAGAGGACTCGGGTTTGTTAATACATTGATGAATAATTATGATATCCGGAATAAATTTCCGGAAATTCAGATATTTGTTCCATCAGCTGTAGTAATCGGTACTGATATTTTTGACCAGTTTTTAGATGACAATAAATTACGGAAATTTGCTATGGATTGCGATGACGATATTGAAATTACCAAACGCTTTCTTGAAGCAGAAAAATTCCCTGACGAAATTCTCGGAGAACTCGTCGGATTCCTTCAATTAATTCAAACACCTCTGGCGATCCGTTCTTCAAGTCTTTTAGAAGATTCACAATATCATCCGTTCGCAGGTGTTTATGAAACGTATATGATTCCGAATAATCATACAAATTCATTGGTAAGATTAAATGATCTGTTGAATAGTATTAAAAGAGTTTATGCTTCCACTTTTTATAAGAGCGCCAAAGATTATATCAAAATAACATCTTATCGCCTCGAAGAAGAAAAAATGGCGGTGATTATTCAGAAAACGGTAGGAACAAAATATGAAAACCGTTTTTATCCTGATTTTTCAGGAGTCGCAAAATCTTATAATTTTTATCCGATAGTACCGCAAAAATCATCAGATGGAGTTGTATCTGTAGCACTTGGATTAGGAAAGCAGGTTGTTGATGGCGGAAATACGGTGAGGTTCTGTCCGAAATACCCGACAAATCTTATACAATTTTATTCAGTAAAAGAAACATTAAACAGCAGCCAGAGAGATTTCTATGCATTGGTACTTGATGGAAATTCTGATTTCGGTTATGATACTCACGATAAACTCTTAAATAAATTCGAACTTGATGTTGCAGAGAAAGATGGTACACTGAGTTTTATTGCAGCCACTTATTCACACGAAAATTATGCTATATATGACGGACTTTCGAGAGTTGGTCCGCGGCTTGTTACTTTTGGACCATTGCTCAGAAATAAACTTTTTCCTCTTCCTGAAATTCTCAATCTTTTACTCGATATGGGTACCTGGGGGATGGGAACACCTGTAGAGATTGAGTTTGCAGTTAACATGAATATTGGTCAAACGAAACCAAAAGAATTTGGCTTATTGCAGATGCGTCCGCTTGTAGTAAGCTTTGAAGCTGAGGAACTTGATATTGAATCATACGAAAAATCTCAATTAATCTGTCAAAGCAATCAGGTTTTAGGTAACGGGTCCATCAATGACATATATGATATTATTTTCGTGGATTATAATAAATTCGACCGTGCAAAAAGCATAGAAGTTGCTAAAGAAGTTAGTATGTTCAACAGAAAATTAATTGAACAAAATAAACCTTATCTTCTTATCGGCGTAGGACGTTGGGGGACTCTTGACCCATGGCTTGGTATACCTGTAACATGGGATCAGATAGCAGGTGCAAAAGCTATTATCGAGACAAGTTTCAAGGAAATGTCGGTTGAACCTTCACAAGGTTCTCATTTTTTTCAAAACATCACGTCATTTATGATAGGATATTTTACAGTAAATGAATATACAAAGGGTTTTATCGATTGGGATTGGCTGTTAGAAAAAAAAACAGTGGAAGAGATGAATTTTACTAAACACATTTGTTTTAATTCCCCTATAGTAATTAAGATGAATGGTCATATTAACAAAGGAATAATTTTGAAACCGGAGGAGGAAAAATGACCGCGAATGAAGATGATTTAAAATTAAAAATATTTGATAGCTGCCCTCACTGTGGACACGAATTAAGTCCCTGGGAAAAAGTGCTTTTAAGTATTGATCGCGCACTAATGTGTAAAAATTGCTGGTATAGGATTATCCTAAATCAGGAAGATATGTCTGAAAATCAAAATAAAAAAAATCCAAAGAAAAAAGGTTAAAATAATTTTATGGAATCATATAATTCATTTATCGTAGCACAGCAGCAGGTTCTGGAAGCAGCTAAGCATCTGAATCTCGACCCTCCGACCATAGATTTGCTAAAATGGCCTCAACGAGAATACAAAGTTACTTTACACGTCAGAATGGACAGTGGAAAAGTAAGAATATTTCATGCATACAGGATACAGTATAATTTTGCACGGGGTCCTGCAAAAGGAGGTATAAGATTTCACCCGGATGAAACAGTAGATACAATCAGAGCTCTCGCTTCCTGGATGACCTGGAAGACTGCAGTTGTTGATTTACCTCTCGGAGGAAGCAAAGGAGGCGTATGCTGTGATCCTAAATCTCTCTCTGAAAATGAATTGCAAAATATATCTCGTGAATATATCAGGGCTATAGCTCCTTTAATAGGTTCTGATATTGATATTCCTGCACCGGATGTTTATACGAATCCTCAGACTATGGCGTGGATGATGGATGAATATGAAACGATAGTATACCGCCACAACGCAGGAGTTATGACTGATAAACCGCAGCAAATAGGCGGAACTGAAGGTAGAAGAGATGCTACTGCAAGAGGGGGAGTAATATGTGTGAGGGAAGCTTGTAAACAATTGAATGTCGATGCTACCGGTAGTTATGCAATACAAGGATTTGGCAATGCCGGACAGAGAGCAGCACTGCTTCACCAGGAAATTTTAGGCGGCGGTAAACTAATAGCTGTGAGCGATTCGAGAGGTGCAATTTATAATCCGAAAGGAATTAACCCTAAGGAACTTGTTATGCATAAACTTAAAACGGGATCAATATTAGGTTTTCCTGATGCAAAAGTAATTACTCATGAAGCTTTGCTCGAATTGAAAGTTGAAATCCTATACCCTGCAGCTTTAGAAAATGCTATTACAGGAACTAATTCAAAAAAAATTAATGCGAAAATTATTTGCGAACTCGCTAATGGTCCTACAACTCCTGAAGCCGATCTGATATTAAATAAAAGAGGTATTTATGTAATTCCCGATATTCTTGCGAGTGCAGGAGGCGTTACTGTTTCATATTTTGAAATGGTTCAGGATAAATACTCATATTTTTGGGAAGAAGATATTGTCCACCAGAGGCTTGATAAAAAATTGACTAAGGCATACCATTCAGTCCATGAAGCAATAAAAGAGAAAAGAGTTCATCCGAGATTAGCAGCTATGATAGTAGGAGTTGCAAGAGTAGCAGAAGCCTGTAAATTAAGAGGATGGGTTTGATTATAATTCTTCGGTCTTTAATCTTTTAGAAATATCTTTTAGGGAAGTCCAGCTTTCAAGGAGTTCCGGCATATATTCAGTTGCCGTTATGAAGGTCCATAAATAGGCAACAACAGAATAAATTTCTCCGGCGGTTAATCCATCAAGTACGATTGATATATATAATACAATAAGGAATATTATCAACAGGAAAAATCTCATTATCCCGAAATTAAAAGCATTCCAAACTCCGATTCGCTTTTGAGGAGTGGAATAATTCTTAAAATATTCTTTAATTTTTCCGGGTTTTTTCTCTGAAAAAACATCGAACATATTTTCATAACAATCGTGAAACTGCTTCTGATATATCCCTACTTTTCTGCTGTATATTTTACTGAGGAAAAAAAGAGGTATAACAATTGCGATGCAGGTCAAAGATATTCTGTAGTCAATAAAATACAATGCAATCACAGCTCCGCTTATAGCTATTACATTCTCAATTATTTCAGGCATTCTGTATTCGAAAAATACAATATATTCATAAGACAGTTGAGCTCTTGCAGTTGTTTTCGCAACTGAATAATCTTTTTCGATAGATTTCTCTGCAACGGAAACACCGATATCTGCGAAGATTTTCATAAAGATTCTTGGGTCCACAAATCTTCTTAATGCTCCGACTCCTGAATTAATTATGAACATTCCTGTCCACCAGGATAAAGGATATAAAATTCCTGAATACCAAGCATTTGAATAAAATACTGCCTCTTCATCAAAAATGGCATCTATTACTTGCCCGAAAAATGTCGGTTCAATTATCCAGGCGACATTTTCTATCACAACAAGCAATATCGCAAAAAAAATTCCTTTTTTATGCCTTTTGAATAAATCTATTATATGCATTGATGTTATACAACTTACTTAAAGTTAATAATGCTAACTACAAATAAAAATGAATAATTAGTTGCTTATCTATAAATTAATTAATTAGCATTTAGAGTGCTATTATCAAGTTAAATATGTATAGAAATATAAATTATTTACTGTTTTTTAGGATTTTTGTTCCAGGATTATCGAATTTTTCTCACTTTGAAAATGTTTTTATTGTAACTAAATTTGTTAAATGGAAACAGATTATTTAATTATAGGAAGTGGTATTGCAGGGCTTTCCCTTGCAGTCAAATTAAGTTCACTGGGAAATGTTTTGGTCATTACAAAAAAACAGAAATCGGAATCAAATACAAACTACGCCCAGGGTGGGATTGCTGCTGTGATTTCCGGAGAAGATAATTTTGCTCTTCATTTTTCCGATACAATCGAATGCGGGGCAGGTTTATGTGACGACGATGCAGTTAATATTATTGTCAGGCAGGGTCCTGAGAGAATTCGCGAACTTATAAAATTTGGCACAAAATTTTCAGAGGAAAAAGGGTCATTAAAACTCGGAAAAGAGGGGGGACATTCCCGTCATAGAATAGTTCATTCCAATGATCTTACCGGGAAAGAAATAGAAAGAGCTTTGTTGCAAACTGCTTTGAATAATCCAAAAATAAAAATTCTTGAGTACTATTTTGGTATAGATTTTTTGACAAAGAAAAATCTGATCGAAAATAATACAACACAGAGTATCGAGAAATTGAAAAATTGTATCTGCAGTGATAATGAATGTTATGGGATATATGCTCTTAATGTAGGGACAGGGAAAGTAGAAAAAATCATATCGAAATATACTATTCTTGCGAGCGGCGGATTAGGACAGGTTTATCTTCATACTACTAATCCTGCAATTGCTACCGGAGATGGTGTGGCAATGAGTTATCGTTCAGGTTGCGAAATTGCAAATATGGAGTTTGTCCAATTCCATCCTACTACTTTATTTAACAGCATGGATGATGTTACCTCACAGGTTTTTTTAATTTCTGAAGCAGTGAGGGGAGCCGGAGCAGTTTTAAAGTCGCTGGAAAAAGAAGATTTTATGCAGAAATATGATTACCGAAAATCACTAGCTCCGAGAGATATTGTTGCCAGGGCAATAGATAACGAGATGAAAAAAAGCGGTGACCCCTTTGTCTATCTTGATGTATCTTCTATCGGGGTTGAACGATTCAAAAAAGAATTTCCGCATATTTATGAAAATTGCCTTAAACACGGAATTGATATCGAAAAAGATATGATTCCCGTTGTACCTGCTGCCCATTATGCCTGCGGTGGTGTGAAAACAGACTTATCAGGAAGGACGTGCCTTGATAATCTTTATGCTTGCGGTGAGGTTGCAATGACAGGTGTACACGGTGCTAACAGGTTAGCTTCTAACTCATTACTGGAAGCCGTAGCTTTTTCCGAAAATATATACGAAGATTTAGTCAATATTTCAAAAAATAATGGCGAAAGAAATCATTTCATAAAAGAATCTGATATTCTGGACTGGAATGAAGAAGGTACGGAGAATAATGAAGAATGGATTCTTATTTCACATAATAAAAAAGAAATTAAAGAAGTGATGAGTGACTATATAGGAATAGTCAGAAATACATACCGGCTGCAGAGGGCTTACAGGCGTATTAAAATGATGAAGGATGAAATTGAAGAATTTTACAAAAAAACAAAAGTAACAGTCGAACTTTTAGAACTTCGAAATCTAGTTACGGTTGCTTATTTGATAATTCGTTCTGCTATGAAAAGAAAAGAATCCCGTGGATTGCATTATATGCTGGATTTCCCCGATAAAAATGATAAAAAATATAAACATGATACTGTAATTTTTAAGAAAAATATTTTTTAATATCTGGATTCGCATCGATAAATTGGCAAAATTAATTTTATTTTTCATTTCCCTTTTTGTTTTAAGCATTTCATCCTTCAACTGCAGGTATAAAACAAAAGAAACAGACAATAATCAGGATATTAATAAAACAATTACAAAGCAAGTTACTATAGGAAACAAGAATTACACTTTTGCATTTCCTGATTCGAGGGAAATATTTAAAATTGATACCGTAAGGTTTTTCGAAAATGAGAATTTGAAAATTGTTTCGCTTTCGCGTTTCAGGGATAGTATCACTTCAGCAACTGAAATCAATCATGGTTTTGATTTTATTGACGTGTTTATGATTGATACTCTAAAAAGTGAATTACAAAGAATTTTTGCCGATACAGTTTACAATAGCGTCGAATGTTCATATCTTGAATTTGAGAAAGGGTTCCCAAAAAAAATTCTTATTTATACAGATGCAGAAGGTATTGATACTGTTGCTTCCAAAGGGATGCTTATATATAATTCTTCTTTTCAGAATAATATAAATCTAGTGAAATATTTCGATTCCGGTAAACCCGTCGTTTTGAAACTAAAAGGCAATGAGCAATATGTAATCATGACATATGACAATTATTGGGGTATTTTCACATTCCCCGATCAGATTACATATTTGAAAGATATTTATACTTTTGAAAAAGATTCTCTCTTAATCGTAAACGATCAATATAAATATATCTTTGAAAATCAATCTGCAGACCTGAGAAAAAAGTTTGATAAATATAAATATGAAATAAATTCAGGAAGAAAATTACAGGAAAAGCAATACCCGCTCTATAAAGAAATGGTTGGAATATTTTTAAATATGTTATCTATAAATGAGATAGATAACATAAATGATTTTTGGAATTCAGAAAAAGAATATTTGGTGAAGCACCTCAGAGAAGATCAATTTTTAGATTTAAATAATTTTGTTAAAAGAATTGAAATAATTGGGAAATAATATTCCAAATAATACAGATATATCGATAATTATTGTAACTTGGAACAGTGAAGATGACATTCCCGAATGCCTTAATTCTATTTATGGACAGGAATATGGTTTTCAATTAGAGACTATTATTATTGACAATAATTCATCGGATAACAGTGTTAAGGTTGTTAAAAACTTCAATGAAATGCAGAGTTCTGACATTAAGATCATAGAAAATAAAGAGAATACAGGATTTACAATTGCCTGCAATCAGGGTATTAGAATTTCCACCGGTCAGTATGTTCTTTTACTTAATCCTGACACTGAAATAATTGAGAATTCTCTTGAATTACTTTATAATAAGTTCGAAAAAGAAAATATCTATTCGGCTATAGCACCAAAATTATTAAACGAAGACGGTTCAATACAACTTTCCTGCCGTACTCTCCCGCGGTATGCTGATTTATTCTCGGAGATATTTCTTTTATCTAATATATTTCCGAAAAGTAAAATATTCTCCCGATGGAAAATGAATTATTTTTCTCACAATGAAATTGCAGAAGTTGAACAGCCAATGGCAGCTGCATTACTTTTAAAAAAAACGGTATTGAATGAAATACAGAATTTTGATGAAAGTTATTATATGTTCTTTAATGATGTTGACTTGTGCAAAAAAATGTATGACAATAATTATAAAATATTATTTTATCCCGTAGCACGTTTTGTACATAAAAAAGGTACCAGCATTTATAAAGACAGGGCGAGGATGATAAAAGCATGGAATTCCGATTGCCTTAATTATTTCAAAAAATATCATTATAGTTTTTTAAAATACAATTTATTGAAGATTTTTCTAAAATTAACCGGTTCGATAAGAATCTTATTTAAACTTTGAATATGAAAATAGCTATTGCTCAAACAAATTCATTTCTCGGAAATCTCGGGAGAAATATCGAACACCATATTGAATATATTCGTGAAGCCATAAAAAATAAGGCTGAATTGGTTTTATTCCCCGAACTATCGCTCACCGGATATTCTCTTAAAGATATAAATTATGAGATTGCAATAAATTTAAAAAATCTTGAAAAACTAATTGATTTGCTCAAATTAAGCTTTGAAATAGATATCATTTGCGGTTTAGTTGAAGAAGATGATAATTTTAATGTTTTTAATTCTTCAGTCTTTTTATCCAAGGGAAAAATAATCCATACTCACAGAAAAATATATCCTCCCACTTATGGTCTTTTCGAAGAATTCCGGTATTTTTCAAAGGGAAAATTTTGCTCAACTTTTGATACAGCATCAGGTAAAGCTGGAATGCTTATCTGTGAGGACATGTGGCATGTATCCCTGCTGTATATTCTTGCTCTTGGAGGTGCAAAAGTAATTTTCGGTTTAGCCGCTTCTCCTACGAGATTGGCGGTTAATCAAAGTGACTTCAGGAATTATGAAATCAATTCGGAACATCACAAAACTTTTTCCCGTTTGTTATCTTTATATTTTGTCTTCGCAAATAGGGTAGGGTACGAAGACGGAATCAATTTCTGGGGAGGAAGTGAAATAATTGATCCATTTGGAAATGTTTTAGCTAAAGCAAAACTCTTTGAAGAGGATATGGTTTATAGCGACATTGATATGAAAAAAGTAAAAAATGCCCGACAGCAAGCAAGGCATTTTCTCGATGAAGATATAGAAAATACGTTATTAAATTTAAATAACATCGATTATTGAATCAAATTATTGATTACTTTTTGAATTTTATGTGTCATTATGAATAGCTAAATTATGTATTATTTAAATTATGAGCGAAATTCTATCACATAGAGAAAAAGAAGTTTTGAGATACATAGTGGAAAACTTTGTAAAATCTGCTTTACCGGTTGGTTCACGCTCAATTTCAAAACAAACTGACCTCAATTTATCTTCTGCCACTATACGCAATGTAATGAGTGACCTTGAAGAAATGGAATTTCTAAGCACACCGCATACTTCTGCCGGAAGGATTCCTACTGATAAAGGATATAGATTTTATGTGAATAGTCTAATGGCAAAAGATAACCTATCGGAAAGTGAAATTGCGTTCCTGAAATCACAGATTGAGGAAATAAAATCCGGAGTACCGGGGAGTGATGATATTTATATCGAAACTTCAAAAATACTCGGCAAAATTTCTCATCAGCTTGCTGTTGTTAGTCAGCCTTTTTTAAAAAGCGGTATACTCGAAAAGCTTGATATTATACGGCTATCTTCGAACAAAATTCTTGTTGTAATTAATATTAAATCAGGTTTTGTTAAAACTGTTATTCTTGAAATTGACAGCGACATTTCAAAAGCGAAAGTTGACAAGCTTTCTGCTTTTCTAAATGAAAAACTTAAGGGCCTCACACTTAAAGTAATCCGTGAGACATTTGAAGATAGAGTTAAGGATTATCAATCTCAAAACTCAGAGCTTGTTCAAATGTTCATCAATTCAATTGATGAACTTTACGATGAAGGAGATAAAGGAAATAAAATTTATATCGGGGGTACCGGCGAAGTGATAATGCAGCCGGAATTCGATGACCCCAAGAATTTCAGAAATATAATAGAACTAACAGAAGATAAAAATCTCGTTCTCCATATTTTTCAGAATCTTGAGGTAGAAAAAGTATCTGTTTCAATCGGCAATGAAAATCCTGACCTGAAACTTAAAGACTATAGCATTATTTGCTCGAATTATAATATAGGTGAAATTCATGGTAATATAGGAATTCTTGGACCTAAAAGAATGAATTATTCAAAGATGATTTCTCTGATTGAATATACATCCAAATTAATATCGGAATTATATACTAAATCTTAATTATTATATGAAAGACAAGGATAAAAAAATTAAAATAAACATCAAAACACCCGAAGAAAATATTTTACAGGAAAAGGATATTAATCCCTCAGAAGAAAATAATAAGCCTGATGAAATTGAAATTATAAAAAATCAAATAGAAGAATATAAGGATTCGCTTCTCCGAAAAGCTGCGGAGTTTGAGAATTATAAACGCCGAACGGAAATCGAATTATCAAGCTATTTTAAATATGCTTCGGAAAAACTCCTGCGGAAACTTATACCTGTTTTCGATGATATGAATAGAGCCATCGAGTCAATTGAGAAAGGTGAAACAAATGATTTTGAGACACTTAAAAAAGGCGTAATTTCTATTGCGGAAAAGTTTAAACTAATTCTCGAAAAAGAAGGATTAAAAGAAATTGATTGCCTGAATAAGGAATTTCAGGTTGATACCTGCGATGCTCTTTTGCAGATTCCAAGAGATGACGTTAAACCTCATACAGTAGTGGAAGTAGTTGAAAAAGGATATTATTTCAAAGATAAAGTGCTGAAGCATGCAAAAGTAATTGTATCATCTGAAACTGAAAAAGAATAAAGAACGAATATGACATCAAAAAGAGATTATTATGAAATACTAAGTGTTAGCAAATCAGCATCAACAGATGAGATAAAATCTTCTTATCGCAAGCTTGCAATGCAACATCATCCGGATAGAAATCCCGGTAATAAAGAAGCCGAAGATAAATTCAAGGAAGTAGCCGAAGCTTATGAAGCTCTGTCAGATCCTCAGAAGCGTCAGGTATATGATCAATATGGACATTCAGGATTAAACAATACCGGTTTCCATGGTTTTGATAATATTAATGATATTTTCTCCCATTTCGGAGATATTTTCGGAAGTTTCGGCGGCGGAAGCATATTTGATGATTTCTTCGGAGGCGGCTCATCACGCCAGCAGCGAAGTCATAAGCATCAGGGAGAAGATTTAAAAATAAATATAAAACTCACACTGGCAGAAATAGCAGATGGTGCGGAAAAGAAGATCAAGATAAAAAAATTCATTCGCTGTACTACCTGTGAAGGTTCAGGAGCAAAGTCCGGCAGTGGTTATGTTAATTGCTCTTATTGCAATGGAACGGGTGAACTTCGTCAGGTCTCACGCTCCATCTTCGGACAATTTGTGAATGTAAGTGTTTGTGCATATTGTCAGGGGGAAGGAAAGATTCTTAAAGATAAATGTAATAGTTGTAATGGCGAGGGCAGGATTAAAGCTGAAGCTAATATCACCGTTCAAATTCCTCCGGGTGTCTCTGAAGGGCAGTATATTCCTCTGCGAGGTGAAGGTAACATAGGGATTCGAGGAGGTATTCCCGGAGATCTTCGTGTACATATAGGAGAACTGGAAGATGAAAATTTTATCAGGAATGAAGACGATGTTGTTTATAATTTGAACTTAAGCATTATTGATGCAGCGCTCGGTGTCGATATTCTCGTTCCGACTCTTAAGAGTAAAGCCAAATTAAAAATTGACCCGGGCACCCAACCCGGAAAAATTTTAAGAATGAAAGAAAAAGGCATCAAGCATCTTAATGGTTATGGCAGGGGAGACCAGCTTGTAATAGTTAATATTTATATACCTGAGAAGATGTCTTCGAAAGAAAAAACTATACTTAAAGAACTATCAAAATCCGAAAATTTTAAGCCAAAATCTTTTTCGAAAAATAAAGACTCTAACTTCTTTAAGAATATCTTTAGTTAAATATTAAAACTTATCCATCAGTAAATTATTTAATGAGGAATATTTGTCTATATAATCTTCATAGCTTTTTTGAATAATCGAATAAGCCTCTTCCCGTCCGTAAACATGAGTGATTTCACAGTTTCTTTTTTCTGCACCCGGAGCTTCTTTATAAGTCAAAAAGTAATGTTGAAGTCTATCTATTAGTGAAGCCGGGGAATCGCTCACGTCATTCCAGCCGCCGAATACCGCATCCTTTTGCATAACGGCAATAATTTTATCATCAGCCTCATCTCCGTCTATCATTCTTAAGCCTCCTATTGGTGACGCTTTTAGTAGAATATCGTTATGTGTAATTGGTTTTTCCGTAAGCACACAAATATCAAGCGGGTCGCCATCACCTTTTATTCCTATCCTTCCTGTTTTTTCTTCGCAGTATTTTCCAACTCTTTTTCCGCAATATGTTTGAGGTATAAACCCGTAAGGGGTGGGGCATATATTTGAAAATAATTGTGGACGATCAATTTTCAGATATCCGCTTTTTTTATCTATTTCATATTTTACGGTATCAGTAGGTACTATCTCAATAAATGCATTAACGCATTTTGGCATATCATCGCCAATCGTTACGCCATGCCAGGGGTGTGCTTTTAATATGTGTCTTATTTCTTTCCAGATATTTTCTAAGTTTTCCATTGTAAAATTATTAATTATATTTTATTCGCAGACTGCAGAACAAGATTTTATTGTTCCTGATGAAGCATTCAGTTATGAAATAAATTCCAATGCTTTCTTTATGATATCTTCCGTAGTTAAGTTAATTCCTTCATTTTGCTTCAAGACTTCTCTTATCAATTTTTCTGCTTCGCTTCTCTGGTAGCCAAGATTCATTAATGCTGCGGCAGCTTCCATTCGTGGCTGCTCTTTCGAGTTATAATCAATCGATCTTGCTTTTAGTTCTTCTTCTGTGTCTGAATCAATTGAGAGTTTCAATATTTTATCCCTGAGAGCTATTGAGATCATGTCAAGCTTTTTAGGACCTATACCCGGAATCTTGTAATTTCGCAAGTTTTGTTTATCCGTAATTAATCCTATGATTTCAGCAAAGCCGGCATAGGAAAGAATATTATGGGCTGTTTTAGAACTGATACCGCTTACAGTATTCAAAAGTTTGAACATCTCTTTTTCCTTTTCATCAAAAAAACCGTAAAGAGTTAGTGAATCTTCTTTAACATCGAGATGAGTTATAATCTCGAGCTCTTCATTTAACGGGCAGAGATTATCAATCACTTTTTTAGAAACAAAAATACCAAAACCGATACCATTCACTTCAAGCAAAATTTTATTTTTCTTCTGCTGTTTTAATTTTCCTTTTAATGTTTCTATCATAATAATTATATCTGTTTTTTAAGAATTTTTTCAGGATTGGATTCTACAAATTCCTTCCATCCCGATTTATTTTTTCTGCCGGTAAATCCCTTTCCGGAAAATTGTACATTCCTCGATATACAAAAATAATGACACAGGGCAATCGAAAGTGCATCCGAAGAATCGAAGAATTTTGGTTTTTCTTTTATAGCAAGAATACTTTTGATAATTGAAAGAACCTTTTGTTTTGATGATGCTCCATTTCCGGTGACAGATTTTTTTATTTCCCTTGGAGAATATTCGCCTACGTTAAGTTGTTTATTCATTGCGGCAACTATTGCAGCACCTCTCACCTGACCGAGTTTTAGTGTAGATTGTATATTTTTACCATAAAATGCAGTTTCTATAGCAAATTCATCCGGATGGAATAATGAGATTTTTTTAATGCAGAAATCGTATACCTTTTTCAAGCGGTTCTTCATAGGTTCTTTAGAACTCATTTTCAATGTGTCATATTCCACTAAATATATTTTCCCTCCGGAGATTTCAATAATCCCCGTTCCTGTTATTACTGAGCCCGGGTCAATACCTATAACTCTCAAAGAGTGAAATTATGATTTCGGAAAATCAGCATTGGAGAATACGTTCTGAACGTCATCATAATCTTCAACTGCTTCAAGAAATTTTATCACGTCTGAAGCGCCTTTTTCATCAATGGCAACCAAATCTTTTGCAATATATTGAAGAGAAGCACTATCAGTCTTATATTGCTTCTCTTCTAATGCCTTTCTTACTTTTTCAAAGTTCTCAATAGAAGAGATGATTTCGTAAACCGTATCTTCATCTCTTAAATCATCCGCACCCGCATCGAGTACCACTTCCATGATTTCATCTTCGGAATGATTTTCTTTTTCGACAAACACAACCCCTTTTCTTTCAAACATCCATGCAACAGATCCTGATTCTCCAAGATTACCGTTATGTTTTGTTATAAGATGTCTGAGTTCGGCAACTGTTCTGTTCCTGTTATCAGTTACGCACTCTATCATAACTGCAATTCCGTGAGGAGCATAAGCTTCGTAATTTATTTCTTCATATCTTACTCCTTCAAGTTCACCTGTACCTTTCTTTATTGCACGGGTAATATTATCCTGAGGCATATTGCTGCTTTTCGCACTCGCAATAGCGAGTCTTAATCTCGGGTTACCAGCAGGATCTCCTCCGCCATCTCTTGCTGATATTGTGATTTCCTTTATTATCTTGGTAAATACTTTACCCCTTGCTGAATCTGTTGCAGCTTTTTTTCTTTTTATGGTTGCCCATTTAGAGTGTCCGGACATAAATTTAAAAATTTAAAATTCTAAAATATTAATTGAAAAATTTCAATCGAGAACCTTAAGGTCTTTTATCTTTAATTTATATGATTCTATATCATTCCATACGCTTTTTTCAACAGTAAAACAAATATCACAAATTGCTCCTTTTACAATCTTATCTTTGTATTCCGGTGATGAAAAGAAAACTGCATCTAATATCTTATGAGATTTTCCTTGTTTTAATCTGAATATATGCGTATCACTTTTTGCATATCTAACTTCCCCTACGACCTGAACATTAGTTGCCATAAAAACCGGAGGCATGTTGCCCGGTCCAAAGGGTTCAAAGAAAGAAAGTATCTTTTTCATCTTAGGCGTTAATTCATCAAGTTCAATTTCCGAATCAATTTCTATTTCCGGCTGCAAATGCTGCTTTAATATTTCATCATATGCGATTTCGTTGAACTCCTTCCGGAATTCATCTATATTTTCAAGTTCAATTTCAAGTCCGGCTGCGTGATAATGTCCGCCGAATTGTATTAACAATCTCTCACATCTTTTCAACGCTTCATATATGTTAAATCCATTTATACTTCGGGCACTGCCTTTTGCAACTCCTTTTACAGTTGTCAGAACTATTGCCGGTTTATTATATTTTTCTACAAGCCTGGCTGCAACAATCCCTATTACACCGGAATGCCAATCTCCATTATGTAAAACGATTGACTGATTGTGGCCATTTGTGTTTGAAGACTCATATATTTGGAAAGCTTCTTCGGTAATACTTTTATCAAACTCTCTTCTTTTAACATTCTCATCGTTCAAAGTTTGAGCCAGTTCTTCCTGTTTTTCAGGATCTGTACTTGTCAGTAATTCGACTGCTCTTTTAGCATCACCAAGTCTTCCCACTGCATTTATTCTTGGAGCAAGTGAAAATACAATATTTGTTGTATTAATTTTCCCGATTTTCAGACCGGCAAATTCAATGAGTGTTTTAAAAGAAGGTCTCGGTTTATCATTAATCATTTTCAAACCCTCCTGGACGAAAATTCTGTTTTCATCAGTTATTGGAACGATGTCAGATGAAGTAGCAACAGCGACAAAGTCAAGAAGGGATTTTGCAAACGCTTTCTGATTTAATTTAGAACAAACTGCCTGAACCAGTTTAAACGCAACCCCTGTACCGCATAGAGCTTTATACGGATATTCGCAATCTTTTCTTAGCGGATCAAGCACTGCAATTGCCTGTGGAATATTTTCAGGCGGCTGATGATGGTCGCAAATTATAAATTCGATACCGACAGTTTTTGCATATTCTACTTTATCGGTAGCAGTAATACCGCAATCAACGGAAATTATCAATTTAATATTTTCCTGTTTCGCCAAATCGATTGCCTGTTCAGAAATTCCATAACCTTCTTCGATTCTATTGGGAATGTAAATGAAAGAATCGATTGAGAAATTTTTAAGGAAAAGATACAGCATAGAGGCACCGCAGGTACCATCAACATCATAATCTCCGACTATCATTACACGATCTTTATCTTTTATCACTTTCAGAAGTCTATCGCAAGCAATATCGCAATCTTTCATTAGGAAAGGATTATAAGCTCGTTCGTATGTCGGCTTGAAAAATTTAATTACTTTTTGATAATCCGTAACACCTCTTGAATAGAGGAGTTTAATAATTAAGTCAGGAAGTTGAACTTTTGTCCTGAGATCCCGCATTTCAGATACGAAAGTATCATATTCACGGTCTTGTATTATTCCGTTTTCCGGGAATAACTTTTTGAGTTTCCAGATTTTTTTCAATTCTCATATATTTTGTTTTTTGTGCTCAAAGGGGGACTCGAACCCCCACCTTAAATCTAAGACTGCACCCTGAATGCAGCGCGTCTACCAGTTCCGCCATTTGAGCTGATTTTTTGAAAAATACCAAATTGGAGATGAAATATCAATGAACAATAAAAGGTGAAAAAAACAATAAAATATCATAAATAAATTCATTTTGAAGAAATTTTCCCTCTTTTTAAAAAATCGAGGAAAAAAGCTCTTGTTGGCAATTAATGTAAAGAGCTGGAGTATAAAATAGTTTGCCAACCCGAATATGAGTAGCATCAATGACTTGCCCTTTTAAATTTTATTTTACTTAAATCTTTTATAACTTGCACTTATATGATAGAAGTAAAAGATCTTACTAAAAAATATTCCGATGAAATTACAGCTTTAAATAATATCACATTCGGAATTTCCGAAGGGGAAATTTGCGGTTATATCGGAGTGAATGGTGCAGGAAAATCTACCACTGTCAAAATTCTAACCGGTGCACTTAATTTCGATACTGGTGAGGTCAGAGTATGCGGTTTGAAAATGCCAGAGGATGGAATTGAAATTAAAAAAATTATTGGATACGTCCCTGAATCTGCTAATATCTTTAACTCACTCAAGGTGAAAGAGTACTTTGAGTTTATAGGTGATGTGCATAATTTATCCGCTGATATATTAAATAAACGAATAGACTATTTTTCCGGACTGTTTGATTTTTCGCAATATCTGAAAGAATCAATCGGAATCCTTTCGAAGGGGAACAGGCAAAAAGTTTTAATAACTTCTGCGTTACTTCACAACCCAAAAGTGATATTTCTGGATGAGCCGTTAAACGGACTGGATGCTAACTCAATTATAATATTTCAGGATGTGATGAGTAAACTTGCTGATAATGGAAGAACAGTATTTTATTGCTCTCATCTTTTAGATCTGATAGAAAAAATATCAACCAAAATAATAATTATAGAGAAAGGAATCATTAAGCTTAACAAAACATCTGATGAGCTGAAAAATTCCGAAGATTATACAAGCCTTGAAAATCTATTCAGGGGTATGTATTCAGAAAATACAGTAAGAAAATTTTCTTATGCGGAAGCTTTTTCTTAAAATTTTACTGATCCATTTCAGTAGTGCGTTATGCTTTTCGCAGACTGTTGTATCATTGAACGACTCTACTAATTACCTGCTTACAAATTTCGAAAATAATGTTAATAATGCATTACTGAAGACGAATCTTAAATATGAAAAAAAAATTAAAAATATTTATTTATTATTCTCCGGGAATTATTATTCTGACGTAACTAAACTTAACGAAAATTATGCGAAAGATATGTCTGATTTAGATCTTTCACTAAACTATTCTTTGAAGAAAAATGCCGGGATCGGGCTTGGAGTGCATACAAAAAATTTATCGGATAACAGAAACATTGAATTAAATAAAAAGAGTTATGATTATTTGTATGCAAATTTTGATTACTATCCTTTGACCGGATTGTATGTTAATTCAAAACTTGGATATAAATCTGATGATCAAATTGGGGAACGGAATACAGGATTCAGCGGTAGTGTAATTGGTGAAGTTCAGAATTTGAATATAAAAGATTATATTTCAAACGGAAAACTGAATCTTATGTATGAAAACCTTAGCCCTAAAGTGAATCATAACTATGAAGTTTATACATCTCTTCTAAAAACATTTTCCGGCAAATCGCAGAATTTTGCCGAGATAAAGGCATTCAATAATAAATATGAGTCTTATATTCCTGCTACTCAAAGTGTAATAAATGAATTTAATACAAGAAACAATATACAGGGGCGGACCGAAAACTATTTTAATGCGGAAGACAGGTTAAGCTATTATTTTACTAAGTCACTGAAAGCAGTAATAACGGGACTTTACAGAACCAGGAACGTGTATACTGAGTACCGTTACAAAACGAATTCATCAAGTATATTATTTGATAATATTTATGACACGAAAATAAATGAAAATTATCTTGTTGCTTCAGGAAAACTCGATTTTGATATTAAAAATTTCTTTTCATCGGTTAACCTTACTTATACAGAAAGGTCAGAAAACCACAACCTGATTAATAGTGAAAATTTATTACCCGTGCAGATAAGGGATCTTGAGAAAACAGAAAAGAACAAGAATAGTAGCAGCCGTTATACAACATTATTTATCGAAGCGTATTTCAGAATATCAAATACAAATTACCTAAGGTTTTATAATACTTCTTCCATATTAAGATATGATACTGACAGTAAAGAGAACTTTGACGACAGGGATGAAGCAACATTTATATATTCGCTTTCACATATTTATGATAATCTTAGGAATTTTTCAATAGAAACAACTTTCGATATGAATGTATCCAAAACTCAATATATTTTTAAAGAAAAGAGTTCTAACAATAATAAAAATAATATTTATAAACTTACATCAAGAAGCTATTTCGCTCCTTGCCGGCAGCTTGTTACGAAAAATCAAATTCAGGTGCTCGCAAATTATACCATATATGATTTTGAAGATGTTATATCTCAAATACAGAGTTTTTCATTCCGGCAATTAAGTCTGAGGGATTCAATCAATTTTAATCTGACGAGAAGAATAGAACTTGAATTCATTAATGATTTAAAATTCTATGAGCAAGGTGAATTCAGAGAGAAAGAATTTTCAGTCAGACCATTGATGTATTATGACGAAAAAAAATTAAGTTCACAAATAAGTTATTTATTTTATGATTTTTTAAATTTATCTTTAGGTTACAGGTATTTTATTCAAAAACAGTATGAATTTAATAACGGTGAAAAGAATCTGAAAAGAACTATTAAAAGTTACGGACCTTATGCAAGACTGGCATTATATTTAGATAAATATTCAAGTATAAATATAGTCGCAAGCAGGGATATAACATCCTCTAATCTTAGTTCATTCAGTAATAACTCTGACAATTTATTTATTTATGTTCTCTGGTATTGGTAACTAAAAACAAATTAAATTGAAAGAATATAATTTAAATATTAAGCAAAGATCCGAGATATCAATCGTTGAAGATATTCTTCACAAAATTAACAAAGAATTCCTGTTAGGTGAAGAAAAATTCGTTAATTTATTGATTGCAGTTACTGAAGCGGTGATAAATGCTGTTGTTCACGGGAATAAGAATAATCCTGGAAAACAAGTTTATTTGAATTTACAGTATGATGATAAAGAGATAACAGTGAAAATAAAAGATGAGGGTGAAGGATTTGATCCAAAAAAAATACCTGATCCAACTTCTAATGAGAATCTTTTCAAAGAATCGGGAAGGGGAATTTTTATCATCAGGTCTTTGGTGGATAAATTCGAATTTAAAACAGATAAATCAGGGTCTGAACTTATTTTAACTATGTATAAGAAATAATTACATCCGGAAAATTTATCGATTGAAAAAAGGGAAACTCTTACGGGTTTCCCTTTTCATTAATAATTATATAATATTTTTTATTTTTTTTTATCGAGATTTTTAAGAAGATTTTTGACATCCTCTGCTGATTTATCGAAAGCATCAGTTTCTTCCTTTGTAAGTCTTATTGGTACTATCTCTTCCATTCCGTTGCGTCCAATTTTAACCGGTACACCCAAGCAAACATCGCTGTGACCATATTCTCCTTGCAAATAAACGCAGCAGGACATAATCCTGTGTCTGTTATTCACAATAGCGTCAATCATTTGCACTACAGATGCCGCTGGAGCATAAAAAGCACTTCCGGTTTTGAGATATTTTACTATCTCGGCACCACCGTTTCTCGTTCTTTCAATCAATGATTCAAGTCTATCCTTAGGAAGCAAATCAGCTAATGGAATACCTGATACTGTCGAATATCTTACGAGAGGTACCATTGAATCGCCATGACCGCCTAATACTAATGCACTTATATTTTCTATGGATACATTGAGTTCCATACAAATAAATGTTTTAAACCTTGCAGTATCAAGCACGCCGGACATTCCGATTACTTTATTCCTGGGAAAATGACTTGCTACAAATGATACGTACGTCATAACATCGAGCGGATTGCTTACTACGATGATTATGCTGTTAGGAGAATACTTAACAATTTCTTTTGTAGCATTGCTAACAACGTCTGAATTAATGGCAATCAGATCATCTCTGGACATTCCGGATTTTCTTGGAACACCGGCAGTGATAACAACGATGTCGGAATTTGCGGTGGGCTCATAAGTATTAAAACCATATATTTTTGTATCGGAATATTGAATTGCTGCCGATTGATAAATATCAAGAGCTTTACCCTGAGGTACGCCTTCTACAACATCGAGAAGTATTACATCATTTGCGAGATACCTGTCGACAATTATCTGAGCTGTGGTTGCTCCCACATTTCCTGCACCTACGATTGAAATTTTCATTTTGATTAACTTTATTTTATAAAAAAGTTTTTAAAACAAAATTAAGCATTAGGTAATACGTTGACCTTTTTCTTGTTGTTTTTATCGCTGAATTTTACAACACCGTCTATCAATGAAAATATAGTATAATCTTTGCCTAATCCAACATTATTACCCGGTAAAAATTTTGTACCTTTTTGTCTGATAATGATGCTACCAGCTGTAACAACTTCTCCGCCAAATTTTTTAACTCCAAGTCTCTGTGATTGTGAATCGCGTCCGTTTTTTGAACTTCCTAATCCTTTTTTATGTGCCATTAATAATTCTCCTTAAAATTATTTTCTTTTAAAACTCTATTAATTGATTTTATCAATCTGAATCTCTGTATATTGCTGTTTGTGACCATTTCTCACTCTGTAACCTTTTCTTTTCTTCTTCTTGAATACGATGACTTTTTCATCTTTTACGTGAGAAAGAACTGTCGCCTCGATTTTTATACTCAATTTCGGTGCACCGATTTCAAAAGTGCTGCCATCGGCAGAATACATTAATACATTATCAAAAGTAACTTTCGAACCTATATCTTCTTTTAGCTTCGGTACAAATAACTTGTTAGATTCCGCTATTTTGTATTGTACACCTTTTATATTAACAATTGCAAACATTTTTAATAAAATTATTTAGTTTACTCAAAAATTTTCTATAACACTAAATATAAAAAATATTATGTTAAATTAAAAACCAATTTTTAATATATCCTTATTGAAAATAGGATAGTAATTTATAAATAATCAAAATTAATATTTTTACATTTAATACCACATTTATAACCCGTATCTTTCAATGAAAACAAATTATTTTGAATCTAAATTCAATGAAAATATTATCAAATTCGAAGGAAACAAATGCAAAGAATCACTCATCACCCTATTCTTAAGATAAATAATCAATCAAAAACAGTAAAATTTAAATTTAACGGGGAAGAAATTACCGGCTTTGAAAATGAACCTGTGTCATCAGCACTTATTGCAAATGGTGTAAAAGAATTTTCGATACACAAAATACAAGATGCTCCTCAGGGTATTTTCTGTGCAAATGGTCAGTGTTCACATTGCACTCTAATAATTGACGGGAAACCCGTAAAATCCTGTATTACTGCACTGAAAGAAGGAATGGATGTAAAGAAGTTAATACACTTTCCGGATTTACCAATAGATAACAGGGAATTCACAGATTTTAATCTGCAAAATCTGAATTGCGATATACTGGTAATAGGGGGTGGACCTTCGGGTCTGACAGCAGCAATCGAATTAGCGAAACTAGGTTCAAAAATAATACTTGTGGATGATAAGGATAAACTCGGAGGGAAGTTGCTTTTACAAACTCACAAATTCTTTGGTTCCATTGAAGATTGCTATGCAGGAAAAAGAGGGATTGAAATTGCGGAAATCCTTGAAAAAGAACTTCGAAGCTATCCTAATGTGCAAGTATTCACTAACTCTATGGTTGCTGCACTTTATAAAGACAAAAAGGTTGGAATATTTATAAACTTTGAAAATTATGCAATTGTTGATTTTGAGGGCTTGGTCATTTCTTCAGGAGCTAGAGAAAGGAATTTAATTTTTCCGGGTAACGATCTTCCCGGAGTATTTGGTGCCGGAGCATTTCAGACTCTGGTAAACAGGGATTTAATCAAATCATCTGACAGAGTATTTATTATCGGAAGCGGAAATGTGGGACTTATTGCCGCATACCATGCTTTACAGGCTGGAATAACTGCAGTAGGTATTGCTGACATCCTAAATGAAGTAACAGGCTACAAAGTTCATGCTGATAAAATAAAAAGAATGGGTGTACCGATATATCTAGGATATACTATTCTAACTGCTGAAGGAGATGGAAAAGTTGAAAGAATTACAATTGCTCAGGTCGATGAAGATTTTAATCCGGTTCTTGAAACGGCTAAAACATTTGAAGTTGATACTCTCCTTATGGCTGTAGGATTATCTTCAATAGACGAATTTTATAATACTGCAGTCCAATACGGTTTTAAAGCAGTCAAAACCGGCGATGCAGACGAAATTGCGGAAGCATCCTCTGCAATGTTCGGTGGCAGGGTAGCAGGTTTACAACTCGCAAAACTGCTTGGTTATAAAGTTGAAATCAATGGAAGTTTCTATGAAAAAGCGGAGATACTGAAATCAAAACCGGGAGAAGTATTTCAAATAGAGAAAAAAGAAATTTCCAATGAATATATGCCGCTATTTTATTGCAACCAGGAGATTCCTTGCAATCCCTGTGTGTCTGTGTGTCCATTCGATACAATAAAATTGAATGACAATCTTGGTAATATAATGGACTTACCTGTATTTGACGGGAAATGTACTAAATGCGGGCAATGTATAGCTGTGTGCCCGGGTCTGGCAGTTACATTAGTGAAGAAATTATACGGAGAGTTTGCAGAAGTCGTATTGCCTCACGAATTCGAACCTACATTTTCTGCAAATGAATTTGTATCACTTACCGATATTGATGGAAATTATCTTGAGAAAGGTGAGGTTATAAAAATTAATTATAGCAAAAGATATAAAACCTATTTAATTTCTTTCAAAGTACTGCTTGAAAATGCCCATAAAATTGCAGGTATAAGAGTTCAGGAACCTGAAAAAATAAAACCGCTTGATAAAGCGATCTTAAATTATTTGCCTGAAAATGGTATAGTTTGCAGATGTGAGAGAGTGACTGTTAAAGAAGTTGTAGATTTTATCGAAGAAAATAATATTCACGACGCAAATCAGTTGAAGCAGATTCGTGTAGGAATGGGTGCCTGCGGTTCAAGAACTTGTTCAGTACTATTACCCGGAGTATTTAAAATGGCTGGAATTGATTGGTTTGAAGTCGCTCCTTCAACTAAACGTCCACTGACGATTGAAATTCCAATGTGCGCTTTGGTTAACGAGAAAGGAAATGAGGTTAGATGAAGATTTTTGATGTTCTTATCATCGGTGCAGGGAGTATCGGTCTTCCGGTAAGTTTTTATTTAGCAAAAAAAGGATTAAATGTTGGTGTAGTTGAATCGCTTGCTTCCGAAGGAAGAGGACAAAACAGGGCTGCCATTGGAGGAATAAGGGCAACTTTTTCTGATCCTGCAAAGATTAAAATTTGTCAATATTCACTCGATTTGATAAAAAATATGAAGACGGAATATGGAAAAGATGTTGATTGGGTTAAAGGTGGATATCTTTATCCGGCTTATGATATAGAAATTGAAAACTCCCTTAAAAATCTATTAGTTAAGCAAAAACAGTTCAACCTTAATATAGATTGGATTTCAGCCCAAGATGTAAATGAAACAGTACCGGGAATCAATATGAATAAACTAAGAGGTGGTATATTCTCACCGGATGATGGGTCTGCTTCACCTATTAAGGTAGCAGGTGCATATTATTCACTTGCAAGAAAATATGGAGCAGAATTTTTCTTTAATGAAGTTGTACTGGAAACAAAAATTCTTAATGACAAATCTTTCAGGATAAAAACTAATAAAAATGAATATAGTTCTAGATTTTTGATTAATGCTGCGGGAGCGGATGCTAATACGATAGGGAAAATGGTAGGACTTGAATTGCCTGTTATACCTGATTCACACGAAGCTGGAATAACAGAACCTGTAAATCCTTTTTTCTCACCGATGCTGGTAGATATTCGTGCGGATGCAGAATCTGCTAATTACTATTTTTATCAAAATAAAGAAGGACAATTAGTCTTTTGCATCACTCCGAGACCTCCGATAGCAGGGACGGATTGCGATAACACTTCAGTTTTTCTTCCTTTAGTAGTCAGGAGAATGCTTGAATTATATCCACGCCTCAGAAACATTAAAGTCCGTAGAACCTGGAGAGGGCTATATCCTATGACTCCGGATGGATTTCCGATTGTAGGATTTACAAAAGAAGTTGAAAATTATTTTCTTGCTGTTGGTATGTGCGGTCAGGGTTTTATGATTGGTCCGGGACTTGGATTAATTATTTCGGAGATTATAGCTAATAATAGCACGGAGTATGATTTTATATTAGACCAGCTCACTCTTTACAGGAGCTTTGTCGGAAATGAAATATTAAAATAAAATCTTTTAAAAAATTAAATTATTATCGATAAAACTTTTTACCTCTTTTTCAATGTTGGATTTTTTTAAATTTTATAACTATTTTCAAAATATTGTATAAATTATAAATGCTAATTATATTGATTTATGATAAAAAGGAATAAAAATGAAAATCCTAAGGCAGTTTTATTAATGACTATTTCATTCCTGCTGATTTTTGCATTTACTTGTAATACTTATTCACAGAACTATAAAATCGATAATATTAATTTCATACATAAAGATATGCAGACAATCGATGATTCAGAACTGAAAGATGCCGTCGGAATAACCAAATCAAAATATTATTACCCTGATGCTTTGTCCAATGATATCATATCCTTAAGAAATTTTTATTTTGATAACGGATACTTTGAGGCAAATGTTGATAAAGAATTAAGTTATAATTACGACGACAGTACTGTATCAATAAACTTCATTATTACAAGTAATCATCAATATAGAATTGGACAGATTAAACGGACAGGATTGGACAATGTACTTGACAGCCTTCGTAGTATTATAGATACAATGAAGACAATTCAGGTAAATAATTTTTATAATAAAGCTTATATGGTTAAATATTCAACCGGTATACTTGACTTCCTTCAAAACAACGGTTATATGAGCGCTACATTAAAAAATGACTCAGGGTATATATTAAGAAAGCAGGATACATCAGTCTTTCTGACTATCAATTTTGCAAATTCCGATACCCTCTATAAATTCGGAAAAACGGAAATTAATATTGATAGCAATTTCTATGATGTATCTACGGAATTTCTAAGAAAAGGGGTTACTTACGCTGAAGGGGAAGTTTATAGTAAAAAGAAGAGATTAGATACAGATAAAAATATTTCACAGATGCCGATTATAAGAAGTGCAAGAATCAGGACTGTTTCAATTAACGGTACCTCTGTAAATCTTAGAATTGAATGCCGGCTTAGTAAAAAGCAAGAACTAACTCCATATGCTGAGGGTACAAATATTAATAATCACTTTTATGCAGGCGGCGGTTTGCAATATCTTAATAAATATTTATGGGGAGGTGGCAGAATATTTACATCTGAAATTCACGCACTTTATAGTTCGCTAAAAGTTAACCTGATTGAATTTGTAAATCAGCTTACGCAACCTTACTTTGTTAATGATCAATCTTCGCTTAACGATAAATTATCTCTCGGTTATTACAATTTCGATGGTTATTCCGACTATTATCTTGGCAATATTACATCTTTTAGATATTATATTGCTGACTATACATTTTATAATAAAGCAACCATAGACTTAAATGAAGAACTTTTAAAGGTAAAATATGACTTCGGTAACTTGCGAACGATAAATTTGTACAACTCTTTTTTGAGTATAACATTTATCCATGATAATACAAATAATGCTATCGCTCCATCCCGTGGATTTTATCATTCTATTACAGCCGGAGAAGGCGGACTGCTGCCTCAATGGATATTAAATTCTTTTGAAAATAACTTTTCCTATTCAAAATTCATAAAACTTTCCACATCAAACAGGTTTTATCTTAATCTTTCTAACACTGAAGGAGAAAATGTGATTGCTACGAAATTTATAATTGCAGATAATATCACAAGGGGCGGAGGACCTAAAGTCGTACCGATACAACCAATCTTCAGGTATTTCAGCGGTGGTAGCAATAGTCTGAGAGGATGGTATGCAAACTCCAATGGTTTCGTAAATGAGAGAAGGTTCGGAGGAAATTTCTGGCTGGATGGAAGCTTTGAATTTCGTAAAAAACTTTTCCCGGGGTCATCCACATTTACAAAAAATATAGGAGCCGTGGTATTTGCTGATTATGGAAACGTTTGGGAAACTCATCAGGATTTCAGATTCGACCAAATTGCGATTGCTATCGGGGTTGGACTCAGGTATAATATATTTATTGGTCCTATAAGGGTGGATTTCGGCTTTAAATTGTATGACCCTCTTGATGCAGATGGGAAAAAATGGCTGTTGCAAAATGACTTCAAAACTATTTTTAGTAAAAAATTAGCTGTCAACTTTGGCATAGGTGAAGCATTTTAAAATCCAAATTTATATATAATCTTCATTCCTGTACTGTAATATACATTCGTATTCGATATTACATTTCTGCTGAGCTGTTCTCTTGCTAAATGCAATAATACATTTTCAGGCAAATTGAGATGTAAAAGGTTATTTAATATATATTCAACATTGAACTCGAGATAAGCAGTGTTGTCTATTACTCTGCTGCCTAAAGTAACATTAGCATCTAATATATTGGATGAGACACTTACGTTTGTATTTTGTATCCCGCCTTCTGTATAATTCAATTCAGCATCTTTTACAAATGGAAGCATATCTCTGAGGATCTGACCGAAGAATGAAGTAACATATAGTGATCCGACCGTAGAACCAATACCTGAAGCTACTGATTGACTTTCAGAAGCACTGAGTTCATTTTTATATTTACCGAATAAAAGAAACGTGATTGCATCAGAAGTAGCATCATTGCCCTGCATCTCCGTTCCATTTTCATATAGCTTTAGAGAGATTTCAGGATTAGACGGGTCTCCGGTCACTAACAGGACTACCTGTATGGGATTATTTGTAATCGTGCCAAACTGCTCTGTGGATTTTGTGTTTTCATACACAGCCCGTATATCGAGCTCCGGTTTATTAATTGGTCCCCGAAACACTATTTTACTGTCTTTTACTTTAAAGTCCCTGTAGAATCTGTAATATGAATTCCCGACTATATCTATCTCTCCGCGAGTCCTGAGCCGTCCACTGTCAGATCTTATACGAAGGTCTGCCGTAATCTCTCCGAATAGCCTGTCACGCGTTAGATTATTAAAATCTATAGAGACATACAAATTTTTTTGCGATTTTACATTTAGGTCAAGCGACAGCATATTCATTAGTGAAAAGCTTTTAGATGTATCTACAAGAATGTATCTGTTTCTCATAAAAGGATTTATACTTTCATATTCAATCAAAGATATTTTCTTTCTGTTTGTATCAGAAGTCAAGGTAGTATCATTAGCTGATATATAAACCATGTTTCCCTCATCCTTTTGATAACCATTTCCGCTGTTTGGCAGAGATGAAATGGTTGCTTCCTTAATCAAGAACTGCCCTTTAATATTAAGCTTTTTCATATTTCCATTAATTGTGATAGGAGGATTTCCTATACCACCGAGCATATAACCTTTAAGACCAAGTTTATTTTCTTTGTTGCTTTTGTCCAGTAATACCATATCTCCGGAAGTTGTGAGATTTATTTCATTCAGATTATAACCTTTGAAATCTATATTTCCAGAGAAGTCTATATGCCGGGTATCATCATCAGGATTAAACATACTGATATAATCTATTATAAGTTTTGAATTTTCCGTACTGATTTTAAATTTAAAATCATAATACATACCCGTAAGATCCAAAAAGTACTTACCCTGCACCATAGAAAGGTCACCCTTTAAATCCGGATTTTGATAAGTTCCGGTAGCATTCAGAGCACCGCTAAGGACTCCTTGCAGGTCACCCACCCCGGGAAATAGTTTTGAAAAATATTGTATCTGAAAATTGTTTGCGGCTAAATGTAAATCTGAAGGCTTATCTGCAATAGCTGCTGTGGTATCTTTTTTTATAATGAGATTTCCAAGCGGGATATTACCTGTTATTTTCAGATTACCTTTATTCCCATTATTTGTAATGACAATATCCGGTGAGAGAATCCGGTCTTTATATTTTACGTTTGCTACAATAGTTCCTATACTAACAGTATCATACTTCAAAAGGTTTGTTTTTACATCCAGGTTTACATTCGCATCTTCAGGTGTTCCCTGCAGGTTAATAAAAAAGTTCTGAAACACTCCTTGCACAGGATACACAATTTTCTCTCCGGTTATGGTAGTATCAAAAGGTCTTAACATTCCATAAATATCTCCAAGATTTAGATTATCTCCTTTTATATTTATATTACTTACCCCATTCAGTGAATATAAACCATCAATATTTAAAACCATTTTGCCCGATTTCAAACCAAGCTGATTAATATATAATTCCTGATTTGGGATATAGTTTATAGTCCATATATTATTATTTTCTATATTATAATCGTTATATTTCGCATATAAACTATCAACGTTCAATATGATATTATTTCCTCTCAGGTCAATGTCACTATTCAACCTTGCATATTTAACAGAATCCATTTTTCCGCTGACTTTAATATTTGCAATAGCTTCTGAAATGTTGAGCCCCATTTTAAGTGAATCGAGTTTATTCGAATTAACCCATATTTTATCAGCGTTCACATCCATATTTATTATAAGAGAAGATAAAGGATTTTCATCATTTAACTTCATATAATCGTTTTTTAATACAATGTAACTTTTAAAATTGTTTAATACTATCGATGTATCCTGATATCTGAAGTTTTTAATGTTTATTACAGATTTTGAATTAAATCCTTCAGAAGAATTTGTAATTTTGCCATTCAGATTACCATTGAAAATAATTCCAAAAGGCGCAGATAACTTTCTTAATTCTGCGGAATCCTTTGTGACAAATTCATAATTAAAATTTAAATTCCCTGTGTGATTGTACCGGGAAAAATCGGTATAACTAATGCTTGTATCAGGATATAATTTCTTCTCAGCAATATTGCTTACCATTGATATATTATATAATACGGCATCTATGAGGGCAGATAAACTGAATGTTCCGTTCGCCTTAACATCCATCGCCTTATTTGTTATCTGCAGAGAAGTGCTATCTGCAGCCATACTAAGTCTTGCCATTATATTTGTCTTTGGTATTTGATACTGAGAATAAAACGAATTTCCGATATCAATATTAAATCTACCTGCAAGATTATTCATATTACTTCCTCTGCCGTTAATATCAAAGGCTGCATTCAGATTACTTTTGTCTTTAATATTTTTTGATATACGCGATATATCCACATTATTCATAGTGCCTTTGACTGAATAAACGGGATTTTTCATATTCGATATATTTATCTTTCCTGAGACGGCAGCATTTCCTGCGGAAGAGTTTGCCTTAATATTCAGGCTAATATTATTTCTATAAATATTTACAGTTCCATTTGAACTTGCGATATTATATCCGGCTGCACTGGATCTTCCTAAAGTGTATCTTACGCCGGTTGACATAGTATTGGGACTGAATCCTGAACCCTCAAATTTTGCTACAAGATTTATATTACTTTTTAATTTATTATCATTCAGAATCAGAGCTAAATTCAGATTATCTGTGATTACATTCCCGCTGTAACGCTTATCTTCAATATTCAGATGAACCTGTCCCTGAACGTCCCCGCCTGATGAGCGGATATTGAAGTTACTGTAAAAGTCATTTATACTTCCTCGATAACTAATATCTGCCAGAACAACACCGAGCTTTCTATAATCGGGAATAGATTTAATTTTTAAAATTGTTTTAATATCTGCAGGATCGATTTTATCGGAAGTGGTTACATCAAAATAGAGACTGTCTATATTACTGAGATTCTGAACATTCCCTTTCAAATTTATATTGGAATTGGGTAAAGTTAAAATAAGGTCGTTTATATTCAGATTTTTGTATACCCCGCTTGCATCAATAGATAGCGATACCACACTATCCAGCATATCTACTGAAGGAATAAAATATTTTAAATCAGCAAAATTAAATTTTTTAACATTCAGAACTAATGATACATTTTTATTCCCTAAATTACTAAAAGCATTGCTGTCCAGAGGATTAAGGGCATTGACAGATAATCTGCTCAATTTAATATCAGACCTGTCTGTAAGCAATTCAAGATTCGAGATTTCAGTTAATGTATCCTGAATGTTTATATTCGCCTCAAAGGAAAGTTTTTTTAAAGTAATATCTGTATTAGAATTGAAGGATAAATTTCGTAGATTAATTTTCTTGAATTTTTTAGAGTATTCTCCCGTCATATCAAGTTGAAAATCAAAAATATCAAGGTCATTGAAATTAAATTCATTTTGTCTTTCCCATTGAACTGCCCATAAAGGCTTAGAAGGAATATTGCCCAAAATTTTAAATTTACCATTTTCAACCCTTAGGTTATTTATCAAGATATCCCAGTTGAATTGTGAAGGAGTTGTATCAGCAGATGGTGTAAATAAATTTGTAAAATTCCAAACTAATGAATCTGCGCCGCCTTTAATTTTTGTAAGATTCACCTTGGGAGAATTAAGCACTATATAATCAAGATTGATATTTTGTTTTAATAGTCCCCATATATCATACTTTAGGTCAATATAGTTGATACTTACAAGTGTATCTTTTTTAACGGTAATTAATATGTTATTAACTCTTAAACCTTTTAATATATTTCCATTAATGGATTCTACAGTAACAGTATTTTCTTTTTTAAGCCAGCTTTCCGAATTATTTAATTTATTTAATGCAAAATTTAAAGCCCATCTGTTAAATGTTTCTGTCTGTATAAAGAAGTATAATGATATGAGAAGAACAATGATAACACCAATAAACCATATAAAATATTTTAATATCTTTCTGAAATTTTTCATTATTGAAAATAAAATCTAAAAAATTATTTATTAATTTCTTTTACCTGCTGTTTAAAGTCAGTGACTTGTGAATCACCGGATTTAATATTTCCATCTTCTAAGGTTCCTTTTTCGTCATAGTTGACTTTAACAGCATAAACCTTTGATTTTACCATTACTCAGTAAAATTTTATTATTCGTGTTAAATTAATTTGCTAAACATTTAATTTCGCTTTATATATAACGATATTTTACATATAAATTTGTTAAATATAATGAATTTAAATTAATTAAGTAATAGTGCCGAGGGATGAAAAGGGAACTAATCCGAATGGATTAGTTTGGGAATGAATATTGCAGTTCAATTCGGCAACTTTATTATTATTGCACTGTCGATGGAGAATAATGGTGAACGCAACGAAGATTAACCCTGTTTTTGATTTTGTCAGAAGTCTTTGACAAAATAGGTACAAAATAAAATAATTTGTAAGTATTCTATTCGAAGTAAAAAAAGCTGAAAATCCTATATTCATCATGATTTTCAGCTTTTATATTGTGGAGATAAGGAGGGTCGAACTCCTGACCTCTTGAATGCCATTCATTAAATATTTACGGTAAAAAATAAAATATAAAGCCTGATAAATTATATATTTATCAGGCTGAGTGGTTTTTAAAAGTTTATATTTTTCAGCAGTAGTCAGCATTTTTTTACAAGATTTTGACAAGCTTACTTTTCCATTTTCGTTCTTACGTTATCGACAATTACATTAGCATAATAAGTTCGAGTTGTTTCAATTTTATCATGTCCTAAAAGATATGCCACATCTTGTATATCAAGTTTCTTAGCATATTTAGTCGCAAATGATTTTCGATAAGTTTTTAATGTGAACATAAATTTATCTGTGATTTTAAGCTTTTCTTTCAGCCTTCGGAATTTCCTTCCAACCCTGGCGACCGAATAACCATTGAACAACAAATCATCCAGTTTCATATCTTTTATAAAAGTTAATTCATCCTTTATAAAATAATATAGGTCATCATACAATGGGAATTTAATTTCTTTCTGAGTCTTGGAAATTCGTACGTTAATAACTTTATTATTGAAATCGATATCACTTAGTTTTAAATTTAACATATCTATTGGTCTTATTCCGGTAAGGTATAACATTTTTAATATGCAGTAAAATACATAATCTTTTTTTATCGATTCTTCGAGTATATCATTTAACATTTTATCACTAAAAGTGATAATTCCTTTTCTAAGTCTCTTTGGAGAGTCTTTTTTGCGAATAGGGGATTTGGTCAAATATTCCTCATCTACTAAATAATTAAAAAACCCTTTCAAATAATTCATGTAGGTTATTAATGTAGCGTTTTGTACTTTATGTTGTATACTCTTGATGAAAAGTATAATATGTTCGGGGGTGATATCTGTTACTTTTAAATCAACTGGGACTATATTAATAAAATGTTTAATTGCAAAATCGAATATTTGCTGGTGGGATTCTGATCTTAAGGACAATTTTATTTTATATTTATTAATTAAATCAAGCAGGTTTAATCGAGTTGTTAAATCCTTATTATTTTTAGTCTCAGAAATTTCATAGCTTCGCTGCTTTATTTCTTTTTTCTTCAGCTCAACTTCTCTTTCAATTTCTGTTTTTATGTCAAATGCCGCCCGATAGTTCCTTACGGTTGCTTTAAGTTTAGTATTTTCTGTTTTTCTTTTATCACCAACCCAAAAATCTATATAATAAAATCCTCTTTTTTTATAAAGCGAAGCCATGATTAATTTACCTCCTTTCTGTGTTTTTTAATAATTTTTTGAATTTTATTCTTAATTTCTAAATTATCATAACTCTTAATAATATTTCTTTTTTTACTTAAGTTTATACTATACTGATTGATAAACTTTCTTAACATCAGCATTGGAACTTTTCTCTTCCTATTAATTACTACTGTTTCAATATCTCCATTATTTATTAACTGAACTACTGTTTCATATCTTATCCCGAGAATTTTCCGAACACCATTTACAGAAAGCAGCCTCAACTCGTCAATGTGAGGTGTCCCCTCGGTTTGAGGGTGTTCGTTCGGATTATATTTTGAGATTGCTTCTGCCAATTATATTATACCTTATTCTCTGAGTTATTTATGATTACATTTTTCATTTACCTTCTTTTACAGTAAGGATTCATTTTCTAAAATATACATCTTATCGCATTCACCATTTTTACCCCTTTTATTTTGATAATAGCAGTTGTTTGAACACAACTTGTTTTTCTTCAATTTTATTAAATTATCAAAAAACGATTCAACAATGGGGCGATGTTTTAAAACAAATTTGTCTAATTTATCTTTTTCTATATAAAAACCACCTATGATCTCGCCATTATCATTTTTCACTTCATAGGATTCTTGAGGGAAACTAACATGTATTTCGCCTGTTTCTAACATCATTATTGAACTTACGCCGTATTTTCTGAGTTTTGTATTCAGGTAGATTTTAAAGAATAACTTTTTATTATCTTGGATGGCAGTTACTAAATTTATTCCTTTCGGGTATAATTCTTTTCTTACTATAATAAATTGTTGTGTATCAAGACCAAGCAAATGACATTTTAATTCATAAAAATTACGAAATTCCTTAACCTTAGCATCACATTCATATTTTTCTCCTAAAAAATCTTTTAATTTCATTTTAAATCTCCTTTGTTTTAATTTTTAAATTGTTTTAAATTCTTTCGCCGTTAAGTTTATTCAGCTTTTCTTCAAGCTTGTAAACTTCGGTGGCAAAGTCCCGATTAAATTAAAAATCATACTTATTTATTTTCATCTGTTCTCTTGAAAGAGTTATTCTTTGCTTCCACGCATCTTTTTCGGGTGTATATTCACTTTTTGAGATGTACATTTTATCGCAACCCCTGTTATTTTTCTTTCTTTGCTCGTTATAATAACATTCAATTTCACAAGGCTTGTTTCTTTCAATTCCGTCTAAGGTATCTAAAAATGATTCAATAATGGGAAGGTATTTACTCACAAGATTATTGAAATCTTTATCCGATAATTGTTCCACCTCAGTGGTAAATTGGTGATCATTAAGTTGATCACTTGAATATACATCAGAAGTAAATATCACTTCTGTTTGACCATCTAAAAAATTTATATCGACCGAAACAATGTAGCCTCCAAATTCACTATCGAAATGAATAGACATAACAATATTATAATCATAAGGTGTAGCGAATATTGCCGAAACACTTTCGGGATATAAATCTTCACGTACTTCGATATCTTCGCCGGTTATAAGACCCGGCAGGTTACATTTTAATTCGTAAAAGTTAATGAATGACTTAACTAATAATTCATAAATAGCGACTTGTTTTTTTATTAATTTCATAATTTAATTTCCTTTCCGTTAATTTTTTTAATAAACATTTGTTGTATTTTGAAATTATTAAAATTATTTAAATAGGCGGTGTATAATAGGTACACCGCCTTGAAGATGAACTAATTACTCGGGTCCCATGCATCCCAATCCCAGCCTAAGTCTTCGAGTTCCTCTAAATAAGCATCTGTTATCTCATCGTCGGTCCATTCTCTGTCATCATCATCTGGATTACAATATGTATAAGACATATTCCCCCTTTTTTAAAGTTAGTAAATATTGTGAATTAAAAAATATTTCTGATTTCATTTTTTGACCTTTCTGCACGGTTTCACCGGCTTTAAATTATTCTAAAATAATTATTACATGTTTCAATAAATATTAGAAGTATGTATATGCTCATAATTATTTACTTAAAGGTTTACCAATTAAATTTTTAAGTGAATCTTCAAGTTTGTACAACCATTCAGTGAAGAATATTAATACTTCTTTTCTTTCTGATTTTTCTTTTTGCTGGAAATTATAGTTAGTATAATGAATCAGCATTTCACTTGTTAAATATGTAATTAACTCTGAAGTGACTAATTCAACACCAATTCCGGTTGTTGATATTCTTTTTATAAAATCAGGGTGTTTCTTGTAAATGTGTACAGTATTACCGAATAATTCTGAGCGTTTCTCCTTACCTGTACTGTCTTTTATTGGATCTATGGAGTCATCAATTTTTAGTATCAATTTATTTTCATCACTATTTGGTATAGCCACAAACTCACGGCTTTTCTCCATTTTTATTACTTCGCTTTCCTCGGGTACCTTTTTCTTCTTGCTTCCTTTACCAACATTTGTATTTATATTGTCTTTTAAAAATTTAGATTCCGTTGTACCAGTTCCGTGAGGGACTAAAACATTCAACAATTCACCAGTATCTGATAATTTGACTATGTCCCCAGTTTGAAATTTACGTTTGTCTTCGGAACTTACATCGATAAGACTATCTAAATTTGAGTTAAAACTCGATTCAATTTCAGAAAAATCACTTGTTATATTAGCTGCCACTGCTTGTCTAAATTTTGTCAAGACTTCATCTTCAGTATCTAATATTGCTTTTTTTACAAGTTTATAATTCTTGTCATTTTTAAAGTCATTCCGGGCCAACGTTGGATTTAGCAGATTTTTAGTATCAATGAATCCAGTTATATTCGGTGTATTCCACAGTTCTTTTCTCTTGTGAGACCTGAAAGAATTGAATTTTAATTGCCATAGTTCCATTACTCGACGATTTTTGGATACTAATACAGGTGGTCTTTCAACAGCTAATTTCGGAGTAATTTTTAAAAATATTCGTATATCATTCTTACCTAATAAATCGTCAAATTTATTTCCTTTTACCGGTATCGAAATTGTTTTATCAAATATTTCACCTTGGTGTTGATTATAATCATAGGGGAAACATATAATTGATTTCTCATCTGAATTAATGATTTCAATTTCAATGTTCGGGTCTTGGAGCAATAATTCAAAGTGACTTTCAATTTCTGATTTAAGAAGATCAACATTTATTTCAGACCAGCTGTCTTTTGAAAAACCTGATAATGTTATTTCTGTTCCTGAAGCAGGAGTATGTGGATGTTCAGTTTCAATTTCAAATCTTAAATCGTTCAGGTCATCAATCATAAAATCACTCCTGGTAATTTTTATGTATTCAGAATATATATTATCAGAATGCTTCGTCAATATTTCTAAAGTATCGCATATAGCTAAAAAACTGTATATACCGTAACCGAATTGACCGTTTAACCAAGCTTGTGATTTCTTTTCCGAATTACCAATTTTCTCAACTACATTTCTTAATTCTTTAATACCGGCAGCATTATCACTGATTTTAATTTTTCCAGTATTATAATATTTTCCTGAGATGCTTATTTTTATCTCAACTTTATTTTTATACTGAATATCTTCACCTGTTAGATTTACCATCAAAGAATTTTCATTCTCAGCAGCATCTATTGAATTGTCTATATATTCCATAAAAACACGGACCGAATCAATATAAAGTGAAGAGATATTCATTATCAATCTTGGCGATATTTTACAGTTTACATTCATAGTAAAAAGTGGGGAAGGTATAAACCTTCCCCCTCACGCCTCCTTGTGCTACGAAGTAGCTGTTTTGTTCTCAGAGACGGATGTGTCATCTGAGGCTACTGCTGCTGTAGTAGTCTTGGATCCTCTGCGTTTTGAAAGGTCGATGATTTGGTCGATGAGACCGAGTCCCTTCGCATCATCCATAGAGATGGTTGCACCTTTTGCCACCAGAGATTTAATTGCATCAACAGATTCGGATTTAACACACTGACCTATATGATCAATGAGTTTTTCCTTATCGTCTTTACTTACAGAGGCGGAAATTGCAAGATTTATGTTCCTGCCTGTAAATCCTGTTCTCTTAAATCTACGGCTTAAAAGTGATGCGGTAAATACACCAACATCGCCTTTTAAATTAAATTCAATGTTGGCTCCGGATAAGTAAATTGCCTCCTCGAGGTCTCTTAACCTCGAAAGATCCAATGATGGAATATCCATCACTGTAGCTTTTACTTTTGCCCTGCCTTTATTTGAATTCACGGAGGAAAGAGAATTTACAAATCCCAGAAATTCATCCTGGGAGCTAATTATAGTGTTAGCTGACTTTTTTTCTTTTTCCATTTTTTTAAATTTAAATGGTTTTTTAAATGCGTCCTTAACCCGGACGCTGAAGGAGTAGAGATTAATCGCTCTACCGGCGATTGAAAAAATTATATGTTCTGAATACCGACCTGCAAACAGGCCGTTAGGGAGCCTGTTTGCTTTAGTCAGAATTTGGGGATGAAGAGGTTAATGAAAAAACTCTCGATTTTGTTGACTACGCAGCAATCTTTGTATTATTATTTTCTGAGGACCACTGTTCAAGTGTCATAACATTCTCAGTGTCGCACGTACGAACGTAATCATAATAATCGGAAAGAAGGTCAATACGATTCATATCAAAGTCATCTTTGTAATATTCACGTAATACTGCATACTTGATTTCTTCGAGTAAATTGAAATTTCTAATTATTGTATTATTCATTTTCTTATAATTCTAATTTTTGAAAATTGTTTAAAATCAGGCAGCATATTTATTGTATGCTGCCTGTTGTAAATAAATTAATCACTTGGATCCCATGCATCCCAATCCCAATCTAAATCTTCGAGTTCTTCCAAGTAGTCATCAACCTTTTCGTCCCAGGTCGCTTCTCTATCATCATCGTCAGGGTATAACATTATGTCTCCTTTTTAAAGTTTTGAAAAAAAATGTTAATTAAAAGTATTAGGATTATTTTTATCATTATTCTTATTTAGTTTTGCTTATAACAAAAATAATATATATTATTTCATGCTCCGATAACCCAGGTGGATATCCACTATATCCACTTTGAATATCTAATAGGAATGGATGAAAGGTTTATTAAGAGTGATAATCGTTAAATAAAATTTAAAATTTATAAAATGAATAATCAGAATATTCCAACCGAAAAAGATTTTAATGAGGTCATTAAATATTTGATATCTTTAAATACCCCTGATGAAAAACGGAGATATTTAACTGAAGTTAAGAAAAAATATTCTGAATTTTTAGAAAAGCCAGGTATAAAATTATTATCCACGGATCATGTTTCTAAAATAAGAGATTATATGAACAGAATAGAAAAACATTTAAAATTTTTAGAAATCGAAAATTTGAGAAATAATAACAAAAAGATTCCTGGTAACTATATACCTTGGATTTACTTAGAAGGAAAACCTTACTCTTTAATAAAGGAACTGATTAATAGAAATTATTTCTATAATTATAATATTGATGATGTTGAATCAATTAGTAATCAGCATTTTTTCTGGAAAGGGTGCAAAAGTAACCGGGAATTTACTGAAGAAAGAATTCGTTGCAATCTGACCAATCCATTGTTAGTATATTTATTTGAAAGATTGATTGAGTATAAAATCATAGATGATACTTTCAAGAAAGACATGTATTCTAAATTGATAAAACGTATTGGTGACGAAAAGGGTGATGAACGTAAAAATCTTGGTAAAATAGCTTATAAATCAAAAAAGCGAACCAGCAAAGATGGTAAGACAGAAGACGTAATTCCACAAAACAGTGATATAATTGATAAAGTTATTAGTAAAGTTTTTGGTAAAAAAGATATATTTACCGAGTTGGAAGATAGTTTTTAATTAAATATTCAAACTGATAAAACAGTAAATGAGTTTTTAGGCAGAGATATTTTGATAAATATTATATTAGCTAAAATTAAATATGTATTATGGAAATTTAATTAATATATTTATAAAGTCTTGATAAATGAAATTAACTGAACAACAAATATTTGAAAAATATAAAGATTGCATTCTGAAGATTATTGCTTATGATTCGAATGGGGAAGAAATATGTCATGGAAGTGCTGTTGCATTAAAAAATGAAAAAGCAATAGTTACAAATTATCATAATATACTCGAATCGGATAATTTTAAACTCTTTGATGATAATGATCAGTTTATTGAGCATACGGGTATAGTGGCAATTGACCCTGAAAAAGATATTTTAATATTAAGTGTAAATAATAATGTTCTTAAAAACTTTTCGGAAGTAAGGATTATGATTCTTGAAAATATTAAAATAGCAGATAGAATTTTAACTATTAGTTTCCAAGAAGATTACGGAAAGATAATAACAGATGGAATTATAAGCGGTATTAATAAGACCGTAAAGAGTGATTTTTTAAAAATAGGAAAATTGAGGAAGAATTTATTATTATTTACTGCTAATATTTCTCCTGGAAGCAGCGGAGGAGCAATTTTTAATTTAAATGGGGAATTGATCGGTATATCAACTTTGACAGATAATAGAGGACAAAACCTTAATTTTGCTATACCTTTTAAAGATATTCAAGAATTAATTATAAATTCAAAAGAAGATTATAGACAACAAAAGAATAGTTATAAAATAAATGAATATTTATATAATTATTTTAAATCATTAAAAAATGAAAACTTCGAAACCGCAATAGAGTATGTTAATTTATGTTTAGAATTAAATATATATATACCCTATTTCTTATCTCTCAAAATTACTGTTTATTATCTGAATCAAGATTTCAAAAAAGCCTTAGAGTTTTCTGAACAAGGAAGTAAAACATTTAATGAAGAAAGAGATTATTTTGATTGGTGTAGAATAAATATGTATTATAAACTCGAAGAATATTCTAATGCATTAAATATTACAAAACTCTATACTTCGGATAATTCTTATGATTCTGAATTTTATTTAGTATTAGGGGCAATATATAATAATTTAGGAAAACACAATGAAGCCATTAAAATATTAAAATCAATTAAAGGAGTTAATCTTAAAGGCTGGGATTATTACATTAATTTAGCAGATGCTTATTATAAAAAGGGGAAAATATATAAAGCTGTTCGAATTCTTTATGATGGATTGTCATATTATCCTGAAAATTCTTTCATATATTATAGTTTATACAATACATATTATTGGTATACAAATTCGAATACTTATAAAGAAAAATATATAATTAAAGCTTTAGAATTTATCAACAAAGCAATTTATATAGTTGAATCTCAAAACGAAATATACTTAGATAGAAAACGATATTTGGATATGTTGTATGAAAAGGTAAGATTGTTAACAATATTTGAAAAATATGATGAAGCCTTGAATTTGATAAATTATTATATAGGCTTTTATCCGGAGAAAGAAGTAGGTTATTCGGCACGTGCCGAAATCAAGCGGAGTCAAAAAAATTACAAGGAAGCATTAGAGGACTATAATAAATCTATAAATATTGATATAAATTCTGTTGCTGCATACATTGGAAGAGCTAAAATATATATCGACTTAGGTGATGAGTTGAATACAAAAAATAACATTGAAAAAGCTCTTGAATTTAAATTTGAGGATATTGAATTAAGTTATTTAATCGAAGATTTTTATTATTTTATAGCAGATTTGTATTATAAGTTAAATGATTTGGAAAAAGCCAAAGATTTTTGTCAAAAGGGTTTATCTCGTAATAGTATTCATAAGTCTACATTATTCTTACTATTAATAATAAATATTCAATTGGAAAATATTGCAGAAGCAAAAAAATGTCTTGCAATTATATTTAAATTCTATCCATATGATAAAGAACTGTTTCTTGATTGGGGAGCTGTTCTTATTCAAAATAAATCATATGATGATGCAATTAAAATATTATCGACAGTTATTGATAAATTTGATAATTATGCTGATGCATATATAAATAGAGGTATAGCAAATCTTAATAAATCTAGACCTAAAATAGCCATTCAGGATTTTAATAAAGCAATTGAACTTTCACCTCAAAATATATCTGGTTACTATTATAGAGGTTTTGCAACCAACAATATGGAATTATTTCAACAAGCAATTAATGATTGGGAATATGTCATAACATTAGATTGTAATTATGAAAAAGAATTATTACCTCTGATTAAGGAAGCTTCTAAAAATATAAATCCGAGTATTTCTAGGAGAATTATGAACTATTTCAAATTAATATAAAAATCATAGAATATATTTTCAATTCGTTATTTTACCGAAAATAGTAATAATTGAATATTACATCTTTCTTATAAATCGATAAAATTTTTATTTCTAAAATATTTCCAATATCCATTAACCACTTTCTGGTATTTGGAATCAAATCTTTCAAATCTCATTTAATAGTATATAAATCCTGAATACTATTTTTCAGTTGTAAACACTTTTGTCAAATAGTATTTAGTATTAATAATAATTATTAATATTAATTTAAACACTTTTAAGTATGACTAAACCAAAAGAAGAACAGATTGACTCTGTTGATTTGACAGATTTGACCGATGAGGAAATCCATTACATTGGAGAATGCTTCGCTAAAGATCTTAAAAAGGTGCTTGATAACTATAAACCTTATTTTGCAAAACATGAGTTTTATAGTAAGCTGTATAGTATCTATTATATGGTAAAAGCAAAACTCGATAAAGAAGGAAGTTGAGTATAGTATGATTCACGTACCTTTAAATTTAGAACAGAAAGAAATACTGGAAGAAGCTCTCTCACGGGAGCTTCGAAGGAAACAAAAACGATTTAAAAAAAAGAGTTTAAGCCATTTTAATAGTCCGAAGCTGAAAGCCATTTATGATAAATATCAGGTAGAGTATTCTCCGGTACTTTATGAAATCCCGTTTAAGTGCTATTTCTCGTTCTATTTGTACCTGATTTTGAAATCGAAGGTTAAGTTTATGGACTGGATGGAGTGCCCTCCACACTATCGTATAGCCATCAGTCAGGACTTTAACGTAAACCAGTTATATAGAGAAACAGGTATATGCAGAAATATTATAAGACGAGCGTTCAGAGAGTTGGTGAAATTACGAATGGTCGAAGTTACAAATTATTGCAAGCCTGAACATAAATCCTGCAAGTCCATTTTAGTTCTAAACGATTTTTACATTCACAGCTACAGCCCTGAGCTGGGGTATGTTACATTTAGCTCGGAGATTCCATTTAACTATTATAATAAACCTAAACAAATAAATATATGAAACAAAAAGATGACAATTACCACGTTCAAATTAAACCTGAATTCTTATTCGACAAATACAAAGTATTTTCTAATAATTATACACCATGGGTATATA
>DATCHW010000025.1:0-1101 GCA_036508135.1 Ignavibacteria bacterium
TAATCTGGCTGAATAGCGGCTATAGCCGATTTGGGCATATAAGCAGATTCAGCTGTTTCTGGATCTTGCACAATCGTTAAGCCACCACATTTCTGTATTCTTTTTATTCCATTTGTTCCGTCATTATTTGAGCCAGTCAGTATTATTCCAATCAATTTGTTTTTATAGACTTCGGCTGCTGCTTCAAACAATACATCAAGTGATGGTCTTGCATAATTTACACGCTCATCTATTGTTAGAGAAAAAGTTTTATTTCTCTCAATCATCAAATGATAATTAGGCGGAGCGATGTAAACTTTTCCACGTTCGATTTTTTCTTTTTCATCTGCTTCTTTTAAATAGAGTTTGCTGTTATTATTTAAAAGTTTTATCCATTGGTTATCGGAACGTGGACTTATGTGTTGCACAATAATAATTGGTATATTGAAATCTACAGGCAAGGCTGAGAATAAAAATTTCAAAGCATTCATTCCTCCAGAAGAAGTCCCTATTACAATTGCTTCGTAATACATTTTTTAATATTTCTTTTTAAATATTCGTTGTTTTTTATCCAGCTCAGTATATTTATCGTGCAAATCGGTAAACTGTAAGCTTTCTTTTGAACCCAAACATAAAACGCCACCATTAATCAGGCTGTTATAAAAAATCTTTTGCACCTTATTTTGTAAATTTCTATCAAAATAAATAAGCACATTTCTGCATAATACCATGTGAACTTCTGCAAATACGCTGTCTGTAACTAAATTATGATTCGCCCATACAATGTTTTTTTTCAAGGATTGATTCATAATAACGTTATCATAATTGGACATATAATAATTCGAAAAAGATTCTATTCCTCCCGACATTTGATAATTGACAGTATATTCCTTTATCATTGCATTAGAAAAAATTCCTTCTTTTGCCTGATTCAAAGCCTGCTGGTTGAAATCAGTCGCATAAATTGTAGTTCTGTCATATAAGCCTTCTTCCTGCATAATAATGGCCATTGAATATGCTTCTTCGCCCGTTGAACAGCCAGCATGCCATATTTTTATAAACGGATAGGTTTTTAAAATAGGTATTACATTTTCTCGTAATGACCTATAAAAGCCAGGGTCG
>DATCHW010000026.1:0-59942 GCA_036508135.1 Ignavibacteria bacterium
AGGAATTGAGAAAACAAAAAATAATGAATACGCATTGATATTATTGGATATAAACCTTAAGAAAGGCATTTCAGGGTTAGAAGTCTTATCTGAAATAAGAAAAATTCCATATTATAAAGATATTCCTGTAATTGCACTTACTGCATTTGCAATGGCAGGAGATGAAGAAGAATTCCGGGCAGGGGGATGTACGGATTATATATCAAAACCGTTTAAGAAAGAAATGCTACTGGAAAAAATCTCGAAAGCATTAAAGGAATGAAATTGTTTCGTTTGGTTACTACGTCCCGATAAATGCGGGATCTTCGACCGGAGAGATTGTGCGAAAACCCGGATTTTCAAATAATATGTTTGGGCTAAAGCCCAATTGCAGAGCGTTGTAGCTACCCCGTCGTAAACGACGGGGTAATTAAGGAATTCTAACACAGTCTCTAAACGATGGGGTAATTAAGGAATTCTAACACAGTCTCTAAACGATGGGGTAATTAAGGAATTCTAACACAGTCTCTAAACGACGGGGTAATTAAGGAATTCTAACACAGTCTCTAAACGACGGGGTAATTAAGGAATTTCTTCTCGTTATGATGCTCCAGCGTTGTAACGTGAATTTCTTCTCGTTACGATGCTCCAGCGTTGTAACGTGAATTTGTTTGTTTACTACGTCCCGATAAATGCGGGATCTTCGACTGGAGAGATTGTGTGAAAACCCGGATTTTCAAATAATATGTTTGGGCTAAAGCCCAATTGCAGGGCGTTGTAGCTACCCCGTCGTAAACGACGGGGTAATTAAGGAATTCTAACACAGTCTCTAAACGATGGGGTAATTAAGAAATTCTAACACAGTCTCTAAACGACGGGGTAATTAAGAAATTCTAACACAGTCTCTAAACGACGGGGTAATTAAGGAATTCTAACACAGTCTCTAACGACGGGGTAATTAAGGAATTCTAACACAGTCTCTAACGACGGGGTAATTTTCTTATTTTCACTCTATCCTGACCTTCGTAAAGAGAAAAATTTTTATTGCATATTTCCTGCTTTTAAGGTGAAGTTGATGGTGCTTCCTTTACCTTCTTCACTCTCCACCCAAATTTTTCCTCTGTTTTTTTCAATGAAATCTTTGCAAAGCAGTAAGCCAAGTCCGGTGCTTGGTTCGTCATCTGTTCCTTTTCTGTTGGTTTGCTTTTCTAAAATGAAAAGATTTTCGAGTGTTTCTTTGCTCATACCAATTCCTGTATCCTTAACGGAAATTTCAACGGCATTATCCATTGTCATTGCGGGGAGTTCTTTGTTGAAGGCATCCCGTTCTTTTGCCGTTATAATAATTTTTCCACCATGCATAGTAAACTTGAGAGCGTTGGATACAAGATTCCTGAATATTGTTTCAAGCATAGGACGGTCAGCCAAGATAGAAATATTTTCCGGAATTTGTGTTTGAAGTTCGATTTCTTTTTGTCTGGCAGTTTCTTTAAATAGATCAAGAGTGTTTCCAAAAATTTCTGCTAACCGGATTGTCTCCTGATTGAACTGAGTTGACCCTCCTTGTATCTTTGACCATTCAAGTAAATTTGTAAGTAAACCATATAGATTATTTGCAGAACGATGTAAACTATGTGCAATTTTCTGAAGTTGATCAATCGTCATAACATTCAGTTCTTCAACCAGTATTTCAGTAAAACCAAGAAACGAATTGAAAGGGCTTCGCAAGTCGTGTGCAATGATTGAGAAGAATTTGTCTTTTTGTGCGTTGATTTTTTCTAATTGCTGATTTTTAAGATTGATATCTTCCTCTGTCAGTTTTCGCACGGCGATTTCGTTCTTCAGCACATTATTTTTCGATTTAATTATCATGAAAAAGACTAACACAATCAGTACCAGTACAATCAATACGCTTGATTCGATTACTTCGTATGTGATAAAATTGTTCCACTGATTCGCATCAAAATCCATTCCAAATACTGCAATAATTTTCCCGTTTGCGGGATCTCTTATTGGGATTAGCGGGCTCACCCACGTTCCCCACCTATCAGTATCTTCTTTAGTAATTATTTCTTTTCCATCTTTAAATATCTGTCTATCATCCGGATTAGCTTCTGTGTACTCCTGCCCTGGAGGCGAATAGTCTTTAGAATCTTCCAATTCGGAATCTGCAATAAAAAAGATTTTGTCATTAATTTCCGTGTATAAGTATGCAAATCTCGCTTCATTATTGACGCTGATTACCTTCATTAAGATATTTTTAAGATTACGATAACGCGGGTTTTCGATATCTGAAGGCGATACATCAAGCGCTTTTATATCATCAACCGGTAATGAAGCCGCAACGGACCTCGCAATTTGCATTACTTTTTCACTCTCCTGCTCTTTGATTCGAATCCAGGTAAAGCGAATATACACGACACTGATTATGGCGATTACCAATAATAATAACGTGTGCTCAAATATTTTTTTAAACAATTTAGTATTTTTCATGGTGAACAATCTCCTTTTTTTTGGGCTAAAAACCCATTGCAGAGTGAACGTATCGAGTAGGAGATATATTATTTATATATAATGCATATATTTTATATAAAAACAAAGTAATTTAATAAAACGTTTTGTAAAAATATTCCGATAAAAAGCACAAATCCAAACAAAAAAAATATTACTTTTTTCATATAGTTAATAATTAAATAAAGTCTATTAATCAAAAAAGAAGTTCTTTAACTTCTTTTTTGATTAAAATTTACACCCGTCTGTTTTGAATTTGAAAAGAAATGAATTAAATTCATTAAGTAGTATAATTTTGTGCCATTGTTGGTGTTTTAGCGAAGCGACACCAACCAATGTGAAAATGAGATGCATGTGATAATGATATGTTGTTGGTGGCGTTAGCTGGCGCTAACTTAAACACCAACAACGGCTATTGGTAATAGCGACTTGCTTTTATTAATTGAATCGCTCAATTTATGGGTAACTAAAAATAAAAAAATATGGAAGCCAAAATAGAAAACGGAAAATTAATCATCATTATTGATTTGCAAGAGCCCACGGCCAGCGCATCCGGTAAAAATTTAGTAGTAGCCACCACACATGGCAACGTAGTCACAGAATGTGTCATAGACGGAAAGAATGTGGTGATTGGGCTGAATGCGTATATAAAGAAATAATCTTTCGGTGTTTTGAAATCATTATTGCGTTACCGACCTCTAAAAAGTAGATAAAAATTCATTAAATAAAAAACTGAAATGGAAAAAATCACACTCGAAAACATGGATCAGGTCGCAAGTCAAAAGACCTGCAATTGTCCCGATTGCGGAAGCAATGAGTTAAAAATAGTATTTATTGCGGGCGGACAAACAGGTATTTTTCAGAATTCTATTAGTATGGGATTTAACGTTATTAGTCGTTTTTCCGGTATAAAAGCGATAATGTGCACAAATTGCAGATTAATTATTAAACAATTTGCAGATAAGACCTGACCTTGGATGAGCTACAAAGAGAACCGAATATTAAAGCCGGAAAAGAATTTGGAAATTAAGATTGATTGAAGAACAGAATAAAGAATGGAAAGATTTATTCTATGAAATTACAGACGAAGAGGAAGAAAAGTAAATAAGTGAAGAAGTGAGGAAGTGAAGAAGTGAGGAAGAACAACATGGGAAATGGATTCCAGCTCGGAGGTTGGAATGTCAAGGAGGAATAGGAAATGAATAACAGCAATAAATTTGGAAAAAAAGTCATAAACAAATGGACAAGGAGGAATAGGAAATGAATAACAGCAATAAATTTTCAAAAAAAATCATAGACAAATGGGGTAAATACACACTTTATCTCGTAAATGACGAAAAAATCCGTAACTCTGCAGAATATGCTGAAGAGTTCAGCGATTATGGAATGAATATTGGTAAAAAGGGCCTGGCAACCCTAAACTTTAAATTCATTCCTGAAAATGAGATATGGATTGCAAAATCAATAAAACCATCCGAAAGGCACTATGTCATAAGTAATGCTTTGGCATATATCAGAGGTATCGAAAGAGGTTTAGATCCGGGTGATTCTTATGATAAAGCTATAGATAAAGAAAAATCAGTGCGGACGAAAGATGCCTTGAATAAATTACACATTAAAAATTATAAACCTGCTGATAATTTGCATCACAAAGATATTCCAAAAAAAGTTTACATAAAAAAATACGGAGTAATAAATGATGAGAAAGAAACAGTAAATATTTTTCTTATAAACGGCGAAGTGGTTCGTGATTTATATAAAACGGATTATGTAGAAGGCGGTCACGCTTATGTTTATGACTGGATTCCCTTGGATGAAATATGGATAGAAAAAACAGTAAAGCAAGATGAGATTCCTGTGATTATTTTACACGAATTTTTGGAGCGGACATTAATGAAATATAAAAAATTTCCTTATGTAAGGGCACACGTTGCGGCATCAAAAGTTGAATTTGAGCACAGAGGGCTATTCAATAAAAAAGATGCCTTGAGTCTCACACGCAGTATTGTTATGAATAAACTTTTAAGGAATATTAATTATTGATAAGGTTAATATTCCATATAAATAAACCCGCATTTTAGCGAGTTTTATAGCGGAACCGATCCCGATGTGATCCAATGAATTCGGGACAGGCTGAGAATTCCCGTGAACATCCCGAAAAATCGGGACAGGCAGGGACGACCTCCATTTCATATTTCCCGATTGATAATCCTAAGTAATGTATTTTTGTTTTTTATTCTCTTTAAAGCATATTCTCGCTTAATTGCCTCCGACTTCGTTTTGTATAGACTATTTCCCATGGAATAGATGCTTAAGTAGATTAAAAAAGAAAGCTATAATGAAAATAGTCTAAAGGAAAGATAATTTAATAAATGGGATTCTGATAGTTCTTGCAAATATCTAATATTAGCGTTATTTTTACACTTCTAAAACGGAGCCGTAGTTCAGTTTGGTCAGAACGCCTGATCCCGAGAACCCGGGAGAGGGCGCCTTGTTAAGCCGGGAAAAAAAGTTTTTTAAAATAAGTTTTAAACGGAGCCGTAGTTCAGTTTGGTTAGAACGCCTGACTGTCACTCAGGAGGTCGCGAGTTCGATTCTCGTCGGTTCCGCTATAAAACCCGCCAAAATGCGGGTTTTTGTTTATGAAATACTTTACATCTTTATTTTTATTTTAACACTCTTATTTAAATAAACCCTGAAAAATATTATGGAGAAGCAATATCAGGCAGTATGCTCAAACTGCAATTGTAATTTGATTTTAGAACCCGCTGAAGTTGAGAAAGGTGAATTCACCTGCGAAGAATGTAAACATTTAAACAAATTCGAGAAAAATGCTTTAGTAGAAATGAATGGTGAAGATTCTGAAAATGATAACGATGATATTTATCCCAAGAAAAAAAAGACATCAAAAAATTATTTTTTAATTGGATTTGTTATACTGGCATTAATAGCGTTAAGTTATTATGCATATACTTCAGATTCGATCACATTTATTAACAGAAAAGGGAAAGCTGAAGAGCATTTAAAAAAAGGAAATGAAATTTTTACTTCTCTGATGAACTCTCAATCGCCTGATATGCAATTAATACAGACGGCATCATCGGAATTTGATAAAGCTCTTGAATTAGAGCCTGAAAACTCAGGAGCATTATACGGAAAATCTATGATACTTGCCAATACAGGAAAATTTTCTGAAGCAATTATTCAATTAAATAAGGTAATATCTTTGAATGCTTCGATTCCTGAAGCCTATTTTTACCGTGCCTTATGCAATTTGCAAACAGGTGACTTACAAAATTCTTTAAAAGATTTTAATAAAACATTGGAATTAAACCCTGAAAATCCTGATGCTCTTTTTTACAGGTCTAATACAAAATATCTGATGAAAGATTTTGCAGGTGCCAAAGAAGATATCACAAAGATAATCGAAGCAAATCCGACTCTTCCTAATACCTATGCTCTGCGAGGATTATGTGATGTCGAATTAGGAAATAAGAAAACAGGTTGTGAAGATTTCAAGAAAGCCAAGGAGTTAGGTTTTCCTCAGGCGGATTCATTAATATTACAGTATTGTAAATAATATAACCCGATAAATTTTTATTGTATTAATAAATAATTTTTTTAGCAGATTATTTGTTGTATATATTGTGTAAATTAAATTAAACTCATATTCAGGTTATTTTATCCTGTTCGAGTTTAATTATTATTATCATCATCGGAGCAATCCGGTTTGATAAATGCCGAAATCAAAAACCATTCAGGCGGATTATCTAATTATTTTGAGTCCGATGATACAACAGAAAGGAAATAAAAATAAAAATGATCTCAGAATCATTTAATTTAAGCAGTCAGATACTTTTATTGCTTGAAAAAAACGGAATTACAATTGCAACGCCTGTACAGAAAGAAATAATACCTGCAGTACTTGACGGAAGGGATGTACTTGCCCAATCAGAAACAGGTTCCGGCAAAACAATCAGTTTTGCAGTTCCTATTATAGAGCAGTTAAATCAAAAAGACGGAATTGCAGCATTAATACTCGTTCCTACAAGGGAATTGTGCATACAGATTACAAACGAATTTTTAAAATTCTCGAGAGGTAAGCATCTGGAAATAACCTCAGTATATGGGGGTGTTTCAATTGAGAATCAAATCAGGAAATTAAAGAAGACAAGTATAATAGTTGCTACACCGGGAAGACTTTTAGATCTTCTGAACCGCGGGTCGGTGAAACTCGATAAAATTAAATATCTGGTGTTTGATGAAGCAGATAGAATGCTCGATATGGGTTTTATTATAGATATAGAGAAAATATTAAAGCGTATACCTCAAAAACGTCAGACAATGCTTTTCAGTGCAACAGTAACAAAAGAGATAGCAAAACTAAGCCATAAATATCTGGATAATCCGATAAAAGTCACTTTAGAATCGGAAGTGAAGCCTGAATTCCTGAATCAGACATATTACAAAACAACAACGGAGCAAAAACTGAAGCTGCTGATATATCTTTTAAAACACGAAAGAGATCTTACACTTGTATTCTGTAACCGGAAACGTATCACTGACAGACTTGCGAAGAACCTCTGTGCTGAGGGAATAAATGCAAAATGTCTTCACGGAGATATGACTCAGAGCCAGCGTGAACGTGTGACTTCTGACTTCCGGAACAAAAAGTTCAATGTACTTATTGCAACAGATGTGGCATCCAGAGGTCTGCATATAGAGGATATCTCGCATGTTTATAATTATGAAGTTCCTAAAGAAGTAGAATCATATACACACCGTGTCGGACGTACGGCACGAGCAGGAAAAAAAGGCGAAGCTATATCGCTCGTTGCAGGCGGTGAAGATCAGAAATTTTTTAAACAAATATTATTCAATCATAACGGAGTCATCAAATTGAAAAACATCGATCCAAAAGTTTTACCGGAATTAAAACAAAAAAGTCCCGACCATAAGAAAAAAAATGAAGTTAAGGGACACAGCGGGGGTAAACACCCTCACGAAATAAAAAGTTCAGGCGGCTTCAAGGAAGTAGAAAAGAGGAAGACATCGTTTAAACAGAAACCAAAACAGTGGAAAGAAGAAAAGCCGCATAGACAGGACGCTATAAGTACTGATAAATGGGAAAATGAACAACCCCTGACCTCTGAGATTGCAAGACCAAAACCCTGGGATGATAAAAGACCAAGGCCTTTCGGTGAACGGAAATCAAGCCACTGGAAGGACAAAAGACCGGGTAAATTCGGTGAACGGAAATCAAATCACCGGGATAATAATGGACCTGATAAATTCGGTGAGCAGAAATCAAAACACTGGGGGAAAAATAAAACAAAAACTTTTGGGCAGACAAATCCAGATTCTTCAGGGGACAGGAAATTAAAGCCCTGGGAAGAAAAAAAGCCTAAACTTTTTAACAAGGTTAAATCAAAAACATTCAAAAAGTACAAAGATAAATCGAAAGACGATAATAATCCCAGGTCATGGGAAGAAAGAAGACCAAAATTCTGGAGTGAAAAGAAAGCCAAGACCTGGAGAGATTCGCTTCAAAAAATGCCAAATAAGCCTTAATCAAAATTGTTCTGTTCAAAGGTTTAAATCTAGAAAATATAACCAGATAATTAATAAAACCTCAAGTATAGAAACTATACCTGAGGTTTTATTATAATAAGATTTAATCTTTCAGTTCGTATCCTGTTTTTCTTCCCTTATCGAGTGCGGGTATTCCATCTTCCATCCATACCGGAGCGGGTGCTCCTTTAAGGTAGTGATCAAAAAACTGTTTCATTCTGATGGAGAGGTCTTTTCTGTTCGGCCATTTAGTTAAATTATGTTCCTCACCATTATAACTCAGAAGCCATGCCGGTTTTCCGAGACGTCTTAGCGAAACGAAATACTGAATTCCTTCCTGCCATGGAACTGCGCCATCGGTATCGTTTGACATTATAAGCAGAGGGGTTGTAACTTTATCTGCAAAGAATATCGGAGAATTTTTTATATACAAATCAAGTTTTTCCCAAAGAGTTCCACCAATACGGCTTTGTCCGGTCTCATACTGGAATATTCGGTTTTTCCCGGATTCCCAGCGGATACCGCCATAGGCACTTGTCATATTAGATACGGGTGCTCCTGCCATCGCAGCCTTGAATAAACCTGTTTGTGTTACCATATAAGCAGTCTGATAACCGCCCCAGCTTTGTCCCTGAAGTCCGAGATTATCTTTATCAACGAATCCCTGATCAATTAAATATTGGGTTCCGCTCATAATTGCATTATAAGCACTTTCACCGGGGTAACCGATTTTATATGTAATATCAGGAATGAATATAATATATCCGTTACTATTATACAGAGGAAAATTAATTACAGATCTGCTTGGATTTGGCAGGTAATGAGAATAAATCTTATCGGCATATTTTTCATAAAAATAAACTATCATAGGATATTTTTTTCTGTAATCAAAATTCTCCGGCTTGTATAAAAGTCCTTTCATATCTTCACCATCAAAATTTTTCCAATGCACAAGTTCTACCGAACCCCACAAATATTTATTCATTTGAGGATTTGTCAGGGATACCTGCTTAATATTGTTAAACTCAATATCACTATACCAAAGATCCGGGAACTCAGTATAGGAACCTTCCTGCCAGATAATTTTACCCGATTTTTTCGCTTTTATCGGATCCGAGAAATGTTTATCCATCATAACTAATGGATTCTCATAGACTCCAATGTTAAGATCTGCAAAATAGAATGCCTCGGAATAAGTATCTTCATTCACTCCTCTCAAAAGGATTTTATCATTTCTTCCGATGAATTCAGCATCATTATCAAGTTTAATATATCTGTATGTATCTTTACTAATGCGGGAATTCGTAATATTAATCGGTACGGTTATATTATCAAGGCTTGCTTTCCAGATATCATACCTGTCATATAGAAGGACAAATTCATCATTTTCAACCCATCCTCCGAAACCATAAGGATTCGGTTGTGCAGGTAAATCAAAAAGCTCATTTCCAAATTTAATATTCAGGGATTTTGTCAGAGAAATTTTTTCATCTGTATTTATGGAATAAGAATACCAGGAACTATCGGAAGTTTCATAATAAACGACATAATTTCCTGTAGGTGATATTTCGGCTCCAAATTGAACTTTTGGTATTATCAATTTTCTTTCACCGGTTTTAAGATTTATCGTGTAAACATCCGTGTATTCTGCTTCTTCCCAGCTTTGGATCTTAACATAAGGCAGAAATGAATATCCCAATGCAATATCTTTCTTTCCTTTTGAAACTATTTTCACTTCGTCAATAAGAGAATCTGCCAGTTGAATCACTTTTACACTATCATAATATTGAGGACTACCGGGAATATTCCAAACAGCGAGATAATTTTTAGTCTTATCTTTATCCAGATTTTTCAATTGCTCTGTTTGCAGTTCGGGGTCATTCCAGTTCCAGACGTCAACTTTGAATTTTTCTTCTTCAAGTAAAGTATCTTTTGGTTCAGGAGGTGCGATACGTGCAGTTTTGAAAAATAATTTCGAACCGTCTTCAGCAAAGTTTAACTGAGTATTTTCAGGTACTTCCCAATTTGAAGGCATTCCCGGTGTGAACTTATTTATAACAAGCTTCGGAACCGGAAGAGCAGAATTCCAGTAATAGATGCTGTATGTTTTTACTTTTGCAGTGTCTTCCGTGTATTGAAATGCTAATTGAGTTCCTTTATCATCCAATGTGACATTTTTTATATTTCCTTTTCCTCCGAAAATATATTGCGTTTTTTCTTTTTTCACATTATAAAATGCAATAAGCGAAGTATCGGTTTTTCCTTTTTCTAATATAGTGAATGCAATAAATTCTCCGTTTTTCGATGAATAATATTCGGTTACGGATTTGATAATTTCTTTGGTATTTAAAACAGGATTCATAATTGTGAAATCATATATATCGGCTTTATTTTTGGAGAGAGTATCTTTTTTATCCGATTTATTTTCATTCAGAAAAGATATCAGGGAAGTATTTTCCTGTGAAACTGTAAAAGACTTCAGGAACGGAATTTTGATAATTTTATTCCCGGAATTAAAAGTCAGGATACCGAGTGAATCTTTTGGCATATCTTCTTTTTTCTTTTTGTTCAGCTTTGCTTTTCTTGTTAAATCATCCTCGGGTTTAATTTTAAATGCTGCAAAATCATTATTAGGAGAAAAGCTAAGGTCATAGCCTCTAATTATTGTATCTGAGAATCCTTTGTCAGGATTAGCAATAATAAGTATTCCATCTCCTTTCTGAGGATTGATTTCATAAGATATCCATTCTCCGTTAAAAGATATTTTAGTTTTCTCAAGCCGCTTCCAGCTCTCATAAACAGTGTGATCAAGAGGTATTTTCCCGTTTAAAGTATCTGTATCATCTGACTGGGAGTATATTTCCCCTGAAAACAAAAAAATATTTAATGCAAATATCAATAAAAGTTTTCTCATATTTTATTTTAATCGATTTTAAAATTATATAAAGATACTGATTTAATTTATATTTCTAAAAACAATTTTAAATATTTCCAATCAGGGATTACCCGGAGGGTTACCCGGAAACGGGAGCATAAAATGTTAAATAACATTAAAATTTAATGATATTTTAGACAAAATGAATGTAAAAAAGAAACGCCCTGAATATTAATATCAGGGCGTATTGGCGAGCAATGCGGGAAAAATCAAGGGTCAGGAATATTCAATCTTTGTGTTTATGTTTTATTCCTTTAATTTTTTTGTGTTCTGTTTTATTTTTCTTAAAATTTTTCAGTTTTTCTATCTGATCATCATTTAGAGATTTTTTCAATTCTGCTTTTAAATCCTGCCTGTAACTTTTCATAACTGATTTCTTGTCAGAAGTCTCGGTTGGATTATTATTTTTCAATCCATTTATTTTTGTAAAATAACTTATATAAGACTGATATACGTCATTATATTGAGTCTGACTCAGATTAAGTTTATCCTGGAGTTTGTCCGTGATTTTTTTTGCACGTGTCTCAGGTGTTTTGTCAACGCTTTTATCCTGCGGAAATATGTTGTTGTTAATACCAGAGATAAAAAAGAAAAACAAAAGAAGTACCGGAAATAATTTTAGAATTTTCATTTAATGATTTACCTTTCTCGTTAATTTATATTCTCTAATTAGACAACTTTGAAACGAAAAGGTTTAATGGTGTTTACTGTATTTAATTATAATAATATTGAAAGGATTATATGAGAATAAACTATTTACAATTTGAATTTATCAGTTCAAGTGCTTCTTCATAGTTCATTTCGTATGCTTTTTGTAAATCTTTACAGGCGTTTTCTTTATCCCCGGATACTATTTCGAGCTTAGCTCTGTAAAAATATGCTTCTGCATATTCAGGATTCATATCAATTACTTTCGAAATATCGTCAATTGCACCGATCAAGTTATTAAGTTTTTCTTTAGAAATGGCTCTGTTCCAATAAGCCTGCGAAAGTTCGTAATGTACAGAAATCACGAAATCTAAATCCTCCAATGCACCCTGATAATCTCCAATTTCGTTTTTTATTCCTCCCCTGTTCAAATAAGCTTTTGCATATAACCTGTCTATGTTTATTGCTGTATTATAATCCTCCAAAGCACCTTTCTGATCACCTAATTTTTCAAGAACGGAGCCGCGGTTAAAAAATATTTCCGGATATTCACTGTTAAGCTGAACAGCTTTATTAAAATCTTTTAATGCGCCTTCATAATTTTCGAGTTTATCTTTTACAATCCCGCGGTTATTATATGCTTCGACGAGTTCAGGGTCTTTTTCAATAGATAAATCAAAATAAATCAATGCCTGATTAAAATTTTCATCTTCAAGAAATTCAACTCCTTTTAGGAAATAATATTCAGCGCTCTGCGGGAATATCTTCCCGGCGGAAAACAGTATCAGTAATAATAAAGAAACGTTAAAAAAAATTTTCATTAATTTATTTTGCCGGTGTCCAGATGGAAAAAAGTTATAATCAATTATCTTCAGATAAAAAGTTCAGATATTTATTAAGGATATTTACCAAATCATCTTTGTCAAAAGGTTTGGCAAGATAATCTGTGCATCCTGCTTTTAAAAACTCTTCTTTATCTCCCTTCATTGCATAAGCTGTAAGAGCGATAATGGGTATATTATCATAATCAGGTATCAATTTTACTCTTTCAATAATATCAAGTCCGGATATTTCTTTACCAAGATTTATATCAAGTAATATAAGATTATATTTTTTTTTCTGAAGCATATATATTGCATTTTTTGCATTAGTTACAATATCTATATTAGTAACATTTTTCAACTGAATTTTAACCACTTCCTGGCTAAGAAAATCATCTTCTATATAAAGTATTTCGTACTTTTTATCAAATCCTGTCCAGATATATTGCTCAGAAATTAAGGATTCATTATCCTCCGGCAAATTAGTTTTAATTCCGGAATTATCAGCGAGAGGAAAATATAAAGTGAATACAGAACCTTTTCCCAGAGCGCTTCTGACCTTTATTTTGCCTCTCATCATTTCGGTAAATTTTTGTGTAACCGTAAGACCAAGCCCTGCACCTTCATAATACCTGCCCTTACCTTCACTCACCTGCCTGAACTCATCAAATATAAGATTAAGATGTTTTTCATCAATACCTATTCCGGTATCACTGATGATTATTACGATGGTTTCGGAGTTATTTACTATTTCGGTTTTGACTTCAATATTTATCCCTCCTTTCACTGTATATTTCACTGCATTATTCAGGAGATTATTTATAATATTATAAAACATCCTTTCGTCAAGAATACCGTATATCGGTTTTTGTTCGTTTGAAACTGAAAGATTCAGGTACAGATTTTTATTTTTTGCATTTAAGGAATAAAGTTTTATGATATTTTTAATTTCAAATTCAATATCGAGAGGTCTCAGATTTATATCAAGTTTATTTGCTTCAACCTTTGAAAGATCAAGTATGAGGTTCAATGTATTTAATAATCTTTTTCCGCTTTCGAAAATATCATTTGCCATATCCCTATGGGTCTCATTATTAATTTCATTTTTCAGGATATCGGCAAATCCTAGGATTCCATTCAGCGGAGTTCTGATTTCATGGGACATATTTGCAAGAAAATTTGATTTTAGTCTGCTCATTTCTTCTGCTTTTTCTTTTGCTGAAATCAGTTCGACCTCAGTTTTCTTCCTTTCGGTGATATCACGCCCAATCACAACAAGAGCTTTTCGTTCCCCGTTTTCAAAGAATACCGGAACCTTGATTATATCCAATACTTTTTCATCACCTGAGGGTTTTCTGATTATCTCTTCAGTACGCGATATCTCCCCTTTATCCCAGCAGTTATTATCTGTAGTATTGCAATATTCGAATGTATCTAAATAATATGGATTTATCTTTTCTAATTCGCGGTCTGTTTTACCCTTATAATCAATTCCCTCTAAACCGAATAATTCTATACCGGCATTGTTTGTTATCAGCCATCTTCCTTTTGCATCTTTAAAACAAATGAAATCCGGGGAAGCATTTATCAAAGTCCTCAAGCGTTCTTCATTTTCTTTTAATGCTTTTTCCATATCCATTCTATTAGTAATATCAGTGCATGCTACAACAATAACATCATTACCTTCCGGTAATGTAATTTTCGCCTCGTGTAAATAGAGGTAACGGAGTTCTCCGTCTTTTGTCCTGTTTACTACTTCTTTAGTTAATTCTACGCCTGAAAGCAGTTTATCAATATTTTCTTTTACAAATTCAGAGTCATAGTTAACAATTAGATTCGCTACATTCATTTTCTTTAATTCCTCACGCGAATACTTAATCGTCTTGCTGAATGATTCATTTACATCCAATATATTACCTTCCGAGTCTTCAATAATAATACCTGTCGGGGAAAGATTGAAAAGTGTCCTGTATATTTTTTCATTCCTTGCAATATTATCTTCCGAAATCTTCTGTTCTTTATTTGACCGGTTAATGGAATTGATATCTTTACTTTTCCCTATGATACGATGAAGTTTATCAGAACCGTCTTTTAAAACTCTACAATTTGTGTTAAACCAATGCTGTTTTCCGTTTTTAAGCTTCAATCTGTGACGAAGTTCAAATGAATCTTTTTCACCCTCGATGCATTGCTTCATCATTTTATTAAATTGCTGAAGGTCATCTTCAAATATGAGGTTTTGAAACGAATTAAAATCGTTTTTTATTTCGTTTTCTTCATATCCGAGAATGGTTTTTATTTTTGTATCAATATAAGTTTCTCCTGTACCGGGATAATAATCCCAGATGCAAACATCTTCTGCCTGCAGCAAGATTTCATATCTTTCTTTTGCTTTTATCAGTTCCTCATCCACTTGTTTTCTTTCAAGAATTTCCTTTGAGAGGAATTTTGTTCTTTTAGAAATAAGTTTTTCGTTGTTTTCCCTGAAATCAGATACTTCTTTCATCAGTGCAGAAATAATTTTATGTTGCCTTTCTACTTCCTCCTGCAGAGAATTTATTGTAGGTTTTGCTTTTGACATTTATTCGAGACTGATATTTTATTTAATACAGTATCAATTTTACACTCCTGTATCTTTATGGAAATTAAATATATATTTTTTCTTTTAAAAGAGATTTATAAGTGCAAAAGGACGGGAAACAACATTTGAATAATTTCCCTTCCCCCCTTTGTTAAGGGGGGATTTTGTGGCGGGAAATATTTTCTTACTCTGTAACTTTCACCCTTACACCTTCTGAGTGTGATGAAAATTCAGGTGCATAAAAGCATTGAATTGTAGCAATACCATTAGAGAAATCTCCTTTTTGTGAAACTCTCAATGGATATTCAAATACATAAGTTCCTTTCGGAAGATACCCGAAGAAGAAATTTGTAGATGCATCGCGGGTACTTTCATAATATCCGAGATTATCCTGATATTTATATTGTGATATTACATTCAGCGGCTCGAAGCAGGAAGCTCTCATATCTTTTAATTGAACATATTCCATATTCCTATCGACTCTTAACTCCATTCTTACTATCACTTCATCACCTACTTTCAGTGCAGCATTATCATCAACAGGTGTAATCACCGGACCGGAAGTCGTATTTTGTTTGAGGAATAATTGCTTCTTCAAACTCAGGGGTGTCTCGGCAGATGTGATTTTATCTAAATGTTCAAAATATTGCCAGTACATTGCACCCCACGAAACACCTTCATTCTTTTTGGTTACGGTAATATTTCCCATATCATTTGTAATATCTTTTCCTATCCATGACGTCTTAAAGTAACCTGTACCTGCTTCAACTTTTACATTCTCCATTTTCTGAGGCTCGATTTTAATATTTCCGACAGTAATATCGACCATCACTTCAGTTGCAAGCCAATCCGTACCTCTTAGAATCAATGCATACACTGCATCTGCTGTTGCAGTTGTAGTTCTCCAGTTCTGTGTCTGTTTTTGCTTTAGCAGCCATACTCTCAAATCATCCACTGCTTTACTATCCTTCGCAACTTCATCAAAGAGTTCGACCATTAGTGCCTGCATTTCTACCGGCATTTCATACCAGTAATATCCATAGGACTGCTTCCAGTACATTCCCATTTCTTCATTTATTATTGAATATTCTTTCAATGATTTTATGATATCATCAGGAACACTTTTTTCACCGAAGCGGAAAAGCGAGAGACCTATCATACCCTGCATATACTTGCTTTTATTCGTCCAGTATTTCTTTGCCTGACCCGTGAAGTAATCAAATGCTACCTGCGAAGCACCCGGGATTGAAATAGATTTGAAATAACTTCTCGCATATAAATATTGTATCGCATAATAACCCAGGTTGTCATCGGATAATTTAATATAGCCTTTCTTTTCAGCCGCAAGCAATTCTTCGTATTCTCTTAAAATTGCCCCGTCCATATATGATATCGCATCTTTGACCATACCCCAGGTTCTGCTGTCGTCAATAAAATCTTTTATACCCAAATGGTCTAATCTTCCGAAACCTGTCACAAAATACTGAGTCATAAACCTGTCTTCAGGCATACCCTCGAACCATGTCCAGGCACCGTTCGGGAGTTGAAGTTTTTTCAGTTTCGATGCTGTTGCTTCGAGTTCGTTTTTCATCCTGCCGATTTCAAACAAAACACCCACTCTTCTTTTTCTTTCACTTTCGTTTTCTGCATCCCGCACCCATGGGGTTTCCTCAAGTATAAGAGTTTTCAATTCCTGATTTTTCTCCAGATTAGAAGTCAAAGCATCCGGTTCATTTTTTGCCCAGGTATCGAATACATCCTTTATCTTTGGATTTGAGTTTGCAATGTGTGTTGCGATACTGTTTGCATAAAAACGGTTGAATGTCTGTTCAACACATTCCCAGGGATACTCCATCATATACGGCAATGCCTGAATTGCATACCAGGCGGGATTGGAAGTGAACTCAAGTGTCAGATTAAAATTCGATATTGTAGGAGAAACATTGTTTATTAGTTTCTCAAATTTAAATTCTTTCGTTTGATTACTTCTTATCGGCATCGGAAGAGTTTCCGTAACAAGTATTCTATTATTCAAAACCGGCAATGTTGATTCTTCACCATCCGAAAAATTCTCAGTCTTTGCATAAACTCTCCAGGTAACGGCATATAGATCTTCAGGAATAGCCAGATCATAGGTCACCGTTGTGCTTTGACCTTTCAGGACTTCAAATGATTTGATGGCTTCACCTTTAATTAATTGCTGGTCAACCGGATTCATCGTGATAGCATCAAACAGCTGCAGTTGCGCAGAACCTTTCTGGTCTGCATCGGAGAGATTTGTAATTTTTGATGATATTGAAATATTATCCCCTTCCCTGAAGAATCTCGGGAAGTTTGAATTCACCATTAAATCTTTTTGCGTAACAAGTTCATTGGTGGTTAATCCGTATTTTAAATCTTTTGTAGTTGCAAAGCCAAGCATTTTCCATTTTGTAAGTGATTCCGGAACTTTGAAAGAAATAATTATTTCTCCGTTTTCATCAGTGCGAAGTTCGGGGTAAAAGAACGCTGTTTCATTGAAGTTTGCTCTCAACGGCATCCCCGGAGGAATGATTCCGCCAGTTGGCAATTCTTCTTTTCTTTCTGTTTCATCATCATCTTTGCCTTTTTTGGTTTTTTTGTCTGATTCTTTATCAGAATTTTTGTATACATCTCTTTTTAATTCACCTTTTCCTGTTTCCGGAGTAATAGCAGTCTGTTCGTAAACTCCATCCATCATACGAGCATTGTACATAGAAGGATAGTATAGGAAAGAGTTATATATTAATCCGAAAGTATTAAGATAATCATATACATAAGTATAATATTCTGCGTATTCATTCCAGTTGAGCTGATATAAAGTTGAGCCGGAAGTACCAAGATTGGAGGGCTGCTCCCAATTTCGATATGAATAATAAGACTGATAAATATTGAATCCCCAACTGTGAGGTGCAAATGCATCGAGCGATGCATCGTAAAGTGTAGCAAGCATTTCTGCGGCTACCTTATCGCCTCTTTTATCTTTAATCTTTATCTTCCATTCATCCTGCTCACCGGGCTGGAGTTTGTTTCTGAATGTTTCGAAACTTATATCAAGCTGTTTATTTGTATATGGAACGGTTATAGTACTGCTGTTTAAGTAACATCTGTTATTGGAAATAAATGAAAAATGGACATCGATATTTCCCCTGTATTCTTCTTTGATAGGGATAAGGAACAATTTCTGCTCGCCGGAAAATTTAATCCACTCCTTGTGTATAATTTCGCCTTCCCTTTCTATTTCATATAAAACATTCTGATTATTTGCAGAGCTTCCTGCGAGGAATTGTGCATCTTCATAAGGTTCGACAGTCGATTTTATGAACTCAAACCAATTAGCAGAGGGATACGGCAGAGTTTTTTCCTCGGTAGAATATATAGTAAAATATTTGAGTTCCTTTACATCCTGCCCGAAATTATCTTTTGATAAAATTTCCATCAGATATTCACCCGTCTGATAGTTTCTCAAATCATTAAGATTAAGCGAAGTGTCATTGGCAGTATTAAAATTCTGGCTGAAAACTTCTTTTTCTTTTTCCCACTTAAGCATATTATTTTCTTCTGCATAGACGTCTTCAGGGAATAAGTTATGAAATTCCGTTTCAGATAATATAAACTTATCCGGTGCACCCCAAAGTCTTGTCCGGTATGCTTTATCAGGATTTTTTAATCTGTATATCGATAGGCTTCCGCTCGCGGGAACGTAAACCCCGCTAAGATTGCGGGACATTATTTTGTAATTTGTATTCCCGTTCTTATTTATTTTATCGGGAATATCAGTATTTATTCTCAATGTAACATATCCGACGCTTACATATTTTGATGCACTTCTGGTTTCTCCGTTTAAATCGGTAACATCAACATTAACGGTATATGTGTAAGTCGGTTTTGATTCTGCTGGTACAGTTAAATCCGGAACGGCTGTGAAGTTAAATTCGTAGTTGCCGTTTTCATCAGTCTTTGCAGTGCCGCTTGTGATTTCAACATCAGACTGTTTGTAATAGGAGCCGTACCAGAACCACCACCAGTCCGGGAAGAAAGTTTTTCTTACAACTCTGAATTTCATATTTGCATTATCTATATTCGCTCCTGAATATGCTTTTGCCAAACCGGTAACCTTCACATTTTCTCCGAGTTTGTAGCTGTCATTTAATTCATTTATCTTCACTTCAAACTTGGGGCGTTTATAATCCTCTACTGAAATCTGTACGGAACCATAGACTCCCGGACACTGTATCGACATTTTCCCGTTTAAACCGGAAGTGGGAGCTGTAAATGAACCATTAATTGTTCCATATTCATTTGTTTTTAAATCCTGGTTAGATATTTCTTTGGAATTAGCATCAAGGAAAACAACATTATAAGAGTTATCAGGGACAATCTTATTATCCTTTTCCTTTGTGCTGATTGCTATTGCCTTGAAATAAACTGTTTGTCCCGGACGATAAATTGCCCTGTCCGTGAAGAAATATAAAGTTGTGTAAGCATCATTATCTTCTTTGGCATATTTATTACCGATATAGAAATAATTTTCAAGCAATACGGATTCATCATTCGTTGTCACTTCAAGATAAAAATCCCTGTATTTTTCACCGGCTTTTACTATTATATGCCCTTCATTATCTGCTGTGAGTTTTTCACCTTTGGTTTTTTGATAACGGTATGTATTATAATCATAAAAATAATCCCATATCTGTACGGACGCTTGGGCTAAAGGTTCTCCTGTAATTGAATTCAGCAAATAAAATTCACGGTTATTTTCCGAATCATATCTTGAGATGTAACTGATTTTTGATACATTAACCAAACTGTATGTAACTGCATTATTTTCGAAAACAAGATTTTCATCAGTTCCTGCAAGAATAATATATTTCCCAAGCGGAAGTTCCGGAATTTTTGATTCCGCCGAGTGGCTCTGGTAGTCACCATCATCGGGCAGGGTTACTTCAAACTTGTGAATTGGATTTTTACCTTTATAATACTCTAATATATAAGCATACAATCCTTTGTCTTCCGGCTTGCTGTATGATAATTCTTCAAATTCCGCCTGAGTAGTTTCTATAACTCTGAAATAAAGCCTGTTTAAATTTTTAAAATTTATCAAACAGCGGAAGGGTTTTCCCGGAGCATTGGTTTCCTCAAATGTGAGCTGAACACTCTTTGTACTGATTGTGCCCTGCAGAGCCTTGCAGTTCTTTGCGCCTACTGATTCAGGATATTTATCTATTCCAGTCTGGCATAAATCATAAGCTTTTTTAGATTCCCATTTGTATTCCTCTGATTTATGAGGGTCATATTTAGTCGCATTATTATAATAGATACATGCTTCATCGTAAATTGCTTCAGCCGAGACAGGACTTGAGGAATATTTACTCTGAATATTTTGTAATGCTTTTACATATAAATTTATTTTCTCCTGATTTGCAGAATTACTATAAACGAATTCGAGTCTTTTAAGATCGGATATGATAAGTGCATCGGGATTATAGTCATAGAGATGGAATTTTAATAAATCCTGAAACAACTTTGCCGCATAAAATTTATACGAATATGTGTCTTTTGTTTCAATATTAATATTAACGTAATCGTTTGCACTGCTGAAGAATTCATCATCATTCAAAGTAAATTGTTCTGCAGGTTTGGTAACGTCGGGTTCGGAGCTCATAAAGAAATCAATCGCACTGTGAGCGAGCAGGTCATATAAAGTAGGTCTGAATTCCCTGCCGTCAATATAATTTAATTCAATTTTCTGTTTTATAAGCAGAAGTTGATATTCATCAAGTTTAATTGACTGCAAATTTCCTGCATTTTCCAATGATAATTTATAATTTTCAATAACTTCATCAACAATTTTTTTCAGGTCCCAGGTCTTCATATCTTCCAGCTTGAAATTCACTACTTCCGAGCGGTCAAGAAATTTATATTTATTGTTTGTGTAATAATTCCAGTATAGTTCTGCAAGAGCCGAATGCAGTATGTTTTTCGAAGGGAAGGGAGCGATTGGAATATCGGCTTTCACCTCATCGATAGCATTCTCAATATCATATTCCTCGATATCACGTCTGATTTTTGCCTTATAAAAGATTGCTTTGATATAATTCTGCTGGTTAACTTCGCTTTTAGCGGTTTCATAAATTCTCTGGACAACTTCGAGAGCTGATTTTGGAAAACCCTGATTGATAAGCGAATCGGCTATTATCCATTCTTTTTCATAATCAAAATATAATTTATCCTGATTACCGGTAATTTTATCTAATGCATTAGAATTATAATATAATGCACTTAATAAAATCACAGAAATAACAAAGATTAAATTTTTCATAACTTTTTACGATTTTAAATTGGCGAACACTCTATTTTAAAAGAAACTTTGTTTGGATTTTATTTTTTAACTCACGAAAATCATTTTTGTTTCAAAAAGTGGACAGTATAATTTTAAAATCCCCAATACCATTTAAGAAGGCAAAATGTTTTCTGTATAACAAACGAATAAAAATATCATTTCTAATTACATATTAAAACACATAATTTTGTACAAAGGTATTGTAACTTGATAAAATAAAGAAACAAAAATAATGAAAGATATAATATTAACCAGAAGAAGCATTAGGGCATACAAACCGACGTCTATTAAAGAAGAAGACGTTGAATATTTATTAAGGGCGGCGATGAGTGCACCATCGGCAAAGAACATTAATCCATGGTATTTTATCGTGATACGCGACAGAAAAATTTTAGATGAAATTCCGAAAATTCATGAATATTCTAAGATGCTTTACGAAGCACCGCTTGCAATTTGTGTCTGTGGTAATTCCGGAGCGGATAAATTCGGAGGATACTGGATACAGGATTGCTCTGCGGCGAGTGAAAATATTTTACTTGCGGCAAATTCAATCGGATTAGGTTCAGTTTGGCTTGGAGTTTTCCCAAGGGAAGAACGTATTGAAAAATTGAAAAAATTATTAAATATACCTGATGGTATTACCCCATTATCGATATTAGCAATCGGATATCCTAACGAAGAAAAACCTCCCAGTGAACGGTATAAAAAAGACAGAGTTCATTTTGATAAATGGTAAATGTTAAAAGGTGAAAAAGTAAAAAGGTGAAAAAGTGAAAGGTGAAAAGGTGAAAAAGTAAAAAGGTAAAAAGGTGAAAAAGTGAAAAAGTGAAAAAGTGAAAAGGTGAAAAAATAAAAGATTAAATTTTTCACATGTTTTTCAATCACCCGTCGAAGCTCCCGCATTTATCGGGAATTGAGAATGTCTGTAATCGGTGTAATCAGTCTCATCATTTGAATCAGTGATTCTTTTCCATGCCGATTATTGCTATAAAGTACTTGCTTTTCGACGTGATTTTGTTTATGTTAATTAGAACTTAAATATCTAAATGACATAGTATGGTAAAACGCGAAATTTCGGAACGTCTTTTAATGTTGTCTGAAAAAATCCCGATTCTGACCATAACAGGTCCAAGACAATCAGGAAAAACCACCCTTGCCCGGAATGTGTTTCCAAAATACCGCTATATATCTCTTGAAAATCCCGATAATCTTGATTTTGCTCTTTCTGACCCTAAAGGATTTTTAAATACTTATGGGCAAAAAATCATTATTGACGAAGCACAATATGCACCAAATCTTTTTTCATATATTCAAACAACAGTTGACGAAAAGAAAATAAACGGTTCATATATTCTAACGGGTTCACAGAATTTTTTATTGCACGAAAAGATATCACAAAGTTTGGCAGGAAGAGTAATAATTTTTAACTTATTACCTTTTAGTTATGATGAGTTGAGAAATACAAAATATAAAATCAATAAACTTTCGGAATTAATAGTCAAAGGCTTTTATCCGAGGATATACGACTCGGGGTTAAACTCTTCTGATTGGTATCCTTCATATATCCAAACCTATTTAGAAAGAGATGTAAGACAGATTATTAATGTCGGTGATATAAATACGTTCAGAAATTTTCTTAGAATTTGTGCGGGACGAAGCGGACAAGTATTAAACTTAAGCAGTATCGGTAATGACCTTGGTATTTCTTATCAAACTGTAAAAAAATGGTTGTCTGTATTAGAGCAGAGTTATATAGTATATTTTTTACAACCTTATTATAAAAATTTTAATAAAAGAATTATAAAATCACCGAAATTATATTTTTATGATACAGGTCTTGTATGTGCCTTGCTTGGAATAAATTCCCCTGAATCGTATGAATTGCATTTTCTAAAGGGTAATATTTTTGAAACGTTTGTGATTTCTGAATTTCTAAAAAATAAATTCAATACAGGAAGCAATAATGAATTATATTTTTGGAGAGATTCAAATGGAAATGAGATTGATTGTATTATATCACACGGTTTAAATTTAAAAGCAATAGAGATAAAATCCGGAGAAACTATTAAATCTGAATTTTTTAAAACACTTTATCTCTGGAGTAATTTAGATATAAAAAAGAATAATGATTTAAATTTGGTTTATGGAGGTTCTGAAAATCAAAAAAGGAATTCTGTAAAAATTTCCGGTTGGGATAGTTGTACAAAAGTATTATAAATTGTCATAACTTCTTCCCACAACTAAAGTTATGGGTTGTAAGACTGAATCAAACAAACATCTGGTTTCATTAATAATTATTTCCCGATTCACAAGTTCATCGGGATTTCACTCCGTTCAACATTAATTATTGCTCATTTTGCAAGTTCGTTGATATAATCTTCCGGGACGGGTTCGCCGGCATAAAAGTCTCCTCTTTTTCCCTGTGTGTATGCCCATCTATCCAGCCAGCTAATCCCTGCTTTTTTATAAAATTCATCTTTTGTCAGATATGCCGGGTCTTTCAAAGCTTCTTCGAGTGTGGTAAATTTATAACCATGATTTACGAGCATTTTTTGCCGCTGTTGGTGTTTAAGCGTAGCGACACCAACAGCACGTATAATAGTTGTTGGTGACGTTCAAAGCCGTTCGAACTAAACACCAATAACGGCTCAAAAATTCAATTCAGAGAATTAAATATCTCCGTTTATTAAATAGTCTGTATTAATAAGGGCGAACACCCTCCAAAGAAACGGAGGGCGGGCATATGTTCGCCACCACAGCTACAAATTTATTTATTAATTATGTTTTTTGGAAATTGCCGAAAACACGCTAATTATTTTTTACCCGGCTTCATTAAATTCAGCAACATCATTATAAATTTCCTTCGTTTTTCCAAATAGAGAAATTACTTTACCGGATAACAAACCGGCAATGATGGCTATTACAATCGTAATTAAAATCCCTTTCAATTGAGCACTGACGTCAAGACCTTTAACAACAAAGATAGCAGCAAGTCCTCCGAATATTCCGGGTATACCATGAAGATTTGAAACACCGCAAGTATCTATAATCTTATGAAAATTTTGTTGTCTTTCCTGAAGTATCGCAAATCCGATTGTTGAAATTATTCCGGCAATTACTCCAATAATCATTGCCTGGGTATGTGAGGCAAAATCACACGTTGCACCGATAGCAACACCACCTGCAAGTGCCGCATTAGCAATATCGGCAATACTTATTTTTCCTCTTATCACTATAGAAGCAAAATAGGTTGCAATTGTTGAACAACATAAGGCAAGAAACACGTTAACAACTGTATGTGGGATTACTTCAACAGGAACAAGTGCGGCACAAAAACTTGGCCAGAATATCCAGAGCACCATACTACCTAATACCGAATATTTATCAGTTGTTGCATCCGATTCAATTGGAATCTCCATGTCTTTTTGTGTTGTTAACGATATTGCTGCCGCAATTCCAAAAAGAGCCCCAAATGCGTGAATAACTATTGATCCTCCGGTATCAGCGACCTTTCCCACAAAATGAAAATAATCGTTAACGACTATTAATTCATTTAAAATATAAAATGGCACGAAAAATATACCTAATATGATATATTGATAGATTTTTATTCTTCCCAAAATTGCTCCTGCGGCAATTAGTAAACTCGCTGCACCAAATTCAGCAAGTATTAATTGTTCAATTTCTCCTTTTGAATCAAAAACTCCAAATTTTTTGATTGCTATATATAAAGGTAATGAAACGCTTACCAATAGAAACGTTGCAGTTAATGCAGAACGTCCGTACTTTTTGACAAATACCATAAGAAAACCAAATCCAAGTAATAAGATTGCCATGATATGAATTGATCTGTCGTATTGCTGAATTTGTAAGATAGAAGATACTTCCCCTGTTTTCAACTTTCTGGGCAAATAAGCTGACGGCTGAGCAGAGAAAAATAATTGCAGTTGAGACAAATTTAAAAATAGTTTTATTTTTTTTCATGAATAATGAAGATTAGTTTATTAATTTGTGAATATAATATCTATTAATTATCTTAATAATATTGTGGCTTAGGTATAAAATAAGCATTGTGTTATTTTTTTGATAGGTATATTTTGCCGCTGTTGGTGTTTAAGCGTAGCGACACCAACAGCATGTATAATAGTTGTTGGTGACGTTCAAAGCCGTTCGAACTAAACACCAACAACGGCTCAAAAATATATATTAAAAACCTTAGAGGATGAAAATTTAATCTTGATATTATGAATAATAATGAATATTTTTGAATAAAAATGAATGTATGCCTAAAACACTAACATTAAGGATAGAAGACAAGATATACAAAATATTTAAAGAAGCTGCAAAAGGTGAAAATCGCAGCATTTCTAATTTTGTTGAAAACGCAGCGTATAATTACCTGTTATCAGATCAATATGTATCTGACGAAGAAATGAACGAAATCGTTTCAGACAAAGCATTATTGAAAGGATTTAAAAGCAGCCTTGATGATATAAAGAAAGGTAATTTTAAAATTGTCGGCTAAATTTAAAATTGCCGAAACAAAAACATTTAGTAATCATATTGCTAATTTAGAATTCAAGCAAGTCTATAATAAGTTATCAAACTACGTATATCCGCAACTCAGAGAAAATCCTTATTTCGGAACAAATATTAAAAAACTTAAAGGGGAATATGAAGGTATTTACAGATACCGAATCGGCTCCAACAGGGGTTTTTATATAATTGATGAGACTTCAAGGATTATATATTTAATTGATATTCAGAAAAGAAAAGATTCGTATAAATAAAACATTTTGAATAATTGTTGTTGGTGACGTTCAAACTTCGTTTGAACTAAACACCAACAACGGCTTAGAGTACTCGAAGACAAGTAAGAGTCATCCCCCCTACCCCCCTTCAAAGGGGGAAGTTTTAATTTATTATTTCGTTTTTCTCTGTGCCTGCCCGCCTCAGGCGTGGTAACTTTGAGTTACTTCGTGTAACTCCGTGAAACTGTTTTTAATGTTACCTGGATTCCCCTCCAAAAAAACGGAGGGCAGGCCTTTAGAAACATTTCCCGACAGGTCGGGACAGGCTGGGAATGACATGTGTGTTTTATAACTTTTTGTGGAAGCGTAATGAGGCGAATGTGAGAATGGCAATCCCTATTGAAAACAGAGCAAGAGTTTCCTGCCACAAATCAGTAATTCCTAATCCTTTGAGTACTACTCCCCTGACTATAATATTGAAATACCTTAAAGGAATTAAATAAGTCATATACTGAACAACACGAGGCATATTCTCTATAGGAAAAGTAAACCCGGAAAGGAAAATCATCGGCATTATCATAATGAACGAAGATATTATCATTGCCTGAAACTGTGTTTTGGATATTGTAGAAATAAATAATCCCCCTCCGAGAGTTGAGAGCATAAATAAAAATGAAGAAAAATATAGATAAACCACGTTACCTTTTATTTCTATATTGAACCATAATTTCATAACGGTAAAAACTAATATCAATGATGCAAATCCAAGGATAGTGAACGGAACAAGTTTTCCGAGAATCATCTGATATGGTTTGATTGGCGTTACTAACAATTGCTCGAGAGTCCCAATCTCCCTCTCTTTGACGATAGCGAGCGATGTCAGGTTCGTAGTTATTATGAGTAATATCAATCCAAATATACCCGGAAGCATATAATTACGGGCAGTCATATCAGGATTATACCAGACTCTTATTTCCGGTTGGATTGTTCCGGACATTGGAATAATTTTCCCTGATTTTTCAAGGACATTAAAACGAATATTCTGTGAATAACCGGATACGACTCCCTGTGAATATCCTGCGGCGATAGAGGCTTTGTTGCCGTCCGAACCGTCAAAAATAGTCTGCACCTCTGCACTTTCTTTCCTCTCGATATTTTTCTCAAAGTCAGGCGGAATGATAAGCCCCATCAGCACTTCCCCCTTATCAAGCAGTTTAGTAAGTTCATCGTAATTAGTGATATAATGGTCTATTTGAAAATATCCCGATTTTTCAAAACTGCGTATGAGTTCACGGCTTTTTTCTGTCCGGTCTTTATCGAATACAGCTGTATGTACGGTATTTACATCAAGAGTAGCCGCATAGCCGAGAAATATCAGCTGGATTACAGGAGCTATTAATATAGTCATGAACATTTTTCTGTCGCGCCTGAACTGCCTGAACTCTTTTTTTATAAAATGAAAAATCAGTTTCATTATTTTCTCTGCTTAATAATTTTTAAAGTTGCTATTGTAAGACATACAATTGCAAAAATAAACAAATAGACAAGCTGTTCCCAGAATGCTTCAACTCCTACCCCCCTTATAATCACAGCACGTAATGCAATCAGGTAATATTTTGTAGGGGTTATATTTGTTAATATCTGAACTGCAGGCGGCATACTTTCAATTGGGAACATAAATCCTGATAATAAATTCGAAGGGAGCTGTGAGATTAATGTACCAATCTGGAATGCAACCTGCTGAGAATCCGAAATAGTGGAAACAAATATCCCGAGACTCAAAGAGGCAAACAAATAAAAAACAGTTGATACAAAAAGCAGAATCCAACTTCCTTTTACTGTAACATCGAACAATAAATAACCAAACAAAAGAATTATTCCCCAGACAATGAGCGAGAGAATAATATAAGGAATGATTTTACCCAACAGTAACTCAATTGAAGTAAGCGGAGATACATTTATCTGTTCAATCGTTCCTAATTCTCTTTCCCGGACTATAGCAACAGCCGTCAGCACAACGGCAAGCGTTATTAAAATCGAACCCATCAGACCAAGGATAAGAAACTGTGTTGTTTTCAATTCCGGATTAAACCAGAAACTCTGATTAATTATTACAGGCTGATACAGTTCTATTCCCTTTTTCTCAAGAACTTCATTTATATATTTATTGGAAAGATTTCTTGTAGCAGCTCCTACGTAACTGGTAATTACTGTTGCTGTATTTCCGTTAACGCCATCTACGAGATATTGAATTTTAACATTTTTCTTTGCGTAGAAGTCTTCAGATAATTTAGGAGGAATTACCATAACGCACTGCACGTCTTTGCTGTCCAGAGCTTTATTCACCTGCTGCTGGTTCTCATAATACTTCACTACCTGAAAATATTCTGTTCTGTCGATTGAGACTGCAAATTCCCTGCTTAATTCTGATCTATCCTGATCATAAACGCCGATGACAATTTCCTTTACATCAAAATTCAAAGCATAACCAAACAGAATGATCATTAGAATCGGAAAAATAAAAATTACTAACAAAGTAAGCGGGTCTCTTTTTATCTGCCTTATTTCCTTAACGGCTATTGTGAGAATTCTGTTAAACATTTTTAACACCGCCTTTTTCCAGGAGATTTACAAAAACGTCTTCAAGCGAGGGAAGTATTTTTTCAATCCTGATTACATTAATATTATTCTTATCAGATAAAATATTTCTTATTTCTGAAATTTTATTATTGTCATAGTCCGGTTCATTTCCCGCATTCTCAGACAATGTGACATGGATGTAGGTCGAAAAAAAAGAGGAACTTTTAACAAATGACATGTCATCCAGCAGTTCGATTGCCTTATTCACATCATCACATTCAATTTCAAGTATAGTACTGCTGATGTATTTTCTTTTGAGTTCTTCAGGGCTGCCGCCGGCAATGAGTCTTCCCTCGTTTATCATGATTATTTTATTGCAGAACTCTGCCTCATCAAGGTAATGCGTTGTAACGAAAACAGTAACACCATTTTGGGATAAAGTATTAATCAAGTCCCAGAAATTTCTTCTTGAAACAGGGTCAACTCCGCCTGTTGGTTCATCCAGAAAAACAATTTTTGGTTCGTGTATAACTGCACATCCTAATGCAAGTCTTTGTTTAAAGCCGACTGCGAGAGAGTCTGCAAGGCTTTTCTCTTTGCCTTTTAAATTAGCTATTGTAAGAACCCACTCTTTCCTGTCTTTCATTTCCTGACCTTCCAGCCCATAAACACCACCGAAAAAATCAATGTTTTCTTCAATAGTCAAATCATTATATAAAGAAAATTTCTGCGACATATAACCAATCTGCCGCTTTACCAATTCAGGCTCTTTAATAATGCTATAGCCCCCGACCAATGCGTCTCCTGATGTGGGTTCAAGAATTCCGCATAACATTTTAATTGTAGTTGATTTTCCGGCTCCATTGGCACCAAGAAATCCGAATACTTCACCCTCTTTTACTTCGAATGAAATATCATTTACAGAAATAAATTTACCGAATTTTTTTGTAAGATTTTTTACTTCAATGGAATTCATCGGCATTTAGTAAATTCTTCTTCCTAAGGATTTCTCGAGTTTTATTTTTGACAACTGATAGTCAACGAGAGCATTGGTATAATTCGTTGATGACTGAAGCAATGCATTCTGAGCATCAATTATATCTGTACTTGTAGCTATTTGACTTTTATATTTATCTTCTGTCATTCTTAGATTTTCCTGTGCCTGAGAAATAGCAAGCTGTGCAACACCAAGCTTCTCTTTTGCAAATTTCAGATTCAGATAATTCTGGTTTATTTCAACCTCTATATTTTCTTTTAACTGTTCGAGATTTGTCTGAACCTGAACAAGATTCTGCTCCGCCTGGACAATTTGTGCTGAAGTGTTTCCCCAGTTCAGAAGAGTCCAGTTCAGATTTATACCCACATCCCAGGTGCCTTTGAACTGATTCAAAGGAGGCTGGTATCTCTGGTTCGGCTGTGCAAAAGTATATCCGCCAGTAAGAAATACATTGGGATAATAAGCCGAACGTGTCGCTAAAATATTTTCCTGAGCGGCTGAGATTTTGTATTGAAGGGATTTTAATTCAGCCCTGTTATTTTTTCCTTCAACTGAGAGTTCTTTGACATTATTATAATAAGATGAAGTATCAATCGGGTCGATTTGTATATCGGTATTATCGCTTATCGGCAATCCGATTGTTTTGTTCAGGACAATCCTTGCAATTTCAATATTATTTTGTGCATCAATCTGCTGGAGTTTTGCATTTGAAAAAGCCACTTCTAACTTCAATATATCGCCTTGTGTTGCCAGACCATGATTCATAAGATTGCGGGTATCTGTGAGATGCTGTTCATTTATTTTTACTATATCATCTATATAAATTTTTATCAGTTTTGCTTTGTAAAGATTCCAGAACGCAATATGCGTATTTATTGCAACATCATTTTTGTCTTTAACCAAATCCAATTCCGAGGAAGTGTTAGAATATTGTGCTGAATTTTTCAACGATCTTAACCTGAAGCCGGTGAATAGAGGCTGTTGAACTGAAAGACGCATATTGTAATTATTGAGGATTACATCATATAATTTTATGGGTACAGGAAAATTCGGGAGTTTTATTTCAAACGGAGTAACGTCGCTGTATCTCGTATATCCTGCATTAAAAGTGACGAGAGGAAGAAACTGTGAATTGACTTCATCTATCTTTGCATTTGAACTCACTAATTTTGAATTTGATATTTTCAGGTCTTTACTATTTCCGAAGCCTATATCAATTACTTCCTTCAGCGTATATGTTTTCTGCGACCAAGATATAGATGCCGAAAGCAGGAAAATTATTATGAAAAACTTTTTCATACTTTTTGTTCTTTTAAAATTTTTATGAATATATTTTCAAGTGATACCGGTTTTAAGCGGTGGTCAACCACAGGAATTGAATTAGTTTCAAGTAAATCTTTAATTAAAGGATAGTCCGTATCATAATTATTCAAGACAATGTCTAGCCTGTCACCAAACATCTGAACTTCAAACTGAGTATTTTTTCTTATTATATCAGTTGCATTTCTTACCTGAGGACAGACAATTTGCAATATCGGATTGTGTAATTCTGATTTTATCTCTGAAGGCGAACCATATTTCAGAACTTTACCTTGATTAAGCATAACGATCGTATCGAATCTCTCTGCTTCATCCAGGTAAGGAGTGGAAATAACTATTGTCAGATTTTCATTTAATAATTCTGTCAATATCTTCCAGAAATCCCTTCTCGAAACCGGGTCAACTCCTGTAGTAGGTTCATCAAGAAATAATATTTTTGGTCTGTGGATGAGTGCACAGGCAAGTGCAAGCTTCTGTTTCATACCGCCCGAGAGCCTGCCAGCAAGGAAACCGCGGAAAGAAGTTAGCCGCATAAATTCCAGAAGTTCATCTCTTCTTTTTTTAAAATCTTTTACACCGTGAATCTTTGAGATAAAAGAAATATTTTCATCAACAGTCAGATCCGTGTAAAGTGAAAATTTTTGTGAGAGATATCCTATCTGACTTTTAATATATTTTTTATCTTTTACCAGCTGATATTCCAGAATTTTTGCACTCCCTGATGTTGGATTTATCAGTCCGCAAAGAATTCTAATTGTTGTTGTTTTTCCGGCACCATCGGGTCCTACCAGTCCGAATATTTCATTTTCTTCTACATCAAATGAAATTCCATCCAGAGCTTTCTGGTCTGAATAAACTTTTTCGAGATTTAATATTTCTATCGCCTTTGTTTCCAAGTTCTATTTTAATGTTATTTTTGCATCAGCCGGCATACCGGCTTTCAGTTCAAACTGAGGATTCGGTATCTGAATTTTAACAGCATATACAAGTTTCGTTCTTTCTTCAGGAGTCTGAATATTTTTCGGTGTAAATTCTGCTTCAGAAGAAATGAAAATAACTTCGCCGGTAAAAACTTTATCTTTAAATGAATCAACTGTAATTTCTGCTTTCTGTCCGAGTTTTACTTTTCCCAGTTCTTCTTCTGTGATGTATATTATGAGTTTAACAGTCTGCAAATCCGAAACCTTGAATAAAGATGCTGAAGGTACAACATTTTCACCTATTTCCACATACTTCTGCGTAATAAATCCATCTATGGGTGCAATCACCTTGCTGTCTTCAATACTTTTTTTTATTGCTTCAGAATTTGCAACAGATTTTTTCACGTTAGCCCTTGCAGACTCTATATCTTCAGGTCTTGTAAGATTTTTTAATTTATTATAATTCTCTTTTGAAGAATTGTACTGTGCTCTTGAAACATCGTATTTTGCGGCAGCATCGTCATACTGCTTTTTAGTAACAGTGTTAGTTTCATATAATGATGACATCCTGTCGAAATCCTGCTTTGCCTGATCAAGGTTTGTCTTTGCCTGATTCACTGATTCCTGGGACTGCCTGATATCTTCCTTTCGTGCACCGCTTTTTAAGAGTTTAAGTTGTGCATCTGAGAATTCAGTGCCTGCTTCAGACTGGCGTAATTGTATATCAAGCATCTCATGGTCAATTTCGAGCAGAACATCTCCTGCTTTCACCTGGTCGCCTTCTTTCACCGTGATTATTTTTATCTGTCCGTTGGATTTCGAGCTGACCGTGACATTGGTTGTCTCTATGGTTCCCGATGCTTTAATGACATTAGGGTCTTTTTTATTATTGCAGGATAGCAATATAAAAAAAGGTAAAAACAAGATTAAATAATTAATGAATTTGGTCATTATCATTATTTTTTAACTTTTTAAAAATATTTTTTCCTTTTGGAGTAAGTATTCCGTTTAATATTATTTCAAATGTAGTATCAACAGCTTCGTCAAGAGAGAAACTATTGGCAGTTATAAATTCAGGATTGATAATATATCTGATAGATCCTATGAATATTGCGATGATAATTTCATTCGGATAATCGCAAAATAACTTTTCCTTTTTACCCTGCCTTATGATTTTCGAAATATTAGCGTACATATATTTACTTCTGAGATTATCTACTTTTTTCCATAATTCAGGCATATAGATTTTAACATCCATTAGCATATTATTGTGATACTTCAATACTGCATTCACAATGAAATTCATCATATTAAGGAATTTCATAATAGCATTTTGACGTGTGTTCAGAATTTTTTTGACGCTTGAATTTATATAATGTATTATTGATTGGACAACCTCTTCCGTTAGTTTTTCCTTTGAAGGAAAATACCGGTACAGTGTGTTCTTGCTGAGCCCCGAAAGCGCAGCTATTTCATCCATGGTTGTCTTTGAAAATCCGTCAATCCGGTATTTTTCAAGTGCCGCATACAATATTTTTTCCCTATCAGTTTCAGGTAACGGTAAAATCATAATCTATGGAAACTTTAATAGTCATATTAGTTTCCATAATAAGAATTATTTATTTATTTGTCAAGTCTTAAGGTAAAACACAACTAGTGAGTAATAATATGATATATCATCCCCCCTACCCCCCTTCAAAGGGGGAAAAAATTAATCTTTAAAGTTAAATCAAAATACATTTATAATATCACTATAGTTTTTCTAAACATTTTGATTTAGCTACTTCCCCCCTACCCCCCTTCAAAGGGGGAAAAAATTAATCTTTAAAGTTAAATCAATATACATTTATAATATCACTTTAGTCTTTCTTAACCTTTTGATTTAGCTGCTCCCCCCTACCCCCCTTCAAAGGGGGAAAAAATTTATTTCCCTTAAAAATTAATTAGAGATATTACACTTCCCCCTTTTGAAGGGGGACTGAGGGGGATGATTTATACCTCCGCCCTTTCATCTTCATAACATCAGGATGCATACTTTCAAACTCTTCAATCCAGTTTTCTAAATACATAGCGACTCCATTTAAATTATTCATAACATCATTATCAGAAAATCTTATAAAATTATATCCTAGATTTTTCAAATAATTTTCTCTCTCGTTATCATATGATTCATTATTAATATGCGTCATTCCATCTAATTCAATTATTAATTTAAGTTCCTTACAAAAAATGTCAACTATATATTTATCTATAGGTCTCTGTCTTAGAAATTGATACCCTTTCAGTTTACGGGCTTTTAATAATTTCAACCATAGATTTACTTCAGATTTCGTAGAATTTTTTCTAAGCTTTCTTGCAATAGGTTTGAGTTTTTTGTTATAGTTATTATTGTTCATCATCCCCCTACCCCCCTTCAAAGGGGGAAAAAATTAATCTTTAAAGTTAAATCAATATACATTTATAATATCACTTTAGTCTTTCTCAACCTTTTGATTTAGCTGCTTCCCCCTACCCCCCTTCAAAGGGGGAAAAATAATTATGTCAATCTTCATTCTCTTACCTTACTGTTTTTAAAATAAATTAAAGTTCTTAAATTTATTATTTCAGAATTTTTTACTCTCCACCTTTTGAAGGGAAACTAAGGGGGATGATATTTTAAATTATTTGAGCCATTTGTCAAGCCATTTGAAGAATTCCCTTTGCCAGAGGACGCTGTTTTGCGGTTTTGTAACAAAATGTGTTTCGTCCGGGAAAAAAAGGAATTTGCTTGGAATTCCCTGTAGTTGTGCTGAGTTAAATGCTTCCATACCTTGTGTATATGGGATCCTGAAATCATTCTGCCCTTCTATCACAAGTATAGGTGTATCCCAGTTACCGACAAATTTATGTGGTGAAAAATCATAACTTTTTGGCTGCGGTTTTTCCCAGTAAGGTCCGCCAAGGTCATAATTTGCAAACCACATTTCTTCGGTACTGCCGTACCAGCTTTCGAAATTAAACATACCGCAGTGAGCGATAAATGCTTTAAACCTCTTATTGTGATGCCCCGCAAGCCAATATACAGAAAATCCGCCGTAACTTGCACCAACAGCTCCGAGTTTGTCTTTATTGATAAAAAGTTCATTTGACACTTCATCTATTGCACTCAGATAATCTTCCATATTTTGTCCGCCGTAATCCTGACTGATTTGGTCATTCCATTCCTGTCCGAAAGAAGGTAATCCCCTTCTGTTGGGAGCAACTATAATATAATCGTTCGCTGCCATTATCTGGAAGTTCCACCTGAAGGAGAAAAACTGGCTCACTGCACTCTGAGGTCCGCCCTGACAGTATAGAAGTGCTGGGTATTTTTTGTTTTTATCAAATCCGGGCGGATAAATTACCCAGACGAGCATTTGCTTATTATCAGTTGTCTTTATCCATCTCTCTTCCACTTTTCCCATTTCCAGCGAGGCGAGTAAATCTTTATTTGTAAGAGATATTTCTGTCTCGTTTCCGGTTTTTTCATCTACCCTGTAAATTTCGGACGGCTTCGACATTGACATCCTGGTCCCTATAATAACACCTTCAGCTGTTTCAAGTTCGGTATAATCATGAACACCTTTTGTTATCTGAGTTATTTTTTTTGAATCAACTTCTATTTTATAAACCTGATATGTTGCATTGATTCCGCTGATGAAGTATATATATTTTCCGTCTGCACTCCATTTAAAATTAGTAGAACTTTGGTCGAAATCAGACGATAAATCCGTATATTGCTTATTACCAAAATCATAGACCATTATTCTTTTTTTGTCGGATTCGAATCCCTGAGTTTTCATACTTTCCCAGACTATTTTTTTTCCGTCCTGTGAAAATACAGGATTGAAATCATATCCATTCATTCCTTCGCTAAGGTTATAAGTCATTTTTGTATCCGGATTATAAATGTAAATATCCGTGTTTGTACTTAAAGAGTAATCTTTTCCGTAGAGTTTTCTGCTAGTATATGCAATCTGACTTCCATCGGGACTCCAGGTAATCTGTTCAATTCCTCCGTCTGTCTTCACCGGGGAATCCCATCTTTCACCGGGCATTATATCAGTTGCATTTCCCATATTTCCATCGGAATATGGAGCGTAGAATACGTGGCTGTATGTAAAATCGCTCCAGGCATCCCAGTGGCGGTACATCAGGTTATCAATAATTCTTACATTTGCTTTCGGTAAATCAGGATATAATTCATTTGCAGTCGTATCGAGTTTAACATCGGAGAAGAACACAATATTTTTAATATCCGGGGAATACGAAAAGCCGTTTATCCCTCCCTCGAAATTTGAAATTTGATTTTTTCCGCTGCCGTCAGTATTCATTTCCCATATTTGCATTGAACCGCTTTCAGCCGAAAGGAAAGCAATTTTTTTCCCGTCGGGACGCCAGATTGCATTATACTCACTCGACTTTGTATCGGTAATCTTGACAGCATTACCACCGTCAACTGAAATAGTATATAAGTCCCTGTTTCCGGTATTTTCAACTAAGTCATAGTACGTAATTCCATATAAAACAGTTTTCCCGTCAGGTGAAAGTTTAGCATCGCTAACGCGGCCGAATTTCCACATTAATTCGGGAGTGAGCCTTTGCTGTGCATTTATTTCGAATGCAAATGCAATAAAAAGTATAAATATAAATATCTTTTTCATATCTGATAATTTTTTAAATAGAAAGATTAAAATTACTAAAATTCAATGTGAAAAAATATCGAAAAGGAATAGGAAGAAAAGGAGGTTAAATGGTTTAAAAGTGAAAAGGTGAAAAGGTAAAGTTTATAAAGTAAGAATAAATTATTTCTTTACCTCACCCCGTCCCCTCTCTTAAAAAAGAGAGGAGGGATAAGGATAAAAATTATTTAGATAAAATCATTTTCTTTACATCAGTGAAATCTGAAGTCTGGATTTTATAGAAATAGATTCCGCTTGCGAGTTTAGAGCCGTCAAAATTTATTTCATAATATCCTGCTTCATAGTTTCCATTTAGAATAACTGAAATTTCCCTGCCGAGTATATCAAAAACAGTAAGTTTTACGATTGAACTCTTCGGTAATGCAAATTTTATTTTTGTAACCGGATTAAATGGATTCGGGAAATTATTAAATAATTTATATTCGGTCGGTAATTCGGAAATATTATTCGAAACACCTGTAATTGTAAAAGTAAATCTTGTTGGTGGAGGTGTCGAGCCGGGAGGATTTATTCCCGAGCCGTCTGCAGGTAAAGTTGCCATATTAGGAGTCGGCATTGCAATATCCTGTGCAGCAAAATAATACTCGATTTGTGTTCCGCCTGCACTTCCCGGCATTTGATAAAAGAAAGAATCGTTTTGTGCATAATAAGGCACAACGCCTGTATAGGATGACCAACTGCCGCTAATATATTTTCTGTAATACATTCTCGGCGCTTCATTCGTCCAGGTTCTTATAATTCCGTTATCGGTCATTTTTGTTTTCAGTGTAATTATTCCTGTAATAGGTGTATTTCCTTGTTGTGAATGTGTTATTACAGGAGCGGTATTATCCATTTTCCTTGCTGAGTCAACTGCGAGTTTTGTATTGATTAATCCCCAGCCGACTGTATTATTTGGACTTGAAGAATTATTAGCAAACTTTCTCATTATTCCGATAATTTGCAATGGAGTTAAATTTTTATTGGCAGAAAGCACAAGAGCGCAGGCACCTGCATTCATCGGGCAAGCCCAGGATGTACCTGAGCCACTTGTATTATAACCTGTTTGTTCGGCTACCTGATTTCCGCTTCCCATTGCCATAACATCAGGTTTAATTCTCGCCGGAATATCAGTTGTAGGACCAACAGAACTATAATACGATCTCGAACCGTTCGAGCCGGTTGCACCGACTGTAAGGATACTATCTGCATCAGCAGGACCTCCGAGTGTATTATGGGTAGCGTTAGATCCGTCATTACCGGCAGAATTACTAACGAGAATACCTTTATGTGCTGCTAAAACTGCTGCATTTGTAATAAGCAATGTATGACCGTTCATATCCTGCCATGTATAACTGGTATCGTCAAAAACTAAATATCCCAATGAACTGGTAATAATATCTGCACCAAGACTGTCAACCCATTGTGCAGCTGCAGACCAATGGTCCATCTCTATCCGAGTTTCTGTTGGGTCAACTTCAGTACGGCAGAGTACAAACGTAGATTTAAAAGCGGGTCCGATTAATTGTCCGGGTTTATAACCACCTACCAACGAAAGAGTTGCCTGTCCGTGCGAGTGGATAGCAAGATTAACAGTATCACCTGTTTGGAAATCTTTTTTCTTAAAAATCTTCATCGGCAGGGTTGTAAATGCTTCGTGATTTAAATTCAGATAACCAGCGTCAAAATGTGCAATCATCACTCCCTGTCCGAAAATTCCCTGATTATGGACATAATTTACTTTTATCAATGTATCCTGTACAAGACTCAGACCATAGTTTAAAGAATCCAGCAGGATATTATCCATAGGAGGATTGATTAAATCAACTGCTGACGGCATAATTTCCATATCATTTTTCCTTTGTATGTAAGTCTCTACAACTTCGATGTTTTGCACGATACCAAGATTACTTAAAGAATTAATTTGTTCTCGCGTAACTTCAACGCTCATTGCATTAAACCATTTCAAAAGATGCCTTACTTTTGTGACATTTTGTGAAATAGTATTCACGTAATTACTATTCAAAGGAACATCCGTCTCATCAACGAGGTGTCCAGAAGGAAGGACTTTTGCCCTTCTATCCAGTGACCTTTGAGAAACGAGACTTAATGGATTAGAAAGCCACTGCTGAACATTTGGTCCTTTATTATTCAAAAATACATAGACAGTAAAACTTGTACCCGACGTATTATCGAGTTGGTATGCTAATCTTTTACCAATTTTTGGATTATTGGTTTTAAAGGAATTAAAAGCTAAAAAAGCGATTAAAAGAACGGAAACGATTAAAAAATATTTTTTCATATCAATTATTTTATTCAACCTTTAAAATAACGTCTTTAATAAAAATAAACAAAGCAAATAGTAAAATAATTTCAGATTGTATTGGAAATGGATTAAGATGAGGAAATCATTAGGAATAATATTTAACGACAAAGCAGGGAAATATAATTATCCTTATTTGTAACTGATAAATGAAGCAAGGGAGCAAGCTCCCTTGTCAAACCCAAAGGAGTGAAATATGTTTATCTATATATCTCACTCCTAAGGGGCTTTTTATGATTATACTTCGACTTATTTCAATAATAGCATTTTCTTTACAGCCGCATAGTCTCCTGCAATGAGTCTGTAGAAATACACTCCGCTTGGGAGACTTGCACCATTGAATTCGACTTCATAAGTTCCGGGATTTAGTTTTTCATTTACAAGTGTAGCGATTTCTTTTCCGAGGATGTCGTAAACTTTTAGCGTTACTAATGGATACCCGATAAAAGCATTCCCGATAAATACGGGACAGGTCGGGTATGACAAAGCCACCGGAATTTCAAAACGAATCTTTGTTACCGGATTAAACGGGTTTGGATAATTCTGCTGTAAATTATATTTTCCAGGAATTTCGGTAGATATCTTTGTTATCTTCACGTACATCTGATTGAGAGTAAAATTAACCGAGTCAATACTTCCGCTTGAAGGAACTGTAACCGCAATACTATCATGTGAGAATCCCATTCTGTCAACAATAAATTTTATACTTCCGGGTGAAACTGATTGCAAATGAAATATTCCGTTAGCATCGGAAAAACCAAATTTAACAAATGTATTTCCATTCTTTGCATATATTACTGCATCTTTCAGATTTCCGATTGCAGAGTTTGCTAATTTGAAAACCCTGCCGTTAACAAAATTAGTTTGTATTGAAGATACCATTCTGAATACAGTAAAATCTATATTGTTTAAATTACCCGTTATGGGAATCCTGACAGCATTCTGCCAGTAAATAGTAGAATTATAATAAGTTGGAACGAAATCGAGAGTACTGCCGGATGAATTAGGATAAGCACCAATATAAACGGAATCAATCGGTATGTTATTCAATTGATAAGAACCGTCCGTCTGAATTTGAACAGAATCGAGAATCATAATATTGCCGGTATATGTATCAAGTTTCAGGGCTTTTACGTAACCTGAAGTTACAGGTTGATTATTATCATTATATCTGACGATACCCGATACAGAATAACCAAGTCCATTATTAAAAAAGTCCTGTATAAAATTTGCACTGCTTACTATTCTTGTAATTGAATTCAGATTGGACGAGCCTCTCGCTATAAATTGTGCGAAATATATTCTTTGCGTATCATTTGGATTGACGGTGAAATTATTTGCTCCCATATTCATACTCATTCTCATATCACCGGGACTGAACGGAACTACCGTACCAGTCGAATCACCTCCGCAATTATTAATCCATCCTTTAGAGGGTGTCCAGCCAATACCGGATTCAGGTTCTCCTGTAAAGATAAATTTTGTTTTTCGCGGTGGATAGAACGAAGGGTCGAGAAAGCATGAGGAATCCATTTTATATCCTTGCATCAGAAGATAATATCCCCTTGGATAAAGTGTAGTATTCCATTCACAGGGCGCATAAATACTGCTACCTTCTACACGATTAAAAGATGTCTGACCGGTTGGAACTCCATCTATTACAGGTCCTTTTAGGATTTTAAATGCAACTGCAGGTGGTGCAACGCCATACACAGGATCGTTATTACTTGAATTATAGCATATCCCCATATTTCTTAAACTATCGCAAGCTATATAGTCATCTACAGCATCACCTAAGTCAGGGTCACTGAATAAAGTCATAAAAGTTCTTGTCCATGGTGCAGTGGCTTTATTAATTATTTCGTATTTAACGAACTGTACATCTTCAAGACCGGGTGTAGTATAAGCCCAGGCAGTAATATGAAATTCTGCGTATAAAGGTGGAAGACCTCCCAATATCTCTCCACCCTCGTGAGGAAAATGAGTAGTATCGAATCCATCTGTTAAACACATAAATAATGTCTGGTCAGAATTTTTCACTCCGGGTATATCAATACCTGCATCGAATACTCCATTATGATTCACATCATTATAAGGGGCACCATAAGGAACCATAAGACCCCAGCTTGCATAATCCGGATTGCTGTTACTGTCACCTCTCGATACCCTGTATATTTTAAAATTCGAATTTGTAACGGGCATACCGTTCTGGCAATATCCGGAAGTAAGCTCTCCTTGATATGTACAAGATGCCGAACTTAAAATTCCATTTAAATAAGCAGCAACAGTTAATCCACTTGTGAATATTGCTATTTTACCTGAATTTTTTGGCCATTCAAATCCTCCAAGATTTCCACTCGTTGTATTTTGATCGAAAATACCTGTATTCTGAAAATAAGCTCTAATATTATTTACTTCCAGTTTCTGTCTATAAATAGGAAATTGAGAATAGGAATCACAAAAGAATAATACAAGTAAGAATAAAACAAATAAATATTTTAAGTTTCTCATAAGTTTATATTTTAAGTAATATTAAATAATTTTAATTAATTTAATTCTCAAAATGAAGTTATTAAAAATGATAACTCGTCATTTTATCATAAGCCCTCCATAAAAATTGGAGCCCGCCCAGGCGGATTTTCAAGATTTCTGATTAAGTAATTATTGTTACTTGATCATCAGTCCCGACAAGAAACATTCCGATAAAGAACATACGGAACAGGTCGGGATTTCCGATAAAATGACTATCGTCATTTTATCATCAACATTTTTTTAACTGCAATAAATGAAAATATTACAAACACAATTATTCTTGAATAGATTGATTTTGAAGTTTTCATATATTTTCCTTTTTAATAAACTTTTTTTTAAATTCATTTACAGAAAATGACTTCTCCCAGAAGGCATCAAATACGGTAACCATACTTTCAGCAAAGGGTTTATTTCTTGTGATTATATCAGCCTCGTTGTGTTTAGGAACCGTTTTATCTATGACGTTTATATAGACTGTCTGTCTGTCAAATATAGTAATATTAGGAACGGTAGAATTATTTATCCTCACCTGCTCGCCATATTTTTCAAAACCTGTAACTGTCTTTATGAGGTCTTCAAGTGTTCCCTGCTTCCATCCCTCTTTTGTTTTAAGTTTAAAATCATCAGATGCCTGATAAACAGATTTAATGACTCCTCCATTTTTAATAAATTTAACAGCTATACCATCAACTTCATCCGATACGAGATACTCCGGCTTAGTCATAAACAAAACTTCTTTCTTTGCGTTCTTGAAAATCTTTATAAATTTAACTTCTCGATGCTGATTATATCCTCTTATCAATTCTACATTTAATTCTTTTTCGTCTTCGCTGTACTTTGATTTATAAAGAGGTTTAAGTTCTTTAAAGATCTCCTTTAAACTTTTAACTTCATTTTCTTTTTCAAAATTTATTCTATGTTCTATTTTATCGAAAATTATATCAGGGTCTATAATTTCATATTTCAAAATAGTGTTTGTTTCTATTTCATTACAAAATCCTTTTTTTACAAATGCTCTCAGGATTTTGTAAACATCCGTTCTTATAATACGGGCGCTTTCAGCTATTTCCGAGGCACTCATCAATTTCCCCTGAAGAAGTGCAAGGAATACTTTCGACTCGTATTCTGTAAAACCGGATGCTTTTAATTTGGAGATTAGTTCGTTCATTATTGTTGTTGTTATAACCTACAACAATATTACGAATGCAGATAATTATTGTCAAGAGATTAGATTTTGCATAATGTTGTATATCGGATATACAAAAAAAATGTCAATTTTAAATACAATCCCCGTGAGATGTAAAAAGGAGATATATTATTTTGATTCTTTGATCTTAAATGTATCAAAAATAATTTCGAAGCGAGTTTTAAGGAATTTGTTGAAATATTTATTTACAGGTGTATCCTCCAGATACCTCCAGCCCGGAGATATCGAAGAAAACTCGTTTACGATCTGCCATTTATGTGTGAAATATTTGCCGTGATATTTTTTAATGTTTTGGATTTGTTCATCAGTAAAATTATCGGGGCTAAGTTTCTGTTTGGCGAGGTTTGAATCAATCAGATAATTCTCGATTTTTGCTATGGCAAATATACTGTAAAGATATTCTTCTTTCTCAATTCCGATTTCATTTAAACTTTTTCTGAATTCAAACTGCGAGTGGAATACTTCAAATTTATATTTTGAAAGTGAATCTGTATAAGCGTTTGTCTTTTTTATTTCATTAATAACAGGTTCCGATAATTCATAACTAATAGGAACTACAATTTTTGCCTGAAATACATTCTGGACAAAGAATAAAAGCACAAAACAAACGACCGCAGAAGCGATGGGCGTAATAATCCAGCCCACACTGATTTTACCAAGAATTCTGAAGTTCAGATTTGTAACTCCCTTCGCAACACCTATACCTATAATAGCTCCGACCATTGACTGGGTTATCGATACAGGTACGAGCGGCAGAGCAGGAAGGTTTAAATTATGTAACAACTTTTCTATACTTTCAGATGAGAAAAGGAACAGCACAATGGAAGAAGCGAGCACGGAAGCAAGAGCCGATACAGGACTGAGAGTAAAGATTTCTCCGCCGACAGTTTCTATATTTCTTTTTGAATAAGTGAATATCCCCACTGCCATTGCAAAAGCACCAAGCATAAATAACTGATTCAAAGCCGGTATCGTGAAAATATTTAACACGTTGACGTCTTTAAATGGATTGGAATTTATAAATACTCCGATAACTTTTGCGATATTATTAGCACCAAGACTATACGAACCAAAGATGAGGACTAATATCAGAGCCATCCGGGTATAAAAATCAATTTCGAGAATGTGGATATTTAATTTTTTTAGTGAATGTTTTATTAATTTAAAAATAAGATAAGCAAAGATGCCGGAGATAAACGGATTTACTATCCAGGTAATCACAATTCTTGTCAGTGAAGGAATATCAACCGGGGTAGAAGTGAAGATACACCAGCCGACTATTGAACCTACAATTGACTGCGAAACAGAAACAGGGTAACCGTTTTTTATAAAGACAAAGACTGTCAAACCGGAAGCAAGAGAGACAGTAAATGCTCCTGCTAAAGCATTCACTTCACCAAGTTCGCTGATTGTGTGGGAAGTACCACCGCCGCTTATTACTGCACCAATAACAATGAAAGTACTTGCCAGAATTGCGGCAAACCTGAACCTGAGCATCTTAGTGGTTACAGCAGTGCCAAAAATATTACATGCATCATTAGCACCTAACGTCCATCCAAGAAATAACCCGCTTATTAAATAAAACCAGATCAACTATTCTAAATTTATAATTCTCTTTTAATTGCTGCAATGGATAACCTGTCGCAAACGTCTTCTGCGGAATCTGCAATATTTTCTATATGAAATGCAAAATATCTTATATGAATTTTACTGCTCAATTCAAGATTTTCCATTCTGAAAACCATTCTTTTAATTTTATCCGCAATTTTATCCGATTCTTTTTCAAAAAACATTACTTTATTAATGTGATCGCGGACTTCATTTATATTTTTAAAATAAGCTCTAACAGCCTGAACCATAGATTCTACTGAGGAAACAGCTGAATCTGACAACTCAAGAAAATACTGAGAGAGTTCAGGTAATATCTCGGGAGTCTCAACCGCAAATTGAGACAGAACTTCTTCAAGTGTGTTCAATACTTTATCGGAATTTTCAATTATACCAAGAACGTCTCCACGATGCTCGGGGATGAGAGTATTAATATATAATTTTGTCTCTATTACTCTTCGTAAATTATCTCCTTCACTTTCTGTACGGCTTGCCTCATCAAGTTTTTGATGAAACTCATCCAGTTGTCCCGAAAGATAATATTTTATTCCCTCTTTAAATATCAATGCTCCCCTCAACACCATATCGAGATACTCGTCTATCTGGAGCTCAATTTTTTTTGTTTTTTTTAACATTGTGAATCAAATAAAAAGATTTTCAATATATTAATTAAATAAAATTTTAAAACACCGGTTGAAATCATATCTGCTCTTTTTTCCCATAAATACGCAAAAAGTTTTATTTCTTCTGTTGTTTTTTAAAAGAAAAAAAAGAGGGTGATAAAAACCACCCTCTTTTAAAAAAATACTTTTAAAAATTTATTTCACGAGCATAAGTTTCTTAGTATCGGTAAATGATTTTCCATCGCTATTAACATAGTTCATAGTATAGAAATACATACCTGATGTGAGAGTTGATGCATCAAATTTAACTTCGTAAGAACCGGCATTAAGATTCTGATTAACGAGATTTGATACTTCTTTTCCTAAGGTATTATAAACTTTCATTGTTACGAATCCGTTTGTAGGAACTGCAAACCTGATATTGGTAACAGGATTGAATGGATTTGGATAATTTTGTGACAATGTAAATTTAGAAGGGACAGTAGTTGTAATATTGTTTACTGAGGTTAAACTTGCCCAGGAATTAGTGACTCTGATACCATCAATAACTTGAGATGGAGCGGCGGAAGCAGTTCCTTGTCTTATTGCAATCAAATCGATATTTGTTGCATCCGGTATTGTTTCAACCGCACTAGTTAAATCTGGCGTCGGCTCACTTCCATTTATTACTGGATTTATAAATAGGTAGCAAATATCATCTGTTGTAGTTGCAGTGTTAAATGTATATTTAAATATGATTAAATAAGTAGTATTTAAAGAATAATTAAATCCTGTATATGTTGCTGTTGCAGAATTATTTCTTTTTGAAATTCCAAAAGCGAATGATGTCGATGTAGAAGAAGTATCTTTTTTTGCAAATACTTTTGATACAAAGACATTACTCGTTGTGGGTGATTGAATAAAGTGAATAAAATAATCACCCGTTACCTGGGTACTAGTTACTTTTACCATAAATGCACAATAAACACTTCCATTATCTTGACTTGTAAAAGACTTATTTTCATCTTCTCCTGATATTGTCATAGTTACCGCGTTACCTATACCTGAACCTATGTAACCGGAATATGTCAATCCCGGGCTTGTAACTGTAATAGGGTTTGTTCCTGAACCACTATGTGATGTCCATCCGTGTGCTCCTATTGAGTCTCCTGCCGGATAATCAAAATTTTCAATAAATAATGTTTGTGCATTCAGGCTGAAACTGAAAGCGAAGAGGAAAAGTATTACAGATAATAGTTTAATTTTCATAATAAATTATATTTAAATTTTAAAAACATTTTTATTTTTAACGTGAATTATGAATATAAGTCCTTTGAAATTAAATTAAAATGATATTTATTTTGAGCGGATTTCCGAGCTGAAATTTGAATTTCAACCAGGATTGGGAAAATTATTTTAGAATGACAAGTTTTTGGATTGATGATTCCTTTTTAGTATCACCTTCAATAATCAACTGGTAGAAGTAAACTCCGTTTGCCATATATTCCCCTTCATTGTCTCTGCCATCCCAGGAAATCTGATTATTGCCGATGTTTACGGGCGAAATGATTGTTTTAACAAGTCTTCCTGAAACGGTATAAATTTTAATTTTACACCCGGCAGGATTTGTGGCTCCGGTTAATGTAAATAAGAAGCTTGTTTCCCCCTTCATAGGATTCGGATAATTCGTTAATTCTTTCAGAAGTAACTCGTTTGAAACGAGAACCGAATACTTAACAGTATCAAATGAATTTCCATCTGAGGTTTTCATAATAAATTTCAGAATATTCTCTCCGTTTTTCAAATCGGGATAAAAAGTAAGCGATGATTGATTTTGTTTACTTACTTTTTTGTCGATTCCCTTACTATTTTTATTTGCTAACCGGTCAATATTTGACTGCAGGGAAATATAATTATTGTTAATAAAGACTTTAAAAGCGGATGAATCAGTTTCGATGAAATTTATATTCTCATCCCCAGAGGATTTTATTACAATTTCAGGTTTTTGTTTAACATACTCATTTCCCTGAAGTTTAACACCATCAGCAAAGACTTCAATTCTCTTGCTTATGGGAGGACCATTTTTAATTGCTATATTCACAAATGATGTGTTATTATAATCATAATAATCGTTTTGCTGTCCTAATCCTTTGACTTCAAAATAAAGTGTAATGAATCCGTAGAATTTTCTTACATTGGGCGGAAAATAATTAATAGTGAGTAATGCAGATGATGAACTCATACTATCTATTTTAAGTACACTCCTGAGAGTATCGGATTTTAAAACAACTTTTTCTCCTGTATTCACATAAACGTACCAATTGCTTACAACACCATAGGCATTCGTATAACCAACGTTATAATAATATGCTTTTACTCTCACTTCGTCCCCGTAACTAATAATGGGTTCCGGAGTAATCAATCTGATACTATCTATTACCAACTCAGCAGGCGGCTGATAGCGGAACGTAAGAGATTTAAAAAGAGGAGACTGAGTTCCGGAGAGAGTATCGATATTCAACTTTGTAACTAACTTCAGATTAGGATATTGATAAGCATTTAGAGTATCGAGTGAAACAAGATTATTATTTGTCAAATTTGTATATAGCAAAACAGTTTGATTATTTCTATCAACTCCATAAACATCAAATGCGATACTGGAATTTGGATAAATAACCTGATTCCATTGGAAATTTTTCCAGTTCTGAGCAGGACCGATATTACTAACGAGTGAACCTGAGGTGAAAGAGAATTGCGGAGACATTTGGCTTATGGATTCAACCCATCCGAGGATTGGACTATATAGATGGTATTGCTCCGCTACCTGTGAATGCTGAGCACCTAAGAACCCAATAAAGCTCCATGTATGGAACCAACCGAGGACCGGCAAGCTGTCTGCATAAATACTTCCAAAATCCCTGTATTTCTGCTTAGTTGCAGCATTAAGAGGGTAACCTGAAGGAACATATGATGCATTAAGAGTTAATAAATATTGAGTAGAGTCAAATGTGTTTAAAAAACTTAAAGCAGAATCCGAAGATGCTGAAGTTGACATCATAACATTTTTAAATGCCAGAACTTTTCCATCAATCTTTCTTACCTTAAGCATATTTAATCCCGTATTTGTTCCGCCATCCATTAGAAACATATAATTATTAACGATAAAATAAGAAGCTTCATAAGCATTCATACCCAAAGACCTGACGAATAAATTACCTGTATATCCGGATAATTTCATATTCCCTGAATCAAGACTTATATTACTTATATTATCCTGAAACTGTTTAAAACTTTTTTTATTAATCGTAACGATTGTATCATAATCGGGTACCGAAGGACTATATTTACTGTTATCTCGATTTGTATTCGATGAAATATCTCTTGTGTTATTTTTAATACCGGGTTTATAATAAAACTTTTTTATTTCAGACCAGCCTGAACTGTCATTATTAATAATCACTAAACTCCTCCAAAAATATAATATATTCGTATCTAAGATGGGGACAGGTGAATAAAATTTTGAGATTACTCCTGACAAATTAGTCTTGAAAAAAGTCCGCTTAAGAGGAGAATTAAATGAATTAGTCGTATCTAATTCCAATATAACTTTTACTGTATTATTAACAAGATTAATTTGCGGATTAAGTCCGACAAAAATGAGTGAATCATACCGGATTAAAGAATTATCTATGGGTTTAAGAGGAATAAATGAAGAATTTTTTAAAACAATCGGGAATGAAATTGAATTGTTTGTTTTAATATCGAGCGGATACCAATTATCAGGATCAAGAACTATGCTGGCTTCGAATAATCCGGTCGTATCAATTTTAAAATTAAAATTCACACTGCTTCGATAAGCAAAATTATAAATAACTGTATCTTTTTGGCTATATAATTGATTGAATTTATTCAACCTGAATCGAATTTTACAAGAGTCTGCAAAAGTTCCAAGATTCTTCGGATTTACATTTAAGGTTATATTTTCGCCAACAACAGGATAAGGTGTAGAAATATTATAATCGCTTAAATTAATATCAAATTCCGGATGAGTAGGTAATATTAATTTAGATGCAGGATCTCCGATAAAATTATAACAATTGATAGTATTTCTCACGGGAAAACTTGAAGAATCAACTTTCATAACATTATTGGCATATTTAACGATATCCCCGAAATATCTAACGCTATCCTGTGCGAGTGATTGTATCAAATAACCATTAAAATCATTTCCTGAGCCTGAAAAACTCCAACCCGTAGTCCCGACAAAACCAATTGCTCCACCATTAGCATTGAAAAAGAATGATTCCCCGAAACTTCTTAAATCAGCAGTTGCATCTCTACCTGTAAAACAGGTCATACTGAATACTAAAGGCAGCTTTGAACCGTTCGTAAGAATCGAAGGATCATCCAATACGTTTTCCCATTTTGTATCCCCGGAATGCCCGATATAATTTATCAGCAGACTTCCGCGATTAATTGAATTCTTTGTTGAATCTCTTAAGTTAAAAGTTCCATAACCGGCAGAATCATTTTTATATATTTTAACCGGCAGCGAAGAGATAGGACGCGGGTTTATAAATGTATTGATAAAGTATTCCGATTTTGACATAAACTCAATTTGTGAGCTTCGATCAGATCCGCTGGTAATAAAAATAGGTTCTTTTACCCAGGTATTAATTGGTTCATTATCATAAGCAATTATTTTATTAACAGCTAACTGAGCCTCTTGAGGTGAGATAACAGGAATTCTGCCGATACTAAAATGCCAATAATATGTGAAAGAACCATCGTTTACATTACCAAAATATCCATCCGCAGCGGGGTTACCATATACAGGGACAAAGTTCTGCCAGTATTGTGAACTTGCCATATTTTTTTTGGGGTCTAAAGATCCCCTGCCGAATAAGCACAAAAATTTAATCTTAGGAGCCTGCCAGCTATTATAAATATATTTAGTATAGTTTCTTATGGCAACCGGATTTTCCATCCCGAAATTAAAAATATCATAAATATCTTCAATTTCCGTTTTTACTGACCTGAAGGAATTATGATTTGTTCTGTGTTGTCTTAACTGTTCTGCTTGTGATTCAAATAATTTATTGTAAATAATCAAATAATCGACTCCGTTTGAAGAAGATACTAAATCCGGTACCTGTCTTTGTTTGATCCTGAAAGGTTTTTTAGTTATAATTTGATTATAAATTTCATACTGACCGTTAGCTTTTCCTGAAAAAATGAGCGTATCATTCGACACCTGGCTATTAATAATTCTGTAATTATTTTTTATATCATAGATAGAAACCGGATTAGAGCTGTTGTACCCTTTGATTTTGAATAATACAGTGTTGGTGTCCGGTAAAGTGGAAGTGAAACGAACAGAATTATTATCAAAACTAAAACTGTGAGGATACAAGATTTCGAGCATATCAAGATATATTTGTCCCGTTGTAAAAGCAGACGGGAAATACCTGATCGAATAACTATTTACTCCAGACTGGTTTAAATATGAACTCGGAAATATAACGGTAGTATCGAATCTTTTAAAGTCATCAGATACGAGAGTATCGGGGAATGTGTTATTATTAATCTTGAGAATTATTCTGTGTTCATTATATACAGATGTATTCATATTAACGGGATAAGCAAATATCTTTAATAAACAATTCTGAGTGTTAAGCGTTTTAAGTGGGGTTGAAAAAGTGTCAGTTTGAGTATTGTTAAAATTCATTATTCTCCAATACCAACCTTCACCGAGAAATAAATCATTACTGAAGTTTCTATAATCAGACGATGACCAGGATTCCCCGAGAGAATAGACGAGATCCTTTTCAAAATGATATTTTGAATAATAATAATCGAGTGGATAATTCGAAACTGAAGTGTATCCGTAATCAGAATATCTTAATCCGTTGCTCCCTCCCCAGCCGATCCAGTAAGCACTGGTATCTGAATAGTTATTAAAATATTCATCTTTTGTATAAGATACCTGATTATAAGAATCATAATAATTTGTAATTCCTCCATAATTCCTTTTTCCATAAAAATCGAGATAATCACCATCGTCAAAAACACCGTCCTGCTCTCCAAAGAAATAAGCAGGTATTTGATCACCTTTATAATACACTTTTACTGTTCTCGGGTCAATGCTGCCGGTGTTAATTCCGGCATTTGTAAAATCAATCTTATTAATACGATAAATGCCGTCATCCGAGATATATAGTTTAAGATATGTCTGATTCGGAGTGATCCAATTATAATTTTGGCTAAATGAAGTGTTTATTAAAAAAAATAGTATCGCCAATAAAAAAGTGTTTTTCAGCATAAAACGTTTTTCAATTTAATGATCGATTTACATTATTAAATTTATAAATACCAATATACACCATAAATATAGTCAGTAAAAAATCATTTTAATATAACCAATTTCTGAGCTGAACTTTCCTTTTTATTATCTCCTTCAATAAATAATTTGTACAGGTAAACTCCATTTGCAATATAATCACCGTCAGAATCCCTCCCATCCCATTCAATATTATTAAAACCTATAACAGCATTAAACAGAATTTCTTTTATTAATCTTCCTGCAACAGTATAAATTTTAATTTTACTTTTCGAGGGTGGTAAGGAACCGGATAATTTAAAAACAAAACTCGTTGCCGACCTCATAGGGTTTGGATAATTTGTAAGGTCGAATATCTTTAAATCATTCTGAACAGTAAGAATATTTCTCACAGTATCTGCTTTATTACCGGAATTATCATATGATATATATTCAAACTGATGTTCACCTTCGTTAAGTTTTGGTTTGAAAATCACGGTAGCTTGCAGATAATTATTTTTATTATATGATATGAAATCTATATCAGGATTTTTTACGCCATTGATGAAATATGGTACGTAGATATTATCCAATTTCACTTTTATATTTGATGTATCTTTAATGAACGTCTGACTATTATCTAAAAATTTTATAATAATTTCCGGTCTCGACTGAACATAATCACCGGATTGCAATTTTGTTCCGTCATAAGTTACTTCAAGAACAGGTTTTATAGTATCTCCTGTTATTATAAACTTTGAAACAGCATTATTATTATAAGTGTAAAACTCATTTTCGCTTTGGTTTAACTTCGATTCAAAGTAAACATAAACGGTATCTTTTTGTTTTTGCCGGTTCCTTAATCCTTCGGTTTTGAATTTTATCTGAGGAGTAAAGTATTTACCGGGATTGAGATAAATATTATTAGTATCGCTTTTTAATAATATTATTCCCGATGGAGAAGATGCTGACCAATTACATATAATAATTTTCGCAGTAGAATATCCGGCATTGTAACAATTTAATCTGAAAGTGATACTATCCCCTTCCTGAACGATTGAATCACTGCGAATAAAAGAATTGTTATCCGGTACAATTTCACAAGCAGGTTGATATTTAAAAGTCGTTGAATTTAATACAGGCGGATATTCAGAGGATACAGTATCCATAGACATTTTAGTTTTTAATATCAGACCGGGATAGATGCTTGAATTTATTGTATCAAGATTAACAAAATTACTTATAATATCCTGAGAAAGAATATGCTGAACATTATTCCTGTCCAATCCGATTACATCAAATTTTATTGTAGTGAAAGGATATAAGATATACTGATATTCAACACTTTTCCATTCTGAAGCCGGTATAAATAAATTAGTTATGGTACCTTGCGGCTTGTAGAAAAATGTGGCGTATGTACTGATCGATTCGACCCAATTCCCTGTTGTATAAAGGTGATATTGCTCTGAAACAAGCGAATGCGAAGCTCCGAGATATCCTATAAAACTCCAGGTATTAAAATACCCCAGAGCAGGTAAACTATCACAATAGATGCTTCCGAAACTTCTAAGTTTTTGATTAGTTTGAGTATTGAACGTATTCATCTGGGTTGAGAATGAAGCATTCAAAGCCAGTAGATATTGAGTAGAATCAAATGTATTCAGGAAACTTAGAACTGAATCTGATGAATTAGCCGAAGACATTCTGAAATTACGGAAATCGAGTATACTCCCGGTAACTTTGTTCACTTTAACCATATTAAGAACCGGATTATTTCCACCATCAATAAATAGAGTTCTATCCCTTATCACAAAATATGATGCTTCAAATCCGTTTGTCCCATAAGACCTGACTTTCAATATATAAAGTAGTTTTATCAGGTTCAATCCGATAGAATCAGAAGAAATATTTTCTAATTCGTAATTGGAATATTGCGAAATTTTTTTCTTATATATTGTTACAGTTGAGTCGTCTGCTTTCGGTGATAATTCAGATTTACCAGTCAATCTGGCATTAATACCCGAATTACGGACTGTGAATCTTCTTGTTTCGGACCATCCCGAACTATCGTTATTGATAACGGAATTCATTCTCCAGAAATAAACTAAATTAGAATCAAATAAAGGTACTCTTACTTTGTAATTAGTTATAACACCGGTAAAACCATCCTTAAATAAAGTCTGCCGGAAGTTAGAATTAAAAGTATTTATAGTATCTATCTGCATTATTAATCTTATATTATTATCGGGAAGAGTTATATTAGGATTCAATCCTGAAAACTCAACAGAATCGGAGCTAATAAGAATATTATCAACAGGTTTTAACGGAACAAATGAAATATTTTTAAGAATAAGTGCAAAAGAAATCTGATTGTTAGATTTTAAATCTTTAGGATACCAATTATCCGGGTCTAATGTTACAATCATAGAATAGTTTCCCGTAGAATCTATACTGAAATTATATAACAGAGTATCAAAAAGTCTGAAATTATAAATCACAGTATCTTTGGTTCTGTTATTTTGATTATTCTTTACTAACTGATATCTGACTTTACAGCTATCTGCATAAATACCAAGATTCGCAGGATATATCTTTAAAGTTATATTTTCCCTCAACGAAGGATAAGGATTGGATAATTCATAATCCGAAAGCCGCAAATCAAACTCCGGGTTTACCGGGATTAGAAGCCGGGATGCCGGATCGCCTATCAGATTGTAACAATTAATTGTGTTTTTAACGGCAAAGGAAGAAGAATCCGCCACCATCCGGTAAATTGCTTTTTTTAATACATCTCCAAAAAATCTTAATGAATCCTGAGTAATAGCTTTTATAATATATCCATTTAAATCATTTCCAGATCCGGAGAAACTCCATCCGGTCGTTCCGATAAAACCGGCAGCACCTTTATTTGGTAAATAATAAAATTGCTCTCCGAAACTTCTGAAATTCGGCTCTGCATTTTTTCCTGTAAAACAGGTCATACTTAATACAATTGGCAGCTTATTACCGTTATTGAGAATGTTTGGGTCTTCAATCCCATTTTCCCAGGTGTTATTTGCGGCATGCCCTATATAATTCACTATTGAACTGCCCCGATCAATTGTTTTTCTGATTGAATCTGCATAATTGAAAGTTACATAACCGGCAGAATCATTCCGATAAATTGTAGTGTAAAAAAATGTAAGAGGAGGAGGTACGATATATTGATTAATAAACATATTGGATTGAGAAGCAAATTGAATCTGTTCTGACTGAGTTGAACCGCCAGTAATAAATACGGTATTTTTAATCCATTTATCTAACGGCTGGGTTTGGAAATTAATTATTTTATTGACAATATTAGAAGCTTCGGATGAAGTATAACAGGGAATTCTTCCTATGGAAATTTCAGGATAATATACAAAGCCATATTCGTTGAAGTTTACGAAATATCCGTCTGCCGGCGGATTCCCGTAAACAGGAATCTGATTCTGATAATAAGGTGAATTAGTATTATTTTTAGGATCTAAAGATCCCCTGCCGAATAGACAAACAAATCTTAACTTAGGAGCCTGCCAGTTTAAAGATACATATTTTATTAAATTTTTGACTGCAACAGGATTTTCCAATCCATAATTAAAGATATCATAAATATCTTCAATTTCTACTTTTCTTGAACGCAGAGTATCATAACTTTGGTGGAAAGTCCTTAATTGTTCTGCCTGATTTTCAAATAGTTTGTTATAAACTAATAAATAATCCGCACCATTTGATGATGCAAGCAGATCAGGAACTTGTTTCTGTTTAATTCTGAAAGGCTTTTTTACTATATAATTATTTACAATATGATAGTCACCATTATATTTTCCTGAAAAAATCAGGGTATCCGAGGATTGCTGATGAGACGTTATTTTCACAAAATTTTTAGAATCATAGATATTCAGATCAAGCGAGGGATTGAAATATTTTACTTTAAAAATCCTTGATGATGTATCGGTAGAAGATGTATTGAAATTTATACTGTTACCCAAAAAGTCAAATTTTTTAGGATAGTATAAAGTAAAATAATCAAAAAGCATTTTCCCTGCAAAAAGAAACGGATTTACATACGTTATACTTATTTGATTGACGGAGCCGGATTGAAGCATAGCAGCAGGAAAGGTCAACATCGTATCAATTTTATCATAATGGTTCGTAGAAATTGTATCTAACAAAATAGAATTTATCCTGATGACTAAATTATGCTCAAAAGTATAGGTTGTACTGTATGAATTTGGATATGCGAATATTTTAAGAGAACACAACTGACCCGATGAAAAAAGAGAGGGTGTGCTGAATGTATCGGACAGGGTACTGTTTTTTGACATTTCCCTCCAGTACCATCCTTCACCCATAACTTTTTCTGTGTTGAAATTCCTGAAATCATTATTATTTAATCTCTCACCGAGTGAGTAAACCGAATCTTTTTCAAACTGAATTTTTTCCGAAAAAAAGTTCTGAGGAAAAGGTATGATCGATTGTGTATCATAACTATTATACCTCAAACCGAAACTTCCGCCCCATCCAACCCAGTAAACATTTGTATCAGAATACAAATTAAAATATTCATCTGTAACATATGCAAGAATAGTAGTATTGTTTGCCTCCTGATATGTATTTGTTAGTCCACCATAATTTCTTTTACCATAAAAATCGAAATAATCCGAATCATTGAATATTCCATCCTGTTCTCCGAAAAAATAAATCGGAATTTGATTGCCTTTATTATAGAGCTTAACGGTCCGGGGGTTAATTTGTCCCGGATTTATGCCCAAATTAATAAAATCAATTTTATTTATCCTGTAAATTCCATCATCTACGACATACATCTTAAGATATGGAGTATTAGGCGTAATCCAGTTATAGTTTTGGGCATTCGTAATATTGCTTACCAGAAATACTAATATGAGTAAGAAAAACTTCATATTCAGTTATCTACTTAATAAAAATTAATTTATGTTTAAATTTAATGACATTAAATATAAAAATGAGGCTTAAAAATTGGACTATTTTATATGGTAGCAAAGATAATTTATTGTTTAATTTCGAATGATAAAAACTTAAACTTTATTGATAATTTATTTTAAAAAGTAAGCATTTACCACTTATATTATAACCAAACTGATTCCAGGAAAAATCGTATGAATAAATCAAATCATTTAATGGAAAAGCAACATTTGAACTTAATTTAAGCCAAGGTAAGTTTTTATCAAAATAATAATTTCCTCTAAAATCTGTTGAATCGAAAGAAAAAGTAGAATAAAATTTAATATTATATTTTTGCAAATATTTATTGATTTCTCCTGATTTAAAATAGCTTAAATATTCAAAACTATTAATTAATCCATCTCCATTTACTACTCGTCTTTCCGAAAAAAACCCGACAATTCCGGTGAAATCTATCTGGAATATATTATCATATTCACCAACATAATTATTCAGATTTTTAGCATAATTATAAATGAATTTATGTTTATTGGTTTGTATCCGCGTGAAATAGAGAATCACAATAAACGACAAAGAAAATATTATTAACAATGAAGCATAATATTTCGATTTTAGATTCAATAAAAAAGCTAACTGAAGCGCTGTAAGTAGTGTGGGTAAAGTTAAATACCACTCTCTTATTGAGTTTGCATTATACATCAAATGAAGAAGAAGAAATATAAAACTCCCTATTGAATTGATAAAAATAACCATAAAAATACTTTTCTCTTTAACAGGCAACTGTTTATATTTATTAAACCAATAATAAATCTGGAAATTTAGTCCCATAAATACAAATAATAAGCGGGGTAATTTATTATATAATTGACTATTTAAAAGGAATATATTTTTTATATTTTCTATAAGCACAATTTTGGGGAAGGTATTTTCTATAACAGCCGAAATGGTCGAGATATTTCCAAAGAAAAAATAATTTATCGAATAATAAATTATTGCTGTTAAAACAAGGACAAATAAATTAACAATTAAACATATTTTTCTATTTTCTTTTTTACTAAGATAATAGTCTGTTGCTAAAATGAAGGGAATAACTGAATATAAATAATCGGTTCTTGTTAGAAAGATCAACGGCAAAATTAATAATTTAAGATAAAAATAATATATCCCATATTTATTTTCTCTTATTAAAATATATAAATAGAGAAAAAATAATAGACTCAATAAATGAGTTTCTAATCCAAAATCCCTTATAACTGTCAGTACTAGAAAAAATGGAATGAACAATATAAATTTATTTTTATAACCGTCAGTGAATCTTAATATCCTATATATTATCATTAGTGTCAATTCTAGGAATATAGAATCAATAAAAAATATGGCTCTGTAAATGACCTCGGGGGAAGGATTTGCAAATAAGTGAATAATAAATAAATAAAGACTTAAAAATAAAAAATACAGGGGATGGTATCCATTAGTAGAATTGACTCTATCAAAAGAAGAACCGAGACCCTTTGATAAATTGTCAGCTGTCTTTATATAAAAAAAAGCATCATCATGAGAGAAATCCAATAGAAAATTAAATGGTAATAAAGATGCACAGAAAACAAGGAATAATGTAAATACTAATATTAAATAATGATGCTTCATTCACACTTCTAAATAGTAAAAATTAATTCTATATTGATTATATTACTTTAGATATAATAATTATATTTTAAAATAATATTTCATATAATTATGAAAATAATTTAACAATTAAATATTAATTGAAAAGACATTTATAAATTATTGAAAATTCATTTTAAAAAGTAACCATTTACCGGTTTTATGATAACCAAACTGGTTCCAGGAAAAATCGCACGAATAAATTAAATCATTTAAAGGAAAAGAAGCATTTGAATTTAATTTAAGACGTGATAAATATTTATCGAAATAATAATTTCCCCTGAAATCTGTTGAATCGACAGAGAAAGTAGAATAATATCTAATCTTATATTTTTGCAAATACTTATTTATATCTCCAGACTTCAAATAACTCAAGTATTCAAAACTATTAATTAATCCATCTCCATTTACTATTTTTCTCTCTGAAAAAAACCCGACAATTCCGGTGATATCTACCTGGAATATATTTTCATTTTCACTAACATAATTACACAGATTTTTTGCGTAATTATACACAGATTTAAATTTATCGTTTTGTACACGTGTAAAATATAGAACGATAATAAACATCAAAGAAAATATTATTAACAATGAAGCAAAATATTTCGATTTTAGATTCAACAGAAGAGCTAACTGAAATGCCGTAATAAGTGTTGGTAAAGTTAAATACCATTCTCTTATTGAGTTTGCATTAAACATCAGATGAAGAAGAAGAAATACAAAACTCCCTATTGAACTGATAAAAAAAACTATAAATATATTTTTCTCTTTTACCGGCAACAGTTTAAATTTTTTATACCAATAATAAATCTGTAATATCAGCCCTGAGAATACAAATAATAAGCGGGGCAATTGGTTAATGAATTGATTCTTATAAAGGAATAAATTTTTTATATTTTCTATGAGTACAATTTGGGGGAAGGTATTTACTATAACAGCCGAAATTGTTGAGATATTTCCAAAGAAAAAATAATTTATCGAATAATATATTAACGCTGTTAGAATAAGAAAAAATAAATTAGTTATTAAATAAATTTTCCTATTTTCTTTTCGGCTAAGAAAATAGTCGGAAGCTAAAATGAAGGGAATGACTGAATATAAATAATCGGTTCTTGTGAGAAAGATCAAAGGTATAATCAATAATTTCAGATAAAAATAATTAATTCCATATAAATTTTCTCTGATAATGAAATATAAATAGATAAAAAATAAAAGACTTAATAAATGAGTTTCCAATCCGAAATCCCTTATAACAGTCAATATCAGAAAAAAAGGAATAAATAGAAAAAATTTATTTTTATAATTATCGGTGAATTTTAATATCCTATATATTATCATCAGCGTTAATCCTATCAATATAGAATCTGCAAAAAATATTGCTCTGTATAGGACCTCAGGAGAAGGATTAGAAAACAAATGAATTAAATAGAAGTAAAAACTTAGCAATAAAAAATAAAGGGGGTGATATCCATTAGTAGAATTGACGCCATCAAAAGATGAACCAAGTCCTTTTGAAAAATTATCAGCAGTCTTTATATAAAAGAAAGCATCATCATGAGAGAAATTCAGTAGAAAATTGAATGGTAAAAAAGCCGAAAAAGAAATAATTAATAAAGTAAATACTAATATGAGTAAAAGATACTTCATACTCGGTTAACTATTTAGTAAAAATTAATTTAATTTTAGATTTAATCACATTAAATGTAAAAATTGGAATACCAAGCAGGTATCGTTTCCATAATCTTCCGGGTTCGTATAGTAATCTCATCAACCACTCGAGTCCCAGTTTTTGGAAAGTCGCTGGACCTCTAACTTTTGTTCCTGAAAATATTTTAATACCTCCGCCTACTGCTAATATTACATTAGAATTTATTTTACTGAGATTATCTGAAATCCATTGCTCCTGCAGAGGAAAACCGAGACCCACAATTAAAATATCCGGTTTTGAATTATTTATACCGGAAATAACTTTTTCGGTTTGATAATGATATCCTTCATTAAATCCGGCAATATTTAAATCAGGATAATTTGTTTTTATTTTATTAA
>DATCHW010000027.1:0-5034 GCA_036508135.1 Ignavibacteria bacterium
TTTTAACTTTGTTATTTTTGTATAAATATTGCTCTTTATCTATCTGAATTTTAGACTGTGAAAAAGTAAATCCAGCAGAAACAATAAGAATTAAAATTACTAAAATTTTACTCATCTTTTTAATATTTAATAATAAAATTCAAAGCCACTTTAAATACTAAGCCTATTTTTTCAAAATCTTAAATTCAACTCTCCTGTTCAGTTGCCTGCCTTCTTCGGTGTCGTTTGTTGCAACCGGATTTGTTTTACCGTATCCTTTAGCTGTAATCCTGCTTTGAGAGATTCCTTTCGAAACTATATAAGCTACAACAGAACTTGCTCTTTCGTTAGAAAGGTTTAAGTTATATTCATCAGTACCGACATTATCAGTATGCCCAGAAATTTCAATTTCAATTTTCGGATTTTCGTTCAATAATTTAACCACCCTTTCTAACTCCTGATATGATTCAGGTCTCAGAGTTGATTTATTAAAGTCAAAGAATATATTATTCAATCTGACTACTTCTCCAATCTCAATCGGCTTCATATCAACATTAAAATTCATTTCCCTATATTCACTTATAGTAGTTAAATCAAGATAGTTGGAAATTGAATAGTAACCATCAACAGTTGCTATGAATGAATATTGTTTTCCATATGGCAAAACAATTTTATAAGAACCATCAGAAGGATTAGTCCTTGCAATTCCTGCTTCAACTCCCTCCGGTAATGTGTAATATGCTATTGCAGCATCCAACGGTTGGTTATTTTTGGGGTTCAGCACTTTTCCTGAAATAAGAACAACCGGGTTTGGTCTTACTTTTTCGGGAAGTTTTATTCTGAAAATATCTTCAGCGCCATATCCATCTGATGAAGAAATTAGATAAGCATAATCTCCTTTGGCTGAAATAGAATAATAACCATCAAAGCTACTTGAATTTATACTTTTACCTAAATTTTCAGGTTGAGACCATTTCAGCCAAGAATCATCTAATCTTCTTGTGACATATATATCACAATTCCCATAACCATTGTCTCGATCACTCGAAAAATAGAGCGTAATATCATCAGAAGCAATGGATGAACCCCAATTCCCGTATTTACCTTCATTTACATTTATATTGTTTGGTAATATTTTTGGTTCGCTCCAAGAGTCGTCATTATTTAAGAAACAAACATAAAGAGAACAAAAATAGTCATCTTCACTTTTAGCGAAATAAATAATTAAAACTTTTCCGCTGTTAGTTAAAAAGGCACCATGATATATTGAATTGGTCAAATACTTTTTATAATTAATTATATTTACTTTCTCGGGTTTACTCCACCCAGTTGATTTCTTATCGGAGAAATAAAGACCGTTGTTATTATCTTTTATATCATTATTTCCCTGATATAATAAGATTTTATTCCCATCCGGAGTAATTGACATTACACAGTTTACTTCGAACTTCCCGAAAGGTTCATTCATCTTCTTTGATGGTGACCAGTTCCCGCTATTGTCTTTTGTCGAGTACCATGCTTCTTGTATAAAATTACCACTTACTTTTTTACTTTTTACAAAGTATAATGTATTGCCATCGGGAGAAATAATAGGTCCTACTTCACTTATGTCAGAATTAATATTCTTCCCTAAATTTTCTAATTGCTGGGCATTTGTATTATTTAATTGAATGAACAATAATAGAGCAAATACTAAATAGTGAATTCTTGTAAGTTTCATTAGTTCTTTAGTTTAATTATAAAATGATAATTTTTACATTTACTTAATAAAGTCATTAGGTCAAGATCTTTTTCTTAAGAACGTTTGCGCCCTATTCTTTTAAGAACAGCCCCCGGTTGAAAATAATATTACAATTAAAAAGATCATAAAGTTTCTTTTCGGAAAATACAAGTTATTATTCATCAATCTCCCATCATTTCAGTCACTTTATATTTTTCACCTACCCGTTCTATTAAACCTGCGGCAACCCCAAAACAGCTAAACTCAATAATATTATTGACTTTATCATATGTTACACCATCTATGATTCCATTTTTTTCTTTGTGAATCACAATGGGACTGTACAAACCATCTGACTTCCCCTCAAAAATAACCAGATTATATACATAACCCTTAGGATGATATGGATTTTGAGATATATCTGAATAAACAAAAAGTAGCATAAAATCCTGAAATGAATCCTTATTAAAATCACCCCATGCCGCGTAACGATGCTGCATTAAGCCTGAATTCATATAATATTCTATATCTTCATTATAGTTGTCGTCAAGTAATAATGTTAAATTATTGTTAGTATTAAGATAATCATTAATAGCTTTTTGCTGTTTATCTGAAAATACGAGATTATATTTGCCTTCGCTTATTTTAACGGTATAAGGAAATTCCTGAGCAAAGATATTTATGTTTATGCTGAGAATAAATAATATTATGATAATTTTCATTTTTATATTTTTATAGATGAAGAGTCACAAATAATTACTTTTTTATAATTTTAAATTCAACGCGTCTATTTAGTTGTCTTCCTTCGTCGGTATCATTAGTTGCAACCGGTTTTGATTTGCCGTAACCTTTGGATATTATTCTGTTAGTGCTGATACCCTTAGATACCAGATAATCCTTAACAGCATTTGCTCTCGCGTTTGAAAGTGTAATGTTGTATTCGTCAGAACCGATATTATCGGTATGTCCGGAAATCTCTACGGATATATCTGAATTCTCAATTAAAAATTTGTACAATCTATCTAATTCGAGATAGGATTCTGATTTTAATTTCGATTCGTTAAAATCAAAGAAAATATTATTGATTCGAACAGAAACCTGCCGTTCCTTCATTTCTTCGTAAGAAACAAGTGTGATATTATCTTTGTAATTTGGAAGTTGATTAGGCAAAGAAAAATCTACAATCCTTGATGAAGGATAAAAGTCTTTTGAATCGATGTAATAGCTATAAATTTTACCGGAGGGGAGGACTATGCAATAGTAACCATCTGGAGTTATTCTGCATTTGCCGACACTTAGTCTTGTATTCATATCTTCAAAAACAACATATCCGCTAATCGCTTTACTGCAACCGCAATTAATACTTCCGGAAACAGTTACAAAATTTTGAGTGCTGTTATTTGGGAGATTTGCGATTGCTTGATTCATTAATGCTACTGCTTCAGAATATAACGGATCATCAAATTGAAAATCTTTTAATAATTCAAGGACTAAGAGATAATTACGTTCTGAAAATGCTTTTTGGGCATCTTCGAGGATTTGATTGGTGTTTTCATTATTTCCATCGTCCCAATATTCTGTTCCATTTTTATCAATAAGTCCCCACTTATCGTTTAATTTAACTGACGCAAGACCTCCATGAAACCCCGCTGCATCGTCATATTTTAAAGGAATTACCTCTTTTCCTGCTTTGTCAATAAATCCCCATTTTTCGTTCAATTTAACAGGTGCAAGACCTCCATGAAACCCCGCCGCATCGTCATATTTTAAAGGAATTACCTCTTTTCCTGCTTTGTCTATAAATCCCCATTTTTCGTTCAATTTAACAGGTGCAAGTCCTTCTTGAAAAATCCACGCATATAGGTATATATTATAGTATATAATGGGGATAACTATGTTTCCTTCTTTATTAATAAATCCATATTTTCCGTTTAATCTAACCAACGCAAGACCTTCAAAAAAAATAAATGCACTTTCATATTGCATAGGAATAATTATATTTCCTTCTTTATTAATAAATCCCCATTTTTCGTTCAATTTAACAGGTGCAAGACCTTCTCGAAAAAACCACGCATCATTGTATATAATGGGGATAACTATGTTTCCTTCTTTATTGATAAATCCACATTTTTCGTTTAATATAACAGCGGCAAGACCTTCCGAAAACTCATATTCATCATCATATATCAAAGGAATAACTTCTTTACCATCATTATTAATATATCCCCACTTCCTGTTTAATTCAACACATCCGAGTCCTTCGGAAAAATCCCTTGCATTATCATAAACCACAGGAATAATTATGTTTCCTTCTTTATTAATAAATCCCCATTTTTCGTTCTTTTTAACTCGCGCAAGACCTTCAAAAAAAATAAATGCACTTTCATATTGCATAGGAATAATTATATTTCCTTCTTTATTAATAAATCCCCATTTTTCGTTCAATTTAACAAGTGCAAGACCTTCTCGAAAAAACCACGCATCATCATAAATCGTAGAAATAATTATTTTCTTATCCTTGTCACAAAATCCCCATTTATCACCACTTCGGTAAGGAATTAAATACGGAAGTTGTGAAGATGAATCGATTTGTGCTGTAATATTTTGAACATCATATAAAAAGAATATCAAAATAAATATTATTATTAGTTTGCAATAATTGTAATTCATAATGTTTTTATTTGAATTAATAAAATTCATAATTGTAGACTCCGGTATTTGATACTTCCATATAACTACTCTCGAAAGTTGTTTCTTTAACCAATCCATTATCAAAATATATTATGGCTTTCCTGGAATAAAAGTTTATACAATTATCCTTACAGTTCTTCTGGTCTTCTTCGACTTTTATAACATTGTTATTTTCGTAATAAAACCTGGTGATTATTACATTCCCGGTTTGTGAGTTACAGATTGTTTCTTGTGAAGCAAGATTTCCATTTTCGTAAATATTTTTGTATTCGGTTATATATGAGACGGGTTGAGATGTTCCAATTTCAACCCACTTTGTTTGAATCAAGTTTCCTTGTTCGTCGTATTGGAAATATGTTTCTCCGTCATCACTGCCAATTACTTTGGTTTTAATAATACTCCCAGATCCGTCATAATAAAAATATACTGACCACATATCACCGCTTTCATATCCAAGATAAGAGTCTTCCGACTTATTACCGCTATTATCATACTTACAAGTGACAAGTCTGATTTTATTGTTATCATTATAATACATGATTTCTATCGGGTTCCCACTCTTGTTATATTTCGTAACAATTTTACTCCCATCACTATAATCAATAATTTCGGTTTTAACTTTGTTATTTTTGTATAAATATTGC
>DATCHW010000028.1:0-1074 GCA_036508135.1 Ignavibacteria bacterium
TCTTCTGCGGTAAACAGGTCATTTATCTGTGAGTTTTCAATTCTCCACAGATAAAGTTTCGCGATCACTTCTTTATTCATTTCTTTACGGTAAAGCCCCTCTCTTATACCTTTCTTCAGATTCAGGAGTATATAATTAAATATTCCCTCATGGCGGGCATTTACAGTTTTCTGAAAGTGCTGTGGATAATATTTTTTGAGGTCATGCTCGGTGGCTGGATTCTGATCGCGCATCAATTTATTCATGAGAATCGAGATCTCAAATAACTCCTCAATTGCGTTGAATTTTTTTCCGAAACATTTACAGATTTCCTCCTGCCTCATGGCAATCTCATTATCGATGAATTTTCCCACCAAATCGTCTTTGTCTGTAACGTACTGATATAGAGTCTTTTTAGAAATACCCAGTTCACTTGACACATCGTCCATGGTAATACTTTTAATTCCGTATTTCATGTACAGCTCACGAACTTTTATCAGTATATTTTTTAACTCTTCATTCATGCCACAAAAATATCACATATAAACTCAGGAAACAAATTTTATATAAAATGTTTCCTGAGTTTATATGAAATTTAACAAAAATGTAACAATACAGCACTTGAGACTTAAAATGAGCTTTTGAAAAATAAATTCACTTCCTGCTAATTATTACAATTAATATAAGTTGACTTTTGGTAAGTGTTAAAAAATATACCAAATCGCTTGAAAATCAATTTATTTACCCCGGCCCCAAGGGGAGTAAATTGATTTTCTTCGCTCCCCTTGGGCCGGGGTAAACGAAGAAAATCAATGGGTTGATAAGCATGATTCCAGATTCTTATATTAAATTAATTAAATAAATTAGTTAATATTGAAATAAAAACTGATTCAATATGACGGAACAGATTAAGCAGATTGCTGAAAGAATAAAGGAGATCCGTGAAATCTCCGGAATTTCAGCCGAAACCCTTGCTGGTAAGCTTGGAATTTCTACAGATCTTTATCTTAATTATGAAGGCGGGAATACCGATATCCCTGTAGGAATCATCTTTAAAGTATCCGAACAATTCAATGTTGAGCTCTCTGTAATGCT
>DATCHW010000029.1:0-2919 GCA_036508135.1 Ignavibacteria bacterium
GAAAGTCAAGAAAAATACCCGGAAGATTTTCCGGAAAATGACTAACACCTGGAGACGAAAAGGGAAAGAAGGAAAGATCAAAACTTTCTGCTGGGCATAATTTAGCGCTAGCTCATCTAATTCCTGAAAAAAACATTTCAAAAAGCTCCTTTTTTGAGGTTTATGAATTAATCAAGCTAAAAGTTAAAAGCAGTATATTTGAATATATTTTGTTCCAAAATAAAATATCGTTGAAACTGGCAGATTAAAACTTTGAAATGAAACTGAATTTTTCAGGGGTACAAAGGAGTTATAGGGCATAGCCGCTATCCTCAAGATTATCACATAATTAAGTATCGCCAATATGAGAATAAGATTATCACTACTGTTCTTTTTGATTGTAATATCAATCACACAAGAAACTTTTGGCCAAAAAGCAGATAAATTAATTCTAAAGGTTGCTCCTTTAAGTCTATTGGATCCATTTGGCGAGAATATTCATATTGGAAGTGAATTCATCTTAAAGGGTCCACTTTCCATTGAAACAGATTTTGCTACATACATACGAATTTTCGATCCACCCAGAATTAAGGACAGAATCGGTTTTAAAATTAAACCCGAGATCAGATATTATTTGAATTCAAAAAAACAAAAACCTGCTTATTATAAAGGATTCTATATTGCTAATGAACCTTACTTCATATTTGATAAATTTAAACGCGGGGATACCTTCATACATTACGATCAAACATTGGATACTAATTATTTATATCACGATTATGAAAAGATCAGGAGATTTATTATTGGCGACAATTTTAAAATTGGATATCAATCAGTCACTAAAATAAAATTAACCTTTGATTATTACTTCGGTTTGGGTTTAAAGTACTACAATGGAACATACGATTATAAAATCACTGACCCAATTTGTTGTAAAGTAATGAGATTATTCGAAATCCCTGTATACAAAGGAATAAGACCTGATGTTACCTTTGGGATAAAACTTGGATACGTTCTTTAAGAAAAAAATTACGCCCTATAACTCGGACGGTATGTGTTATTGCCTTCGGCCAAGGCCGGCCCACCCAGATGGTGTCATGTTTTTTGATTTCTAGATAATAGCACGATTAATGACCAAATTATCATTCTTACCAGCCTTCAAAAAACACGTCACCCCGCTGCTGGCGGCAACAACACATACCGCCAACCGTTATGGGTAATACGATGAATATCTGAAAAATAACAAACAAATTAACAAATCTCTGCATATGAGAAAGATCCTTTTCCTTTTTGTATTTTCAATAGTTTTAAATTCTTGCGCTACTATCATTAATCATCCGTTTCAGAAAATTCATATCAATCATGATCCTGATATAAGTATCAGGGTTGACACAGCGAAATATTTATATCGAAGTAGTGAGATTTACAATGTTTTTATCCCTAAGAATTATGTAGAAAAAGATTTTTACTTCCTAAGAAGCAAAAATGAAATACCCCTCATCATCAACGAAACTGATACATTCAAACTTAAACCACATAGGTCCTATTTCGCCTATTGGTTCGCTAACATTTATACTTCTTACGGCCTGGGTATGTTGATAGATTATACCAATGATAAAAGCTTTGAATACCCAATCTATAACTACTTCACTAGGGTTAATAGTCAAATCAAAAATGTAAGATTTAAACCTATTCCTGAAAAAAAAGTAAAATTCACTATTGGAGTACCTTCTATAAATTTCTTCCACATTCAAACTGATAGTGGAAAAATAAATTCGGCTTCGGGTTTAGGAATATCTGCAGGCGTTGAATACTTCTTGAAAGAGAATATCTATTTATCAATAAATATCGGAGTGACCATGAATCTATATTCAAAAAGAAATGATACAATTAACGAAATGCATGCTTTTAAGGATTTCTATTTTGGATCAAATAAGGCTTCATCGGCAAAGTATTTGAATTTTAGGGTAAATAAAATTTCTCCAAGATGTGAATATGGTATCGGATTGACTTTGACTAACCTAAATTGGCATTCAAACAATAGAACCGATCTTACTGATTCGACGTATTTTTATTCTCCTACTTCGTATAAAAGTTTAAATCTCGGTTTAACTAGTGATCTAAGACTAAGACTTACTCCAAACTTTAATATCGGGATTCAATATCAACCATTATTCTTTGATTTTCAACATAAAGAATATAATTATCAGCATTTTATAACAACTGAATTAATTTGGAGATTTTAGCAACTTTGTTTGTTAAACATGGGCAATAAAGTTTGCAATTTCGTTACTCTTTTTATGTGATTTCGAACATCTCTAATACCAGAACTCAGGATAAACTAGGACAGCTCTCCTGTTTACTTGGGGTCGGCTCACGAAACGGAGATTAACGTACGCTAGGGTAAATTTATCAAACGGGTAGCGGAATGAGGCACCAGGCATAGGGAAAATTTACGGCTCTTTTCTTATCTCTGCCGTGGATCCCTGGCGAAAGATTAGTAGTAAAATTTTTAAAAACCTATATATCAAGCAGTTATAAAAACAACCCGCCGCCGGAACGTTTTTGGGTTTATTTGCCTTTTTGTTTCGCTTTCTTCTTTCGTTCTCATTTTCGGTTGTTTTCGTTCAACTCTCTGTCATTCTGGCAGTAAGACCATTTTCTATGCTTTAACGTACTTTATAATCCGTTTCGTGAGAGGCGACCAGGAGAATGTCTTCAGCTGCGGAACATTGGACAAAATGACGTCATAATTACTTGATATCGTTTCCGGATCTGGTGCGGATCACTCCGGGACCAGTCTAAAAATGCCGTCATATTCTTTTCTTCATTTTTGCAAGGGAGCAAAAATGTATAAACAATCATTTCGATTTGGGCTTTTGCGGGCGAAATGGTAGTGATTAACACCACTTTTGTATTTGAAAAAATTCTTAATCAATG
>DATCHW010000030.1:0-2668 GCA_036508135.1 Ignavibacteria bacterium
GAAAGTCAAGAAAAATACCCGGAAGATTTTCCGGAAAATGACTAACACCTGGAGACGAAAAGGGAAAGAAGGAAAGATCAAAACTTTCTGCTGGGCATAATTTAGCGCTAGCTCATCTAATTCCTGAAAAAAACATTTCAATAAGCTCCTTTTTTGAGGGTTATGAATTAATCAAGCTAAAAGTTAAAAGCAGTATATTTGAATATATTTTGTTCCAAAATAAAATATCGTTGAACCAGGCAGATTAAAACTTTGAAATGAAACTGACTTTTTATAGGGGGACACACGGGATATTGTTGTTTACTCCTGAAAAGTTCAGGGGTACAAAGGAGTTATGGGCAATTAGTGACGAAATAATGATCATTTGCTAAATCTAATTTTAAAGCTATGTTTAAACCTTTAGAACAATTTATTTGCGACTCATGTGGTCAAATAATCGAGAAACCAAAAGATGGATGGTTTGAATGGATCTCTTCCTCGGATAATTCATCAAACATGCCGATTGACAGCGAATTTAGAATTTGTCATCACAATTCAAATTGCCAAATTCATTCAAGGAGAAGAGGATGCTCAGATGTGCATTTATCTGATTTCCTTGGGCATACAGGGATAATCAATCTTTTAAGTATGTTGGATCCGGGACCATACCATGCCCCGGATTACCATGGCCCTTCTGTAAATAATTTTCGAGAATTTACCGAAATAGCGCGAAGATTAACAATTCCTCATTATGAGGAGGCCAGACAATGGTGGAGTGATGCAACAAATGATGGATATTTCGATGATATCAATGAAATAGCTATCTATCAACCTTCATATCTTAAAGCTATGATTGAACACTATTCAAAACAATAGATTTCTTAGTAAAATCCTAGTTTAGTATAAATAGCAAGCTATAAAAACAAGTTGGGACTATTAAAAAGAACAATGTTCAAAGTTTAAATGCAATGTAGATTGGTCAACTTAAAATTAACTCTATAAGTGAGTTAGGCAACATTATTAAAATGACATTAAACGAAACTCTTGACATATTAAACATCTATAGAAACAGGTTGAAATCACAATACGAAAAACCTGGTTGGAACAAATGGGCATTGTTTGGAGCACTCGCTTCATTAATTTGGATATTAATCAGCTTGAAAAGTGAAAATAATCTTGAAACAAAGGATTCATTCAAACTATTAATTGTTTTAATATTTTCTGAAACTATTATTTACCAACTTCAAAAATTATTATACTTCTCTTCTAAAAAAATTAAGACTACTTATATTGTATTTAAAAAGGAAATTTCTCATCGTTCATTGGTTCTTGTATTTGTATTAATAACTTTTCTATCAATAATCATATATTCCAATAAATTCATCCTATTCCCGCATAAAGAATATAACTATATTTATTATAGCTATCTTTATCTTTCAGTATTCATCTATGTAATCTCTCCTATTTTTGGATTAATAAACTTTCCTTTCCCCGTAGGAAGACTTAAATCAAAAAAAAGCAACTATTTTAAAAATGTGTTTTTAGTAGCAATGTTTACTGCGTGCATAAGTTCTATTTATTTTTTAATACTGATTATCCAAAATTGGAATATTTACAATATGTGGAAATCATCCTTTGTTTTCTTTGGTTTATATTTCGTTATACAAAAAATATTCGAAACGCTTCAAAAAACCCCCTTAATTGATGAGATAGATTATATAATTGACGAGGTGACTTTTAATAAAATGAATAGTGACACTGCAATAAATAATTTAAAACTAATAATAAAAGGATTGGAATTTAAAGATGCATTTTCCCCATTATTAATTGAGTATTTTAATATAGAAAAAACTGTTCGAGACAAAATGAACTATATCACCCAAATTTTTTCCAAAACACAGGAGGAAAAAGATGCAATTACGAGATTAGCACTTCTTAAAGAGCTTACAAGCAATATTGACCAATGTAAAAAAAATGAAATTGATACTCTAATTAAATTCGCCAAAAAAGTTAGTCTCAGAATTGATTTATATAAACAATTTGACCATGACCCAAATGAAATGCTGTCGACTATAAAAGAACTAGATGAGTTACTTATAGACTTCTTGGATCAAAACACAACTATATTTCTTAATATTTCTAAATTTATCTAATTTCATCGTGCTAGAATTCGATAAATGGTAGCGGAATGAGGCATAGGGAAAATTTACAGCTCTTTTTTTATCCCTGCCGTGGACCCCTGGCGAGATATTAGCAGTAAAATTTTTAAATATCTATATATCAAGCAGTTACGAAAACACCCCGCCGGCGGAACTTTTTTGGGTTTTTCTGCTTTCTTTTTTTCTTTTCTTTTCTTTGTTTTCCTGGTTGTTTTCGTACAACTCTCTGTCATTCTGTCATTAACACCATTTTCTATGCCTTAACGTACTTTATAATCCGTTTCGTGAGGCGATCCCAGGAGAATGTCTTCAGCTGCGGAACATTGGCCAAAATGACGTCATAATTGCTTGATCTCGTTTCCGGATCTGGTGCGGATCACTCCGGGATTGTCTAAAAATGCCGTCATATTCTTTTCTTCATTTTTGCAAGGGAGCAAAAATGTATAAACAATCATTTCGATTTGGGCTTTTGCGGGCGAAATGGTAGTGATTAACACCACTTTTGTATTTGAAAAAATTCTTAATCAATG
>DATCHW010000031.1:0-1078 GCA_036508135.1 Ignavibacteria bacterium
CAGCTTATCCATCTGCTGTAAATGAACTGAAAAATGATAAAATACTACCTATAAACGTAGGAATTCGACAAATTAAGTATTTGAATAACATTATAGAACAGGATCATAGATCAATAAAACGGATAGTGCGTCCAATGTTAGGCTTTCAGTCTTTTCATACGGCCATTAAGACTTTAAAAGGAATTGAAATCATGCATATGATAAAAAAAGGACAGGTTGATACATTGAATCGATGTGTCGTGCTGAAGTCAATTTTATAAACCAGTTATTTGGAATAGCTGCCTAAATCTGGATGTTATCTAAGAAATATTCTGCTTTTTTATATTCTTTGATGTGAAACTAAAAATTTGCTTCAATATTAGGATTTTTTGCACCACAACCTCATTTAGATAAATTGGAGTTTCTAATATTGATTTTTTAATTTAACCATGTAAGTCTTGAATGTCAGCAGTTGACCAGAAGCCCTAATGAACTTCGCACACATTATAAAAAAAGTAACGTTGCCTTACTATTTAAAATATAGGCCAAAGTTAAAAATAGGAGGACTAATTATAGTGCTTATATAACTTCTTTTAACTGTAAGAGTGTTACCAATGCAGGTTCCGTTGCAAAAATAATATTTCTTCAATTTGATACTATCTGTTTAACCTTTATGTGTTATTTTTTTCTATATGGAATGGATTAACTTTCCGAATTGTGAAATTTTTCAATGATTTTGTAAAAAGTCAGATTTTTTGCACCACAAGCTCCTATTTTGCTTCCAGTTAAGAAAAATATCAAAAGAGGCACAAGGGGCAAAAAAAGATGGTGCCAATTCTGGTGATAATAAGAAATGCACAGATGTTAAATATGGTTAAAGCATTCATTGAGAAAAGAATAAGTTGAAAGGCTCGGAGTGGCCAAAACCCCGAACCTAAACCCCGTATAAGAGGTAGCAACAATGACTAGTCTTAACAATGTCAGCTTAGATTTTAAAGTTTTCGATTGCCCTTCGAAAGAAGAAACGATTAATCAGTTTAAAATGCTGATGAAGGATCCCGAAGTACAGCCTTGTTTTAGAAATTACATTGAAAATATC
>DATCHW010000032.1:0-1005 GCA_036508135.1 Ignavibacteria bacterium
GCAGATACCGTTATTTTTCGCAAGTGGAGATCACTGGGCTTTACCTCTTAGTGTTTATAATTTTTACGGGGCTCACGAAAAAAGTTGGAATCTTGTTTTTGCTGATGTTATCATTATAATATTACCTTTAGTGATTATTTACATGATAGGACAAAAATATATCGTTTCAGGAATGACCGCCGGAGCTGTTAAAGGATGAAAAGGCAAACAAGGGCATTTTGGAATCTTCATTTCCAGAAAAGATTATTCATAATTACAATGGGATTGTTTCTTATAACAATACTGCTGATTTTTCTTGGGTTTAGCTACTTTATCATAAAAGATATGGAAGCTAAATCCAAGGAATATTTTATTAACATGTCTGAAAAAAGTCGACAGAGAATTGAACAGTTTGTTGATAATATGCAAAGTGTCTCCATGCAGATTGTTGCAAATAACACAATTCAAAATACATATTTGTCAGCATTGGAATCAGAAGATTTGTCGATAAAGTATTTTGATATTCATCCGGAAGAAAAATTCAAAATAAGAAGAGAGTGTGCAGCAATCAATAATGTCACAAATAGTGTTCAGAAAATATACATATATAGTAAACCGCATGCTTTTTTTAGCTATAATTCATATACACTGAATTATAAATATATCCAAACAATGTTGGATCAAACAAATGTGGATCAAACAAACTGGGATAGTAAATATTACTATATGCTGGCTGGCCCACATAAAGATACCTGGTCTGATGATTCTACATTAGTAATCTCATTGTACAGACCGTTGATAACAACCTATTCAACACAGGAAAAAATCGCAATGATTGAGATTGAAAATTCATATAGCAAATTGGAGTCAGCGTGTGATAACAGCGAGTATGAAGATTATACAATCGTTCTTGTTGATCAAAAAACGCAGTCAGTAGTTTATCCGTATAATAATTTTGATAATATAACAGAAGAGTACTATATAAACGAAAGTAATTCGACAAACAAAGGGTTCTATATTAAGCAA
>DATCHW010000033.1:0-1274 GCA_036508135.1 Ignavibacteria bacterium
TAGAAAGCTGGCCTTTCAAAACAAAGAGAAAGAAAAACGGGCAAATGAGTTAGTCATTGCTAACAAAGAACTGGAGCAATTTGCTTATATAGCTTCACATGATCTTCGGGAACCGCTTCGTACTGTTTCAAATTATATGCAGGTATTTGAGGAGGATTATTTAGATTTGCTGGATGATAAAGCACGTAATTATCTTCATGTAGTAAATAATTCTACAAAAAGAATGAGCATACTGATCAAGTCACTTCTGGACTTTTCAAGATTAGGACATAATCTTAAATCTACTAATGTTGATTTTAAAAGATTAATAGAGGAAGTGATTGCTGATCTTGAAACCTTGATAAAAACTTCCAAAACTATCATCGAAGTGTCAGAAATGCCTGAGTTGAATGTATATGAAGCAGAAATCCGTAAAGTGTTCCAAATCTTATTACTAATGCAATTAAATTCCGGAGAAAAGGTGTCAGACCTAAAATTCAGATCATTTCAAAGAAAATAAATGAATATTGGAAATTCTCTGTAAGTGACAATGGCATAGGAATCGCGGCTGCTCATTTTGAGCGGATATTTGTTATTTTTCAACGGTTACATACCAATGAAGAATATGAAGGAAACGGAATCGGGCTTGCTAATTGCAAAAAAATAGTTCAGTTGCATCTCGGGAAAATCTGGGTTGAATCAAATTTAGGACAGGGAAGTACATTTCATTTCACTATACCAATATTAAGAGTATGAAAAAACCATTAAGCTGTGTTATGCTGGTTGATGACAACCATTCTGACAATTTCTTTCATGATAGAGAGATTAAAAAAAACAATCCGGCAACAACTGTAATTTTTAAATATTCGGGAAGTGAAGCATTAGAATATTTAAGATCAACGGAAACAACTGAAAATATCCTGCCTGATTTGATTTTTCTGGATATAAACATGCCAGGTATGAATGGCTGGGAATTTCTTGATGAATACCATTTGCTTAATAAAAATATAAAAAGCAAGGTAATAGTTATTATGCTCACTACTTCCGATAATCCTGATGATGAAGCAAAAACAAAAAATTGGGATTTTATTTCTGACTTTATAACAAAACCCCTTACTAAGGAAATAATGGGAGATATTGTTAACAAATATTTCAAATAACCTGAAGACAAACTAGCTGCATAACGAGAAAAATATTGCTACGACCACCTAACACGGATGGTATGGGTAATTGCCTTCGTCAGCCCGGACAAATTCGTATAGGGCTGCCGGCCTTCGCACCGTTGTCACGGTATT
>DATCHW010000034.1:0-8361 GCA_036508135.1 Ignavibacteria bacterium
ATCGAACTAATTCAAAAAATCTTTATAGTTAAGAGTGGGGTAGTGCTCTCTTTTCGTGTAAAAAGCAGCCATAAGACAGTTATTCCCATTCCAACCACCTAAAATAGCCACTTACAGAGGCCAGTGTTACAAAAACTCTACCTTTTGTGTTAGCGTAATTTGATGTCACAAAAGTAATAAGGGGACTTATGTGATAGTGTTTTACTATGAAAGTATCCGACTTCCTACTGGCATTTGCGTTCCTTACTTCTTCAGTTTGTACTGCATACTTTTCATTTGAAAAGACCAAGTAGGATCTCCCCGAGTTTCCGTATATTCTAAATGTTTAGCTAGGTAGGGCCTCTGACTACGGATGCGTTTATTTGCACTCGCTTTAACGCACAAATAAATATAGCTTTCCACGTTAATGAGCGTTTCTGCCACATCATCGACCAACTTTTCGAAGCTCAATACCATTCACTGCTAGGTTACCACCCAGTCAATTCTACCTCGCTAACTTTCTGTCTACGCTTAAAATGTTACGTTACCGCAACATCTCTAAGACTCGATACAAAGCGATTTGCTAAATCTTACTTTGACAGGATTCCCACCTGCTAGAATATACGCCCTGTCGGGACGCACCATTAATCGTTGCCGTACCCCAACTTGATTTATCAATTATAAAAAAAGGTAAATAACATTTAAGTTACTTACCTCGTATTACTTTGGATTCTAGTGTCAATTCTTTAAACTGACTAATACTTTCTGGAACAAAATCACCGCTTATTTTATCTATCTCACCTAATAAGGAGTACCCATCATAGATGCCATTTATACTATCTAAACATATTTTATGGACTAAGTTGTGTTACAGAGTTCTTGCTAATTCGAATGCAGTTGTAATAGCATTCATTACATTTTTAGGCCGTACCGCATCTCCTAATAAATGTGTATGAGGACCTTTGCAGGAATCATACAATTTCTGATTACTTAAATATCCTATAGATACAATGACAAAATCACACAAAATTGAAATATCTTGCTTTTTTCCAGCATTTCCTATCATAACAGGATGCTTTGCACGATCAGCAATATTTGGTGTATTATATATCGTTTGTGTCAAGTTTGCTTTTTTATCTACAATTGAGTCTAGTGTCGTATTGGTAAGGATTTTAACTTTATTATAATCCATCAAATCTCTTAACAAGTTATAATTTGCGGCATTGAGTCCATCAACATTCATAACGGATCCAGTCGTTTCAACTACTGTAACATATTTTCCAGCTTTTGCATATTCATAAGCTAATTCACATCCTGTCAATCCACCACCAATAATAACCAAATTATCGCCTTCGAAGTCGCGATGATTAATAAGTGCATCAACAGCATAAGTCATATTTTCTTTGTCTGTTCCCGGAATATTCAAGTTACGTTCTGTTGAACCAGTACAAATAATTAATTCTTCATAAGTTAGCTTGTTTAACATTTCCGGAGTTACTTCAGTGTTAAGATGAACATTGACACCGAGCAGTGGCATCTGACGGCGATACCAGTTCAAGAGCTGACGATCATCAACTTTAAATTCTGGCTGGGAAGAAGCTATAAATACACCGCCTAGTTCACTGCCTTTATCATAGAGATCAACTGTATATCCACGAATTGTAGAAATCCTGGCAGCTTCCATTCCGGCTAAACCGCCGCCTACAATTATAATATGTTTATTTGATGTAGCTTTTTCTATTTTTACTTCTTCTTCACGTCCGCAAACTGGATTTACTGCGCAGGTTAAAGGCTGTCCAGAAAGGAACTTGCTGAAGCATCCTTGGTGACATCCAACACATGGACGTATATCTTCAAGCTTACCTTCTTTAAATTTATTTACAATTTCCGGATCAGCAAGTAGAGCACGTCCTATACCCATCATATCAATGTCATTATTTGAAATGGCTTTTTCCGCCAAATCAGGTTCATCAAATTTCCCGGCACATATAACTGGGATATTTACAGCATGTTTTATAGCTATTGACGTTTCAAGGTTACATGCTTTTGGCATATATACTGGTGGATGAGCCCAATACCATGAATCATATGTTCCGCCATCACAGTTAAGGAAATCATAACCTGCTTTTTCAAGGTACTTGGCTTGTTTAATCCCTTCTTCAAGAGTTCTCCCAACTTCAGTATACTCTTCTCCGGGAACGGCTCCTCTATTAAAACCTTTCAAATAGCTTCTTGCGCTAAAACGCATACCTACCGGGAAATCATCCCCACATATTTTTTTTGCCTCCTGAAGGACTTCAACTGCTAAACGCATTCTGTTTTCAAAGCTTCCACCATATTCGTCGGTCCTATGATTAAAAAATTCCATCGTAAATTCATCAAGAAGATATCCTTCATGCATAGCATGAACTTCTATTCCGTCATAGCCTACTTCTTTGACAAGTCTAGCAACTTCACCAAATGTCTTAACTACAGATTTGATCTCTTCTCTAGTCATTTCTGGGTGCATAACATTTGGATCCCAGACGTTTGGAAGTACACTTGGAGCAGGTCCGCTGAGATTCCAATTTTGTCGGCCAAGACCAAGTGCAATCTGAGTGAAAACCTTTGCCCCATATTTATGAACACCGTCTATCATATACTTTTGTTCTTTAACGAATTTTTTTGGATCATTGGTAGGACACATCATTCCAAACGCACCGAACCCACTAGGATAAATCAAGCCTACCCCGCCCTTAGCTATATTAATATAATAATCTGAGCCTCGTTTTGTAAGTATACCTGAACGTACATCTACCTGACAAGAATTCATAAGCCCCATAGGCATCATTGCTGTTCTATTCTTAATTGTAACTTTACCAAGTTTAATATCACTAAATAAATGTTCGTATTTCATTTTTATCCTCCTTATTTTTGTTACCGTGGTATACTTATATAGTATACCACGGTATACTTATTGTCAATAATTTATATATTATTATGGTATAATGTCATATAATCACTGGAGGTATAAATATGATAGAAAATATAAAACAAACAATTTTGATAAATGCTATTGAACTTTTTAAAGAAAAAGGATTTAAAAATGTGACTATAAATGAAATATGCAAAAAATGTAGAATTGCTAAGAGAACTTTTTATTATCATTATGATTCAAAAAATACATTGCTTTTAAATTATTTTTCTCTAGTGGATTCAGAAATTGATAATATCGTAACTGATTTACCAGAAGATATGCCATGGCTTGAAAAAAGCTGGGAGCTTAAGAAAATATATATAGAAAACATTACAAACCTTAGCACAGATATTCTAAAAAATATTATTAAGATTGATTTGGATAATCAGAATAAAATGTTCAGTGGCTCACTAAGCGATTTTGATTTAAAGATAAAAAGTATACGTGAACTAACCATTGAATTTACGAAAAAAGGGCAGGAATCAGGGGAAATCGACGATGCTTTCTCCCCGAAAGAAATGTCTTATAGCTTTGCTGCTGCATTTCTTGGACTATTGGTAGACTGGAGTTCTAAAGATGGAAACTACGATATAATAAAAGAATCAAAAATAATTTATGATATGATTTTTAGAAAAAAATAAATAAAGTAAGTAACTTACACTATTGAACTCATAGTGTTGTACCCTTTGATACTTGAAAGATAATTTTAATTTTTCATTCGTGGGGTATGAAGAACGTAGCTGTCCTGTACTGAAAACTCAATTTCTAAATATGGTAATACCTATAAAAATGGTGATTTTATGTATGTGTTAAGTTAACTATGAGGGTATAGGCTAGCTAAGGGTACATATTAAATGTCGTGAAGGTCACTTTTTCACGACATTTGATGATATTAATCTATTAAATTCAAAAAAATAGATTAATAGGAAGATCTAAGAACTTTTTAATTCAATTTTAATCTTAGATATATATAATATATCTGTTATAATAATTAGTTTTGAAGGGGTGATTAATCATTGATATAATTTTTTTATTAAAAGCAATAATAATAGCAATAGTAGAGGGAATAACTGAATTTATTCCAGTATCTTCTACAGGACATATGATACTAATTGGATGGGCAATTGGGTTTCAAGGAGAATTTGCAAAGATGTTTGAGGTTGTAATTCAACTTGGAGCAATGATGGCAGTTGTTGTTTTGTATTGGGATAAGATTAAAGAAAGTATAATAGACTTTTTTAAGTTTATATTTACTAAAGGAAAAGAAGGAAAGAAAGGCTTTAAATTTGGTATAAATGTTATTACAGCATCCATTCCAATGGGAATTGTAGGTGTCATATTATACAAAAAAATAAAATCACTATTTACACCAGAAGCTGTTATAATTGGATTTATAGTTGGTGGATTATTACTACTAATAATTGAGAAAAAATTTGCTAGTAGGGACCATAAAGTAGACAGTTTAGATAATATAACTACTGTACAAGCATTAAAAATAGGGTTATTGCAACTTCTTGCTATGTGGCCAGGGATGTCAAGAAGTGCTTCTACAATTATGGGTGGATGGCTTGCTGGATTATCAACACCAATAGCCGCAGAATTTTCATTTTTCATAGCAATCCCAGCTATGATAGGGGCTACAGGTAAGGACTTATTTGAATTTGATTATTCTACAATGACATTAACATTATGGATTGCATTAATAGTTGGATTTGTTGTTGCCTTTATAGTAGCATTAATAGTCATGAGAAAATTTGTTGAATATCTTAAAAAGAAACCTATGAAAGTATTTGCAATATATAGAATAGTAGTAGGTATTTTACTTGGACTATTAGTATTTACGAAAGTTATTATCATAACACAATAAGTAAAATGAACAAAAGATACATAGTTATATAGCCAGAGTTCGTTATTTATCCGAAAGGCGAACTTTGGCTATATAACTAGCCTCCATGACCTCACTATAAAATAAACGAACTTTATAGAACTTAATTTGTTAACCAATAATGGGATCGTCAGATGTGGATTTGTTAGGATCTTGTTTTGAAGAAATATATTGTTGTTGAGCTGCAATAGTTAGCATTAAGCAGCCTATACCTACAATGAAATTTCCAAGTACGTTTGTTTCATCAGCGTTTTTATCTTTTGAAAGCGAAATAGCGATTGCATTAGTTAAAATCAGTAAATCATCAGGGCTTAAATTATCTATAATTGTCAATGTTACACCACCTAAATATAACTAGTAATAAATAATATAAGTGTATGTTTAAAATATGTACTTAAGACGCAATCCAAATATAAGTTGTCACAAGTAACTCCATAGATAGACATTTTAACTATTATGTCTATCTTTAAAATACCATGTCAACCATTGATAATGAAAGCTTTTATCTACTTTAAAGAAATAATAATAGTATAAGCTGGACATTACATTGAATAAATACCTAAAAAAATTAGTTTTTCGTATTTACAAAATATTCAATATAAATTATTTTCTAAATAAGTGTATATTATTGTTAAAATTGGACATGCTATAGATATTCAACGATTTAATATCTCTACCCCAAAGAGTCTAATTGCCACTAGACTCTTTATATTTTTTTCTCTTTTTAAAGTTTACCTGAACAGCCTGCATATAACCAGGCTTGTATAAATTATGGAATAAAGGAACTAGCTGAGCTCAGCTAGTTCCTTTATGTCGTTAAGTGTATCATAAAACCTATTAGACCACATGATACACTTTCGCAACCAATTGAATGGGTTTATAGATATTATTATCTCTCTTTTTTAATGTATCATTTAACTATAGTTTTTGATACATTGTTTTATATTAAATAGTTAAACAGTAAAAGGAATTTAAAATAACACCAAATGTAGTATAGGGTATGTTTTAAACCCTATATGAAATGCGGTAGTATGTTTATCCAAATAATATTTAATACTTTTGTAATGCCTATATAATATCATCCACCACTCAATCAGTACATTTTTTAATCTAGTATTATTATTAGTTTTAAGCCTTATTTATTTAACCATTTAAGTTTTACCCTGAACGTGAAAAAAATGCCCTATATGTAAGACTTAACGGATTCACTTTTTTTTAGGATTTTTGTGTTTTAAGTAATTCTTCAATTACTATACCTTAACAGTGATAAATTTATATATTACATATCCAATTATTATAAGGAGGAACCATGTAGTTCTTATATTTTGAATAAAAACTATAAACATAGGTAACATTACTAAAAAAACTATAACTAAATACCCTATTTTTCTGAATTTTAAAGGATTAGTTTTAAATTGAGGAATTTTATTTTCGAGCAATCCCATTAATAGTTGTCCTCCATCAAGAACAGGAATTGGTAATGAATTTATAATACCTAAAAATATACTAACTTCGCCTAAACTGCCTATATAGTTGCAGTATTTATTCGCAAATGTTACGGTAGGAAATATTGTCATACAATTTGATAAATAGTTTAATGGATGGTGGTGCAAATAGCTGAACATATTAGTATATCCAGAGAAAATGTTGAATTGCCATCCTTGTAAACCATTAATAATTAAAATACATAACATCGGAAGAATAAAAATGCTCATTATTAATCCTCCGACTGTGAATATTAATCTGCTACTTCTTGAATAAGTTAAATACTCTTCATCGTCTTTTTCAGGTTTAACATATGCCCCTAATAAAATCCAAGCTATTTTATAGGTTGTCCCTTTAAAATAGAATTTTGTTATAGTAGGTCCAAACCCAAGAGAAACTTCACTAATCTTTATACCAGATATTTTAGCCCCCAACATATGACCTAATTCATGGAATAGAGTAGCGATAATGATTGTTATAAATATTTGTATAAAGCTCATAAAAGAGCACCCCTATCTTTATTTATATATTTTAAGACATATACCTTTTTTCTTATACTATTACGTAGCATAAATTACTAATTGTAATAAAGAATAGTCTTCCAAGCAAGTATTAAATTTAACTATAAACTAGGCTCTTGGCTCCTCTTTTTCCGATTCTGCAATATCTTCTTTTGTGATTTTTTCTTTTGTCTATCATTTTCAAATTTACCTTCTTGAAACCTCTGGTCTATTTCATTTATTAAAGTACCGATAACATCAAATAACAAACTTTTTTCACTAACTGCTTTTGCACGATCCTTTGCAAACGAATTACTATTTCTATCATCAAATTCTTTATCTGATACTTTAAAATCTTTCATAAAGTTATCTTTGTTAAAATAATTTTTAACTAGGCCTTTTGATACTTCATTTAATTTTTCATTTGAATGACATTCCATATAAAACATATTTTTGTACATTTCATTTATTTTAAAATCAGGATATTTTTCTTTAAGCTTTTCATTATTATCTATATCCAAAATATTTAAAATTTCTTCCTGTTGATGCGAATTATATTTACAAGTTACATTTTTAAAATCATCAGGCATTAATGTTTTACCAAAGTATTCTTTACTCATAATAAGTAATTCTTTTTCTTCTAACTTTAGTTCTACTCTACTTTCCCATCCAGGATACATTTTAGCTAATTTAATATCATATATACCATTTATAATTTTCAACGAACTTTTTAAATCAGTCTTTCTATTAAACATTTTTTCTAAAGTCTTGAGTATTTTATCAGGTACATTTTTAGCAGTTTCAGGTTTTAATAAATCTATGTTATATTTTTTTACTATTCCATTAAATACAGTTTCTATGTGTTCAATATCTTCTTTAACTGATTTTGTAAATCTTGTGTTATTACTAAATATATCATTTAGCGATTTCTCCAAACTATCCGCTTTTACTTTATCTTTCAATAATAATAATTCATCAGCATTAAGTATTTTTTTATTATCAACCGTAGTGTTAACTATTTCAATTTTTTCATCAATGTTCAAGCTACTTATATCTAAACTAGTATAGTTTAATTTTAGAAATCTATCTGCTTCAGTTGCCAAAATTTCAATTGCTTCATTGAGTATTTTTTCTTCTTTATCAACTCTATTTAATTTGTTTGTTTTATCTATACTATCATCTTTAAAGCTTAAAGATTTCTCCCATTTTTTCAATTGAACAATTCTATTATTTACATTTTCATAATTAATAAATATTTTTAATTCTTTAGCTGCATTTTTCAAAATTCCCTTTTCTTTTGGAGAAAATTTTCTATAGAACTTCTTATAATTATCATGTGTTTTCTTTTCTTCTTTATATTTACCTAAGTCAATTACAGTATTATTATATTCATTAATAACTTTATTCTTGTTTACCTTTTCTGATTCCCTACCTTTACTATTTATATCTCTAGCTATATACCCCTCATGTATTGTTGGTTGTTTTTCATTTCCTAAATTTTTATTACTTTCACATGTAATAACTTCACTTATTCCATTATTTTTTAATGCCTTATT
>DATCHW010000035.1:0-2374 GCA_036508135.1 Ignavibacteria bacterium
ACTTTTTCTCTAACTATAGATGAGCGTGTAAATTATTCAAGACCATCAATTGATGTATTATTTGAATCGGCTGCCGAAGCCTATAAAAATAAATTGATTGGAGTGATACTTACTGGCTCTAATAATGACGGAACAAAAGGGCTTAAACGAATAAAAGAATATGGAGGTTTAACAATCGCACAAGATCCTAAAACTGCAGAATCATCTTATATGCCTGCATCGGCAATTGCTGAGGTTCAGCCTGATTATATTTTATCTCTGGAGGATATTTCAAGCTTATTGATAAAATTAACCAATTAAATTAACTGATTTTATAATTTAAATAGATTATGGAAAATAAAACTGATGATTTAAGTGTGGCATTGCAACAAATGCAAAATAACCTGAAAAAGGTTTCTGAAGAACATTCGGAAAGAACCTGGTTACAAACAGGTAAAAATAGCTTGGATGAAAAATTAAGAGGAGATAAAACCCTGCCAGAGCTATCAAAAGAAATTGTTGATTTTCTTGCTGCATATACTGTTGCTCAAATAGGAACTGTTTATGTATTTGAAGATGATGTGCTCAATTTACAATATGCTTATGGAATAAAAGGTCAGCTTAATAATTTTTTTCGACTTGGTGAAGGGTTGGTTGGACAGGCAGCAGTAAAAAAGTCGTTAAATGTATTCAATAAAATGCCTGAAAATTATTTCAAAATAGAATCTTCTTTAGGCAAAGAAAAGCCAGATACTATTGCGATTTTACCTGCTGTTTTTGACAATAAAACTATTGCAGTAATTGAATTGGGAAAGTTTGGTGATTTTTCGCCCATCCAATTAAAGTTATTAGAAGAAAGTTCTGAATCTATTGCTGTTAGTATTAATACAGTCGTTGGGAAGAAAAATCTTAAAATATTGAATGAACAGTTGAAGGGGAAAGAACAGCAATTAAGCAACCAGATAAATGCAATTAATAAATCGAATGCTTCAATCGAATTTGATTTAAACGGTACTATTTTAGGTGCCAATGAAAATTTTCTTAACCTTCTGGGTTACACTGAAAATGAAATTGTGGGTAAACACCATAGTATTCTTGTGGAGAAGGGCTATGCAGCTACAAAAGAATATCGCCAATTCTGGGATAGTTTAAAAAAAGGTGAATTTCAGCAAGATGAGTTTAAGAGGATTCATAAAAACGGAGAAACTGTTTGGTTACAAGGTAACTATAATCCAATCCTTGATGCATCCGGTAAACCGGTTAAAATATTAAAAATTGCAACGGATATTACTCTTGCAAAAAAACAGCAAATAGAAATTGATGCAATTACCGCTGCAATATATAAGTCAAACCTTGCAATAGAATTTGATTTAAACGGCAATGTTTTGAAAGCCAACGATATTTTTCAGAATATTATGGGTTATAAGGAAAGTGAAATTACCGGCAAGCATCATAGCCTTTTTGTTGAGAAAGGATATGAAACATCTAAGGAGTATTCTGAATTCTGGAACAATCTGAAAAAAGGAGTATATCAGGCTGGCGAGTTTAAGCGGATTACCAAAAGCGGAGAAATAGTTTGGCTTAAAGGCAACTATAATCCAATATTTGATGTACAGGGGAACACATATAAAATATTAAAAATTGCAACAGATGTTACACTCGCCAGAAAACAAGCGCAGGAACTGGCTCAACAAACCGAAGAACTTCAAACACAGCAGGAAGAACTGAAACAAATGAATGAAGAGTTGGAAGAACAGGCGCAAAATCTGAAACAGCAGCAGGAGGAATTACAAATGACCAATGAAGAACTGGAAGAACAGACGCAGTCATTGGAAGAGAAAAATAAAGAAGTAGAAACTGCAAAAAACGACATTGAACAAAAAACTAAACAACTGGAAATAAGCAGCAAGTATAAATCGGAATTCCTTGCAAACATGTCGCATGAATTAAGAACACCACTTAATAGTTTGCTTATCCTGTCAAAAGATCTATCTGAAAACAGAAAGAAAAATCTGGATAATGACCAGATTGAAAGTGCCGAAATAATTTATAAAAGCGGTACTGATCTGCTTGTATTAATTAATGAAGTTCTTGACCTCTCCAAGATAGAAGCGGGGAAAATGTCAATAAATATTGAAAGGGTATCGCTGAGCAATTTTGCAGATGAGCTTCTTCGTAATTTTAAACATCATGCTGAACAAAAAGGATTAACACTAGCTTACCATTTGGATACTAACTTACCTGAATCCATCCACACCGATTCACAACGTTTGAACCAGATATTGAAAAATCTTTTATCCAATGCCATAAAATTCACTGAGAAAGGAAGTGTAAGTATAAATATTAACCGATATACGGAAAGTACGGTGATCATTTCCGTTACCGATACAGGTAT
>DATCHW010000036.1:0-1244 GCA_036508135.1 Ignavibacteria bacterium
CAAATTTTAAGCATCTCCGCTTTTGATAAGACACCATTACCGGAATTGTTAGCCGGTTTTCAAAACGATCAAAATGTCAAAGAGCTACAATATAATTTATTCGCTGGCCAGTATTAAAATTTTTAAACGCACCAGCACTAAAGAGCAATTGCAAAATGCAGGGATTATTGGGAAAATTAATCGGGGATAATTAAATGCATTCCAAACAATGAAGTATATTTGTGCAAGAAGAATAGCTTTATCGGTCCATAAATGTAACTGTCATTTTAAATCGATTTACTACTGAAAACAAACAGAAAGGCCATTAAAAATAATTGAAGTCATCTTGACTTTTTGTTTAGTTTAATTTTCTTGAATAATATAATCATGAATGCTATGTAATTAAAGCTTTTCCAGCTAGAAACAGTAACATCAAATCTATTTAATAAAGACCTGAAACTGTCCATCCATGCATTGGTTCTTTCAATAGCATATCGTTGTTTATAAAGTAACTCATCTAATAAATACTCATCTTTGTTTTCTCCATTGCGATAATTGAAAGCAACATTTGGAGTAATTCCCCATTTCTTACAAGTCATACGAAAGTCTTTAGAATCAAAACCAGAATCAGCATTAACAAAAAGACCATCAGTGCTAATTTGAGCCTCTCTTAATGTTGAAAATAGTTCTCCTGAGTATTTTTCTATTTCATATAAATCATTATGATTTCCTGCTATTGGAGATGATAATGCTAGAGGTAAACCTTGTCGATCAGTTAGATATAAAGAATTTGTTGTACTTCTTTTCTTTCTTCCCTGATAAGCCACTTCTTCGCCGCCACGAAGAGCTGTGGTATGGCTACCATCTAAGTCCGCACTAGATAGATCTAAGACTGATTTATACTTTGTAAGGATCTTTATCCAACAGTATTCCCATTCACCTGTTTTACACCATTTACGGAAATGGCCAAAAACGGTTTTATAACTCAGGACTACACCGGAGAATAAACCATCTACGGGTAGCATATGCCACTGACAGCCGGTCTTTAGCTTATATAAAATACTGTTTACTAATTCTATCAAACAACTTCTTGTTTGAAATCCTCTTTTTGCTACCGATAAATGTGGCAGTATTTCATTTCTTATAGTATCTTTGTCAAGTACTTGGTACACCATGAAGGGAATGTTATTGTTGTTTTGTCGCATACAAAACGTTCCTTTCTTTTTTTATATTGTAATATGCCCTTTAAAAGTCAAGACGACTTC
>DATCHW010000037.1:0-2143 GCA_036508135.1 Ignavibacteria bacterium
CTGCATTTCCATGATTCATCCAGTTATACCAGGTATCCTGTGAAATTCCTATTGCTGTGGCTGAGGCTGCGTAACTCATACCTAATCTTATGTTTTCCTTCGTAATATCTATTTTTCGTAAGGCTTGTTATTCCACTTAAAAGAAACTCAAAAAAGTCTTAAAAACGTCCTAAAAACGCCCTACTTTCTAAAACTACCCTATCAGTAAATACAAAAATAGCATCTATTAAATAAATTCTCTTGCTATAGTTTTTATATATGCATATGTTTTTCTAAAATAAAAAAGCTGTTGAATATTCCGGTTATCGATGAGATACTTTGTATTCTTATTTGTTAGTAGAACGGAATTGTTCACAAACACGTAGGATAAAGAGTCTAAAAAATTTCAGTAAAATTACACTATCATTAATAATGAGATTAATAGTTTACGGCAAATTGCTTGTTAATATTACCATCAGGTTTTAATTAAATTATATGTTTTCGATCTTAATTTTTGATTTTCCAAGTTAAAAAAATCAAATCCAGACAAAATCGTCAGCTTTTGACTTAAAACCTGACAGTGAAAAAAGAAAGTAGCACTCTAATCCATAAGGATCAAAGAAACTTCATTTTCGATTTTCCCGCTCATGTAAAGGACTCTATATGATAGAATAGTGCGATAAATTAACAGTTTTTCATTTCTTTTGAAGAAAGGTTTTTATAAAAGTAAGTCCCATTTCTATAATTGTACTTTCAAAACTTTTTCATATATCGTATGGGACAATTATGTGTTTAAATGATAATACATTACAATTTTTAACCTTAATTTGACATTCAAGGTTGATAGTTGCAATATATATTAAATGAAAACACATTGATTAGTGCCTGTTTTTTGGAAAAGTAAAGAGTACATACAATCTCAGGATAGATTGTTTAAGTATTAACGGTTTGTTGAAGAAAACGCATAAAAATCACTCAATCATAAGAAAATATATCTCTCTGTTAAATCGGGGGGTTTAATCTGGAAGGGTATATTTTCAGTACCATTGAGAGTTGGATCCATTAGCTTTGAGAATCGGACTGGTATTCTTGAGAATCGAAACCAGTATCTTAGATAATTTGATCTAATTCCTAGAGGATCAGAACTGGTATCCTTAAGAATCGAAACCAGTATCTTAGATAATTCGATCTAACATCTTAGAAAACCAGATCTAATCTCTTAGAGGATTTGACCTAAATCTTAGGGAACTCGATCTGAAATCTTAGCGAATCAGATCTAACGTCTTTGGAAATTTATGGTTGAGTGGATACTATGGAGGAACAATAGTGCAGAAAAAAATTATGTTTAAGATATTAAGTATTTTCACATTAGCACTCTTTGTCATGTCAGTGACAGGAGCAGCAGCAACAACAGCTACAGGAGGCAAAGTTGTAGTAGTGACCAAGCTTGATCAGATAAACACAGCCCTTAAAAAAGGACCGGTTTTTTTGAGACTTGGAACTATACATTGTCCCCATTGTAGGGCTTTAGAACCAACTCTGAAGCAACTGGCAAAAAAATATACAAGAAAAGCAACGATCATGTCCATAGATATAGACAAGAGCCCTAAACTTGCAGTCTATTTCGGAGTACGTGATGTTCCTGACTGCAGTGTAATTGTCGGCACTAAAAACGGAAAATATGTTTACATGCAACAGAATGGGAAAACCACAACTGTCAGATCTAAGGCTAGAATTATAGATGATCGAAGTAAAAGTGTATATGAAAAAGCTCTGAATTATGCTACCAGAAAATAAAAGGGCATGTCTCCATATTATTGAAAGGAACATATATGGCAGTAAGAGTGTCGTAAAGCGATTTGATTCGATAATAAGGAAACTTTTTATCATTTTCTAGTATCAGTTTTTGTTATTTTTATCTAAAATTATTATCGTGCACATTTAGCTGGTTGATATTTTGTCTTTAAGAGCATATCTTAAAATTATAGAATTCTAAGAGACGATTTTTCGTTAATGTCAGAACAAAATCAAACTGCGTGCGGCCACCCCACCCTAAACAGACTGTCCGACAATTACTATCAGTAATAAACTAATTCCTTCTTTTTCGATTTAAAGGTTTTAAATGCCCTTTGTTGTTGTCTTTTTATTACTGATAGTAATTGTC
>DATCHW010000038.1:0-2135 GCA_036508135.1 Ignavibacteria bacterium
CAGCGATTTTTCAGATATAGTTTTTTAGACATATTATTTAAACCTAAAATCTAATTTGTAATTAAATAACCAGGGTATCTTAGGATCTATCCCTTCGCTTTCTAATTTTTCAGGAAGGTTGTTATAGTATTTTTCTAAATCTAATTCTTTGGGAAAATTATAAAATGTTACTATAATTGTATCTCCTTTTACCCTTATATTTCCATCTGTTGATAAAAATATTTCCTCAGCTAAATGTCCAGCTGTCCATTGTCTATAAGGTTTTGGCATTTTTTGTCGTAATCTGTAGATAGCTGCTTGAGCTATTAAACCCATTGTCAGTTTTCCATATCTTATATTTAAGTTCATTGTCGAAGCTCGATTCCAACCCAGGGCTGATTCAAAATTATAAAATTCTTCTATCGTCCATCTTTTTCTAAATGTTTCTGTAACTAATTTCTTAAATTCTTCTGCTGAGGTTATTTCTGTACTGTAAAATGGTTTGTAACTATAACTTTCCGCTGATGACTGTATCTTTTGTACTACTAATGATATTTCTTCTTTCATATCTCCTAATCGGTACGGAATACTCCCGATTGAATAGCCTGTCCACATACCTTTACTTTCCACATAATCAATCTTTTCATAGTAACTCGCTACTTTTATAGTTCTCGAAGCCGGAACCAAGCACTCAAGATTATTCTCTCTACGGATTCTTTCCATAATTCTTGCCGTTGAATGTTCGGCATCTGCTATTAATAGACCTCCTTCCGGATTTATCTCCAGTAATATATCCAAAAGTTCTTCGGTTGCATTACTAACTGTTCTTCCTGAAGAACTTATTATAAATCCTACTGGCTGTCCAGTTTCTGCTTCCAGACAAAAGTATGTTTCTAATACTTTTTTGGGCTTTGATTCTTTCGATATCATCTTCTTGGGGGTTATACATCTTGAATGTGTTACTATAGAATGTGGATCAAGTATATAAATACGGCTTTTGTAATCTCCTAATTGCTTCCTTATCTTTCCTAATGCTATTTGTAAAGCTTTTGTCTCTGCTACCGTTGTTTTATCCAAAACTTCATGAACTGATTTATCGCTGGCTATAAATGATAATCCATTTAACACCTCAAAACCTTGGTGATTTAACGAACGTTTTACCCTTATTCCATTTAAACACAAAGCACTTTCATTTATCATCTGAAGTGCCATATTCCTAGAAAATATATTTTTACTCTGATTCCACCCGGTTATTAAATCCCATACTCCAAGCCGAAGATATTCCGGAATGAGTAATGCCAAACCAAATATCGTGCTTGTTATTTTCTTCCCAATATCCCCTCTTAAATGACGTTCATTATCTAATAAACTTAACGTTTTTACTCTTGTCTCACGTTTCGTTATCTTTGCTTCGACAACTTCTTCCTTCTTTAAATCTTTTGCCTCGTAATAGAGGTTTTTTTTACAAGCTTTAGTTCCGATATTATTCTTTCCACGCTCTTTATGCTTATCTTATGACCTTGTTGATTTAATTTCTGTGCTATTACAGCTCCTGATAAATTAGGGTCTAAATACTTCAATCGAATAACAAGGTTTTTAATGCTTTCTGTTCTTACATAATTATGTTTAGGCCCTGTTTTCTTCTTAATCAATCCCACCGACCCATTCTCTTCATATAACTTTTTAATAACATAAAAACCTGCTCTGGATATTTTATGTTTCTTTACAATATCCTTAACAGTAATGTCTTTATTGTAATATTCAAAAAGCATAAATAGTTTCTTTGTCAAATCGTCTTTCTCTTTCAATGGAATAGAACCGTTTAATGTTTTATCTAAAACATTTTGTGAGTAAGAAATAATTTTTTTAGTCATGATTATAAAATTAATATAGAAAATTATATAAAATATATTAAAAAATCCGAGTAATGTCTATGTAAATATGACGTATTTAAGGTATTTTAAGAGATGGGATTATTTCTATTGTTTTGTCTATTTAACTCCAAGAGGATTGTAAGACTGTATTACATTATATAACAATATAATGCAATTTTCGTAAACGTCATATATTCATAGACATTCACAATGAGTTTTCTCTTATAATAATAAAATTTCGCCGTTTTATGTTTAATAAATACCTGCTATAAAATCGCTGAC
>DATCHW010000039.1:0-1770 GCA_036508135.1 Ignavibacteria bacterium
TGGAACATTAATGCAGTGGTAGATGGTGAAGTGGTTGTGTTGGATGAAGACGGCAAATCAAATTTTGGTGCCTTGCAAAACTGGCGAAGCGAAGCAGACGGAGAAATATATTTTTATGTTTTTGACTTGCTTTGGATGAATGGGAAAGACCTTATGCAACTTCCATTGTCTGAAAGAAGAAACATTTTAAAACATATCGTTCCTGAAAACAACGTCATTCGCTTAAGTGAAAATTTTGAAGTTAGCGGAATAGAATTTTTTGAAACCGCAAAAAAAATGGGGCTTGAAGGAATCATGGCGAAAAAATCAGACAGTGTATATTCAGCAGGAAATCGTTCTAAAGAATGGTTAAAAATTAAAGCCAATAAAAGACAGGAAATGGTAATTGGTGGTTATACCAAAAATGATAATTCATCAAAATCATTCAGCTCATTATTACTTGGCGTTTTTGAAAAAGGGAAATTAATTTATACAGGCAAAGCAGGGACTGGTTTTAACGATAAGCAACAAACAGAAATGCTTAAACAATTTAAACCTTATATAACTAAATCTGCACCTTTTATAATACTGCCGGATATAAATAAACCTTCACGTTTTCGCCCGAATCCTCCTCATGCAATTGCAGTGTGGATGAAACCTGAATTGGTGTGTGAAGTGAGCTTTACTGAAATGACAACAGATGGAATAATGCGTCATCCGTCTTTTGTAGCCATGCGTATTGACAAAAATGCAGAGGATGTAACAAGAGTAAAACCAATTGATACCAATGAAATAACTTCAAAGAAAAAAGCTAAATCAGAAACTATATTAAAACCTACCGGAAAGAAAGACCGTAAAACTTTTTTAAATCCTACTGATGAAACCCAGGTTCGTGAAATTAATGGGCATGAAATGAAATTCAATAATCTTAATAAAATTTATTGGCCAAAAGAAAAAATTACGAAGCGGGATATGCTAAATTATTATTATCAGGTTGCCCCTTTTATTCTCCCATATTTGAAAGACAGACCACAATCCATGAACCGGCATCCGAACGGCATCACCGGTGAAAGTTTCTATTTTAAAGATGTAACCGGCACGGCACCAAAATGGTTGGAAACATTTAAATATAAAGGCCCTTCTGATAACAGGGTTAGAAAATATTTGGTTGCAAAAGACGAAGCTAGCCTTTTATACATGGCAACTTTAGGTTGTATTGAAATGAATCCCTGGCACAGCAAAGTGGAAACAGAAGATTATCCCGATTGGTGCATCATAGACTTAGATCCTGCGGAAAATACTTTTAATCGGGTTATAGAAGCAGCAAAAGTGATCAAAGATATTTTGGAAAGCATGGCTGTAAAATGCTATCCTAAAACAAGTGGTTCAACAGGCATACATGTTTACATTCCGTTGGGTGCAAAATATACCTATGAACAATCAAAAGAATTTGCACGGGTAATTGCAACATTAGTGCAACGTGAAATTCCTGAATATACCAGCATCGAAAGAATTGTTAATGCACGCAGTGGTAAAATATACATTGATTTTTTACAAAATCGTCCGCAAGCTACAGTTGCAGCACCCTACTCCTTACGACCTAAACCCGGTGCAACGGTTTCTATGCCGCTCCTCTGGGAAGAAGTAAAAAGAGGATTAAAAATTAGTGACTTTACAATTTACAATGCGGTAGAAAGAATAAAAAGCGTAGGTGATATTTTTAAACCGGTGCTTGGTAAAGGAATTAATTTAGAAAAAGTAATTAAAACATTTAATAAAGAATAACATGCC
>DATCHW010000040.1:0-1027 GCA_036508135.1 Ignavibacteria bacterium
GAAAAGGAACATATAATTCCCGGGTGGATTCTTATAATTGGCAATTTTTTATTAAAAACATTTCATTCCCGTCAACCCGTTTGGCGTATACTAGTACTTTTAAAAAGGATTGAATGGGCTCTGGGAATTGGATTGGTAAAAAGAGGTATTTATGAACTAAAAACCGGTACGAATAATAAGAAAAGCCGAATAACAAATAGGTTTTCCCTAATCACGCACAAATAAATTACATTCGAAAACATAGCAAAATGCAGAAAGTTCCTGAAGAAATATACAGTCTAATAGATAATGATATTTATAATTTAGAAGGAGATAAATGGTGGCAATCAGACTTTTCACTTAATCTGATAAAAGCAATATTTAATCCTGTACGTGTAAATTATGCACAAAATATACTGGAACCACATATAATAAATTCAGAAAAAATAAATGCACTCGAAGTTGGTTGTGGTGGAGGGATATTAACTGAAGAGATAGCAAAAATGGGATTTATTACTACCGGGATTGACCCTTCAGAGCAATCATTGAATATTGCTATCAAACATGCAAAGGATAACAACCTGAAGATAAAATATGAAAAGGGATCCGGCGAGAATCTGCCATTTCAGAATAATTCCTTCGAGGTAGTCTTTTGTTGCGATGTGCTCGAACATGTTCGTGACTTACCAAAAGTAATTTCTGAGATTTCACGCATTTTGAAAAAAGGTGGAATTTTTATTTATGACACTTTCAATCGTACATATACCAGCAAAATAACGGCTATCAAAATATTGCAGGAGTGGAAACGATGGGCTATCATGCCTCCTAACCTTCATGTTTGGGAAATGTTTATCAAACCCGATGAGATAAGATCTTTATTACTGGAAAACCAATTGGATTGGAAAGAACACCGTGGAATTAAGCCAAATATCTCCTATCCGAAAATGCTTAGATATCTCCACAAAAGAGCGATTGGGAATTTGACCTATGAAGAATTTGGTGAAAAATTCCGAATGGTTGAAGGCAGCAGTACTCAAATTATGTATAT
>DATCHW010000041.1:0-1215 GCA_036508135.1 Ignavibacteria bacterium
GAAAAGAATGATGCGGCTGAAATGATTATTGAACAAATGACTAAAACTAAAAATAATGCGGAATTCATGGCTAAGATAGGGAAGAAGTAAAATTTTTTTAAAAGACGTCATAAATTGGTATAATAGAAAGGTTATGTCTAATATTCTAGATTTTATTAAAGATGAACTTGAGTTAATCAAGGATTTTTTGGCCGTTCAAGGAAAATTTTTGAATGGGTTTGGAAACAGATTTCTAGGTTGGGTAGGTTTGTTAAAGAATGTAACGACTAAATCGATGTATCGACAAAGAGGAAGATTTTCTCAGACATTTATTAATGTCACAATGGCTTTATTTTCATTTGCAATAATTATTTTTTCTTCTAAATTAGAAGACCTAATAAACAATAATGCTAATGATGCCAGTACAGGAAGTAATTATTTAATAATGGCGGCAGAAAGTCAGGCAGCTAATACTTTGATTTCAGATTTACCAAAGGGGGAAATTACAGAATATCGAGTTGTAGAAGGAGATACAGTTTCGTCAATTGCCCTAAAATTCGGAATTAGTATCGATACGATTATGTGGGAAAACAGCCTAAAATCGGTCGATGCAATTAAACCAAAACAAATTTTAAGAATTTTGCCCGTGACTGGGGTGAGTTATAAAGTAAAAAGAGGAGAAACAATTTATAGTATCGCTAAAGCTTATCAAGTTGATGCTCAGAACATCATTGATTATCCTTTTAACACATTTTCTAACGATGAAACTTTTGCCTTAAGTGCTGGTCAAGATTTAATTATCCCAGACGGAATTAAACCATCAGAAACAATAATTGATACTAAAAAATATGCGACTCAAACTGTGGCCCCAATTGCTGGAGTAGTAGGAGAAGGGAACTTTATGTGGCCAACATCAGGAATGATTACTCAGAAATTCTCTTGGTACCATCAGGCTGATGATATTGCTAATCGAAGTAATCCACCAGTTGTGGCATCTCAGGGTGGAACAGTAACAACAGCAGGTTGGAATGCGGGTGGTTATGGTAACTATGTAGTCATTAATCATGGAAATGGTTATCAAACTTTATATGGTCATATGTTAAATGGTTCAGTAGTAGTGAAGGCTGGTCAAAAAGTAAGTCAAGGACAAAAATTGGGAACTATGGGAAGTACTGGAAGATCAACTGGAACTCATTTGCATTTTGAAATTAAAGGTCCAAATGGAAATATTAATCC
>DATCHW010000042.1:0-1441 GCA_036508135.1 Ignavibacteria bacterium
AATGCCTAAAATTTTCAATCATGCCAGTCCTTTTCATGCCAGTTTTTTTCTTACTAATCTCGGTTCTATTGGGATTGAATCCATTTACCACCACTTATATGAATTCGGTACTTGCAGCATGTTTGTAGCAATGGGTAAAAAGACTAAGGAAAATGTGATTGAGAAAAACGGTGAAATTAAAACGAATAAAAGTATTCTGCTTAAATTTGTACTTGACGAACGGATATGTGATGGCTTTTATTATGCTCGTTCCATGCGAATGCTCGAAAAGATACTATCCAATCCTTCCGATTTATTATTTCCACCTAAGGAAGTATTGATAGACGAAGGAGTGAGAAAAAGAAAGAAATGAATAGTAAAATCAAAAATAATATAAAGCCTGACTTTTGATAAAATGACTCAACTAATCAGATACGGATATATTAAATTAGTTTCCTTTTTTTAATTTTAATTTTTTAAACGACGTTGGTGTCATTCCTTTTACTTTTTTAAACTGTCCTGATAAATGAGCTGCACTGCTGTAATTCATTTTATGAGCAATTTCAGAAATGTTTAATTCATCATATATAATCAATTCCCTTATACGTTCAATTTTATGTAAAATAATAAAATGCTCTATAGTTATTCCTTGTTCCTCTGAAAATCGATTCGATAAATAAGAATAATCATAATTCAACTTCTCCCTTAAATAATCCGAGAAATTTACTTTTATCATCTCATCAGAATGATGAATCATTTCAATCACTGAATTTTTAATTTTTTCAATTAAAAAAACCTGTTTATCTTCCAATAATTCAAAACCTATATCAAGTAATTCATTTCTTATTAAAACAAGATGATCTTCAGGGATAAAATCCGAGACATCAACTTCACCTAATTCAACTTTTAATACATGCAATCCAAGTTTTTTAAACATTTCATTCACCGACATTTTGCAGCGATTACTGACCATATGTTTTATATATAATTTCATAACATGAAACTTTAAATCTAAATAAAATTCAATAAAACATAGTCCAGGATTCTACTTTCTGACAAAAACAGGATGTCAATCTAAACAGAAAAAACATGATGAAACGAATCGGATCTGCATTTATCGTGAAATTTACTTCCCTTTTTCAATTTTTTCTTCAACTTCTTTTGCCCCGCTGACATAATTTTAAATTTACTTTAAAGGAATAATAAATATTGATTTTAAATCATTGATATGCTTTTATTTGAACTTATCTTATTCTTATACATTTATATATGGAAGTAAAACTTGTCAAAATGAAGTGTCCACTATCCCCGGGCTAACGTATAAAACATTGCAACTGCAGATGCCAGCATAACAATGAATGTAATCCATACAACCGTATTTGACAACCACCCACTACGGTATTCGCCCATGATTTTTTTATTACGGGCAATTCTGGCAATCAAAAATATTAATGGTACTGCC
>DATCHW010000043.1:0-1157 GCA_036508135.1 Ignavibacteria bacterium
CCCATTGAGCTATCGAAATTTAGAGGAAATGATGGCAGAAAGGGGAGTAAAAGTCGACCATACAACAATCATGAGATGGGTACATCAATATTCACCGGAAATAGAAAAGAAAGTACGTAGATACTTAAGGCCAACAAATGACTCTTGGAGAATGGATGAAACCTACATCAAAGTAAAGGGTGAATATAAATATCTTTACAGAGCAGTTGATTCAAATGGAAACACAATCGATTTCATGTTAAGTGCAAAACGAAATAAAAAAGCTGCAAAGAGATTTCTGGTTCTGTTGCAAAAAATCTGGCTATTTTACAAAACAAGTGAAAAACATCACAAATCGGATAATTGTATACCATAAACAGGTCAATAATGACACAAAAAGCAATCTTTATAGCCTACAATGAATATTTTAAGTATCATCTTACTGTGTTTGGAAGATAATTTCTCCTGAAAAATGTTTCCATTTAAAGGAATTTACTGGCATATCATACACTCCTAAATTCGTATTTATTTGAGTGTATCTATCTCATAATTTTTTTGCAACGGAACCGGATATGGCAACGATTCGTTCTTTTTGGAGCCACTTAATAAGCCCAGCTCCAGCGAAAAAGATCAAAAAGGTGAGCGTAAGACTCTCAAGTAAAGTATGACAACTTGGTGCTCTATTCTCTAATTTTCACAATGTCTTCGTCTTAACTGCAGTTTTTTACTCAATTACTTTCCGAGATTTGTTATTTTACAGAAAAATTCGCACATTGCCCTTTTTTTGTAAAACTTATGAAAATCAGGATGGAATTTTACTGAATATATTAGTTAGTTAGTGAAGTACTTTAGAAGAGAATAAAGAAAAACACGCCATAATATTTTATAAATGTAATAATATATGTTCATTTTTACATATAAATAGCTATAAGAAATATAAATGGACTGATTTTTTTAATAGGATTCTAAGAGTTTGAGATTGATCAAATACAGAAACCTTAGAAGAATTTCACTCCAATACCTACGTGGTAAAACTGTACGTTCAAAATTTTAATCCTTTTACTGCCTAAGATATATATTTTAATCACAGTGTTTACTGTACTTGATTTAGTGTCTCAAGTTCAAGAATTCAAGATTTTAAAAAAAATTGCACATTGCCAAAAGGAGGATTAATATGA
>DATCHW010000044.1:0-1109 GCA_036508135.1 Ignavibacteria bacterium
TTGTTGAATTACGCTTGATACATCCATAACTTTATTTCATTAGAAATGGTAACTGACAAAAAATCATTTCATAATATATGAATCATATATGCAACAATCAGACCGTTTCTAAATCAATTTTATTGATTTTGACCTTACCGGGCCAGCTCATACGTTTAGTAAAACTTAAATAATCACATTTTAGAAGTAGCAGATTAATTAAATTTCCGATATTATAATTTTCATATTCAATGCTGCATATTGGGAGGCGCAAAGAGAAAAGTATGAAAAAAGACTAAATTGGAATTATATCGCGGTGCTCTGCACCTAAGATCGTTTTTCACAATTTATTCCTATAAATATTTCGCAGCTCTGCTGCTTTGATTAATCCGTCAAAGGTGCAGAGCACCGTAATATTTGTAGATAACAGTTTGTTGTACAGATCTTAGGTGCAGAGCACCGAAATATTTGTTCTCAGAAATTATACCCAATACTTATATACCCTTTAATCTTATTGAAATATGCTTCCCTTTTGTAGTTTCCATACATCAAACCGATTTTTATTGGTCCAATTATCGAATTATACCCAGCACCAATACCCACTCCTGACAACAAAGAGAATCCGCTGTTCCTGCTGGCTTCCTGGGCAGCAAAAATGGTTGCCATGGCATTAAGATGAAAATTTTCAAATACTTCCATATCAATACCAGTTCTAAAACCTGCAACTATTTTTACCGGAATTTCATTTGTCTGGAAACCGACCATGGGAACTGACCTTTTATTAATAGATTCAACTCCACCAAGAAAATAAAAATTGTTTTGTGCTGAAATAGAATCAGTGTTGGTAATTAAAAGAACATCTCCTCCAAATGAGAATGTCAATCTGCTGTCCGCAGGAGTGAAATAATGATTAACAGATCCATGGAATGTATAGAATCTATTGAATGAAAACGAACCATGATTATGCAATTTGATATCAACTTTAGAAGAATCAGTTTTTAGTTCAGCAGACTGCAGTTTTGATGTACTTACTGAAATGTTTAAAATTGTTCCCCTATGCGGGAAATGTTTATTATCAAGGCTATTAATCTGATAATCATAAGTTGCAGTAATATATTTATATGAAAGGT
>DATCHW010000045.1:0-1691 GCA_036508135.1 Ignavibacteria bacterium
GCCCCTCGACTTGCATGTGTTAGGCCTGTCGCTAGCGTTCATCCTGAGCCAGGATCAAACTCTTCGTTGTATCTTTTTTTAATTTGCTCGGATGCTATCTCTTTTGATTTATTGTAGAAAATTGACGTGGTATAAAAAAAAATTCCCTTCCTTATACTACATTATTTGTTGTTCATGTATTCTCAAAGATCGATGCTTAACGTATCTACTATCGCAGTAAATGTTCGTGTCAAGACTTATTGTGTTACTAAAAAACAGCTCCCTGTTTTTTAATTTATTCTCGTTTCAATTAATCGCGTTTGACTAATTTTATTGGCCTCAAATTTTAGAGGCGAAACGGGCTGCAAAGGTAATGCTTATTTTTAAACTACCAAACTTTTTCGGAAAATAAATTTGATCGTTTTTCTTAGCGTTTAACGCCGTGCCTCTCTCTTAAAGCGGGTGCAAAAGTAGTCGCTTTTATATTACAAACCAAACTTATGCGACTCTTTTTTCCCTTTTATTTGACTTTTATTTATAACTTACTGAAAATAAACTACTCCACGAAAACATATTTTTGATCAAAAATCAAAAAAAAGCGACTTTACTGCCAAATTCAATGCTCAGCTCGAAATTTTTACCCAAAGTATTACTCATAAATCCCAATTTAAAACGAAATTTTATCCCGATTCAGAACTTTCAAAGGGGAAAATGAACAACTGATGAGAGAAAAACTTAGAAAAAATCAACCATAGAGTTGATAAATCTTATTACAATATTAAATTTCGAGTCATTACTGCATGAAAAAAAGTAATAATATATGATCAGCCTCTAAGTTATTCTCAAAAACATAGTAATCAACGAAAATAAAATTTGAAATAATCAACAAAATGATTAATTAAACGTGAAAAAAGTAGATAGAAAACACGAAAAATAATAGGAGAGGATTAAAGTCAACAGCTCCCCCAGCTGTAAAGAACTAAATAATCAAGATAAATATCTAGATTTACGGGGTGAAGTATTATCCGGAAGTCGAATGGTGAGATTAAACCTATAAGAGATTCTAAGGATAGATTATTTGAAGGTCGAAATTCAGCACTTTTAAGACATTTTGCAGTTAGATATAATGCACAGTATAAAAAGGTATTCTGCCCACTCTTCAAATGAAAGTTTCAGCCGCAAACCTGGTATGTCATTTGAGATCCTCAGAGGAATATTTAGCACGAACGACAATCACGTAAGCAACTGAAAACGGGAAAAAGTCCATTGGGAATTCGTTATAGGAAAAATACCTTCTATGACTTATATTGCATGACAAAACAGTATATGACTGTCGACAAGACATAAAAGTTAGTGCTGCCAGTATTATGAATTTGTCGGGGAGAAAAAAGGAGAATTTACTCAGCCGGCTTTTCAGAAACAGAGCAGTATAAGCTTTCATTCCATCAGTTTTTGGGACTACCAAGAATGTGGATAGATAGAAGGAGATAACAAATAAGCCTCTACAGTATTGTGCTGTAGAGGCTTATTTGTTAATATAGAAGTGATGGAAGTTCACAATTTGCACTTTATTTTATTGTACAAAAAAAGCCCCGACAACTGATTTGATTCAGTAATCGGGGCTTTAAAAACGGCGGCTATCTACTCTCCCACTTTGCAGCAGTACCATCGACGTGGACAGGCTTAACTTCTCTGTTCGGAATGGGAAGAGG
>DATCHW010000046.1:0-1919 GCA_036508135.1 Ignavibacteria bacterium
GGTCTGTATTTTTTCTGAAAATCAAGATCCCACGAATTGGTACTAATATTAAAAAGGTACAGGCCATTTAGATCGGCAATCCATAAGTTATTCGTATTATCAACAAATAATTTTATGATGTTCCTGCTTTGTCCATTGAGTTCTCTGAAAGTTTCAAATTTCTCGAATGAGTTTGAATTGTTATTGTATTTGACAATAAATCCATTTGCCGTCCCGATCCAGAAAGAATCAGTCTTGTCATGTACAATTGAAGTTATATTATTCAACTTGGAAGAGCATGGCTGTCCATCTATAAGAATGTAGCGAAAAGAATTATTTATTTGATTAAAGAAGAATAATCCGTTTGGGGTTCCAATTAAAATATTGCCATACGAATCCGTAGCCATCGCGGTTATGTAGTTTATATTCCAGCATTGGGATGGAGATGATGGTACAGGTGTTACTCTCTTGAATTTATAGGTTTCACAATTAAGTACGCTAACTCCTCCTCCGGTTCCTATCCAGAGGTTACCATTTTTATCTGATGTTATAGCGTTTATGTCATTATCAGCAATTGAAGTTGAATCAGAAAGCTCATGCTGAAAGATTTCAAATTTGTATCCATCGAACCTGTTGAGCCCGCTATTAGTTCCAAACCAGATAAATCCCTTTGAATCTTTATATATACATTTTATCCAGTTATCTGATATCCCATTATTTATATCGAGGTGAGAAAAGACAACCCTTGTATCCTGGGAATATACTGACAGTAAATTACAAATAGAAATAAAAGAGAATAAAATAACTGCCTTCCAACCAATCCTAATATTTGAATGCAGAATATCCTTTTTCTGACGGCTAAAACAAAATATCAGATATTTTCTCATATTTAAAATTAGGTCTGAAAATTAAAAATAGTAAAAAAACGAACAGATTGACCCTCTAAAAATAATCAAATCAATTGAATTTGTGATGACATATACTTGCTTTGTTTTTGTAATTAACACCATTTAGTAATTACTAACAGTCGTTATCCAAAAACAAAATGAGATATAACTATTAACAAATTGTACTCACACTCTTTGTCGATAAATCCTAATTTTAATCTTAAATATAAGGTGCAAAAATGTGTGGTTTGGTTAAGTTTAAAAATATGAAAAAAAGTACTATACTGATCTTTGAGATTATAGTATATATCAGTATTATCGCTATTATATTTTATTTGATTTCCAAATTATAGAGACAGGTCTCAGGCCTGTCTCTGCAATATCATTTCATTTCATATATCCCCGGTTCAGAGGCAACCCCAAAATGAACAGGATTTCCGAAAAAGTCCGTCGCAGGCTGTTCTATACCAAATATCGTCTTAAGATCCAATCCCTTGTTTTTAAGCGGGGAATCAGAACGTAAGATATATCCAGATAGTTTTTCAAGCTGGTATGGATCTGTAATATCGGTGAGTAAAGGACCTTTGAATTTTGGATCGAGTTGCAGTCCTGCCAGACGGCTTTTAATCATTTCCTGCCCTGTACTTTTTGCCCATTCAGCAAGAGAAGCAAATTTCATAAATTTAATATCACCTCCTGTATTCCACCAATCATTTCCGATAAAGAAACTGCCTGTAAATACTCCCGAGATAGGTTTTCCTGAGCCAATAAAGATATTATTACAGAATGTAAAATTCTTATGTGCCGAAGAATTTTCAAAACTGATAAGCGGTGCTCCTGAGTTATAAATTACATTGTTATATATCATGCACCCAGTCAGCTGATTAACATCTGCTGACCCATTCCAGAGAAAAATGCCGCCCGATCCTTCTGTCGTTTGGCCATCATTAATACTTACACAATAGCGGACCGTATTGGCTGACCAGAAAGATGCACCTGCATATTGAAATAATCCATAGCCGGCACCCTGGTTTTCGTATGATAAACAATACT
>DATCHW010000047.1:0-68780 GCA_036508135.1 Ignavibacteria bacterium
TATTACGGGAGAACAATATGTTTGTATCCAAATGCTTGATAGCTTAACAGGATGGAAGGGATATGCCGGAATTAAAAAAACAACGGATGGCGGATTAACTTGGATATCTCAACAAGTTCCAATATTTTCCTATAATAGTATCAGAAGTATATCTATTTTGAATAAAGATACGGTTTGGGCTGTCGGTCCACATTTTTATGGTGGAGGTAATATATCTTATGCTCCCATTTTGAAAACTACAAATGGCGGTCTTACCTGGGGATACCAAATTGCCGATACAGCGAAGACAGGTGAATATTATTATATTAAATTCTTAGATAGAAAACATGGGTGGGCATGGCCATATAGTTACGGAACAATTATTTTTGATAAAGGAATACATACGAAAGTAGGCGGTAGCGATACAACATTTTTCACTGGAATAAAATTAGTTGAGAACTTTATACCATCAGGTTATACACTGGGACAGAATTATCCTAATCCATTTAACCCTTCTACAAATATTCCGTTTGAACTGAATGAATCAGGATATATAATTCTGAAAGTTTATGATATAACCGGAAGAACAATAAAAGAACTGATAAACGGGAGATGGGGAAAAGGTAGATATTTACTTGATTTTGACGGTTCAAGCCTGCCGAGCGGGATATATTTTTACAGAATAGAAATCACAGGGGATATTACAAAAACCTTATACATAGAAACGAAAAAGATGTTAATGATAAAATGAGATTCATACGTTACAACGCTGGAGCATAGTAACGAGGGGTTAAAGAATTAATAAATAAAAATTTTTAATATTATGAAACTTCAAAAATACATTTCGAAAGTTCTCGATATTCTTATTGCAATTGTTTTGCTTTTGTTTTTTGCATCGTTTGGATTTCGGGATGGCAGGATATCCGGCTGGTATCAGCAGTTCTTCCCAAATCTGAACGGAAGTACAATTACGAGTATGACATTTCTTGATAGTCTTACAGGATATGGAGTTACAAGTATAAACCCTGATACTTTATGTTATATTTTAAAAACGACAAATGGTGGAGATAATTGGATTATTAAATATTCTTATAAACCTCCATATTCAAATATATCTTTTAATAAAATACAATTCGTTGATAATAATACCGGTTATGCGAGTGCTGAATATACATCATTATTTAAAACTTCGAATGGCGGAGATAATTGGAGTACCATTTATACGGGATTATATCCTCAAGATATGGCGGTAATAAATAAAGATACAATATTATTAGTTTATAGTAGTATTTTATCAGGTGGCGTTTATCGTTCAATAAACGGAGGATTAAGCTGGCAGGCATTGGGTCCTGTGGGTGGCAATGGACAACCGGGTTCAATATATATGTTTAATAAAGATATGGGTTTTTGTTTAGGTAACCAAATGCGAAAAACAACAAACGGTGGTGTGAATTGGTTTTTGATACCGGGAGAAAATTATTGGGGAATACAGTTAATAGATAGTCTTAAAGGATGGAAAACAGTCGGGGCTGGAATAAAAGTAACAACTAACGGAGGATTGAATTGGATATCACAACAACTTCCGAATTTACCAAATGCATATAGTGGAACAAATTTATTTGCAATAAATAAGGACACCGTATGGATGATTGGAAATGAATATTATTTTGGGTTATTTTATAAGACTACTAATGGAGGATTAAATTGGGGTTATCAATTTGCAGATACTTCAATTCATATTACTTTGGATCATTTTATCAATTTTGTCAATGCTAAAATCGGTTGGGCTTCCTCATCATATTTTGTATCTGAAATACATACTAAAACTGGCGGGAACGACACTACATTTTTCACTTCAGTTAATAATAACAGTTCAATCATCTCGCATGATTATATATTATTTCAAAACTATCCAAACCCGTTTAATCCAAAATCAAATATCAAATATGAAATAAAAAAAGAAGTCGGGAGTCAGAAGTCAGAAGTCAGAATTATTGTGTATGATATATCTGGAAAACAAGTTGCAATTCTTGTGAACGAAAACAAAAACCCTGGAAAATATGAGGTGGTATTTGATGGGAATAATCTGTCGAGTGGTATATATTTTTATTCGCTTTACATGGATGGAGTGAGAATAGATACGAAGAAGATGTTGATGATAAAATGACGATAGTCATTTTATCAGAAATCCCGATTTATCGGGAATATAAAAAAATGAGTAAAGTGTGTGAAATGTATTGAGTGTATCGAATTATAAGAAAAATAGTAAAATGTTGAAGAGTTATAAGAAAAACGTGAAACGTCAAATATGATATACAAAAAGAAAAATAGGAAATAAATAAATATTAAAAATTAAGGTGAAAATAGAAAATATCAGAACAAAAATGATAAAGAAAGTAATTAAATTTATAAGGTAATAATAAAATGCTAAAAAGCATAAAGCAAAATTTAAAAAACTTAAAATGGGAGAACAGTTTATGAAGAATTTAATTTACAAATTAGCAGCGTTTATTTTTATTGTTGGAGTTTTACTGGTTTCGTATTACAGTAAATCAACTTCGGAAATCAACATAAATTCTTTTACAGCTATGACTGCGATACCGGATACGCAGTTTATTATCGGGGCATTTGATGATGGTGTAGAATCCTTTTATACGCATAATCATGATGAGTTAGGATTCAATACCTGGCATTGTTATACTGAGACGGAATTAGGATGGAGAGGAGTTGATGGTGATAGCTATAAAGGAGATACAAATGTATATCGAGGGGGAGTAATAAGCAGGATTAGTAATAATGGTGCTAATTATATGAGAACATTTATGGACAGACCTATAATACAATATGTGGTTTCCGGACAGCGTATTGATTATCAATGCGAATCTGTCTCGATAAATGAACCTTATTGGTTCTGGTCTTATAATAATAGTATTATAGTTGATACAACAATCAGGGATGTAATTGACTATTCAATATATGGAGCAGGAGATTCAGTAAAACTTTGCCGCTCAGATATAAATCATTCGGGAATAAATGCCTGCTGGATTGATTCTTCTTTAAGGTCAAACAGAGAACTTTCTTTTACAGGGACAAATTCATGGTTAACAGATACAGCCTGGAACTGGTACGTGATGCCGAGAATTCGTATTGATTCTGCTTATGCGGCAGGCACAGTACATAATGAAGATACGGTATGTAGAATAGTTATTACCGGATGGTATGGAGATACGGTAAGAGATATTAAACTTTTCATTAAAAATTTTAAACAATCATATCAAGGTATATATGATGGAAAATATTTAGATACATTTCACTTATATGGTGAACAAGATAGTTTATTCATTCCTCAAGACAGAATAAAACCATATTTTGTACCTATTAACCCATCCGCAGAATTGAATTGGGACTCTACCTGCAAAATGGATATAAAGATTTACTGGGCGGGAAAGGTGGATATGTGGATTGACAGGGTGAGATTAGAAAACGAACCTGCACATCAATATATGACTTTGAAAAAGTCAGAATGGATTAGTAAAGTCAATTCCGAAATTGTCTGGGCAAATAATAATGTCGCGGGACAGATACCGAATTATTTTTATTTTGAAGAATGCCAGTTCAGTCATTTCCCTGCGATAAGTGAGCTGAATAAACAAATAATGAATGTTACACAAAATGCCAACAGCCAGATAATATTTTTAAATTATCAGCTCTTTAAAGCTCACGTTCCAAATAGTAATAGTGTAGAATGGGATGCAAATACATTAAAATATTATTTACATGACCAATTCGGATTAAAAACAATTGTGATGGGTGCATATCCTTTAATGGGTTTTAACGAAACGACTTTAGGGAGATATTCTTATCATCCGAATACATTATCGAGTCTTGATTATAATAATATGGATATCTTATCGATTCGGAAATCACCTACAGAATATGACAATTGGCTTCAGGATAATCTTGATAATGGATTGAATAACCGGATTTTGAAATCTATGGATGCTTTATCAAAAGATAATAGCGATATGCATATATTCTTCGCTCCCCAGGCGCATCTTTGCAGACACGGTACAGCACATTTACTAAAAGAGCCCTCGAATGAGGAGCTCGAGCTTCAAACAGATTTAGCTCTTACATATAATGCAAAGGGAATAATGTATTTTGGATATACCTCATTCGGAGATACCAATTCAAATTATTATCAACGTGGAATAATGAATTCGATTAACCAATATCCTGAACCAAGACATGTATCAGCTTATAATCAGGATAAATATACAAAGATAAAAGAATGCAGAATCAGTGACGGAGAATTCAGAAATAAAAGATATAGAGAATACGAATGATTTAATATTTCATATTGAGAATTTCATAGAAAATTACGATTCCACTAAATTCACAAAATCCGATAGAATGAAGATATTTGATAATACAAGGAAATCTTTTGAATCAAGGAAACAGAGAGAAATAAAAAAAATCGATGACCTTCAAAAGCGTGCAGAGAGAGGAGATAAAAAGGCAGAAAAGGAATTGCATATAAAGAAAACAATAAGCGAGGTTGCAAAGCCGTTAAAACCGAAGTCAATGGATGAACATATTAAAATCATTAACAGTAATATCGAAAAAATATTTACAAATCCGGATTTTAAAAACCAAAAGAAAGAAATCAATAGTCTGATTCCGACAAAATATGAATTATATCAGAATTATCCGAATCCGTTTAATCCTGTTACAAAAATCTCATTTGATTTACCGAAGGATGCGAAAATAAAACTTATAGTTTATGATATTCTCGGAAGAGAGGTGACAAGACTTTTAAACAGCGAATTTAAACAAGCGGGGAAGCATATAATAGACTTCGATGCAATGAAATATAACCTCGCAAGTGGTGTGTATTTCTACAGAATTGAATCAGGAGATTTTAATGCTGTAAAAAAAATGATTCTGATAAAATAGCAAGTTGAATCACAAATTTATTTGTGATGAAATCCCGATTCATCGGGATGGTGTGTATTTTTACAGAATAGAGACCGATAAATTTACTGCAGTAAAGAAAATGTTGATGATAAAATAGTGGAACTATTTTATCGGAATGCTTTTTATCGGGACTGAATAATCAATATTTAGTAATAACTATTTAATCAGAAATCTTGAAAATCCGCCCGGGCGGGCTCCGCTTTTGATGGAGGAGTATTGATAAAATAAAGATATTTTTATCTGAATTCTTTAAGAGCCTTGCAATATTGAAAGGCTCTTTTTTTATTAATAAAATCAATTAATTAAAATAAAACTCTTCCCGCCTGTCGGAAATTACATCGTTAAAAGGATTTATTAACTTATTCAGTGCATCTTGTGGATTAATTTCTACAATCCTGCATTCTTCGTTTTCCCCTGAACCTTCAGCAAGATAATCTCCCTTGGGATTGAGTATGACACTTCCGCCTGTAAAAGATACTTCCTTTCCTCCGTTCTCATCTCCTCCTGTCCGGTTAGTTGTGATTATAAAAACGTGGTTCTCTACTGCACGTGCATACATTGCTTTCTGGCAATAGGGCATTACAAGATTCGAAGGATGACATATTATCTGCGCCCCTTTTAAGGTGAGCGTCCTTGCGGCTTCCGGAAATGCCCAGTCAAAGCAAATCATCATCCCGATTTTTACTATCCCAAAACTATCGCTTGAAATTTCAAATACCTTGAAAGGTAAATTACCCGGTTCAAAAAAATATTTTTCTTCGTAAAACAGATGGATCTTTCTGTACAATTTGAATGATTTATCAGGATAAATAAGTATTGATGAATTGTAGAATTTATCATCTGCTCTTTCACAAAAACCGGCTACTATATGGCAGTTTTTTTCAGAACATATGCTCATCAGCATTTCCGAAAAATCCCCCTTACCTGCCTCTTCTGAATATACTTCAAGTTCTTGTTTTGATGTGAAAAGATATCCGGTATTGGCAAGTTCCGGTAGAACAAGCAAATCGAAATCTTTATCGGAAATGAGACTCTCAATTCTGCGAATATTTTCTTTTATTTTACCGAACTCCGGCTTGAATTGCAAATATCCTATTTTCATATTTTATTCCGCTTTTACAACTACAACAGTCATATCATCAAACTGTTTCATCTCGTCTGAAAATTGTTTTACTGAAGACATTATGCCGTCGCACATTTGTTTCGAACTCAGGTAGGAATTTTTTTCAATAAATTCAATTAACCTATACTCTCCGTACTGCTCGCCGGAGTTATTTACTGATTCCGTTATACCGTCCGAAACAAAAAAGAAAACATCTCCCGTAATAAAATTAATTTTTCTCTGCTCGAGATTTTCATTAAAAATTTCTTCACCGCTTAATCCAATTCCGATGCCTTGCGGCTGAATTTTACTTACTTTCTTATTGTTTAGAAAATAAATCGGAAGATGCCCGGCTCTTGCAAGGAACAATTCATTTTTATTCGTGTCAAATGAAGCCCCTACTGCAGTGATAAAAGATTTTGAATCAATATTTTTATAAATCAGTCTGTTCGCTTTTACTAACAGCTGTTCCGGTGAAGATGAAAATTCGTTCAATGTCTGCAATATACCCTGAATCTTGGACATATAAAGAGCAGCCGAAGTACCTTTACCGCTTACATCACCAACTACCACCGTAATCTTTCCTTCCTGTCCATTGAGAAAGTCATAGAAATCCCCTCCAACCTCAAATGCCGGAAGAGATATTGCGGAAATATCCAGACCTTTTATATGCGGAACTCTCTGGGGAAGCGATGCCATTTGAATCCTGTGTGCGATTTGAAGTTCCTGCTTGTATCTTTCTTGTTCCGTAAGCTCCTCATAAAGAAATGCATTTTCTACAGCCACCGATGCACTCGATATAATAGAATCCAGAAATTCAACATCCTCATTATTTAATTGGGTTTCGGAAAGTTTTTCTCCAATAAAAAGCGCCCCGAGAATTCTTTGTTTAGTTATGAAAGGAACTACGTATTTAAATCCATGCTCAATTAATGTTGTTTTAAATTCTCCTGCCAGATATTCTACAGGAAAAGGTTTTTTAAACTGTTTGAGTATACCAATGATATCTTCACGGATATCAAAGCAATAATCAGTATGCTTTAAACTATCATAGCAATATGATTTATCACCCCATATCTCCTTTTCATCTTTGAAGAAAATTGCCCCGGTTCGCTTCAGTCTTACCAACCCGGAAATTTTTTCGATTATCACTTTGGCTAGACTTTCAAGAGTGAATTTTGAGCTCATTAATTTTACAAGCTCCGTCTGAGCCTGTTTATAATCGAATTTCTGCCGGTAGTATTTCTTTTCAAAAAATCTTATCCCTGCCATTCCTGTTTTGAATAGTATAAAACCGGCAGAAAAAGAAATTGCAAGGAAAAAGATTTTATTATAAAATGCATTCGTCAATTCATCCAATGGAATTGATAACACTTCGATTTTAGAGCCAAGCAAAACCATATTTATGTTGGGAAACTGAAAATTAATTTTCGAGAATACCGAAAGTAAATACAGAAATGCTATCAGAATTAAGCCTTTCCAGAAAAATGAAATTAATAAATATTGTATATTACGTCTTATCTTTAATCCTATATCGAATAATTTAAACCGCCTGATTGTGTCTAAATATACTGCAGGAATAACGATATTGAAAATAAAAACATAGCTGAGCCAAGTTACCTTAAAGCCTAATAATCCGGATATTGTCGGAATATATGCTACTATTAATGCAGCGATCCATATTACTCTTATTGGGAGTGCTTTTTTCCTGTACTCTTCCGATTCATATTTTCTGTTTAAGATCTGAATTGTGATATAATAAATCAAACTGATTGCAACGGGTATCTCGAATATATACGGCATTATTTTTGTGTAATCCGTGAAATACCAATATGTAAACAATAAAACACCGGGAAGGGTTATTATATAGGGTACAAAAGAGAAATATTTCTTTCTTAGCATTCCCGGATTGGGTTCGGGAAAATAATTAAGACAATGTAATACTACAGGCATCATACAAATGCCGGCGATATTATTTAAATATATTTTTATGTATGAAAAAACATCGAATTCCGGTGCATAAAGACTTGGAGAAGATAATATCTGAAAACCCATTAAAATCAGTATAAAACATGCAAATCTGGCTGATATATTATCCGGTCTTTTTAGTGCAAGGAACAAACCCAATATCAGAAATGGTAAACCTGTTATCAGCACGAAAATCATTTCAAGAGGTATTCCGAATACTGCAAGCCGAACTTCAAGAATCATTTCAGTATTATTCCTGAGAATTTTGTAATATACCGGTTCACCGCTTTGAAAACTTCTCAGATATTTTAATGACTCCATTGTTAACATCTCACCGTCTGAACTGCTTTTCATTTCCAGCTCTTTACCGTTTATATCCAGCAGAACATCACCGGATTTGATTCCCGCTCTATCCGTAGCCCCATCCTTCCCAATAGCCATGAAAATCGGTCCCTTCATATATCTTAAAGAATTATCGAGTATTTGTTTCGGGTTAATTTCGTAGATTTCGGATAACTTGATATACCTTGTTACCGCATCCATATTTTTCAAAAGTTCGGATTTATTAAAATTAAAAACACGCATTTGAATCACAGAATCTTTTTTCATCTTTGAAAGGAAATCGTAAACTTCCTCACGCGAGTTAACTTTTATTCCGTTAATCTCCATTAGAAAACTTCCGGCAGGAATTATTTCCTTGTATATCTTTCCCGAACCGGTATCTATATCAGGTATCTTATTAGCTTCCAGATCTTTTGCAATATATAAATTTGAGGGTAAACTCATATAGTAAGTTCCGCTAAAAACAGTGGCAGCATTGCGGTAAAAGTTATATCCTGTAATTGCACATATCAAAATTCCTGTAATAATTATTATTATCCGGAATTTCGAAGGATCTATCCTGTAAGTCTTGTTTTCTATGATTGGTAATCCCGGGGTATCCATATCTTTATTTTTAAAATTTTAAGTTTAACACCTTTATCAACAGTTTAGTAATTCAGCTATTCATATCCACATTTATATTTACGAAATAAATGATTTACAGTTACAAATAATATGAAAATATTTTTACTTAAATATATAGTATAAACATTTTTCAACGATTTTGCAATTTCATATAAAATTGTTTAATTAATAGTTTCATTACTACTATTGTGGGAATAAATACTACTCAGATATGCGTTTCCAGCTCAAAACAAGACACTTTTTAAACGGCATAAATATTGCACTTATGAATATTACGTTTAAGTAAAGGGTTCAATTATGTCAAACGGAAATAATATAAAAACTCTGTATTTTGTTACTATTTTTATTTCCCAACTATTTACGGGATTAATTATTAATCAAGCATTCACAAAATCTCCCGATAATTTAGATGGTAATTTGAATTTCTTTACGTCGTTTTGTCGATTAATAACGTTTTGTGTGAGAGTAAATGTGTTTGATTATCCCTGATAAAATAGGTTTGTTTAGTCAAAGTTTTAAAATTATAGAAAATGCGTTGTAAGGAAATATGTGAAAAAAAGAAGATTGTGCCGCCCGGATGAAGGCGGCACATCTTTCTGATATTTTGAGGAACCGATCGGAGAGAAAACTTCATCGGCATATTCAGAAAATCCGGAAAGAAAACAAGAATTCTCCGATAGTTTAGTTTTATTTTGAAAATATCGTATCCTCTTTTCCCCTTATTTAGAGGGTAAACGATAATGAAGAGTTGATATATGAACGAAAATATGAAAATGCGTTAGGAAGTGAATGTGGAAAAATAAAATCAAAAACTATCGGGTTAAATTGTTTTCTCTTTCTTTCCTATTATTGTTTATCCTGTCTTCGGACAGGATAAACTTTTTTTTATTGTCCCCTTTTGTCTGTGCAGCCGCAAAATTTGATAAAAGGAAAATCAGTAAAATGATAAACATAATATAAAAGTCTCGAATATATTTTATTCTTGTAATATTAATCATTACTTTTTTTAATCAATGAAAACATATTATAACTATCGTCTATTGGTCTATTACTTTTGTTTTCTTCATAAAACCCTGAACAAAATTCCCAAGCAGAGCTCCCAGAATTCCACCATAAATCAGCATTATTATCCAACTCGATGTCAAAGGGCATGTGCCCGATGCACACCCTATAAATTTCCAATATAAAAATCCCCCTACAATTCCCACTGCCAAAGCAATCATCGTGATGATATTTTTCCTTAATTTATCTTTCATTGTTTTCATTTATTCTTGCTTTTTAATTGATATTATTGTTATTAATCACTTGTTTCAAATACTTTCCCGTATAAGATTTCATTTCCTTAACAACTTCCTCAGGAGTTCCCTGTGCAACTATATATCCGCCGTCATCTCCGCTTTCCGGACCTAAATCAATAATGTAATCTGCACATTTAATCACTTCGAGATTATGCTCAATCACTAACACGCTGTTGCCTTGCTTTATCAATTCATTAAAACATTTTAAAAGTTTAGATACATCGTGATAATGAAGTCCGGTGGTCGGTTCATCAAAAATAAATAATTTGTGGCTGCCTTCTTCGCGGAAAGTGAGATGATATGCAAGTTTCACTCGCTGGGATTCTCCGCCTGACAGAGTAGCCCCGGATTGCCCGAGCTTAATATATCCAAGTCCTACATCATCGAGAACTTTAAGTTTTTTAATTATTTTCGGATAAGGTTTCAGGAATTTAAGTGCTTCATTCACTGTCATATCAAGAACTTCGCTGATATTTTTATGAAATCCGTCGGTTCCTTTCAATTTCACTTCGAGTGCATCAGTCTTATACCTTTTTCCCCTGCATACCTCACATTCAAGTATTATATCAGCCATAAATTGCATTTCAATCTTAATGATTCCCGTGCCTTCGCAGGTTTCACATCTGCCGCCGGGAACATTGAATGAAAAATATCCGGTGCTTAAATATCTTTTCCCTGCTTCGGGAGTGTTCGAGAATGCTTCCCTGATGAAATCAAATGCCTTTATGTAAGTTACGGGATTACTGCGGGAAGTCCTTCCGATAGGGGACTGGTCAATCAGCTCTACTCCGTCTATTTGCGCGAATCCTTCAATCGAATCAAATCCGCCTATCTTTGAACCAAAATATCCTTCCATTTTTTTCTTAAGTGCAGGATAGAGAATATCATTTACTAATGTTGATTTTCCTGACCCGCTAACGCCTGTAATGCAAGTGAATAAATTGAGCGGAATTTTCACCTCGATGTTTTTTAGGTTGTTTTCTCTTGCCCCTTTTATTGTGATGAATTTTGTTTTTGAATCAAAGGGTTTCCTTTTTAAAGGAACCGGTATCTTTAATACGTTACTTAAATATTTTCCTGTTAATGAATCTTTATCTTTTAATATTGCCTTATATGTCCCCTGGAAAACAACTTCACCGCCATTCTCTCCTGCCAGAGGACCTATGTCAATGATCTCATCGGCTTCTTTCATCATATCCCTGTCGTGCTCAACCACAAGTACTGTGTTGCCAAGGTCTCTCAGGGATTTCATTATATTTATCAGTTTTTGATTATCCCTCGGATGCAGTCCTATTGAAGGTTCGTCAAGTACATAAATAGAGCCTACCAATGAAGAACCGAGTGAAGTTGAAAGATTTATCCTTTGCGATTCTCCTCCTGATAGTGTGTTTGATAACCGGTCGAGTGTGAGATATTCCAGCCCGACTTCATTGAGATATTTAAGTCTCGAATATATTTCTTCCAATATCCTTCCGGATATTGTTTTATCATATTTATTGAGTTTCAGGTTTTTAAAAAATTCAGATGCATCGCTGATCTTCATTTTTACGATTTCAAAAATCGTTTTCCCTCCGACTTTGATATACAGTGCTTCTTTCCTAAGTCTTGAGCCTCCGCAATTACTGCAAATAGTATAAGCACGATATCGGTTAACGAGAACTCTGTAATGCAGTTTGTAAGAAGCTTCATGCTCTACCATTTTGAAAAACTTTTTAATACCGATGTATTTGCCGCATCCGTTAAACACTAAATCTAATTCCCTTTCAGAGAGATTTTTAAAAGGAATATTGATATCAATTTTGTGAGTGAAGGATTCCCTTATCAGGTCGGCTAAATGCTTTGAATGCTTTAAAGTTGTAAAAGGCATTATAGCACCGGCAGAGAGTGATTTCCTTTTATCAGGGATAACGATGTCCATATCAATATCCATCGTCTTACTGAAGCCCTGACACTTATCACATGCTCCGTACGGATTATTGAATGAAAATAATCTTGGCTCAGGCTCTTCAAATCTGATTCCATCAGCTTCAAGATATTGATTGAATTTAATATCTTCCCAATTTTCATCATTTACTATTCTTACAGTGAGATATCCCTCTCCTTCCCTGAATGCCATTTCAAGCGAGTCATAAAGCCGCGATACTGCCTCAGTGTCGGCAGGATCAAAAATCAATCTGTCAATTATAACCTGTAGTTTATTTTTGAAAGATTTTAAAAGTTCATTAAATTCCAGATCACTTAAATCGATCATTTCATTTTTGTAGAAAATCCTGTCAAATCCTTTTTCCTTTAACTCGTCAATTTTTAGTTTCAGGTCATTTTTTGAAGTATCAGGTTTCTTGAAATCAAATTCACAGTATATAAAAAGTTTAAGAGAATTATTATCTGCTTTTTTCTTTAGTTCATCTATAATGGATTCGGGAGTGTCTTTCCTGACTTCTATTCCGCTAACAGGCGAATATGTTTTTCCTATACGGGCAAACAGCAATCTGAGGTAATCATAAATTTCTGTTGTAGTTCCTACTGTCGAGCGTGGATTTTTTATACGTGTCCTTTGCTCTATAGCCATTGAAGGCGCAAGTCCGGACATATAATCAACATCAGGTTTATTCATTTTTTCAAGGAATTGCCTGGCATAAGCTGATAGGCTCTCCACGTATCTTCTCTGACCTTCCGCATAAACTGTATCGAATACAATTGAAGATTTTCCGGAACCGCTTAATCCCGTAAAGACAATGAGTTTATATTTCGGAATATCAAGATCAATATTCTTCAGGTTATTCATCCTGCATCCGCGGATAATTATATATTTCCGTGAATCAGGAAGGTCTCCGCCAAGATACCCATTGATTTCCTGCTTTATTTCTTTCTTAATATTTTTTTTATTTCTTGCCAAAATTCATTTCTTAAACTTATTAACATAATTATCTCAAAGAAATTTCTCTAAATATTTCGCAGTGTAACTTACATTTTTATATTTTTTTACTAATTCTTCCGGTGTTCCTTCAGCAACAATCCTACCGCCTTCCTCTCCTCCTTCGGGTCCTAAATCTATTATCCAATCAGCACATTTGATAACTTCAAGATTATGCTCTATCACTATAACGGTATTTCCCTTATCGACAAGTTTATTAAGAACATTCAGGAGCATTTTAATATCCTCAAAATGCAATCCCGTTGTAGGTTCATCGAGTATATAAACCGTTTTACCGGTCTGGACTTTTGAAAGTTCTGTAGAGAGTTTTACCCTCTGTGCCTCGCCGCCCGAAAGAGTGGTTGCCTGTTGTCCGAGTCTTATATAATCAAGCCCAACATCGTGAAGGGTCTTTAGTTTTCTTCTCAAAGAAGGTATCGATTCAAAAAATCCAAGCGCCTCCTCTACGGTCATATCAAGGACTTCTGCTATCGTCTTTCCTTTATATCTTATCTGGAGTGTTTCCCTGTTATATCTTTTTCCTTTGCAGTCTTCGCAGGTTACATACACATCCGGAAGGAAATTCATTTCAATCCTTTGAAGTCCGTCACCATCGCAGGTCGGGCATCTTCCTCCTTTTACATTGAAAGAAAATCTTCCGACTTTATAACCTCTTATTTTCGCCTCGGGAAGCGAGGCAAATATATCCCTTACGAAAGTAAAAAGACCGGTATATGTAGCAGGATTGCTCCTCGGAGTTCTTCCAATTGGGGACTGATCAATCTCAATTACCTTATCTACAGTTCTATAAAATTTCTCTCTTCTTTCTTTTAAAGATATTTTCTCTTCGAATGATTTGTGGGCAAGCGGAGCGGTATAAGATTTTAAATATCTGTTTGATAGTATCGGATAAAGAGTTTCATTTATTAATGTTGATTTTCCGGAACCGCTGACGCCTGATATGCATATGAATTTTCCAATAGGGATTTTCAGATCAACTTCTTTTAAATTGTTGCCTGAAGCTCCTTTTAATAATAAATAGTTTCCGTTGCCTTTCCGTCTATCACTTTTGAAATCTATTCTTTTTTTGCCTTTCAGATAGTCAACAGTCACAGAACTGCCTTTTAAATTTTTCGGATTACCCTGTGCTACTATATACCCGCCGTGTTCGCCCGCTCCGGGACCCAGATCAACGATGTAATCCGCAGATTCCATCATTTCACGGTCGTGCTCAACTACTATCACGGTATTCCCCATATCGCGCAGTCTTTTAAGGGAATCAATTAATCTAATATTATCCCTTTGATGCAAACCGATTGAAGGTTCGTCGAGTATATAAAGTACTCCTGTCAATTGAGAACCAATCTGAGTTGCAAGTCTTATCCTCTGCGCCTCGCCCCCGGAGAGGGTTTTAGCACTCCGGTCTAATGTCATATAATTAAGACCCACGTTTGAGAGGAAAGTAAGGCGTGTAACAATTTCTTTGATTATCTGTCTCGATATTATTTCGTGCCTCTCGTCAAATTTAAGATTGCTTAAGAATTCTTTGCATATATTTATCGGCATAAGTGTAACCTCGTGTATATTCTTCCCGTTTGTCTTTATCCATAATGCATCTTCTTTCAATCTTCCACCTCCGCAGGTTTTACACTGCGAAGTTGTAAGGAATGTATCAGCCCAGGTGCGTATAATTTCAGAAGAAGATTCGTTTACCTGTCTGTTAATATATTCAGTCATTCCGTAAAATCTATATCTGTAAATTTCTTCCCTGCCGTAACTATTTGTGTAATTTATATCAAGCTTTTTATCAACTCCGCTCATAATAGCATCTATAAGCATTCCGGAATAATCTTTCACCGGTATATTTCCGGATGTGTTATTCATTTCAAGCAGTGCCCTCATAGTCGAAGCCATCATGGAATTCTTCGGCTTGCCTATAGGTGCAATTCCCCCTTCTTCAAAGGAAAGTTCCTTATTCGGGAAAACACGGTTAACATCTATTTCTTTTTTCTCTCCAAGACCATAGCAGGTTTTGCACCAGCCGTAATGAGAATTAAAAGAGAACATATTCGGAGCCGGTTCCGAAAAACTCCTTCCTGTTACGGGGTCGGAAAGTTTTTCATTGTAAAGTTTATCTACTTTTCCGCTGCTGATGATTACAAGTCCTTTGCCTATCCTCAACGCCACATCAAGCGAGTCATATATCCTCATCTTTGATTTATCATTTACAATAACCCTATCCACAACCGCCTCAATATCATGAATTTTAAATCTCTGAACCTGCATCTTCGGTGTGATATCCATAACTTCACCGTCAACTCTCACTTTTGTAAAACCTTCGGAAGAGATTTCTTCAAAAAGTTCACGGTAATGACCTTTACGTCCTTTAACGATAGGAGCTAATATGTTGATGCGTGTACCATCTTTCATTTTCATAATATTATCAAGAATCTGGTCAATAGTTTGACGCGTAACTTCAAGTCCTGTATCGGGTGAAAATTGTGTTCCGCACCTTGCAAAGAGCAGACGCAGAAAATCATAAATTTCAGTAACGGTACCGACAGTGGAACGGGGATTATGAGAAATAGTCTTCTGTTCAATGGAAATAGCAGGCGAGAGACCTTCGATTTTATCCACTTCGGGTCTTTCCATTCCTCCTATAAACTGACGTGCATAAGAAGAAAGTGTTTCCATAAATCTTCTCTGCCCTTCTGCATAGATTGTATCGAATGCAAGCGAAGATTTACCGGAACCGGACAGTCCTGTAAAAACGATAAGACTATCTCGCGGAATTTCCAGGTCTATATTTTTGAGATTGTGAACTCTCGCACCTTTAACAATTATTTTATCTAAGTGTGAAATATCTTATTAAAATTTAACAACACTAAAGGTAATGCTTTTAATATCTTTGAACAATTCAATTTGATATCCCTCCGTCCACTTTTTTTATCTTAAGCTATTTTTAAAAGTTTATACCCCCCTCCCCATTTAAGGGGAGGGGGGTAGAAAACTGAAACCATCTCCCCCCTTTGCTAAATGGGAGTTGGGGGGTTCAGAGTAAATAATATGATACAAATTATTTGAAACGACATCTTTATCAGTGTAATCAGTCTAATCATTTCCTTTCAGTGATTCAGTTCTTCCAATAATATTTTCCCTCCCCATTCAAGGGGAGGGGCAGGGGTGGGGTGTAGAAAACTGAAACCATCTCCCCCCTTTGCTAAATGGGAGTTGGGGGGTTCAGAGTAAATAATATGATACAAATTATTTGAAACGACATCTTTATCAGTGTAATCAATCTAATCCGTTCTTTCAGTGATTCAGTTCTTCCAATAATATTTTCCCTCCCCGTTCAAGGGGAGGGGCAGGGGTGGGGTGGAAAATAGAAATTTCATCAACGTTATCAGTGAAATCCATATAATTTATTCGTTAAAGTTTGTGTTATAAAGTTCGTAACCCACGGTTTTAACCGTGGGGAATAAAATAAAATTATTTCTAACCGTTTCTAATCTGGGATCCACCGTGGGGGACGGTTTATTCCTTAGGCACGTACAATTTCGAAGGAAAAATGCTTATTTCTTATTAATCCCATCTATCATGTAAATCCTGTCTGTACTGTATTTTCTGCAGAAACATTTTTATCAGTGTAATCAGTCTAATCCGTTCTTTCAGTGATTTCCTTTCCATTCGAATTATTAAGCAATTGAAAATAAAGATGAAATTTTCTTGAGCATCTCCCCCCTTTTGACAAAGGGGGGATGGAGGGTTAGAGATTAAAGGATTATAAATTATAATCTAATTTTCAAATTATATTTCAGTTTTCGATTAATAAAGCAATTGAAAATAAATTCAGAATTATCTATCTTATATGCTTGTGATTTTACGCTCCCATCGACTAGGGGTTAGGTCGCCACTCTTTCACAGTGAAAACACGGGTTCGAATCCCGTTGGGAGCGCCACTTTAAAGCCTTGTAAACATTTAGTTTATAGGGCTTTTTTGTTTTTGTTAATTTTCTCGTTAGCACTTTTTCAGTCTGAAATTTGGGGGAATACATATTTAAACTCCTTTTTAGTCGATATTAGCTAACATTACTATTATACCAGAAAAATGATTTAAAACAGAAATGATATATTGCTTTTTATATTATGTTAAATAGAATAAAATGTGCATAATTTCTATCATATTTAATTTATTTGGCAATATAATTGCAATAATATTAATACTTTTTATTATATATATCACTTGATTATTGAATTTATTCTAACTAAAATTATCAAACAAAATAAAAAAACGCGTGTATAGGGGACCACGAATCTAATTCATTTTTTTTTCTTCTGTATAGAAACTTGAAGTGGCTTCATAATAAGGCGCATACAATTACCACCGAACCGGTAATTTTTTCAAAAGCAAATTTAGAAAAATATTTTGTTGTGAAAACAATTGTATAAACAGTTGTTTCCTTTAAGATTTTGTCAACAGCAAAGCTTTACTTGTGCTGATAAAATTTTTAAATAAGTTCAATTAATTATATTCTGTTTAAAAACTGTTTTTAAAAATAAATAAAATTTAAAAGGGCTAATTATGAAAAAATTAATTTACACATTAGCGTTTGTACTTATTTTAGCACAAACAATTTTAGCACAGGTAAACTGGTCGCAATCACCTGGAATTTACGGCGGTGAAGTCCGCTGTTTTGCTGTTGCTTCAAACGGCAATACTTATATGGGTAGTAATGGTTCGGGAATATATAAGACAATAGATGGCGGTAATAACTGGACAAAAGTAAATACAGGCATCCTGAATCTTAACGTGCGTGCAATGGCTATAAATTCCAGTGACCATATTTTTGCGGGGATTTTAGACAGCACAGGATACGGAATACTGCGTACAACTAATAATGGCGTAAACTGGAATTATACTGCATTATCTAATACAGATATACGTACGATAGTTATAAATTCCAGCGGTCATATTTTCGTTGGTACGGATTCAACGGGTATCTTTCGCTCCACTGATAATGGTGTAAGTTTTGTACAGGTCAATAACGGATTGACATTTCGGAACATACGCTCTATTGCTATTAATTCAAGCGGAGATTTATTCGCTGCCGCTTATACAGGCGGAGTATTCAAATCAACTGATAATGGCGGAAATTGGACTCAGGTCAATACGGGATTATCAAATCTTTATGCAAATTCAATTGCTGTTAACCCTGTCAACGGATATTTATTTGTCGGAACTGGTAATGCTGTTGGGAGTGGTGCTGTGTATCGTTCTACAAATAATGGCGGTATATGGACTATTATGACTTTAACTAATGAGTGGATAATACATATTGCAATTAATCCCACTGGCGTTATATATGCTGGAATAATTAAATTATCCTATGGTTCTCCTTTAACATATATAAAAAAATCTTCTGATGGCGGAGGAACTTGGGATGATATAGGTGCTTTTGGTTATTATGAAGGTTTCACATCGCTTATATTAAATAATACTCGTGTGTATGCAGGAACAAATTATTCGTTATACAGGTCTGTAAATGATGGCAGTTTTGATAATCTTCAGAATGGCTTTACCGGTCAGGTTGTTAATAGTTTATATATACCTAATTCTATTGGTCATGTTTTAGCAGCAACAAATTGGCAAGGGATATACCGCACTACTGATGGTGGTGCAAATTGGGACAATACTTATAATGGAGGTGTATGTAAAGGATTTACAGTTAACTCATTTGGTCATATATTTACAACATATTTTTCATCTTATGACAATACTTCTTCTGTGAATAAATCGACAAATGGCGGTCAAGATTGGAATCAGGTTGGCACTATAAACTCACCGAGGCTAATTCAATCATTGACTGTCAACTTGCTCGATTATGTATTTGCGGCATCAGCCGGAGATGGGATTTATCGCTCTATAAATAATGGAGCCGACTTTACCCAGATTAATTTATCAAATAATTATGTCTGGTCACTTCTTTCGGTTGATTCCACTACTTCCATTTTTGCCGGAACAGGAAAAGGTAAAATCTTTCGTTCAACGGATTATGGTTTTGGTTGGAATCAGATTTACATCAGACCTGATAGTACGAATAATAATGTCAGGTCTCTTGCGAAAAGTAAAACTAACATACTTTATGCCGGTCTTGATACAGGAGGGATTATTTTCTCTACAAATAACGGTACAACGTGGACGCAATCAAGTTTTACTGTTCCAAACGTTAATGCCATCGTCTTTAATTCGCTCAACCATATTTTTGCAGGAACAGGCAATAACGGAGTGTATCGTTCAACAGATAACGGTGTCAGCTGGACGCAGGTAAATAACGGCTTTACTAATAATAATAGAATTAATGCTCTGGCAATAGATGGTGCAGGATTTATATATTCAGGACTCAACGGCGGCAGTGTTTACAAAAGCTTGCAGTCAACCACAATTTCAATAAAGAATATCAGCAGTGAAATACCGTCAGGATATTCTTTATCACAAAACTATCCGAACCCGTTCAACCCAACAACGAAGATAAAATTTGATGTTGCTCCTTCTTTGTCATTCCCGAATGTTTCTATCGGGAATCCAGTAACATTAAAAGTGTATGACGTAATGGGTCGCGAAGTTCAAACACTCGTGAATGAAAAGTTACAGCCCGGAACGTATGAAACATCATTCGACGGCTCACAATTTTCAAGCGGAGTTTATTTCTATAAATTGCAGACAGGAGATTTCAGCGAAACGAAGAAAATGTTGATGATAAAGTGACGACAGTCACTTTATCCGAAATCCTCCAATCTTTAGGGAGGAATTTTGATGAAGTAAAAATTCGATTGAAATTAATTTTAAAAGCCGGGGGTTTTACTTCCGGCTTTTTTTATTATGAAAAATCAGAAATTAATAACTGGATTTTGAAATATCGGATAAAGACAAAAGAAGAACTCAAGGAAATTACTAGTGAGTATGTTATGAAACATCGGACAAAATACTGATAAAATCTGTTAGCAATTCCGTTAGCACTTTTTCAAAAAATGGGGTAAGAAAGGGTACTTTAGGGATATCAAAAACGCTGAAAACCCCTGTATTTATACATATTCGCACCGTCGAGTGACTCTTTCACAGTGAAGACATCCCAAGAACCCGGGAAATCCCAGCTTGTCCCGAAACCTCGGGATTGGGAGCGCCAATTTAAAACCCTGTAAATTTAATGTTTACAGGGCTTTATATTTTTTCACTTCTCAATTCTTACTCTCGTTCCAATGAGAATTGTTCTTAATATATTATCTATATCCGAATTTTCAAGAGCGATACATTCAACTGTCCAGTCACCGCCTATTAATCCACCCCCGTATATGCAAATGTCCCGCAGCTTTTTGATTTACGCAAACAACTCGGAATAGAATGAAATAGAGAAAATAATGAAATATATTTTTTCCTCCGTCGCCTTGTATTTTTCCAAATTTTACCTCAGTATTACCTTGTATTATTATCATTTTTATTTAATTATTGCCTTGTATTTATGTTAGTTTAATACCATTATTGCCTTGTAAAATTTATAATTGATATGTATATAAAAAGAAACATAGATATTGAACTTGAGAAGTGGAAAGCAGAAAGCAAGCATAAACCACTGTTAATAAGGGGTGCCAGACAGGTTGGAAAAACGGACACTATTAGAGAGTTCGGGAAAAATTTTGAGAATTTTATTGAGCTCAATTTTGAAGAAAGTCCCCGCTTAAAAACATTGTTTTCGGACGACCTATCGCCTGACGGAATTTGCGAAAATATCTCTGCAATTTATAAGACAAACATTATTCCGGGTAAGACATTGCTTTTCTTTGATGAAGTTCAGGAATGTCAGGAAGCAATTGCTTCACTTCGCTTTTTTTATGAAAAAATGCCCGAGCTGCATATCATTGCCGCAGGTTCACTTCTGGAATTTGCACTATCTGAAATACCGACATTTGGTGTTGGAAGAATAAGGTCAATGTTTATGTTTCCTTTGAGTTTTTCTGAATTTCTTTCAGGAGCAGGTGAACATCAATTACTCGATAAAGTAAGGGAAGCAAAACCTAACAATCCGATTAATGAGGTACTTCATTCCCGATTAATTGGATTAATCCAAAAATTCATTTGTCTTGGAGGAATGCCCGAAGTTATAGCTTCATATATAGAAACCGGAAATCTACATCAATGTCAACAATTGCTCGATGACTTAATTATATCAATACAAACTGATTTTACAAAATACAAAAAGAAAACATCTGTAACTCTTTTAAATGAAGTATTCCAGTCTGTTGTATCACAGGCAGGTCAAAAATTTAAATTTTCAAAAACCGGTAGTCAGGCGAATCACAAACAGATTAAAGAAGCATTGCAATTATTGATTACGGCAGGACTTGTAATTCCGGTAACACATACTTCCGCAAACGGTATTCCATTAGGTGCAGGTGCAAATTCTCGGAGACAAAAAATGCTTGTGTATGACCCGGGAATTTTTCAACGAATTATGGGTCTTGATTTGGAAGATTATTTACTTTCAGATAAATTTGAAGCCGTGAATAAAGGAAATTTAGCAGAGCAGTTTGTAGGTTTGGAATTAATAAAATCGGAGTCATGCTACCGTAATCCGTCTTTATATTATTGGCACAGGGAAGCAAAAAGCAGTAATGCCGAAGTTGACTATGTTATCTCAATTTCACAGGAAATAGTGCCGGTTGAAGTCAAAGCAGGAACTAAAGGAGCTATGCAAAGTATGTTCTTGTTTTTACGGGAAAAAAATCTTCAAAAAGGAATTCGAATATCGAATGAGAATTTTTCTGTTTATGAAAACATTGAAGTTTATCCGTTATATGCTGTTGAAAACATAATTCAAAAGTGAAAAGTCATTTTCTCCATATCCTTATTCCTTTTGTTGCTAAAATATTTTTTTCATTTTTACATCTTAGTCTGACGTTTGACATTTAGCTTTTAAAGTCTCACTTCTCAATCCTCACTCTCGTCCCAATTAAAGTTTCTGTAAACATATAGTTTACAAAACTTTAAGCTATTGTGGTTATTCCACCGAAAGATTATTAACTTATCTAAAAGTATTCAAAACAAAGTAATCTTAACACAAAAAATGAGTAATTATCTTATCTATTAATAAATAATTTTAATATATCCGGCGGAGAAGCATTTTCTATTCATCCGTTATTTTATTTTCATAACCAATGACTCCAAAAATTATGACTTGTTATTTGCATTACTAATGCATAAAATACCCCAATAACATATAATACTAATGAATAAATATATTTTAAATCAGGTAATAATTGATCAGGAAGAAATATTTAAAAGGAAAGAAAAATTAGTCGAAAGGGAAATTGGTAAAAATTTTATATCCTCTCCGAAAATATCTGTCATAACTGGTGTACGCAGATGCGGAAAATCAACATTGATGAAATTATTATCTGAAAATTATGAGAATTATTTTTATTTCAATTTTGAAGATGAACGACTCCTGGATTTTAATCATGAAAATTTCAATGATTTGCTTGAACTGGCTTATGAGTTATACGGCAGTAAAATTGATGCATTCTTTTTTGATGAGATTCAAAATGTTACCGGTTGGGAAAAATTTGTACGAAGACTTTTTTCGGAAAAGAAAAAAGTTTATATTACGGGGAGCAACTCTAAACTTCTGAGTTCTGAATTTTCTACAAGTCTTACAGGAAGATATGTCAAGACAGAGTTATACCCGTTTTCATTTAAAGAATTTCTGAAAATCAGCGATGTCGAATTAAAGACAAATCTGACGACTGCAAATAGAGCAGAGTTGAAAAAATATTTTAATGAATATATTTCTATTGGAGGATTTCCGGAAGTGATTAAGAGTAAAGACAAAAATGAGTTGTCACAATTGTACCAGGATGTACTTGTAAAAGACTTAATTGTGAGGTTTGGTATTAGAGATACAAAAAGTTTCCGGGAATTAGCATTATATTTACTTTCAAATATATCATCATTATATAGTTATAATAACCTTGCGAAACTTCTGAGTATAAAAAGTACAAATTCCGTAAAAAATTATATAGAATTTCTTGAAGAGGCATATTTGTTTTTAAGTGTTCCCAAATATGAATTTTTTTTGAAAAAGCAAATCGTACGAAATAAGAAAATTTACACTATTGATACGGGAATATTTAATGCTGTATCATTCAGCTTTTCAGAAAATAGGGGAAAACTGCTTGAAAATATTGTACTGCTTGAACTGAAAAGAAATGCAAAAGATGTATATTATTTTAAAAATATCAAAGAATGCGATTTTATTGTTTCAAAGGATAATCGATTGCATTCAACAATTCAGGTTACGGAAGTATTAAATAAATCAAATCAGGATAGAGAAATAAATGGACTCATCGAAGCAATAACTGACTTGAAAGTAAAAAATGGATTCATATTAACTTATGACCAATTTGATGAATTTACGATTGGTAAACATAAAATTAAGGTATTACCAATATGGTACTGGATTATATTTGGTACAAATTAAGAAGACATCCCGGGAACCCGGGAATTCCCATTGGGAGTGCAACTCTAAAGCCCTGTAAACATTATATTTACAGGGCTTTTTTGTTTTAATATTTTTCCCACTAACACTTTCGTGAGCACTTTTTTCAAAAATGAACCAGATTTTTCTCGTTCAAATTATTTCTAATGACATCAGTTTTTTTATTAAGGTAATATTTTGTGGATTGTTCATTAATGGTAATAAAAGTAGCTTAAAACTAATAAAGATTCAGTTTAATACATTTTATATTTAGTACTTATATAAACTCAAATCAATCATTATGAAAAAATTAATATACACCTTAGCGCTCTTAATCATTATACATTGCACATTGATAATTGATAATTGTCAGAGCCAGTGGTCGGAACAAGTTTCCGGAGTAACATCTTATTTATATTCTGTTTCAGCGACAGATAACAACGTCGTCTGGATATGCGGAGCAGGCGGTAAAGTTCTTAGAACTACTAACGGCGGAACAAACTGGAGTTTAACAACATCTCCAAATGCCGCTTTAGATTTATACAATATCTGTGGGATTGATGCTAATACTGCATTAGTCACCGGTTCCGGTACTACAGCGTATGTTTATAAAACTATAAATGGTGGTGCAAACTGGACATTGGTATTTTCACAGGTTGGAGGATTTATGAATACAATTTCACGTGTGAACTTCGTTAATAATGATGCACTGTTAATGACAGGCGACCCTGTAGGTGGAAGATGGTCTTTGTGGCAGAGCACCAATGCAGGAACCAACTGGGATTCAACAGACATGTATCTTCCGCAATCAGGGACCGAGACAGGTTATAACAACTCATTCGATTACTGGCCGCCAGATTATGTTACAACAATCTGGTTTGGTACAAACAATTCCAGAATATATAAATTTAGTAACGGTCAGGGCTGGACTACCCAGTCAACAGGAACACAGACAGACATCCTTGCAATATTCTTCTATGATTCGCTGGGTGGCGCTGCAGGTAGTACTACAGGAGGCTTATATACTACAGATGGCGGACAAAACTGGGGTAACAACCCTACTTATATTGGAAGCGGAAGTATAAACGGGATTGCTTTTACACATGAAGGTGCGTATTACACAAGAGGCAGTTCTGTATATTTCTCACCAACAGGTTATATATTTACTGCGGCAACGACTCAAACAGGAACGTATACTCATCTTGCAAAACCAAATTCAATTTCCAGTAATAATCTCTGGGCAATCAGAAACAACGGAGGGATTTCGAAATACACTTCATCGGTAGGAATAACGCCAATAAGCACAGAAATACCGGCTAAATATTCTTTATCTCAAAACTATCCGAACCCATTTAACCCGACAACAACAATGAAGTTTGATATTCCAAAGTCAGGATATGTCAAACTTAATATATACGATATAAATGGAAGGATACTTGAATGTTTAGTAAACGAAGAAATGAATCCAGGGATTTATGAAGTTAACTGGAATGCCACCCATTATCCAAGCGGAGTTTATTTTTATAGATTAACTACGGACTTTTACAGCGAAACGAAGAAGATGATATTGATGAAGTAAGAATTTGGTTGACTTTAATATTGAAAGCCGGGAGTTTTACTTCCGGCTTTTTTTATGAAATATCAGAAATAGATAATAGAATTTTGCAATATCAGACAAAGACAAAAAGAAGAGATTGAGAAAATAACTAATGAATTTATTTGAAAGCATCCGACGAAATATTGAAAAAAATCCGTTATCATTTTCGTTAGCACTTTTTCAAAAAATGGGGTAAAAAAGGGTACATTAGGGAAAACAAAAACGCTGAAAACCCCAGTATTTATGCATATTCGCAACATCGAGTGACTCTTTCACAGGGAAAACACGGGTTCGAATCCCGTTGGGAGCGCCAGATTAACGTCCTGTAAATTATATAAGTTACAGGGCATTTTTAATTACTTAAAATTTTCCGTTAGCAGTTTTGTTAGCACTTTTTTCAAAAATGATCGAGATTTATTCTATTTAAATTGTTTCTTATTACGTCAGTCTTTTTATTAAGATAGTACTTGGAAGTGGTATTTACAGTAGTATGAGCCAAAAGATAAGAAACAACGGTTTCGTCAATTCCTTCATCCATTACCTTTGTCGCAAAGCTTTTCTTTTGAAATATCATTTACTATTCGAGTCATGGTTTCCTTTTTCTGATTTTATTTTCTTTTTTTAATACAATCTTATACCTATTGCGGATTTCAATTTATAAGTATTCAACAGGTAATCAATTTTTGCTTTTAAAAGTAAAAAATGGCTTTCCGAAACATTTGTTGAAGCATCCAGCAAGTCAAGATTTGTAATTGCACCGTCTTTAAAATTTATGTCTGCAAGTGAATACGCTTCCTGTGCCAGTGATAATTGAAGTTTAAATTGTTCTAATTTCTTTTGTGAAGTTTTTAAATTCTCTAAGTTTTCAATTACTTCATTTTCAATTTTTCTTTTTTGAATTTCAATCTCATAGTTATCTTCAATTATTTTAGATTCAGAAAGTAAAAGATTATTTTTATTCCTTCCGAAGTCTAAAACGGGCAGGACTATTCCTATGCCCGCAATATAATTTGCAGTAAGTGTGTTGAAATCAGGAAAATAACCATTTTTCCACCCTCCGGAAACAAATACATTAATAACCGGATAATTCTGAGCTTTTACAACCTGGTAATTTAATTCTTCGAGTGTTGTTTTTTCAATTGCAATTTCCATTTCAATTCTATGCCCGATTGCATAAGAGATGAGAGAATCATCCTGGACTCCGATAATTGCAGCATTTGTATCAGTCTTTATATTGTTCGACGAATAAACCGGTTTTCCTAATAAAGAATTTAATACTGATAGCTGTATTTTTAAAAGGCTTTCAATATCTGTTTTCTGGCTTTCAATATTTGATATCCGGACCTGGGTTGTAAGTATTTCATAGCGGATTGCCGAACCTGTCTCCCTCTTCTTCGTTACAAAATCGAGGTGCTTCTGTAAATCATATAATTGTTCATCCTTAATTTTTATTGCTTCCTGCAAATAGATAATTGAGTAATAACAGTTTACTGTAGTCAGCGCTAACGATTGTTTTACCTGTTCAAGCTTTTGCCTGGCAAGAACAATATTTTCATTTTGATAATCAACATTTCTCGAAGTTTTACCAAAATCAAATATGTTCTTACTTATATTAAGTGATGTATTATAATTATCTGCAGGATAAAGGTCAAAAGTACTTGACCCAAACGACATTGACGAAACAGGTCCCAACCTTGTGTATGAAGCATTGAAATCGAGAAATGGATAGTTACTGGTTTTTGCAATGTCTGTTTTAATCCTGGCTTCATTTATAGTCTCCTCAATTTCTTTTACAGACGGATGGCTTTGAATTACATATTTTATTGCTTCATTAATAGTGAGTGTATCAACGGAATTATTATCAGAGGTTTTTTTTCCCTGGGTGTAAGCCAGTGAAACTCCGGAAATGAGAAATATTATTATTAGAATATATATATCAATTTTTCTTTTTTTCATATTCTTTGTGTTTTAATGCTTTTAAGTTTCTTCTTTGAATGCAGAAAGAAAACCGGTATTCCTCCTATTAAGGTCAGTCCTGCAGCAATAAGAAAATCGTCATCAATACCCTGAATGTAAGCCTGATTAGTCAGGTTCATACTAATGAGTGCCCGGCTTTGTTTTTGTGCAACCTGCAGCGGACTTCCAGTTCGTTTTTCTATGTAATAATTTAAATTATTTGTAACGTTATGTAATTCCTGAGAATTAATTTTGATAGATTCGCCGAACATTTGTACGTGATAATTAATTCTTGTTGAAAGGATTGTTGCTAGAATGGCAACACCAAAACTTCCACCGAGCTGACGTATTATGTTAAATAAGCTTGAAGCCTGACCCATTTTTGAGTGAGGTATTTCAAGCATTGAAACAGTGGTCAACGGCGTGAATATCATTCCTAAACCGACTCCTCTGATATAAAGAGATACCATAATAAAATTATGCTCAGTAAGAAAAGAGAAAGTACTGTTCAGATAAAAGCTGATTGCAAATAATACAATACCGATTAAGATTAATATCTTAGGACTTGTTTTATCTGAGAGTATTCCCACAAAAGGAGATATACCGCCCTGAATAAAACCAATAGGAAGAAATACTGCGCCGGATTGCAATGCAGAATAGCCAAGTGAATTCTGTAAATAAAGCGGGAGAAGAAATGTACTTCCAAACATTCCGACACCAAAAATGAATAGTGTAATATTACTTATTAAATAATTATGATTAGCAAAAAGCTTTAAGTCTATTAAGGGTTCTTTTACCAAAAGTTCGGTAGTTATAAAAACTGTCAGTGAAATTGCAGATATAGCCAAGCAAAACAAAATATACGGAGCAGACCAGCCTTCGGAATTCGTTGCAGCAGTGCTTTCAGAGAAAGCGTACAAAATAAATGGCAGAAAAATACTGATAGAAAGAAAACCTATTAAATCAAATTTACGAACAATCTTGCTGACGTATTCTTTTTGAATAATCATCGTAATAACTATTCCAATAATTCCAACAGGTATATTCACATCGAATATGAGCTGCCAGTTAAAGTTATCGACAAGATAACCGCCTATTAACGGTCCGAATGAAACTGATGCAGCTGCAGCAACTGACCAGAACCCTAATGCAATACCTCTGCGAGCAGGAGGAAACTCACGTGTAATAATTGCCATACCAATAGGCATAAGGCATCCGCCTCCAAGCCCCTGAATTATTCTTGATACAATAAGAAAATATTCTTCGCTAGCGAAACCGCATAAGAATGAGCCAAAAGTGAAAAGAAACAGACCAAAAATGTACATTCTTTTGTATCCGAATTTATCTGCGAGCCAGCCCGAAGCAGGTAAGCTCAGTGCCATTGCCAGCATATACCCGGTAACAACCCATTCTATTTTATCAAGACCAACACCGAATGATGCCATTATTTTTGGCAAACCCACATTAACAATGGTAGAATCTAAAACTACCATAAAAGTACCAATCATAATGTTAGCCAGAACAAACCATTTATAGAATGAGCTGTCCGGATGGAAGTGCGACTTCCTTAGATTAAGTAGTTTACTAGGGTTCTTTAAAATGTTTAATAAAGACATCTCTATTTAATTATTTTTATTTCGGCAGACATTCCTGTCATGAATTTATATGAACTTATATTATTTTCGTTATCAACCTGTTCGATGGAAATTTTTAAGGGTACACGCTGTGTAACTTTAGTAAAGTTTCCGGATGCATTATTAGGGGGAATCAAAGAAAACTGAGAAGCAGTGTTTGAGCCTATAAAGAAAATTTTACCTGAGAAAGTTACGCCGGGATAAGTGTCGATTGAAAATAGAGTTTTCTGATTCAAATATATTTTATCCATTTTTGTCTCTTCCAGAAAGGCGGATACCCAGAAATTACGGTTATCAGTAACAGCAAAAATTGATTGTCCCGGTTGAACAATATCGCCGGTCAATAACCAGCGTTTTGCAATAACACCATCCATAGGGGCATAAATTTTTGTATTCTGCAGTTGTGCTTCTATTATACCGATTTGTGATTCTGAGTTTTCGATTGAAGCAAGAGTACTCCCTATCTGAGCTTTTGAAACCTGAAGCTGCGTATTTGCTGCGTCTAATTGTGCTTTGGATGATTCATATGCTTTCTGTATATGCTGGTATTGCTCTTTTGATATAACATCCTGATTAAACTGGTCTTTTGCTCTATCAAAATCTTCAAGTGTCTTTTCGTAATTCACATTAAGCACTTTAATATTTTCCTTGTCGTATTTGTATTTTGCTTCTGCTAATATTTTAGAAGCTATTGTTTGTTGTTGAGAAGTTATTGTCTGCTGTTTTTGAGCCATAAGGTCAGTACTGTCCAGTTCAACCATCAACATTCCCTTTTTTACAGAATCTCCTTCATCAGCATAAAGATGAACAATACGTCCCATCATTTTAGAGCTAACCGATACTTCATCTGAATCTACGTGAGCATCGTCTGTTCTGATATATTTAGAATAATCTATATACCAATAAACTGCTAAAGTTAAAACAAGAATTATTATAAGTGACAGAGGTATGTAAACTTTCCATCGTCTTTTCTTCTTTTCTGTGATATTTATATCTCCACTATCGTTTACGGGTTTATCGTTATTGTTTGCCATTTAATTAAGTTATTAATTATTTTTAATTTCAAGAATACTGTTTATGTTTGCTTTTTGAATTTTGGCTATAATTTTTCTTACTTTGGTCAATGAGTTTGACAATTCCTCTATCTCTTTGTCCGACAAAGAAAACATCTGTTTTCTAAAGATTTTTTCTATTTCTGTCTTTGTTATAATACCTTTCTTAGTCAATTTAATATTTATTATTCTTCTGTCTTTATTATCGGGGATTCTTTCGACAAGTTTTTTTGAAATTAGCTTATCTATTAATGCAGTTACGTTAGGCTTTGGCATATAAATTTCTTTACCAATTTCTGACATAGAAAGACTTCCATGTTTTTCCAAAGCAGTCATTACGTAATAAATAGCAGGGCTAATGTCTGACTTTGATTCTCCCGGCCTAAGCAATGCCTTAAAGAAGTTTATTTTAACAGACAATATATTATCTATGATTTTATCTAGTTTTTCCTCATGCATAATTTAATTATTACTTATTATAATAGTTATATTATATAATTATTACAACATATAACTAAAGATATAAGTTGCATGAACCGTGAAAAGGTATAAACAATTTTCGGAAATGGATTTTACTAACTTTATTTAAGCAACTTTAGAAGAAAAGAATAAATACTATCTTAGACTTACCATAAAAAAATCCTATAATAGATATATTTTATTGATATATATGATTGAGCAAATAGCAGATGAATGTGTTTGAAAAAATAGGATTCCGTATTGATGAAAATCAATAAAAGAAAAATTTTTAAATCGATAAAAATTCGTTAGCATTTCCGTTAGCACTTTTTCAAAAAATGGGGTAAAAAAGGGTATTGAAGGGAAAACAAAATCGCTGAAAACCCCTGTGTTTATGCATATTCACACTGTCGAGTGACTCTTTCACGGTGAAGACATCCTGAGAACTTGGGAAATCCCGTTGGGAGCGCCACTATAACGCCCTGTAATTTATATAAGTTACAGGGCTTTTTTGTTTTTATTATTTTCCGTTTAGTTTTAATCAATATATTTAAATACTTTATTTTTAGAGCAAAATTAGTAATGAGATTTTATTTTTTCCTTTAGAAATTGATTTTAACTCCAAGATAAATTTATATAGTGTTTATTTTGGACAGATTTGATTTATAGTAATATATATCATTAAAATTACGACTGTTTAATTCCGTTTTTTATATATAATTTTCTTTAATTAAACTTATTGATAATTTAATGGGAAGGAATAACTATGAGAAAGTTATTTTCCATTCTGCTCGCAACCTCTTTGATTTTAGCCCTAAGTAATAATTTATTAATATCCCAATCAATATGGCAAATAGTCGGAAGTGGGACTTATGAGAATTTAAATGGAATAAGTTTTCCAGGTGTTAATACAGGTTACATAGCAGGGAACAATGGGAAATTATTAAAAACTACTAACCTTGGATATAATTGGTTTTCAATGACATTTCCTTCCAACGGCGATAATTATTGTGTGTATTTTACTAATACAATTACCGGTTTTGTTGGTAATCAAGGCGGATTATATAAAACGGTTAATGGAGGTAACAATTGGAATTTACTTGTATTACCTTCCGCTTATACTATTACTTCAATTCATTTTTCTTCTGCAAATACAGGTTGGCTTGGGAATTATTACGGCGATATTCTAAAATCTACCGACGCAGGAAATACCTGGGCAACAAAGATTAATATGCCGGGTTACAATTCAAAAATATTTTTTGTTAATGATTTTACGGGTTGGGGCGTAGATTCTTACGGATATGTTTACAAGACTTCAAATGCAGGTTCTAGCTTTACTTCAAAGCGTATTTCTTATGGTGCTCTGTACGAAGTTAATTTCATTACATCAACCATCGGAATGATAGCCGGGGATAGCGGGAGGATTTTCAAGACTGTTAATGGTGGCGTAACCTGGAATCTATTAAATACAGGAGTGTATAATAATTTCAAAAGCATCTATCTTGTTAATCCAAATATTGCATTTGTTTCCGGTGATGCTGGTATAATATTAGAAACATATAATGGTGGTGATTTATGGCAAGAGCAAAATATAAATTCCAATAATCTAAACAAGATAACATTTCCTTCTTCCACTTCTCAGGGCTGGGTAGTTGGTGATGTAGGAACTCTTGCGAAAAAAGTAGATCAGTCTAATGTATGCATTGGAACCGGGAATATTGTTATGGGGTATCCTTTTTATACATATTATGATGATTCAAAAACGGATATGCTATATCTTTCAAGTGAAATTATTGCAGGTGGTGTAAGTTCGACAGGCGCAATTACAAAAATTGGATTCCAGGTGGATTCTATAAGTAGTCAGGTAATGCATGGCTTCACAATAAAAATGCAAAATACGGCTCTGCCCTCTTTAACAGGGTTTGTATCAACAAATTGGATAACTGTCTGGACCGGAGATTATACTGTTCCGGGTACCGGCTGGCAATATCTTACATTGCAAAATCCATTTGTTTATACTCCGGGTAGCAATTTGTTGATAGAAGTATGTTATAATAATTCTTCGTGGACTGCTAATTCTTTTGTCTTCTCATCTTATCATCCGGGTATGACATATCACGGACATCAGGATTTACCAACCGGGGATGGGTGTATCGATATTACAACCGGAAATTTAAATGATGCAAGACCAAATATTTGCATGGCGGTTAATGTAGTAACAAATGTACACAATAATAATAATGTTGTTAAGGATTTTAAATTATTTCAGAACTTTCCGAATCCATTTAATCCGTCTACAAATATAAAATATGACTTGCCGAAGAGTGGATTTGTAAAACTTGTCATATATGATGTCCTCGGAAAAGAAATTGCTATTCTTGTGAATGAAAAACAATCTCCCGGAACTTACGAAGCAACATTCAACGCATCGCAGTTTTCAAGTGGAGTTTATTTTTATAAATTAACAACGGATGGATTTAATGATACGAAGCGTATGATCTTGCTGAAGTGAGTTTTATGAAAATATCCCGCGAACTCTGGAAATTCCTTTGGGAGTGCCAAATTTTAAGCCCTGTAATTTATATAAGTTACAGGGCTTTTTTGTTTTTATTATTTTTCCGGTTAGCAATTTCATTAACACGTTTTTCAAAAAATGAGGTAAAAGTCCTTGTGGTTTCAGGTCTTGGACGCACCGTGGGTTGACTTACGTCCTTACATGTGTCGGGAGGAAACTTTCCGACAAACCGAAACTACGACCCTACACCACGAGTAATAACCTTTTATGGTTCGGAAGTTCTTTCCGGTATTAATTTGAGAGAAGAGATTGTCAATCTTTCATAGTATTATTTTGCCGGGAAAAAATCATATCGAGGTATAAATCTTTCAAACCATTTTTGTCTTTATTTATTCTTGCGAATTTATTCCCCTTTTTTTGTATATTAAAGAAAATACAATTAGCTTGCTGAAAAAATATCAGACAATAATGTTTGTAATACTTTTCAGAGAAAATAAACGAGTTATCACAATCAATAACTTTTAAAAAACATGAAAAAATTAAATGTTATACTAATCTTTTTATTGCTGTTTTGTTTCAACCATTCTTTTGCACAATCAAACTATTTTATTTCCAACAGAATTAATCTTGAAGGTGATGGCGGTTGGGATTGTCTCCTGATGGACGAATCTTCGGGAAGGTTATTTGTTTCGCATGGATCAATTGTGCAGGTAGTTGATGTAATTCAAGGAAAAGTGATTGGAACTATTTCAGGTTTAAAAGGAGTGCATGGAATTGAAATAGCGGCAAAGTTTAATAAAGGGTTTATCACGAATGGCAGAGATACCTCAGTCACTATTTTTGATTTAAATGATTATTCAGTGCTAACAAAAACAACAGTTACTGGGGCTTCTCCGGACGCATTGATATATGATTCGTTTTCGAAAAAAGTCTTCGTGTTTAACGGAAGGAGCTCAAATGCGACAGTTATAGATGCAAATAAAAATACAGTAGTCGAAACTATTCCTCTTGACGGCAAACCGGAATTTTGCGTTAGCGATGGCAAAGGAAAAGTTTTTGTAAATATTGAAGACAAAAACGAAATCAGCGTAATTAATTCTTCCACATTGAAAGTCGAAAAGTCCTGGTCAATTTTACCGGGGGAAGAACCGAGCGGTCTTGCGATTGACAATACAAATCACCGCCTTTTTACTGTTTGCGGAAATAAATTATTAGTAGTTGTGGATGCTGAAAACGGAAATATAATTACAACTTTACCTATCGGCGATGGTGTTGATGGAGTAGCTTTTGACCCCGTTTTAAATCGCATATATAGTTCTAACGGTGAAGGTACCGTGACAATTATTCAGGAAGAAAATGCAAATTCCTATAAAATTATTGAAACAGCTACGACTCAAAAGGGAGCCCGTACTATTGCCATTGATATAAAAACGCATCATATTTACCTGCCTTGTGCTGAATATGGCGAGACACCTGAAAAGACAAATGATAATCCGAATCCCCGTCCACCTATCAAGCCGGGTACATTTATGATTATTGATCTTAGCTCAAGGGAGTTTTGATAAAAAAAAAGTTCTTAATTGTTTTAAAAGTTAATATTGTAAACAATTTTTCATTCTAAATTTCTATAAGAAAATTTCAACAGGACGGGGAAAACAAAAACCAGTATCGGTAAGCCTATAATAAACCCCCCGGTCACAGCGATTGCTAAAGGTTGATGGAGTTGAGCACCGGAACCCAAGGCTAAAGCAAGAGGCATGAGAGCTATAATAGCACCTAAAGCGGTCATTAAATTCGGTCTCAATCTAATTGAAATTGCTTTTAGTACTGCATCATTGACACTATATGTATTTAATAACATTTTAAACTGATGAAAAGTAAATGTTGCATTCTCGGCAATTATTCCCACAATCATTATTACACCCGTATAGCTTCCTACATTCAATGGAATATCCGTAATGAATAATGCCAAAAAACTTCCCGATAATCCGAGCATGGAAATAAAAAGTATAATAATGCTACCTTTCAAATCTCTAAAAAGAATTAAGAGTACCGATAAAACAAGAAGACCTGCAGTGGCTAAAATAATTAATAATTCCTTAAAAGATTGTTGTTGTTCTGCATATGCACCACCGTAAGATATGGCGAAACCCTGCGGAAGAAAAATTTTCGAATTAATTTTATTTTTAATATCGGTTACAACACTTCCTAAATCCCTTTTATTCAGCCTTCCCGTGACCTTTGCTAAGGTTTTTAAATTTTCCCTGTCTATTTCTGCTACTCCGGTTTTAATGTTAACTTTCACTAAATCTCTTAATTGCATTGTTGTTCCATCAGGAAGATATATATATGAATTTGCAATTTCATTCATATCTTTATTTTTCAGTTTCGTAGAAAATAGTCTTATATCAGTCAGCTGCTCTTTTTCTAAAATGTTACCGATAACATTTCCTACTATCAGATTTTGTAATTGAAACTGAATATCCTCCGGATTCAGATTAAATCGCGATATCATATTTTGATCCGGATTATATTCTATAGTTGGACCTGCAATGGTAATACCATTAAATACATCTGCTGTACCTTCTACATTACCTATTGCTTCTGCAACTTGTTCTGAATATTTTTTAAGTAAATCGGTATTATCTCCGAATATTTTTATTTCAATCGGTTGAACCGAACTCATTAAATCTCCAAGCATATCGTTTATTACCTGTCCGAAATCCACGACCAAAGGCAGCTGCACACCTTCAATATTTTTTCTTATTTCATCGATTACTTCATCGGTAGTTTTAGTTCTGTCTTTTTTAAGTTGAATTAAGTAATCTCCGCTATTTGGTTCAGTGATAAAAAACCCCAATTGAGAACCTATCCTTCTTGAATAGTGGTCAACTTCCGGAGTCGAGGCAACAATCTTGTCAACTTTATTCAATATCTCATTTGTTTCATCGAGAGACGTTCCGGGCGGACTTGAATAGTCCAGAACAATTGTTCCTTCATCCATTTCCGGCAAAAAACCCGAACTCAAACGCGGTATAATTATTAATGATAATAATATTAATGCAACCACGAAAATTATAGAATATACCGGATTCGATAAAAAATATTTTAAAAATTTATTATCTTTTACAACATGAGGTGCCCGGGTTTTTGAATCACGATGATTATGGAAAAGAAGATATATAACAGGTAAAGCAACCCATGTAATGAAGAATGAACTAACAAGAGTAATTATCATTGTATATGCAAGCACTTTAAAATAAGCACCGGCAACTCCGCTCATAAATGAAAAAGGTAAGAATATTACAATCGTACTCATTGATGAGCCGATCATTGCGGGTAATAAGTACTGAATAGATTTTTTTACTATTACAGATGGTTTTTCATCAGGTACTTCTTCTCTAATCCGGTGAATCTGCTCTAAAACAACTATTGCATCATCGATTATTAATCCTACCGAAGCGGCTATCGCTCCAAATGTCATAAGATTAAAAGTATAATCAAATATATAAAGGAGAATCATAGTCAGCCCTATAGTCGCCGGAATTGTAAATAACACTGTTATGCTTGCTTTAAAAGATCTTAGAAAAACAAACGTGACAACCAGGGCAAACAACAATCCAATCCATAAAGCATCGCTCACGCTTCTAATACTCTCATTAACAAAATCTGCCTGATCATAATATAATTTTAATGATACACCTTTGGGCAGCAATTTCTCGAGTTCTTTTGTTTTTTCTCTAATGCTTTCAGAAACTAAAATGAGATTTGTATTTGGTTGTTTGATTACATTCACCAAAACACCTTCGTGTCCGTCAACATTTATATTAACATATTCGATTTTTTCATTCACACTTATATCAGCAATATCTTTTAAAGTGACTGCTCTTTTACCGTCATTTTGCACGACGATTTTTTCTATATCACTTTTATCATATACCTGTGCATCAGTTAAGGATAAATACAATCTTCGATAATCTGTTATCAGACCATTAGAATTTATGAAGTTAGTTTTTGCAAATGCATCTCTCACAACCGCAGGAGTAATTCTTAAAGCTAACATATTATCCGGTTTCAGTTCGACCCAATATTCCTTTTCTTTGCCGCCCTGTATTTGAATTTTTGAAATACCCTCGATTTGCTCCAGGAATGGTTTTACGGTGTACTTAGCCAGCATCTTCAATTCTATGAGATCCATATTCTTGCTTTCAAGTATAAATCCCATAACAGGAAGTACGGAAGGATTCATCTGCTCGATAGTTATCGTGGTAGTTGAGGGAAGTTCATTCCTGATTTGACTGATTCTCGATTCAAGCTGCTGCTGGGATATATTGATATCGGCTTTCCAGTCAAGGAATGCGGATATCTCGCACGAACCCCTGCTTGTTATGCTTTTTACTGTTTTTAAATCAGGAATTTGTTTGATTGCTTCTTCGAGAGGTTTAGTAACAGTGACCATCATTTTATCAACAGGTTGTTCACCGTTTTCAGCAATTATTTTTATTTTCGGAAATGTTATTTCAGGAAAGAGAGAAATATTAATCTTTGAATAGAAAAAAAATCCTATTCCAAAAATTAATATTATCAAATAAATTACCGGTGTTTTAAACTTTAAAAAGAAAGATTCTCTCAGCTGGTCATTTTTCATCAGATTCAACCGTAATGTTTACTAAAGCAGTGTCGGGTAATCCGTAATTTCCCGTTGTAATAATCCTATCTTCGAGGGAGAACTGCGGTTCTTTGATTTCTACAATATTCTGATTAGCTATTCCGATTTTAATAGGAACTTTTACAGCAGTAGAATCATTGATTAACTTCATTACCCAATATTCATTTAAGGTCTCATTTGATAATACGGCATTTTTTGGTAATACCTGAGAATCAAATCCCTTTTGTTTTACAATATAAGCTTTCACATTTACGCCTTCAGGGATTTTTATTCCTGCCGAAGGTCTTAAAAAATATACTTCCGTCTGACTGTTAAGTTCAGTTTTTGCCAGCATGTTTTTGATAAAACCATTTATAATTTCTCCATCAGGCATCATTAAAGTGCATTTCATTCCGGAACTTATATCGGAATTATATTGAAGCGGGACGTATAATTTAAAAAGCAGACTCGACATATCTATTATTGTACAAAGCGCTGAACCTTCCTGAACATATTGCCCTTGAAGCGTGGTCAGGTCTGAAATCTGCCCAGAAGATGGTGCTGATATTTCTATCTTGCCGGTTCTTTTCCCGATATATAATGAGTCTAAAATATCTTTTGAAGATTTTAATGCATTATATTCTTTGGTCAAAACTTCGAAGGCTTTAAAGTTCTTGGAAACATTTAATCCGTTTGTAACATTGACTTCAGATAAATATCCGGAAATAGGCGCTATAATAATAGTCTTATTATTATAAAATGAACTTGCTGTAAGAAAAATTGTATCATTCAGATTTTCTCTGTTTATCGAAGTAACTACAACGTTTGCTTTGGGTGTATCCGCAGTAACCTCTGCATCTTTTTTATTTGCACATCCATTAATCAATAACAACAATAATAATATATGTGAAAAAACAAATTTATATTTAATTAATATACCTGAGTCCATTTTACCAATTCCAATAGTTATATTCGTTAATAATAATGAGTTGTTGATTTTTATTGATAATAATTTCGTTTTTAAAACTAATATAATTTTTTAATATATTAATATATTCCAGCAAAGAAACCTCTCCAGATACAAACAGGTTTCGGTATAATTCGAGTAAAGACTGATAATTCTCAAGTTGTTTTTCCTGCTGGCTTAGAAGCTTTTCCTGACCGCTCAATTCTTTTAGGATATTCTTTTTCCTTATTTCATTTTGATAAACAAAGTAGTTTTTTTGATAAGAGATGTTTTGTCCTCTGATATCTATTAAATAATTGTTCAATTCTTTTTGATTACCGTCATATATACTAAAAGTCATATTTATTCCGGTACTCATTCCTACCTTTTTCCATATTTCCGTATAGTTTACGGCATTCAGTCCTCCGTTAATAAAAAAACTTAATTGCGGTTTGTAATTGGATTCATTTATATCTTTTTCCGTAATTAGTTTTAAGCTATCCAGCAAAAACGATTCCAGAAAATACGATTTTAAACTTTTATCGGCAGCCAGTTTTATATCCGGTTTATCCAGTTCGACGGTAGAGGTGTCACGTATTCCTGCGATAAGATTCAAATCCATTAAATCTTTTTCAAATACCATCTCTAACTGATTCTTGTTTATAACCTGGGTTTGATATTCAACATCTAACAATTTTAAATCCGAGAATTTTCCGATTCCACGTTCAATCATTGCATTTATTATTTCCCGCTGTAAATCCAGTATTCTTAATGTTTCATCCGCAGTAGATATTTGTTCATAATCCTGATATGCTTTTATATACAGGTCGGTAACATTCTTGAAAATTTCGTGTTCTGTCGTAATAATATTGTTTTTATAAGTGTTTTGTTCATTCAGAGCTTCTTGAAGTTTAGTTCTGGAAGTAAAGCCATTAAGCAAAGGCAGTTCCAGGTTCACAAGTGCTGAATATAAACCTCCATTCGTGACGGCACTGTCGTATCCGAATTCACCGAAACTCGGAGCAAATAAATAATTCACAGTACTGTAAATTTTAGGTTTATTCAAACTTGAGTTTATAAGTTCTTTTCGAATATCAAATGTCGTAATCAATTTTCTATTCTCATTAATGACCTGGTTTGTTATTATCGCATTATCAATATAATAATTTAAATTTTTTGGTTGAGAATATATATCAATCTTTGAAAGCAATATTAAAAATAAAACAAAGTAAATTATCCGGATAAATCGGAAATGAAAAAAACAAATTATTATCTTTAGGAAAAGAATGTTTATAAACGAAATCATAAATTAATGATTTATATTGTATTATCAATAAAGGGGCTTATAAAAAAGCCCCTTAAATATTCGAAATATTTTTATTATTTCTTGATTTCAGTTCCGTCGTCTTTAAACATAACCTCTTTTGACTTCCCATTCTTTATATATTCAATCTCGTATTTGATTTCACTTTGTGAATCTTCAATCTTCGCGGCGCCGGTAGCTTCATAATTACTATAATTTGTTCTAAACGCTTGCTGAATTATTTCCGGTAATTGAGAGAAGGTCATTGATGTTTCTGTTTCTAACCATACACCCTTTTTATTAAAGCTGGCAGTATATTTTAATCCATTCATTTCAAATGATGCCTCATATTCATTTTTACCTTCTTTATCCCATACAACACTTGTGGCGGTAGGAAATTTTTCTTCAAATGCAGCTTTAACTTTTGCAGGAATTTTTGTCTGTGAGTATGCCATCGATGAAGCAAAAAATATAACTATTATCGCTAAAATTATTTTTCTCATTGCGATTTTATTTAAATTAATTAAAAATTTATTTAATGGTATTATTCTAAATTATAGTATCATAAACTCTCGGAGGATGGAATATTTTATTTTTATAATTATTCTTATAATTATTACCAAAGGAATAATTATAAGAAATTTCTTTCGGAGGGAAATATCCTGTTAAATTTCCACTTTCAATATTATTTAATACAACTTGAATTATGTTATGATGGTAAACAAAAGGTTTATGAGGTCTTTGTTTATCTCCCGGAGGATGTTCATCAAATAAACAATCAAAATTCAAAAGATGGTCAGTAATGAAATCTATTGGTGTCATATCCTCCTGTTCTGTTTCTTTGCAGTTCTTATACATCGCCGGAATATCGAGTAATGTTGTAAAATCTCCGAGTGGAAGTATCATAGTCCCGCCTGTAAAATATGCAAATACCAGTATTGTAATTATTTTTCTCAACTAATTAAGTAATCCAATTGATCATTATTAAATTAACTTATAAAAATTAAAATAAACATTCAAAATATTGCATGTTTGAAAATTTTTAAAAATTATTAAGTCATCGATATTTTTGGGAATACTTTACTTTTGATGTGCAAGGGCGCGAAGTAGAAACACTTATTAACGAAAAACAATCCCAAGATGTTTACAAAACAAATTCAACGCTTCGATATATCCGGGCGGTGTTTATTTCTATAGGTTGACTTCGAATGGATTCAGCGAGACGAAGCGTATGGTTTTGTGGAAGTAAGTTTTGTGAAAATATCCCGCGAACTCTGGAAACCCCTTTGGGAGCTCAACTATAAAGCCCTGTAATTTATATAAGTTACAGGGCTTTTTTGTTTTTATTATTTTTCCAGTTAGCAATTTCATTAACACGTTTTTCAAAAAATGAGGTAAAAGTCCTTGTGGTGTCAGGTCTCGGATACACTGTGATGTCAGGTCTCGGATACACCGTGAAGTGATCTCCGTCCTGACACGTGTCGGGAGGAAACTTTCCGATAAGCCGGAATCTTCGACCCGACACCACAATTAAAATTTTTTGAATGTGATATATTAATTTGCAGTAATAATTTTTTCATTAATTAAAAATTTCCACTTGAGCGTCATCTCGCATTTTAGATTTCATTGTAATTCGAAGTGGCTTCGTATCAATTATTTTATCAATATCTAAATTTTTCTTAAGTTCATTATAGGTTTCCCTAAAAGTTTCAAAATAAATAATATTCCAACTATCATTAATAAATCGTTCCGAAAACAATGGCGATTTAAACTTATCTTTGAATTGGTCTTTTCTATCATAAGGCATAAGCATATATTTTTTAACCTTTGCATCAATATTAGAACCCCTCTGTAATGCCATTGTCATCGATGTAGAAGATTCCACTTCAAAAGCTTTTATAATTTTGTCATCCTTTATCCATAAAAGATCAATTCGTTCAACGGTGTCAGGGTTTTGTATGTTTTTTATCTTTCTGATGTTTTTGTAAGTTAAATATTGATTTAATTTTCCTTCTTTATTAATTAAATTCGTATTTAAATTATGAGTTTGCTCTATTTTACCAACCCAGATTTTATACTTAAGTGAATTACCTATTTCAGAAAGTAAGGCAATCATTGTTGTATGTTCTTTTTCAATTTCGTTTTGTGTTAAGCCTTTTTTGATTTGCCAAAATCCTTTTGTCATCGGTTCTGCAAAAATTTTCAAAGCTTTTAGAATGCTCATACTATCGGTTGTATGCGAATTTGGAAATTCTATGCTAACAGCATTCCATATATCAGTAAATGTAGCTTTTACTAATTCCTGAAGTTTTCTTAATACTGTTTGCTCTACTCTTTCAGATAGGGGTATTGTGTCCAGTCTATTAACAATATTTGTATCTTTCAGCCACCATTCGGAACCAATTGCTCCTCCTCTTTTAGATTCTACTAATTTAAACTCATCGTCAAGATGATTTTGTAAAACTGTTTTAACATCTAAACCCGTATGCAATTCCGAAAAATACCCACGTTTGGCGAGTTCAGGATCAACTGCATTTATAATTATAGTATATGGAGTTGGCTCATTTCTCTCAGCAATGACTTTGATCGCTGTTTCTACAACAATATTCTCAAATCTTTTTTCGTCAATCTGTTCGGGCTTTGAAACTTTTGTTCCTGATTTTGATTTATGAAATCTTAAATAAAAATCACCTTGAGCAGAACCGAACGGTTGTAATAATGATTTAGCAGAAGGTCTTGCAAGTTCCTGATGATGAATTTTCTGAAACTCAAAACCTGCAAATACACCCGCATAAATTGTAGCATTACGTATTTTAAAAGTAGGATTGTGAAATGTTACGGTTAAATAACATTCCGGTTTCAGGATATCATACATATCTTTAAAACTTCTCGAAAGAAGCGAATGATAAATATTAAAATCTTTTCCTTGCCTTTCGTTCCTTATAACTTCGTCAAGTGCAACTTTATCAAGAAACCCTTTGTCTTTTTTTAACCATGTTATCCAAAGATATGCAAGTTCACTATATTGAATGGAGGCATCATAAGGAGGGTCAGTGAAAATATAATCAACAATACCTTCGTCACCATAATTCTTTTTCATTTGATTCATTAAATCGAAACAAGAACCATTATAGATAAATACATCTGCTTTTTTTTCGATTACATCACTTATTGAATTTGCGAATTTAATATTTTTATAATATTTATTTGATTCTTCTTTTGCTTTTAACAATCCTTGATGACCTTTAATTGAACTTTCAAATTTATTCCAAACATTTTGCTCCATAAATGGACCGGAAGCAAACCAATAACTATGTTGTGTCCATGCAGAACTAAATGGTGTAAAATGTCCTCCTTCCGAAATTGGATTCATTACACTACATAAATGAACAATAGAAGTAAACCCAATTTTCAAAAAATCTCTAATATCTTTATTTGTTTCTTCCTCAATCGCTTCCATCAACCATGCTAATGCCTGAAGATTTCTTTTTGTGAAAAGTTCATCAATAGATTCGAATTTTTCTTTTTTCATGAATGGATTTCCATTTGTGTGATAAAGTTTGTTTTTCGGATACCATTCTTTAATTTTTTTGTTATCAATATCGTTTATTAATTCTTTGTCTCGTTTATTCGGAGGTGTATTTTTTTCTCTTCTATCTCCGCATTGTGGACATTTAGGATACCTAATATCAATACATTCCCTTTTAATTGGTGTATCAAGATTTTCCCTTTCTTGGTTCCAGATTGAACAAGTAAAAGGAAATTCACATCCACAATTTCTACATTTAGTTAAATATAAAGATTCAATTTTTCTTCTGACTTTTTTCTCTACAACTTCAAATGCTTTTTGTAAATTTATTAGTGAAACATTTTTAATTGTTAATCTGATAATTTCAGTAGAGATAGGAAGTAAGTCGCAAGTAATAACTCTTCTGCCGGATTTTAAAGCTTCAAGAGCTGTAACACCGCTACCTGCAAATGGGTCAAACACTAAACCTCCTTCAGGTGAATATGTTTTTATGAATTCAGCGACAACATTCCATGTTTTCCTTGACCAATATTTATGCCAATTATACATTGGAGTATGTGCATCAGGTGGAATTTGTCTTTCAAGGTGATTAATAATATTCATCAGAAAATTGAATTTAATATTTTATTTTATAAAAATTAATTTGATTTACTTTAATTTACAATGAAGTTAAATTTGGGAAATTTATAAAGCAGAATATAAATACTTTTAAAAAACTTGTATCATTAGGAAATGAATTACGTTCACTCCATTTATTTGAATCTCCAAAAGTAAATAAGTTTATAACCTCATATCCAATTGAAGGTTCGGATGAAGTTGAAAAAATAGTCTATTTAAAGGGAAAAGTTTATATTAACAAGGAGCAATATTTTGGTGACGTTCCGGAAACAGCATGGAATTTCTACATAGGAGGATATCAGCCTGCTCAAAAATGGCTAAAAGGCAGAAAAGGTCGCACACTCACAAACGAAGACATCGAACATTACCAAAAAATCATCGTCGCCCTAACAGAAACCGACAGGATAATGAAAGAAATTGATAAAATTGAAGTCGAATAGATTTTTAAAAACCGGTTTTCTAAACACACAATTATTTTATTGTAATAACATTTGATTGAATGCATTTTTTCTGTATATTTTTTAATTATTATTTAACAACAAAACGTAACCATTGGGATGAAGACTGTTTATGTCATTATTTGTAATCTTTTTTTCTTCTTTATAAATAGTTACGCTCAAATTTATTCCACTCATAATTATACACCTGAAAATGGTATTGCTGCAAGAGATGTATATGACATAACTCAGGATAGCACAGGCAGAATGTGGTTCAGTACCGGATTAGGTATTTCCCGGTATGATGGTTTTAAGTTCGAGAATTTTGATTTCACTAAGGAAATATTTAAGATTTCATACAGAAGAATTATTACAGACGAGAATGGTTACGTCTGGTGTACACCAAATTTTACAAGGGATTCAATTCGGGTATTTAAGAATAATCAGTGGATAAGTATCCCCCCGCCAAATCATTCAAATATTTATGAAGAGAATACAGCACTTGATTTATATTATGAAAATGGAAATCCGGTTTTTTGTCTGGGAACAGGTGACGGTATTTTTATAAACAAAGATAATAGCTGGAAAAGGTACGCAATAGAAGACGGGTTAATTAGTAATGAAGTCTTAAACATTTGTGTGTACAATAAAAGTTTTTATATTTCGACAAATAAGGGATTATCAATTTTTAAATCGGGTTCAATTGATAATTCACTCAATAATATTATTTCGAAAGAGCAGTCAACAATACTAAAAGTATATTTTCAGAAGTTAAATGTAGATAATAAAAATGAAAATGTAAGAATGTGGATTCTACTGCCCAATAAACTTGGTTATATTGAGAATAACAGTTTTAAAGTACTAACAGCAGATTTCGAGATTCCGGATTTAACGAACTTTATTAGTTATTCTATGGTAATTGATAAAAGAAACAATATTTATTTTGGAAGCGGATGGGTGAAATATTATTTAAATATTAATAATGGGAATTTAGTACGATTGTTTAAGGAAAACGGATTTGTGTCAAACGGCTGTACTTCAATATTTCTTGATAAAGAAGATAATTTGTGGGTATCAGATACAAAAGGATTATCCAAATTAAACAGTCTTGCATTTCGCAATCATAACAGCAGTATTGGATTAGAAGAAGACGATGTTGTCTCTATTAATGAGATAACTCCTGGAAAGTATATATTCGGGCATAGTCGCGGTATTACAATATCAGAAAACTATAGATACAAATACATTTCTTTTAAAACATTTAAAAATTACAAGCCAAATTCAACCAGAGTTCTTGATATTTTTAAAGATAAAATCGGAAATATATGGTTTTCAGCATCCGGTATGGGAATCGGAAAGTTGGATAATTCGGATAATATTGAATGGATGAAAATACCTGATTCGACGATGTTCGGTTCAATCATATCGGATGATAGCGGAAATATTCTAGCTTCTGCCAGCAAAGGAATTTATATTTATAAAAACGGGGCATTTGAAAAGTATCTTAAAGATATTTCACCGAATAATTATATAAGAAAATTGTTCAACTTAAAAGATGGAAAAATTTGGGCTGCTTCATCGACAGGTATTTATATTTTTGAAAACCATACAGTAAAAAACATAAAAGTTGAAAACAACCTACGAGCGAACAGTATCTACTCAATTTTTAAAGATAACAGAAACAGAATTTTTGCGGGAACTCTTGACGGATTGTATATCATTCAGAATGATTCTATGATTAAATTCAATGAGAACAATTTTTCTGTTGATGATGCGGTTTATGCAATGGTTCAGGACAAAAAAAATAATTACTGGATAGGCACAAGTAAAAATCTTGTATTCTGGGATGGGAATAAAACAAAAAAAGAGTATAATTCAAGGAACGGGTTGATTCCCGGTGAGATTAACAGGTCAGCATTATTTTTTGATTCATCGGATAGACTCTGGATTGGAACTGATATGGGAGTCTCCCGCTATTTTTCGGAATTAGACAATGAAAAATCTTATATTCCAAAAGTAGAATTAAACGGCATCGTTGAAAATGGAGGTAACTATTTCCCGCTTGACAGCGATATAAGTTTTGGTAATAACAATAATAATTTAAAATTTTTATTCAGAGGTATTTCATTTGTAGATGAGAAATCGATGGAATATCAAATTAAACTCGAAGGATTTGATAAAGACTGGATTAATGTAAAACAAGAGCATATTGAAAATGTAGTTTATAGGAACCTTAAACCGGGAGATTATATATTTAAGGTAAAAGCAAGAAACAACTCGGGTGAATGGAGTCAGGAAGTTGTATCAAATAAGATAATAATAGAAAACCCATTTTATTATAAATGGTGGTTTATCTTACTAACAATATTATTTATCGTAATAAGTCTTTCAGGATTTTTCTATCTTCAGAACAGAAACCGGTATTTATCAAAACTTGAAAAGGAAGTAGAAAATCGAACCAAAGAATTAAATAAATCCAACGATGATTTAATAAAAGCCAATGAAAACCTTGAGGAGCGTGTAAAAGAAAGGACAGGCGAACTGGAAGAAAGTGAAAGGAAATTCAGAGAGCTTGTGGAGTTATTACCTGAAACAATATATGAAACAAATCATGAAGGTGACATAATTCTTACAAATAATGCTGGTTTTGAAAAATTTGGATATACCATCGATGATTTGGGAAAATTTTCTGTTCTTGATGTTGTTGAATCTGAAGATCGCGAACGAGTTCAGGAATATTTTAGAAATGTAAAAAGCGGAAATCAGTTAATAGGGGCTGAGTTTCAAGCGTTGAAAAAAGATGGTAGTACATTTCCTATTTATACAAATTCAGTACCTATAATGAAAAAAGGCGAAATAACAGGAATCAGAGGAATTGCATTTGATTTGACAAGTCAAAAGATTATTGAAGAAAAACTAAAAAAACTTTCTGAAGAACAAAAAGAACTAATTGCCGCAAAGGATAAGTTTTTTTCGATTATAGCCCACGACTTACGAAATCCATTTACGGGATTATTGGGATTTGCAGATGTTTTATATCAGGATGGTTCAGGTTTTTCTAAAGAAGAAGTATTAAAATATTCCGGACATATAATTAAATCAGCAGAAAATATATTAAACCTTCTTGAAAATCTTTTGAAATGGGGCAGATTACAAACAGGGAAGATGGAAGTAAAAATAAAGAGAATAAATCTTTTTGAGAAATCGGATAAAAATATAGCTCTGTTGTCAAATAATGCGGTCAAGAAAGAAATATCTATTATAAATTATATTACAACCGATATATATGTAAAAGCAGATAGTTTTATGTTAGATTCTATTATTCAGAATCTACTTGTGAATTCAATAAAATTTACTCCTAGAAAAGGTAAAATAGAATTTTCTGCTGAAAAATCAGATAATATGATTTATATATCAATATCCGATACCGGAATAGGAATGGACGATGAGCAATTAAAAAACATCTTCCTGATAGACAAATATAATACAACATTGGGTACGGAAAATGAACCGGGTACAGGGTTAGGTGTGATACTTTGTAAAGAAATGATTGAAAAACAATATGGAACTATAAACATAAAATCAGAAGTCGGCAAAGGATCAATATTTAAGTTTAGCTTGCCTTCAGCATAAGCATTTAATGTGCAACTAAAATCATTTTTAAGTGATTTCAAATCCACAAACAGGAATTTTAGATTTACATCTTTCAAATAAAAATTCTCATCAAAGAGTATAAAATCCAATTTTTTTAACTTAAAGTGATGAAGTGTAAAAGCTGTAGTATGCGATCATGTATAATTACGGAACGATTCTTACCGATTACAATGTAATTCTAACCAATAAGATAACTTCCTGACATAAAGAAGCCTTTTTGGCAAATAATGATGCATTCCGGGATCTGTCTTTTTTGTTTTTGGATCTTAGGAAATCCGAAATTCCTCTAAAAATGATGAATTTTAGATATATAAAATAGTAATAGAATAAGTTTATTTTGAAAATTTATAATTAATTATTTAATCAAGTAAATTCCTCGACGCTTGCGTCGGGGTAGTTCATTATTTTCGGAGATTTGAAGTTTTCAAGAACATTCATTTCTTTATTTTATTACCAGTGATTAAGGGTATATTGATTTGATTGTTGCTAAAATTTATCATACCTTAATATAGTTCGTTTATACGAACCGGTTAACGGCAATTGCCACATAACCAATTCTACAAGTAAGGAGTAATTCCAATGAAAACACTTCAATCAATTTTTCTCTTTCAAAATCATAAAACACAGAAATCCGAAATGAAAAGATCATTAAAATTCTCAACCCGATTAACCATGATTATTTTTGTATGGTTAATGAGTTTCAATACTTTAACTGCACAATGGGTATGGCAGAACCCGCTTCCGCAAGGAAACACCCTATTGGGCGTTTCCTTCACTGATGCCAACACGGGAACAGTGGTGGGAAATTCCGGCACAATTCTTCGCACTACTAATGGAGGTGTAAATTGGAATACGCAATCAAGCGGGACAACACTCCCACTCTATGTTGTTTCCTTCAGCGATGCTAACAACGGAACAGCGGTGGGATATACTGGCACAATTCTACGAACTACTAATGGCGGTGTAAATTGGAATCTTCAATCAAGCGGAACAACAGTAATTCTCTTTTGTGTTTCCTTCACTGATACCAACAATGGAACGGCGGTGGGAGCAACTGGCACAATTCTACACACAACTAATGGAGGCGTAAATTGGAATCTGCAATCAAGCGGAACAACATACAACCTCATCGGCGTTTCCTTCACTGATGCCAATAACGGAACAGCGGTAGGAGCAACTGGCACAATTCTACGCACTACTAATGGCGGCGTAAATTGGAATCTTCAATCAAGCGGAACAACAAACCTCCTCGAAGGAGTTTTCTTCACTGATCCCAATAACGGAACAGCGGTAGGCTTAGGTGGCACAATTCTACGCACTACTAATGGCGGCGTAAATTGGAATTCGCAAACAAGTGGAACTACAAACCTCCTCTACACTGTTTCCTTCACTGATGCAAACAACGGAACAGCGGTGGGCTTAAACGGCACAATTCTACGCACTACTAATGGCGGCGTAAATTGGAATCTGCAATCAAGCGGAACAACAAACTACCTCCACAGTGTTTCCTTCACTGATGCCAACACTGGAACAGCGGTAGGCTTAAGTGGCACAACTCTTCGCACTACTAATGGCGGCGTAAATTGGAATCTGCAATCAAGCGGAACAATACTCGCCCTCAATAGTGTTTCCTTCACCAATGCTACCACAGGAACCGCTGTGGGTTCAAATGGCACAATTGTTCGGACTACTAATGGCGGCGTAAATTGGAATCTGCAATCAAGCGGAACAACACTCGCCCTCACAGGTGTTTCCTTCACTGATGCCAACAACGGAACAGCAGTGGGTGGCACGGGGGGAGTATCTGGCACAATTCTACGCACTACTAATGGCGGCATGAATTGGAATCTACAATCAACAGCAAATTACCTCTACGGTGTTTCCTTTACGGATGCCAATAACGGAACAGCGGTGGGAGCATACGGTACAATTCTACGCACTACTAATGGCGGTGTAAATTGGAGTCTGCAAAGCGGAACAACAAACTACCTCCTAGCCGTTTCCTTCACCAATGCCAATAACGGAACAGCGGTGGGATTAAGTGGCACAATCCTTCGCACTACTAATGGCGGCGTAAATTGGAATCTACAAACAAACGGAACGACATCTGACCTCTACGGTGTTTCCTTCACTGATGCCAACAACGGAACAGCGGTGGGATTTACCGGAACAATTCTTCGCACTACTAATGGCGGCGTAAATTGGAATCTGCAATCAAGTGGAACGACAGATAACCTCACCGGTGTTTCTTTCACTGATTCCAATAACGAAACGGTAGTAGGCGTAAATGGCATAATTCTTCGCACTACTAATGGCGGCGTAAATTGGAATCTGCAAATATGCGGAACGACAAGTCAGCTTTACGGCGTTTCCTTCACAGATGCCAACAATGGAACTGTGGTGGGTGGAGGTGGAACAATTCTTCGAACAGGAATTCCTCCTCTCCCTGCACCAATACTTATTTCACCATCAAATGGAGCAATAAACTTACCTTCAACGATATCATTCGACTGGAATTCTGTGCCAACGGCTACGAGTTATAGAATTCGGGTAGCAAATGATTCATTATTTACATCTATAGTAAAAGATAGTACGGTAAGTGTAGATTCTATAATTTTATCAGGTTTTCTTGCAAATGGACTCTATTATTGGAAGGTCGCAGCAATAAATGCTGTAGGTACAGGTTTATACTCCACAGTATGGCATTTCCAAATTAATTCTATTGGAATAAATAATTATTCATCAATAATTCCGAAAGAATTTAAATTGTATGAGAATTTTCCGAATCCATTCAATCCGACAACGAAAATCAGATTTGATTTACCGAAAAATTCTTCAGTAAAGATTCTCGTATATGATATGATAGGCAGGGAAATTCAACAACTGGTAAACAAGGAACTTAAGGCAGGTGCATACGAATACGAATTTAACGGTAGTTATTATGCAAGCGGAATATATTTTTATAGAATGCAATCCGCAGAATATCTGAGTGTTAAGAAAATGGTGTTGATAAAATAAGGACATTTGTCCCCTCAGAAAGTTTAAAGAAATAATTAGCTTAAGAAAAAGGGACAAAAGAGAAATAAAAAGGCGCACACAAAATACATCGGAAGGAGAGTTCATACATAAATAAAAAACACAGTATGAACTTTCCCCGAAGTTGAGTGAACAAATTTAATGAGAAATATATATTATAAGATTACATTTATATTACTTCCTATCCTCCTTTCATAGCATTCGCAATTGCCGTTATATTATAATTATTTGGGACTGAACATTCCGATATATCAAAAAGCATTCTTGAAAATATTGGTAGTATAATCTTATACTTGTCCAGGTATTGATACGTTTTATACTTCATCATCACAAAAAATAAAGGCATATTGGTTGACGTTAGTCTAAACACTCACAAACCTCCTGTCAGTCTTGGAATACCCATTTCATCAATAACTTTATTCCTGAGGTATTTGATAGGCTTTACTCACTTGTAGATGTGATTTTAGACTTTAAGCAAAAATAATAAATATATGAATTCAAATAACAGTTGTCAAAGTCAGGAAGACGCAATGCGGGTTTTTTAGGAGAAAAATTCAATGCTTGACAAATGGAAATAAATTGTCGAATTTTATTAGTAAAATTGATTTGACCTTACATAGGGGGTTTAACCCCCTATGTAAGGTTCACCAGTCTGTGGTGGTTTTTGATAAAAAATATTTTTCTTAATTAAACAAATAAAGTGAATATGAGTTACGACGTCAATGACTTTATTCAACATTTTCTTGACCTGGATTTAACAGAACGAGAAGCGACTACATACGTTACGCTTCTTTCACGAAATGGCTATACTGCTAATGAGTTACAACGGGCAGTTCATATACCAAGTACAAAAATATATGATGTCCTCAAAAAAATGATTAAGCGAGGAATATGTACTGAACGGTTTTTAGATGGGGTCAAATTTTACGAAGCTGTAAATCCAGAAATTGCTTTTCAAATAGTATTAGATAAATACAAAATTGAAATTGAGCAAAAAACAAAGGTTGCAGAAAAACTTATCCAAAATCTATTACCGATATTCAATGAAAATAAAGATTTGGAAAATTCATTAGACTTCATTGAAATTTTAAAGGATAACGAATTATTACAGAAAAGATATATTAAGGTATGGCGCGAATGCCAAAAGGAAGTTTTAGTATTTGTTAAAGGACCATATCTTGCAAGTAGTAATTCATCTTACAAGAATGAACAGGAAGAAGCAGAAATTAACTTTCTTAACCGCGGCGGAATTGTGCGTGGTTTATATGAATCCGGCGAACTACATAAACTTGACTTTCTGATGAAATCAATTCCTTCATATATGGAAAAGGGTGAACAGGTAAAGATTGCCAAATCGTTGCCAATGAAAATGATGGTCTTTGATGAAAAAATGGTTATGTTCCCGCTTACAACTAATATTATTAATTCCTCATCTTTGACGACAATTTTTATAGAACACCCACAACTTGCTCTAACTTGTAAGACTCTATTCGAGGTTATGTGGGAAAAAAGCATAAGTTACGAAGAATTTCTAGAAAGATCAAAGCGAGGAATTTCTTGAAAGAACGATTTGAATAAGAAAAAAAGAATTAATTAGTCTCTTTCAAAATCATAAACCAAAGGATTAAAAAATGAAACAATCATTACATTTCTCAACACGATTAACCGGAATAATTATTGTATGGTTGATGAGTTTCAATATATTATCTGCCCAATGGTTCTGGCAAAACCCTCTTCCACAAGGAAACTATCTCTATAGTGTGTCCTTCTTCGATGCTAACAACGGAACAGCGGTAGGTCTAAGTGGCACAATTCTTCGCACCACTAATGGAGGTACAAATTGGAGTCTGCAAACAAGTGGAACAACAACTATGCTCAAAGGAGTTTGCTTCACAGATGTCAACAATGGAACAGTAGTGGGAAATACCGGTACAATTCTTCATACATATGATGGAGGTATAAATTGGCGAGTACAAACAAGCGGAACAACAACCCCTCTCTACTGTATTTCCTTCTCAGATACCAAAAACGGAACAGCGGTAGGGTATGGTGGCATAATTCTTTGTACCACAAATGGCGGTGTAAATTGGAATTCGCAATCAAGCGGAACAACGGAACACCTATTTGGTGTTTTCTTCTTTGAAGCTAAAATAGGAATAGCAGTAGGAGCAAACGGCACAATTCTACGCACTACTAATGGCGGTGTAAATTGGAATCTTCAATCAAGCGGAACGCCAAGCAACCTCAATAGTGTTTCATTTACCGATGTCAATACGGGAACAGCGGTGGGAACAAGTGGCACAATTCTACGCACTACTGATGGCGGCATAAATTGGAATCTGCAAGTAAGCGGAACAACAAACTACCTTTTAGGTGTTTCCTTCACTGATGCCAATAATGGAACAGCGGTGGGTGCAACCACAATTCTTCGCACTACTAATGGCGGCGTAAATTGGAATTTGCAAATAAGCGGAACAATATACTACCTCTATGGTGTATCCTTCACCGATGCCAATACCGGTATTGCGGTTGGTGAAAATGGTATAATTCTACACACGATTGATGGCGGCGTAAATTGGAATTCACAAACGCACGGAATAAGAAACTATCTATATGGAGTGTCCTTCACCGATGCTAACACGGGAACAACGGTAGGAGCAAGTGGCACAATTCTACGCACTACTAATGGCGGCGTAAATTGGAATTTGCAAATAAGTGGAACGACCTATCAGCTAAATTGTGTTTCTTTCATTAATGCCAATACTGGAACAGCGGTGGGATATAATGGCACAATTCTTCGCACTACTAATGGCGGTATAAATTGGAATTCACCAAGTGGAACAACAGTCATTCTCTTTGGTGTTTCCTTCACTGATGCCAATAATGGAACAACGGTGGGCCAAAGTGGCAAAATTCTTCGTACTACGAATGGCGGCATAAATTGGAATCTGCAGACAAGCGGAACGACAAACCTCCTCCGTAGTGTATCCTTCACCGATGCCAATAATGGAACAGTGGTAGGTGCAACAGGCACAATTCTTCGCACAACTAATAGCGGTATAAATTGGAATATGCAGACAAGCGGAACAAATTATGAACTCTTTGGCGTTTACTTTACTGATACCAACAACGGTACCGTGGTGGGTGCAAACGGCACAATTCTACGTACTAATAATGGCGGCGTAAATTGGAATTCGCAAACAATCGGAACAACATATTACCTCGGTGTTTCCTTCACTGATGCCAATAACGGAACAGTTGTGGGCTCACAAGGCACAATTCTTCATACTACTAATGGCGGCGTAAATTGGAATCTGCAATCAAGCGGAACAACTACAACTCAGCTCAATAGTGTTTCCTTCGCTGATGCTAACAACGGAACAGCGGTGGGTGATATTGGCACAATTCTACGCAATAACATTATACAAATTCCCCCTGCACCAACACTTATATCTCCAGTAAATGGAATTACTAATTTACAGCCAACAATTTCATTCGATTGGAATTCTGTGCCAACATCTACGAGTTATAGAATTCAGGTTGCAAATGATTCAATATTTACATCAATAGTAAAAGATAGCACGGAAAGTGTAGATTCTTTAGTTTTATCAGGTTTTCTTGCTAATGGACTCTATTATTGGAAGGTAGCAGCAATAAATATTGCAGGCACAGGCTTATACTCAAATGTGTGGCATTTCCAAATAAATCCAACCGGAATAAATAATTATACATCAACAATTCCGAAAGAATTTAAATTGTATGAAAATTTCCCGAATCCATTTAATCCGACAACGAAAATCAGATTTGATATACCGAAAAATTCTTTAGTAAAGATTATCGTATTTGATATGACAGGCAGGGAAATTCAACAACTCGTAAACAAGGAACTCACAGCAGGTGCATACGAATACGAATTTAATGGAAATAATTATGCAAGCGGAATATATTTTTATAGAATGCAATCCGCAGATTATTTAAGTGTTAAGAAGATGGTGTTGATAAAATAATTTAAGAGCAATTGATAATGGATAGTGGATAATTAAGAGCGATTGACTTGTTCTGAAATAAGTTGACAAAATAAATATTTAAATTACAAATAACAGTGCTAAGGAATGAAATTAAGATCTTTCATTCCTTAGCACTAATTCAAAATCATAAAACATAGGAGTAAAAAATGAAAAGATCATTAAAATTCTCAACTCGATTAGCCGTGATTATTTTTGTATGGTTAATGAGTTTCAACACTTTATCTGCCCAATGGTGGTACTGGCAAAACCCGCTTCCACAAGGAAACAACCTAACGGCTATTTCTTTCCCCGATGCCAATACGGGAACAGCGGTAGGCGCAGATGGCACAATTCTTCGCACCACTAATGGCGGAATAAATTGGAATTCGCAAACAAGCGGAACAACAAACTACCTCTACGGTGTTTCCTTCACTGATGCCAATACAGGAACAGCGGTAGGCGCAAGTGGCACAATTCTACGCACTACTAATGGCGGCGTAAATTGGAAACTGCAAACAAGCGGAACGACAAACCTCCTCTTAGGTGTTTCCTTCACTGATGCCAACAATGGAACAGCGGTGGGAAATCCTGGTACAATTCTTCGTACATATGATGGCGGTTTGAATTGGAATCTGCAAACAAGCGGAATAACCACCACCCTCAATAGTGTTTCCTTCACTGATGCCAACACGGGAACAGTGGTGGGAGCAAGCGGCAAAATTCTTCGTACCACTGATGGCGGAGTAAATTGGAAACTGCAAACAAGCGGAATAACAGTCGTTCTCTATGGTGCTTCCTTCACTGATGCCAAAAATGGAACAACGGTGGGAGCAAGTGGCAAAATTCTATGCACTACTAATGGCGGCGTAAATTGGAATCTGCAAACAAGCGGAACGACATCTAGCCTCAATAGTGTTTCGTTCACTGATGCCAACAATGGAACAGCGGTGAGTACAACCGGCACAATTCTTCGTACCACTAATGGCGGAGTAAATTGGAATCTGCAAACAAGCGGAACGACAAACAATCTCTTAGGTGTTTCCTTCACTGATGCCAACACGGGAACAGTGGTGGGTATAACCGGCACAATTCTACGCACTACTAATGGCGGCGTAAATTGGAATCTGCAAACAAACGGAACAACACAATACCTTTACGGTGTTTGCTTCACTGATGCCAACAACGGAACAGCGGTAGGTGCCAGTGGCACAATTCTTCATACCACTAATGGCGGCGTAAATTGGAGTTTGCAAACAAGCGGAATAACGACACTCCCTCTCTATGGTGTTTGCTTCACTGATGCCAATACCGGAACAGCGGTGGGTCCAAATGGCACAATGATACGCACAACTAATGGCGGCGTAAATTGGAATTCGCAACCAGTCGGAACATCATACCTCTTCAGTGTTTCCTTCACTGATGCCAACAACGGAACAGCGGTAGGAAATGCTGGTCTAATTCTTAACACCACTAATGGCGGCGTTAATTGGAATTCGCAAACAAGCGGAACGACAAACGCCCTCCGTAGTGTTTGCTTCACTGATGCCAATATCGGAACAGCAGTAGGTGCAGCCGGCACAATTATTCGTACGACTAATGGAGGCGTAAATTGGAATCTGCAAACAAGCGGAACGCCAAACGAGCTCCGTAGTGTTTCCTTCACTGACGCCAACAAGGGAACAGCGGTGGGTGTAACCGGTACAATTCTACGTACTACTAATGGCGGAGTAAATTGGAATTCGCAAACAACCGGAATAACAAACTACCTTTACGGTGTGTCCTTCTCCAATGCCAATAACGGAACAGCAGTGGGCTCACAAGGCATAATTCTTCATACTACTAATGGAGGCGTAAATTGGAATTCGCAATATTGCGGAACAACGACAGTCAACCTAAATAGTGTTTCCTTCACTGATGCCAACAACGGAACAGCGGTTGGTGATATCGGCACAATTCTTCGCACTATCATTATACCAATTCCACCTGCTCCAGCACTTGTTTCACCATCAAATGGAGCAACAGATATATTAATTACTCCAACAATGACCTGGGGTGCTGTTGCAGGTGCAAACACGTATAGAATACAAATTTCGATTGATAGTGGTTTTGCTTCAACTGTAATTGATTCAACTATAATAACAGGTACAACGATAACAGTTCCGGCAGGAAAACTTAACAATAATATTAAATATTATTGGCACGTGAATGCTACAAATTTAGGCGTCACAGGACCTTATTCAACTACATTTAATTTTACTACCATTCCACTTGCCCCCAATACTCCAATACTTACTTCACCGGTAAACGGAACACTAAATTTATCATTAACTCCGTCAATGATATGGAGTAATGTTACAGGTGCGATATCTTATAGAATACAGATTGCAAGTGATTCTGTATTTTCGACGATAGTTCTCGATTCAGCAGGATTAACAAGAGATACTTTACTTGTACCTCCGGGTAAACTTGTAAATAATATTAAATATTATTGGCACGTGAATGCAACGAATGCAGGCGGTACAGGACCTTATTCAACCGGATGGAATTTTACGACTATTCCTGCAATTCCTTCTGCTCCGACACTTGTTTCACCATCAAATGGAGCAACTAATTTATCCCCAACAATTTTATTCGATTGGAATTCCGTACCAACAGCAACAAGTTATAGAATTCGTGTAGCAAGTGATTCATTATTTACATCAATAGTAAAAGATAGTTCGGTAAATGTAGATTCTTTAGTAATCTCAGGTTTTCTTGCTAATGGACTTTATTATTGGAAAGTCGTAGCAATAAACATTGCAGGCACAGGCTTATACTCAAATGTGTGGCATTTCCAAATAAATCCAACCGGAATAAATATTTATACATCAATAATTCCGAAAGAATTTAAATTATATGAAAATTACCCGAATCCATTCAATCCGACAACGAAAATTAGGTTTGATATACCGAAAAATTCTTTGGTAAAGATTCTCGTATATGATATGGCAGGCAGGGAAATTCAACAACTGGTAAACAAGGAACTTACAGCAGGTGCATACGAATACGAATTTAATGGAAATAATTATGCAAGTGGTATTTATTTTTACAGAATGCAATCAGCAGAATATCTGAGTGTTAAGAAGATGGTATTGATAAAATAATTTAAGAGCAATTGATAATGGATAGTGGATAATTAAGAGCGATTGTCTTGTCCTGATATAAGTTGACAAAATAAATATTTAAATTACAAATAACAGTGCTAAGGAATAAAATTAAGAATTTTCATTCCTTAGCACTAATTCAAAATCATAAAACACAGGAATCCGAAATGAAAAGAAGTTTTAAAATTCTCGACCCGATTAACCGTGATTATTTTTGTATGGTTAATGAGTTTCAACACTTTATCTGCACAATGGGAATGGCAGAACCCGCTTCCGCAAGGAAACACCCTATTGGGTGTTTCCTTCACTGATGCCAACATGGGAACAGTTGTGGGAAATTCCGGTACAATTCTTCGCACTACTAATGAAGGCGTAAATTGGAATTCGCAATCAAGCGGAACAACACTCCCACTCTATGTTGTTTCCTTCACTGATGCTAACAACGGAACAGCGGTGGGGATATACTGGCACAATTCTTTGCACTACTAATGGCGGTGTAAATTGGAATCTTCAATCAAGCGGAACAACAGTCATTCTCTTTTGTGTTTCCTTCACTGATGCCAACAACGGAACAGTGGTGGGCGATGGCGGCACAATTCTTCGAACGGGAATTCCTCCTCTCCCTGCTCCGACACTTGTTTCACCAACAAATGGAGCAATTAATTTATCCCCAACGATTAAATTCGATTGGAATTCCGTGCCAACGGCTACGAGTTATAGAATTCGGGTTGCAAATGATTCATTATTTACATCAATAGTAAAAGATAGTACGGTAAGCATAGATTCTTTAGTTTTATCAGGTTTTCTTGCTAATCAGCTCTATTATTGGAAGGTTGCGGCAATAAACACAGCAGGCACAGGTTTATACTCTACTGTGTGGAATTTCCGGATTAATCCTGTTGGAATAAATAATTATTCATCAATAATTCCGAAAGAATTTTAATTGTATGAAAATTTTCCGAATCCATTCAATCCGACAACATTAATCCGGTATGACATTCCTGCAAATTCATTCGTGAAGCTGGTAGTGTATGACATAACGGGAAAAGAAGTAACAACGCTGGTAAACGAAACTATGCCGGCAGGTAAATATGAAGCCGTGTGGAGCGGAATAGAATTCTCGAGTAGTGTTTACTTTGCAAGACTGGATGCGGGTTCTTATAAACACATCATCAAAATGCTGATGATAAAGTGACGCAAGTCACTTTATCAGAAATCCTCGATAGCAAAGCGTATCAGGACTGATGATAAAATTCTTTTGTCTTACATCTTTAAAAATTTTTTCATTTAAATTATCACCCTCTATAATAGTAGTTCACCCTCTATAATAGTGGTTCACCCTCTATAATAGTGGTTCACCCTCTATACTGGGGGTGTAAAAAATACACTTGACAAAAAAAATAATTATCACAAATTTACTTAAAATCACAACCTTTATTAAAGGGGTGAAAAATATTGAATTATGGTGGATTATTTAAAGGACGGTTTAAAATCAATAGGAATTACAGGGCGAGAGGCAGAAGTCTATCTTGCCCTTTTACATAAAAAAGAACTTACAGCTCCTGAAATTGCAAAAATTTCGACAGTTTCGCTAAATAAAATTTATGAAGTCCTTCAAAATCTTGTGAAGAAGAATATGTGCAATGAATACTTTAAAGATGGACTAAAAGTCTTCAGCAGTATTGAACCCAAAATAGCTTTGGAAAATTTTCTTTCAACTTATGAATATGAGTTAAGTAAGAAAAGATTATTGGTAGAAGAATTTGAAGACAGACTTATGTCACTTTATAAAGATAACGGAAACAATGAAGAACCGTTAGATTATATAGAAGTTATTAGCGATTTAGGACAATTGAAAGAAAGATTCCTTAATTTGGAATTAAATGCTAAGAAGGAAATTCTTGTATTCGAGAAACCTCCTTATGCACAGGCTTTTGAAGAAAATTTTGAAACTCAGTCCGAAATGCCAAAAACTATGAGCATAAAAGGCATATATGAATATAAGGAAATAAAAACACAGGCGGAAAATGATAGATTTGTTAAAATGGTTAAAACCTTTATGAACATTGGAGAAGAAGCAAGACTCATAAAAGAACTTCCTATGAAACTTGCCATATTTGATGAAACAGTGTCAATGATTTCATTAGCGGACAAAATATCATTAAAATCAAAATTGACATCTCTGATAATAAACCATGCGGTTTTTTCAAAAGCCATTAGATTAATTTTCGATACGTACTGGAATATGGGAATGACATTAGATGAATACAAGGAACAGGTGTTATTTGAGGAAGAACAGGAAATTAAGATTTTACAACAATAAATATTTTAATCTTATTAAATATTGAACTTAAAAAAATTGTATAACTTTATTTTCTATAGATTTAATGAACAAATATATATTAATCTTATAAAAGGAGGTTTAAACAGTAGCAGTTAATTTAAATTGTTAAAATAGAAAATATATATCACCCCGGGAAAGCTGTATGAGAAAAGTATCACGTACTATTTAACTGGGGTTCAAGGTAAACAGACTGCCACGAGAAGATGTACTGAGCCTTTTTTTTCTTCAATAATTTTTTCATTATACGAAATTTATATTAAACAATGTATTATTTTACTTTTCAGGGATTCACAAAACCGATTTTATATCCAATATCCAATCTAATAATAATTATCTATTTCTTAAGCATTTAACAAAATTAATATGAAAAAGCTTACTGTTTTACTCATCGGATTTACAGCCATTGTCACTATGCTGGTATATGGTTTCAATTTTCCGTTTTCTGAAAATTATAAGGGGTTTAATACTGTTAAGTTACAAACCCCTACGAATCCGACACCTTCTAATGCTATGGCATTGAACACTGAGTCGTTCGATGGAACGACCTTTCCGCCGGCAGGTTGGGATACTACCTGGCTAAGCGGACCTTCTGTTATTCAGTTTCAGAGGTCCACATCCGGCAGTAATCCTACCTGTTCCCCTCATTCAGGTGCAGGAATGGCTTATTATGATTCATATGATGCAGATGTGAATTCACATGTTGCACTAATATCTCCTTCATTTAGTCTGGTTGGAAATACAGGTTCAAATGCAGTTGTGGATTTTTGGATGTACCGGGACCCGGCTTATGTAACAACTTATGATAGTATTCTGGTATATATTAATACTACTCCGGATACTGTTGGGGCAACATATTTAGGAGGGGTTTGGAGATATAATTTAACTGCAAATTGGTATGAATTTACTTATACCATTCCGGGAACTCTTACCGGAACAACAAACTATGTAATATTCAAAGGTATCAGTTACTACGGCAATAGTATGTTTATTGATGATGTTAGTTGGGGTATATCATCTCCGATGGCTTACAGTTCAAGCACAACTACACAGAATACAGCAGCTTTATTAAGAGGTACAACAAACAATCAAATCATTGGAATTCAGGTTACAACTACAGGTGAATTAAGCCCATTTACGGTTTCACAGCTTAATCTGAACACAAACGGGACCACTTCACCTTCTACTGATATTACAAATGCAAAAATATATTACACCAGATTAAGCAATTCTTTTTCGACTGCAACACAATTTGGTTCGACTGTTGCTTCTCCTAACGGCGCTTTTGCAATATCTGGTTCGCAGGTGCTGGCTTCCGGAACAAATTATTTCTGGCTTACTTATGATGTACAATCCACCGCAACACGCGGAAACTTTGTTGATGGTGAATGTGCTTCTATAGTAGGCTCAGGAACGATGGGAACGGTAATACCTTCGCCTTCTGCTCCTCCGGGAAACAGAAAAATTAGTAACTCTTATACATTAAACGAGTCTTTTGATAACGCTACTTTTCCTCCAACGGGTTGGATTGCAAATGTCGTTACAGGTTCAATTAACTGGGCACGTGTAACAACAGGAACAACCCCTACCTGCGTACCGCATTCAGGTGCCGGTATGGCTTTATATCAAAGTTATAGCTCAAGCAGTGGAAGTTATGCTATTTTGTCATCATTAGGATTTGATAATACTAATATGGGTTCTTCAGATACTGCATCTGTAAGTTTTTGGATGTATGGGGACCCGGGTTATTCAACATATTATGATAGCATTGGAGTTTATGTAAACACTTCCCAGAGCTTAATTGGAGCAACACCTTTGGGAAATATCAGGCGTTACAATGCTACAGCAAATTGGTACTACTATTCATTTAACCTTCCGAGGAGTTATGCAGGCTCAGTCAACCACATTATTTTCAAAGGTGTTGGCTGGGGAGGAAATAATATGTATCTTGATGATGTTAATATTAATTATTTTCCGTCTACGATGTCTTATGCTTCAAGTACGACAACCCAAAACACGATTCCCTTAGTAGTGAATTCCACCAATAACCAAATTATTGGTATTCAGGTAGCGACAAATGGAAGTTTAAATCCATTCTCCATAACACAAATGAAATTAACTACTACGGGTTCAACTAATCCGGCAACTGATTTACGAAATGCAAAGATTTTTTACACAGGGAATACTCCTGCTTTTAGTACTGCAACACAATATGGAACAACTGTTACAAATCCGGTTGGTACATTTTATATGACAGGTTCTCAGGTTTTAGCCGCCGGAACAAACTATTTTTGGTTAACTTATGATATTACTCCGGGCGCAACGCAGAATGATTTCGTTGATGCAACTTGTGATTCAATCGTCGGAACAAGCCCGATGGGGGCTGTTCAGCCTGTTCCTCCGAATCCTCCGGGTGCAAGGCAGATACGCGGTCCTATGTCCGGACAATATATTGTCGGACTTGGTCAGACTTCGCCTAATTTCCTGACAATTACCGAAGCTCTCGCAAATTTAAACAGCCGCGGCATAAGCGGTCCTGTTACATTCTTAGTTAAACCCGGTGTCTATGGAACGGATGCGGGACTGGAAATTGACAGCACATTTACAATCCCCGCTGTAACCGGTGCGAGCGCCGTGAATACCGTTATTATTAAAAGGAAATCAGATGAAGCGGGATTGGTCTGGGTTGAAAGACGCGGAACTGCGGGAGCTGCTGATTTTATATTTAATTTAAACGGCGCAAGCTACATAACATTCGATTCAATCAACGTAAGACAAAAGGATACCGCATCAGCTTATAACGGCGTGGAATATGGATATTATATTATTCCTTCTTCGCCGACTATGGGTTCGCAGTATAATACAATCAGAAATTGTAATATCAGTCTGAATAAATCCAATATTACAACAAAAGGAATTTATCAGTTTATAAATGCCCTTATACCAACTTTGGCTTCAGGCTCAAATTCATATAACAGGTATTACAACAATAATATTTCCAATATTTTTTCTGGTATATATCTTAACGGATATAGTTCGGCTTTCCCTTACAATTTATACGACCATAATAATCAGTTAGGTGTTAACGGCGGGAATACTATTACAGACTGGGGCGGAGGTGCTTCACCTTACGGTATTTACGCTTCTAACCAGGATGGGTTGATATTAGCGAATAATACTATCATACAAAGTTCAACTTTATCGACATCAGTTTATGCCATACAACTGGGAACAGGGACAGGCTCTAATGTTGATGTTTATAATAATACAATTACATTTACCGCTGTCGGGGGAACAGCCGCTTACGGTCTTTATAACATGATGGGCAGTACTGCGCTCGGAAATCACGTAAATATATACAATAACAGGTTTGTGAACTGGCCATTGGGTTCATGGGCGGGCGGCGCTACTATGATTTATCAGTCCGCTACTGCCGATACGGTAAATATTTATAATAATTATATAGGTAACGATTCAATCGGCGGTAATGGAAGTTTTTATGGAATCTATCAGACTGCCGGGGCAAATAACGTTAATATATATGGTGATACCATAATTAATATATACAGGTCGGGAAACGGCGGTGTTTATGGTATTAATTGCTTTGCTACTTCAAGTTTTGGAATTGAAAAAATATATAACAATGTAATAACTAACGTAGGAATTACTCCTCCTAGTACAATACCAACTCTTTATTTATTATATACAACTTCAACTCCCTTGAACCGCTATATTTATGGTAATAACATAAATAATTGCTTCACAACCGGTTCAACTGTTTATGGCATTTATCAAACCGGGGCGGTTAATAGTTTTGTTTATAATAATAATGTAAATAATTTAACGTCGAACAATGCTTCGGCAGCGGTTTACGGTATTTACAACACGTCAGGTACATTTAATTACATATATAATAATTTTATATCAAATTTAAAAACACCGGTTTCTAATTCACTTACGTCAGCTTATGGACTTTATATAGGTTCTCCGGTTACATACCTCGGCGCGTTCCATAATAGTATTTACCTTAATTCAACCAGTACCGGCGCGGCATTCGGTAATATCGGCGTTTATGTCACATCAAGTACGACGAATACTATTGATTTAAGGAATAACAATATCGTAAATACTTCGATACCGGGCGCTACGACAGGCAGAACTGTCGGTATCAGGTATTCTTCTGCTGCATACACAAATTATTTTGCGGGTTCAGGCGCGAACAATATTTATATAGGTCCTATATTCCGGAATTCATTCTTCTTCGACGGAACGAATTCTGATTCGGCGTTGAATAAATTTCAGGACCGTGTCAGCCCCAGAGAACAAAGTTCAGTATCTGAAAATCCGGCATTCGTAAACGCGGCGGCAGGTGATTTACACATGACTGGCGCGTCACTCCTGAAACAGGGCGGATATGCTGTTTCATCTGTTCCCTCTGGTCCGGCTTTCAGCGTTACAACTGATATAGACGGTACGACACGTAACGCTGTATTCCCTGATATCGGCGCTGATGAATTTACCGGTACAAGAATTGCGGGAACTGCTCCGAATATCTTTTACGCAACTCTCGGATCGGGTAATACGGCGAACAGAATGCTCTCTAATGTCAGTATTCTTGATCCTGAAGGCGTTAATAACACAAATAATTTAACTAAACCACGCGTTTATTTCAAGAAATCTACGCAAGCGAATATTTTTAACGACAACACGAGCGCTACAGATGGCTGGAAATATGATACAACAACGAGCGCTGGTTCACCGTACAGCTTTACAATTAATTATTCGCATCTTTTAGGAGGTTCTGTTTCGTTCAACGATACTATAGTATATTTCGTTGTCGCGCAGGATCTGGCAGGTATACCAAACGTCGGAATTAATGCAGGTGCATTCAGTTTATTACCTGCAAGTGTTAACCTCACAGCGGCAGCATTCCCGGTTACGGGTAATGTCAATAAATATTTAATTGCCGGTTCACTATCAGCGGAAATCAGCGTCGGCGCGGGTCAGACATATACTTCTCTGACAGGTGCCGCTCCAAACGGATTATTCGCGGCAATGAATTCGGGTGAATTAACGGGTAACCTTACCGTTAATATCATCAGCGACCTCGTTGAAACAGGTGTAAATGCTTTGAATCAATGGAATGAGCAGACGACAAAGAGTATATATTCGTTAACCATCAAAGCTCCCGACACTGCCACATACGTCAGAAACATTTCAGGGTGGGTAGTTGGGCTTGCGATGATTCGCCTAAATGGTCCTTCGGGTTTAACTATCAACGGAGGTGCGGGTAAATTCCTGAGATTCAGACAAATGACGGTTGCTCAACCAACATTCCTTCTGACTAACGGAACGCAGAACGTCACAATCAAAAACTGTAATATTGAAGGAAGTAATACCGCTACTACAAGCGGTGTTATAGCGTTAATGACTGCTAATTCTATTCTTGGTCTTGGTAACAGCTCTATCACTATCGATAATAATAACATAAGCGGCAGAAGCGATACTATCGGACCCGCTCCGTATACAGGTATTGCTTCTATCGGAACAAATACACTCGGACTCTTTAACAGCAATAATACAATTACAAACAATAATATTTTCAATTTCTCGGCTTATGGTGTTAATCTGACCACGGCTAACGGCGACAATTGGGTAATAAAGAAAAACAGCTTTTATTATAATTATATACTCCCGATACACACCGGCGCTTTCTGGACGGGTGTAAATTATACCCCGCCCGCGAATACTTTGTATGGTAGCGGATATACTCTCGACAGCAATTATGTCGGAGGTACCGCGCCTCTTTGCGGAGGCAGCCCTACAGACCTTTGGCTTGGCGAGCCGCAGAGCTTGTCTTTGAGCGTCGGATATACCGCACAGTCAACAATCCGAGGAAATGTAATTAAAAATATACGCTCACGCTGGATGTTGGCAAATACGAACACTAATTTTGCAATCACAGGTGCAGGCGGATGGATTGATATTTCAGGTAACAATATCGGAAGTGCCGATACGGCTCAAAAAATTGTAACGAATCATAATTACAGAGCTATTACGTTTACTTCAAGTTTTATCAATCCGGGTGTTACAAAATCTATTACGGCTAATAATAATATAATTAATAACATAACATCAAGATCCGATACACTGATGCCTTCAGCTATTACAAGGGTTGGAATAAGTTACGGCGGAAATGCTGACGTTGATGTTATTGGTAATAATATCTCAAATTTTGATTACAGGGTAAACCCGAATATTACAGCTAATATCAACTTCCTTATAGGGATATTACCAAATTCCTACGGTAAAAATGTTGTTACGAACAACACTATATTGAATGTAGGATATAACACCGGTCAGGCAAGAACAAGTACCGGCAGACAGATTTGCTACGGTTTACAGCCTTCTGGTCTTGGAAATGGTAGTATAATATCCCAAAATAAAGTTACCAATGTTTATATTAACGGTCCAAGCAGTGTTTATGGAGACCTGTGCTATGGTATCAGTAATTCCGGTTCTCTGGCAGGTACTTCTATGACAGTATCAAATAACCAGATAACAATGCTTGGAAATTCAAGTGATACTACAATTGTATATGGCATCGCCGACGGAAGTACTGTAGCGGGAATCAATACTTACGCCTATAATACAATCCTTCTTGGCGGTACGGTTGTGAGTCCGATTTATACTTCTGCAGGGTTCTGGAAAAGCTCTACAACCTGTGCTTCCACACTGCGGGATAACATTTTTTATAACGGAAGAACAGGAGGCATTGCAGGACATATTGCAATCGGAACTTCCAACCTTGCTTTAAATAAGGGGGGTCGTACTCTTCCTGAAACTCCTGTAGTTTATGCTGATGAGAAAACTCTTCTGCAAAAGAACGGTTTCTCACCGTTAGGACCTGTAAGCCCGAAATTTGACAGTGACTATAATTTATTGATAGCTCCGTCAAACAGCACTTTAACTGCATGGTACACCATATATCAAAACTTCGCAGGCTGGCAGACAGCATCAGGCGGCGATATGCACAGTTATAGTGATACAACCGCAAACATTCCTGCAGGAACATTATTCAGAAATATATCTACAGGAAATTTGAATATTGACACAACACAATATGGAGTCATATATGTTTACAAAAATGGTATTGGTATTACAGGTATAACAACTGACTATAACGGATATCCAAGAAATGTGAGTGGTCCGGTTAATATCGGTTCACACGAATTTGGTCTTACAAAACCTCTCACTCCTACTCTCGTATTACCTGCTAACGCAGCTACTAGCGTGATAATTCCTGTAGTGATGAAATGGACAAAAGGTCTTTTTGCAACAGGATATGGAATACAGATTTCAACTGATTCATTGTTTGGTTCATTCGTTATTAATACAAATGTAACTGATTCTACTTACTCATTTATATCTGCATCCGGCTCGACGAAATATTTCTGGAGGGTGAATCCGGTTTATCCAAACGGCTTTAATGGTTCATTCACAGCACCATTCAGTTTTTCGACTCAGTCTCTCGTATCGCTTAACCTGAAAGTCTATCTCGAAGGATTCTGGAACGGCTCAACTCAGGTTTCAGATACAGTGAATATTTATCTTGCAGGTTCAGCAAGTCCATACAACCTCCTTGATTCACAAAAGGTGGTACTTGGAACGGGTGGAACAGTAAGCCCGACATTTTCAAGGGTATCCAGTGGTAATTACTTCATAGTAGTAAAACACCGCAATCACCTTGAGACCTGGAGCAGGTTACCACAAATCTTTGCTGCGGGAACACCGTTAAGTTATGACTTCACAACCGACTCAGCGAAAGCATACGGATATAATATGAAAAAAGCCGGAAGTGTATGGGTATTATACGGAGGAGATGCTAATCGGGATGGTGAAGTAGGTGCTAATGATGTACCGATATTCATTTCTCAGTTCGGAACACTGGGATACTTAAGTTGTGACTTTAACGGAGACGGGGATGTGAATGCAACTGACATTCCGATATTCCGTAGCAACTTCGGATTAACCAAGGCAGTTCCGGCATTATTTGATAACCCAAATAAAGGTAAGAAGAATACTGAAGAAATTATGATTAAAAAGACTAATACTGATGTAAAGACTAATAAAGAAACGAAGAAAAATAAATAACTTTTAAGTATTATGCAG
>DATCHW010000048.1:0-5021 GCA_036508135.1 Ignavibacteria bacterium
TGAATATAATAAAAAACTTATGAACATTGGAAAAACATAATCAATCGCCAGCATTTAAAGAAAATCAATTCATAGAAATTTGTCTAACGAATCTAGATAAGGATGGCTCTCGATGTTGTTTTATATAGGCTGAATAGTTACTAATTAAGTAAAGAATCAATATCTCTAAGCTCATTTCCTAACTGTCCGTGTAGTTACACTTTCCCATTAATCTCTTATTATAGTCACAGACTAACAGTTTTCGAGAAAAATAATATAATGGATTCCATCAAAAACACTAATAAACAGGCTGACAAGATTTTCCACATTACTTTCATTAACAAACAATTCGCTTCTCCACAGTCAGTCTGTTAATCGCCAAAACGATATGGGTGGGTCCGTGCCATTCTACTCGCCCATACATTCAATTTCATTTCTTTCAAAGTTATACTGTTCACGATAGTTACTCTCCTATTTTCCCTCTATACTCTATAATCAAAATCTCTCTTCAATTACCCATTTCTTTACTCTGTGTTTCCCTTATTTTTTTGAAATCGTAACGTGTAAGATTTTTAGGTTGAAGTCTACTGATAGCAGCTCACTTTGGTTTTTATTTTGGTATATTTCTAAAAATACATTTTACCCACTTAATAGTGCGGTTATCGAAGGCAAAATTAGAGGCTTCTAAATATAAGGTTAACAGATGTCGTTTTTATGAATTCAGTCCATAGTCTTTGATAAGAATACTATATGATTAAAAAACCAATTCGTCTATGAAAAGACGGAAATTCACCAGTTATCCGTACTATCCTTATAGAGCCTAATAAGATAACAATGGTGATTGTTAATTAGTTACAATGGATCATCTTTTCTTCTTGTTTTTAATAGTATTTATAGTAATTTATACAAATAATATAAGAAGTTGCTCAAAAAACAGTGACTTTTTCCCTTCCTTCGATGACTAAATCCTATTAACCGGTTTTTACATGGCTAAAAATAGACCTTCGTGAATAAGCTCATAATTTATAGAAAAACAGTAGTAAGCAAACCCTTCTAATTTTACAAATTAGGCTTTATCCTGAATAGTATTTGGAACTTCCACGGTATTCTCGTTTAAATTTAGGTTCCTTTTTCTCAAAATTATATTCTTCAAAGAATTCCCTATCCGATGGTTTGTCCTCTTCGGGAAGTTCATGGAATCTAAAATCAGGGTGAGGCTCCCTTTTAAATTTAGATCGAATACCTTTTTTCAGCTTTTCACTTAATGATTTAAGAACTCCTAGAGCCGGTTCCTTGTTTAGCTCATGAGTGTATTTCAGCCCGCACATCTTTCCATCAAATATCTTTTTCTTTTCAATAGCCAGCCCCTTATCCTTAGCAATCTTTTCAACCAAATCAAAAGCATCAAGTACAGCTTTATAGGGGTTTTCAAAATTGATAAGCCCGATACAATCTTTATCCTCTTGTAGGATTTTCCAAGCTTCCCCTGAATCTAACAGGACGTATCTCTTTTCTTTTGCCTCATTCTCTAACCAATTCAGGAATAGCATTGCTCGCTTCTGTTTTAGTTTTGCGTTCTGTTGTATGAATTCCTTCTGTAATCTAATAACTTCCAATAAACCATTTTTCTCTTCTCGCAGGCTCTTAAGCTCTTTAGCTTCCGCTTTTCTAAGCCAAAGTCGATTCATGAGAGCTAGGGTCACTTTAATTCCTCCTGAGAAAAAAGAGTGATCAACAGGCTTTCAAACACAAGAGCAGAGCTGAGAGTATAATATATCGCTTTCAAAGAACCACGACATTCCTTTTATTATTTCGAGCAAACAGAATACGGTTCTTTGCAATAAAAAGATTTTGTTAGAAATAGCATAAATTTGTACTATGGTTAGATAGGACATCTCAGGAAAAGAATTGCTCGAAACTTTAGCCGTGGTAGATGTCCCATCATCCCATCAATAAATAATAGACTTAAAATGATAAAAACTTGTTGTACTTTTGACCGTTTGAATGTCACAATTTTAATTATAAGACGCTCTTATAAAAATCACAGACTTACTTTATGAGCATAACTCGAATTTTATAAAAATAATAAGACGAGTCTATAACCCCAAAACACGAAGGGTATAGAGCAAAAACACAGTGGTGTCTTAGACCGATAACGATTTTTTTACAGGAAATTTATGGTAAAATAACGTTATTTTTTACTTTAAAATATTTGACGCAGGACTGACTTTTGTTCCGAAACAATATTCAGTATCAAAACTTTAAAATAAGCATTGGGTTAATTGTATACTGTAGTTGAGCAAGAAGAGGAATGGGGCGGACATATTAGGTAAGTATAAGAATTGTCCGGAAGAGATCCTATTCTGAATATATTAGAGGGTACATTTCAGATATACTGTATTGAGAAATGCAGTAGAAGGAACAACTTTTCCGGGCTTTTCTTCCGAATTATTAATGACTTCCGTTTTACCAAAGTAGTACGGTTATTTATTCGTTTTGTAATGTTTCGATGTGAGGAAGTTCAACTAATAATTTTATCAAAATCGCTTCTCTTGCATACATTTAGAATGATGTCAAGGATATTCATAAATACGAAACTACATAGTTCATGTAAATCCAATAGCGATTTTTCTGTTTATGTAGAAGCTTTTATAGAACATCATAACTGTTAACTATATTTGTCGGTGTCTGAGTTTTTATAGTTATAATTCATATAAATATTGTTAAGTACTTAACCTGCTATGGACTCAAGCTATGGGGTTGGATATAGAAAGTCATATCCGTAAAAGATTGAACGATAGCTAGATAGGGCGGACACGATTCCCCACGTTCATCTCGATCCAGATCTTTGCCAAGGGAATATACACATATGCGTAAGCATTGAGACTATTTTGAAACTTGTACATTAAGAAGCACTTTTATACATTTAGTAAGTGATAATAAAACGGTTAACCAAAATTCTTGACTCGATTACACAGAAGTTTTTCTCCATTCTCCTGTGCTATCACCAGAATTTCCAAAATGGCTTCTTTTTTTCTGTATTTTCCGGGAATAATTTAGTGTTTAGCCTGCTATTTTCCTGTATCAACGATTGAATGTGGACTGCTGTTTTATGCATATTCTCATTTAACTTTTCGATCTGGTCATCCTTAGTGCGTAACTGGTTATCAAGCAAGTAGATATTATTTTTTAAATCCTCGATTCTATTATTTTGATGCCCATCATTTACCGTTATCTGATCATCTTTGACTTTGAGTTGATCCTGTAATTCTTTTATCTTTGTATTTTTTTCTTCAAATTGTGCTCTCAGCTCTCTGTCATTGTTCTCAGTTGTTGAACAGGTGTTTTCATCTGTTTTATAATTGTTCTCATCTGTTTTACAATTGTTTTCATGTAAAGATTCTAAACCGGCAATAATAGCGGTAGTCATATTGTTATAATCTGTTTTACACTTGTTGTACAAATCTCTCGGAATACGCGCACCGACATGAACTGAATCTTGAGGCATAATGTTTTACATGTTTCACAGTAAAAAAAGATTTCGTAAATAATATATTCTGTAAAGAATGATTATTAAAATTAGGGTTTTGTCTATGGAGATTTCTTTATCTGAAAATGGTGTTGAAGTTGAATGGCTTTTTAATAAAATCTGTTTACTGATTTATTACGTACTTTTTGTTTTGGTATCCTATGGCGTATTCAAAGAATGCCAAGTTGATCGGCATTGGTGGATAGTCCCTGACATTTTTAATGGTATACTTAGGGGAATTGTGTTTATCTACCCGTTAAATGTTTTTCGATATGGGCTTGACGTTATCGGTAAATGGTTTAAATGGTTCTGTATTTGTGCTTTTTTAATTGGAATTACAGCTATGATCGGCGGGCTTTTTAGTATCGGCGGCATGAGATAAAGGCTACGCCTAGAGGGGAAAAGAGTAAATTCAGTAAAAACAGCAGCGCGAGGGCAGTGTGTTAAGTTTTGTTAAATTCTAATTACATAGTATGTCAGTTTGTGTATAAAAGTGGTACTATGGAAAAATAACACAATATCAGGTGGTGACCTTTATAATGACACCATTCATAAAAATGGACGTTGGTAGATATGAATTAAATCGGTTTTGGATCAATGTAACACAATCATACCAGCCTCAAAAACAATTTGATTTTAGAACCTGTTTTTTTAGATAAATAATGCTTCTTACCATCTTTTTTACAGAATTCTATAAACAGAAAAAAAAATAAAAATTTTGAATACGGTACTTAACGGGTGGCTTTTGGAATTTAAGATGTTAGTATGTGCGTGCCTTCTTCGTTCAAGAACGTCGTGCAAATTAAATTTGGGGTTGGAGTTAGAACCCATAATTTGAGGCATCGAAAAAAACGACGCGCAATAATTACATATCATCTATTATAGACAATAATGTCCCGCATTAGACGTCAGTGACCAAATATATATTTTGATTTAAATTTCTCATATATCCGACTAAATCAATACAAACTGGATTTTTAATTTGCTTTCTATACTTCATTTCAAATTCTTCTTTTGAGATTAAACCAGCTTTTCGTTCCCGACTCATTGGAGCATAAAACACCGGACAGCTCGAATAATTGTCAAAATAGATGAATGATTGAGGGACTTCACAGCACAGATAAAATTTAGCCGCTGGGTCATATATTGACTTTATTTCATTTATATCAACTTCTTGAATCGTATTTCCACCTCACATGTGTAACCTGTGTTAATAACTGTAAATTCAGTGTAACCATAAAGTTTACACGTATAATCGTATTCGGTTAACATAATTACCCCTCCACTGTAACCTGTAACCCCAAATTCTTAATTTGAGAGAGAGACTTACTTTCTACTGTAACAGTATTATCTATTATATTAGTAACTATTCAGCCTATATAATACAACATCGAGAGCCATCCTTATCTAGATTCGTTAGACAAATTTCTATGAATTGATTTTCTTTAAATGCTGGCGATTGATTATGTTTTTCCAATGTTCATAAGTTTTTTATTGTATTCAATGTTTTCAT
>DATCHW010000049.1:0-3048 GCA_036508135.1 Ignavibacteria bacterium
TGACAGGATAGGGGAGTTGAGTAACCCGATTAGCAAGAGTTTGCTTTGATAGCGTCATAAGAATTGGAGACGTCTAACATCAAGTTCGAGACCGACAAAGCTTCGCTTTGCGGCTCAACTTGGCGTTAGAAGGAGAAACAATGAAAACAATAATACTCATCGTTGCAGTTACACTTTTATTCGGTTGCGTACCCTTCCATAAGATGAATATCGCGCGGGAGGCCGTCGATACGGGACGGATTCAGGGAATGGATAAGGAAACCAAATTTTCGTATACTTATGGTATCCTAGGCGGTGCTACCCATCCCGGCCCATATAGCTCGGTAGACTACATCAACGCAAAAGTGGAAACTGCGGAAGTTCCGGGGACAGGATACTTAATTATTTAAAATGTAGAGTTGACACAAGGTATTAGCCACTGACATCGGATAAAAAAGATTGCCCAACCAGTCACTCAAGCCGACCGCGGGAACTTTAGACGGTTTTCATCAAAGACACCGGCGCGGCGGCTTAGCTTTACGTTATAAATGAGGAACAGCAAAATGAATAATCAGGAAATTAGTAACTCTTTGCTTGATACAATTAGAAAATCTGATTTTGAAGGATTAGCGACCGACTTCAGCGAACTAGCTTTCGATCAATTATCTGAGTTGGAAGGTGTTGCAAAAGATGTTCCGGTCATTGGTTCTATTATAAAAATCATTAAATTGGGATTCACAGTAAAGGATATTCTTTTTCTTAAAAAGCTCGGCAATTTTTTGTGGAATTTAAAAGATATTCCATTAAACGAGAGAATCAAATTAATTGAAAAGCTAGAAAGAGATTCCGATTATAAAACGGACGTTGGTGGAAAAATAATGTTGCTATTGGAAAGGGTTGATGATTTTGAGAAACCCAAAATTATAGCAAATGCCTTTAAAGCCTATTTGTATGACAAAATATCATATAACCAGCTTCAAAAAATAAATTTTGCAATTGACCATCTCTTTATTGGTGATATTAAAGAATTCAATACATTTTATAATAATGCAGCGCACGCGATGGACGAAAGTACACATCAAAACTTAGCATTGTGTGGTTTCGCCACCTTAATTCAATTGCTTGATGGTGGAACAAATCTAAAAATTAGTGACTTCGGAATTGTATTCGCAGAAAATGTCTTGGAATACAAAACAAATTTATAACAAAAGCAATACAGCCGATCGCTTACGCTCCGGCTGATTTTTTCGTTATGGCGTATCAAATCAGGGGCTAATTGAAAATGATAAAAGTTGAAGATTTAAACAAAAGAGAACTCATTCTAGCCGATTTATATTCAAGGCGGAATTACATGAATGGGAAATATAGGGCTGGCCAGCTATTTGGATTGAGCGATGTATCAAAGCTTATTAAGGAAAAAGATTTTTTCTTTTTGGAAACATTACAAGTAAGAGCCGATTCAGCTGACAAAATAATCGCCGAAGCCGAATCGCAAGGCAAAGACACAAGAGACATAAATGTAATGAAAGAACTAGGTGAAGAAATAAATGCTTTGGGTACGCCAATTCATAGAATGGAAGCTGTATTGACCGCAATCTTAGTTTCATTGCGTTTAATTATCTATTATGGGGTTGCTATAGGTATTTGGGGACTCGTTTTTAAAAAAAGTTTTTTCTTTTTTAGTCTCTTTGGCGTTATTGTTGGATTAATAATTTGTTTATTGTCTGTTGCACCCGTAATTGCTTATCAGAGAACAAAGGAACGCATTAGAGATATGGTACTAGGTGCCGGGGGTACTTGGAGAAGTATAGGAATTATTATTGGTGTTCTAGGTTTAGCAGCTCTGGCAGTAAGGTTTATATTTTTTTAAAATTACTAAATCTGCCAACAATCCGCTACAGCCGATCGCGGTCCGCTCCGACTGAGCTTTTCGTTAGGTGGACGCTTCGCGCAGATATTAATTATTATACAATTCAGAAAAAGAGGGAATTATGAAAAAGCATGCTATTATTCTTTTCTTATTTTTAATACTTAGTTCAAATGTTTTTGGAGAGCAAGGTAATTATTCTAGTGGTAATGGTACAATTATTAATCAAACAATAGATGATAATATCAGTTGGGTAATCAGAAAACATAATCAAAGAGTTCAAATTGGAGATTTAGCAGAAAAGGAAAATCTCTCAATATACGATAGCTATTCTTCAGCAGGTATATTAATTGGTGAATTAAAAATGGGAGATTATATAAATATATACAAAATTGCTGAAGCAAAGAAAAACGACCATTATTATGTTTGGTTGAATATTAGCACTGATAATAAAGTATCTGGTTGGATTTTTTTTAATAAAAACTTATATGAAAGTGCACAGTTTTGTGATCCATATTTTAATAATAGATGGGAAATACTTAGAAGTATCGAAAATGGTAAAAGCTGGACAATACGAAAAATGATATATCAGTTGGTAACAGTTTGGGAAGTATTAAACATACGAGATAAACCGGGGATAATTGGTAGTTATGTTATATCAAAAATTATTCCATCTCCTAATGGGAATCCACAAATAAACTTGAATGTTTTAGAAGCAACTGAGGAAACAGAAACAATAGATGGAAAAAATGATAGATGGTTGAAAATAAATTATAATGGAATTAAGGGCTGGATATTTGGTGGATACGTATCAGTAGAAAGAGGTGGGCCTAAGTATTATACACCAGAAAATATTATAGATTTTGGACTTGGTTTTGAATAAAATGAACACGACACAAATTACTAATATCAGACAAGAATATTTATTGAAAATATCATTCACCTAACAACTGCTTCAACCTGATATTTTCTTTGTCACGCAGTTTGCGCTCGCTTCGTTCGTTAGCAAACTGCGCGCCAAACCCTACGGGCGCGAAAAGACAGGTTAAGCCAATGTTATGCAATAATAATCAATTTCAATCTTGACAACTGTATATGCTGGATATATACTTAATCCATGAGGGAAGAAAATAATAAATTAGACATTCTATTAAAATGCATCGGTTTTGAATGGGATGAAAATAATTCTAATAAAATTTGGA